>JAEWIE010000041.1 GCA_023387375.1 Bacteroidota bacterium | reverse complement strand
CTTCGTAAAAGAGCGCTTACTCTAGGATGGAAAGCAGAGTTCTTGTTTGAAGATGACCATTACCAATACTTAGCCAAACTTACTAAGTTGGAGCAGACTCGTTCTTAAGGGATTCTTTTTTCGATTGTGTTAATGACAACAATCGAAAGCTAGAAGTCACTCGTCGAAAATGAGGGAAGCTCTTGGTCTTTTTGCGAAATGATAACTTTTTCTAAAGGTAGTTTCCAGTCGATTTTCAAAGTCGAGTCATTCCATATGAGACCGCCTTCTGACTCTTTTTTGTAATAGTTATCGCACTTATAAGCAAAAACAGCTGTATCGCTCAAAACTGAAAAACCATGTCCAAAACCCCTAGGGATATAAAATTGAAGTTTGTTTTTCTCGGAAAGCTCTACTCCGTACCATTTGCCGAATGTAGGCGAGTTTTTCCGTAAATCCACCGCTACGTCCCAAACTACTCCTTCGAGACAGGAAACAAGCTTGGCCTGTGCATGCTCTTCTTTTTGCCAATGAATACCTCTTATCACCCCAAAGGAGGATTTTGAAAGATTGTCTTGTACAAAATGACCATTCATTCCTGTGGACTGCTCAAACTGGGCTTGATTGTATTTTTCATAGAAATAGCCTCGTTCGTCTTCAAACAGTGTAGGTTCGATTATAAAACAATCTGCTAGTGGAGATTTGACAAGTTTCATTGTGTAGTTTGTTTGAACTTCGTTTTAGTCGGGGGCTTCAAAGATTGCACTTTGCCGTTTTGTTCAAAAGGATGCCCCCCTATTAAATGTAGGCGTAAAAGTACTCAATTTTCTAGAAATTTTTGATCGAGCAAAAGGCGTCAAAAAAAAGCTGTGATAGGAATAAATTCTACACAGCTTTCTTAACTTATTTTTTGGCCTCTTAATTAAGCCATTTTCTTTGAATCTTCAATGAATTGAGCAAGTCCTTTGTCTGTTAAAGGGTGATTTAAGAGACTTAAAATTGGTCCTAATGGAGAGGTGATTACATCAGCTCCCAATTTTGCGCAATCGATGATGTGCATAGAGTGACGGATAGAAGCCGCTAAGATTTCTGTTTTGAATCCATAATTGTCAAAGATGGTACGGATTTCATCAATAAGATTTAATCCATCCATGGAAATATCGTCTAGTCTTCCCAAAAATGGAGAGACGTAATTTGCTCCTGCTTTCGCGGCCAAAAGGGCTTGACCTGCAGAGAAAATTAAAGTACAATTTGTTTTGATTCCGCGGTCTGAAAAATATTTTAAAGCTTTCACTCCGTCCTTAATCATTGGAATTTTTACCACGATGTTAGGATGGATTTTTGCAAGTTCTTCTCCCTCTTTAATCATTTCTTCATAGGTAGTGGAAAGAACTTCGGCAGAAATATCGCCGTCCACAATCTCACAGATGGTTTTGTAATGCTCGTTAATGGCCTCTTTGCCACTAATGCCTTCTTTTGCCATGAGAGACGGATTGGTGGTCACCCCGTCTAAAATTCCAAGATCTTGGGCTTCTTTAATTTGTGCTAGATTCGCTGTGTCAATAAAAAATTTCATTTTTACTTATAAATTTATGGGTTGCACAAATATACAAATTCTTCAAAGATTCCCCCTGATTTTCATGGGGTTCCTTTCTTGAAATAGTAAGGAGTCTCGCTACGTTTTTAATTGTGAGTGGCAAGAGTCTGTTATTATAATTTAAGATATTCTGCTCTTTTTAAATGGAAAATTTTAAAGCTGTAGATAAAATCGATACATTTGAGTAACCAATGCGCCCGAATCTATGAAATTGAGTATCAGCAATACAAATCTTTTACTTGGGGGAGTCCTTCTATTGATTTCTGTCTTTACAAATGCCCAGCAAAAAACGTATGCGAATCCGGTCAATATTGACTATGGATATACACCTTTTGAGGTTTTTTCTAAACAAGGTAAACATCGGGCAACAGCAGATCCTGTAATTGTCAATTTTAAAGACCGCCTTTTTCTTTTTTCGACCAACCAAGAGGGGTATTGGCATAGTGAGAATATGCTAGATTGGGAGTTTGTCTCTCGAAAATTCTTGAGAGATAACAAGTATATTCATGACTTAAATGCCCCGGCTGCATGGGTGATGAAAGATACGCTCTACGTATACGGATCGACTTGGGAATCTGATTTTCCGATTTGGAAGTCTACAAATCCCACCAAAGATGAGTGGGAGATTGCCGTGGATACTTTAAAAGTAGGTGCCTGGGATCCCGCCTTCCACTACGACGAAGATACAAACAAACTTTTCCTTTATTGGGGATCGAGCAATGAGTGGCCTTTACTTGGAACCGAAGTGAACATGAAAACGCTGCAAAGTGAAGGGTATGTAAAACCAATCGTAAAACTAAATCCCGAAGACCACGGATGGGAACGATTTGGAGAATATAACGACAATGTATTTTTGAAACCTTTTATTGAAGGCGCGTGGGTGACAAAGCATAACGGAAAGTACTATATGCAGTATGGAGCTCCCGCTACTGAATTTAGTGGATATGCAGATGGGGTGTATGTATCCAATAATCCATTAGAGGGATATGCATATCAGAAACATAATCCTTTTTCCTACAAACCAGGAGGGTTCGCTCGAGGCGCAGGACATGGATCTACATTTCAAGACAAGAACAAAAACTATTGGCATGTTTCCACCATCTTTATTTCTACTAAGAACAACTTTGAAAGGCGCCTAGGAATCTGGCCTGCTGGATTTGATAAAGACGATGTGATGTATAGCATTACGGCGTATGGCGATTATCCAACCTATCTTCCTGAATATTCAAAAGGGAAAGATTTTAGCAAAGGGCTTTTCACGGGATGGATGCTTTTAAATTACAATAAGCCTGTGCGCGTATCCTCGACGCTTGGAGGATACCATGCAAATTATGCAGTGGATGAAGACATCAAAACGTATTGGAGCGCAAAGACGAGTGACAAAGGTGAGTGGTTAGAAACGGATTTAGGTGAGATTTCAATCGTGAATGCGATTCAGATTAATTATGCAGATCAAGATGTGGAGTTCATGGGCAAGACTCTTGGGAAGTTTCATCAGTACAAAATCTATGGCTCCAATGACGGGAAATCATGGAAGCTAATTGTAGACAAGAGCAAGAACAAAACCGACGTGCCTCATGACTATGTTGAGCTAGAAAAGCCCGTCAAGGCTCGTTATATAAAAATTGAAAATATAAAAATGCCGACCGGAAAATTTGCGTTAAGTGGACTGCGTGTCTTTGGCAAAGGACCGGGCGAAATACCAGGCAAGGTGCAGAACTTTGTACCGCTTCGTGCCGATCCTAAGAAATTTGGAGAAAGACGAAGCATATGGATGAAGTGGCAACAAAATCCACTTGCAGATGGTTATGTGATCTATTTTGGAAAAGACCCCGAAAAGCTTTACGGAAGTATTATGGTGTATGGGAAAAACGAGTATTTTTTTACAGGGGCAGACCGTACGGATAGTTATTATTTTCAGATCGAAGCTTTCAATGCGAATGGAATTTCTCCACGTTCCGAGGTATTTACAAGTGAATAAAAAGAACAAGTAAATAAAAAAGTATGAATCGAATGACAAAAGGACTTCTTAGTCTCGCTTTTTTGGCTTTCTTCACTTCAGTGAGCGCTCAAAAAAAGGAGGCGTCCACCGAGCCACTAAAGGATCCTATCCTGTTAGTGGATGGCAATTTGACGAAAGGCAGCGCAAACGATATTGACGCTGAGAATATAGAATCGATGCACATCTATAAAAACGCTTCTTCTTTGCCCTCTGAACTTGAGGGTTTGAAGAACCATATAGATCGTGCTTTAATTTCCATAAAGCTAAAGAAAATGAGCGAAGCGGAATATCCTGTGGCATTAAGTGATTTAAACCAGATGAATGGACTTGCTGCTGAGAGCCCAATTTACCTAGATGGAAAGCCGCTTTATCACAATGACTTGAAGATTTATCCTTCTTCGATTAAAGAGATTGAAGTACGAGGTACAAAACTAAATCCTCACCTATCCATTGTGCTAGGACAAGCGAATAAGATTCGATCTACTTTAAGGGTTCCCAGGGAATCGTGGCTATTGTTAAAAAATTAAATCTTATTTTTCATTCGCATGACCATTGCTTATTTAGGCCCTATTGCCTCCTTTACCAGTCTAGTCGCTCAAGAACTTTTTCCAGAAAAGACATTGGCACCCCAAAGCAGCATAAGAGACTGCTTTAGGGCAGTCCAAAAAGGAGAGGTCGATAAAGCAGTCGTTCCCCTTGAAAACTCCATTGAAGGAACGGTTTCAATGACGCTAGATTACCTCTATGACTTTGAGGGTATCTTTATTGAAGCGGAGGCTGTACTTCCGATTTCTCACCATTTGATGGTGCATCCACAAAGTGAGGAGATTCAGGCAATTGTTTCGCATCCGCAGGCTTTGGCGCAGTGCTTTCATTCCTTGGATACGGATTTTAAAGTGGTTCCTCGAATGGATTATCATTCCACCTCAGGCGCTGCGAAGTACATTAGTGAGCATCCTGAGAAAAATTTGGCTGCAATCGCGAATGCAACAGCAGCGGAACTATACGGTTTGCAAATTATTCGTCGCGACATCCATGATTTTGAACAGAATCACACTAAATTCATAGTGATCAGTAAACAAAAAAGGCCCTTACATTTACCCTTAGAGTGGGCGGAAGAGAAGTCCTCTCTTATTCTCACTTTGCCAAAGGACTCGGCGGGAGGACTTCATCAAGCTTTGTCTGTTTTTGCATGGCGCAAAATGAACCTTTCAAAAATTGAGAGTCGAACACTAAAGAAAAAGCTTGGCACTTATTTTTTCTTTATCAATGTGGTCGGGGAATGGAATTCGGCCCTTGCTAGAGGAGCTTTGCAAGAGCTCGAAAGCTTAAACATTAAGGTGTGTTTTCTAGGACATTACAAAGAATACGCCTTAAAAGAATAAATTAATATTTATCTTTCCATTTTTTGGAAAGTTCCTCCCTGATTTTCTTCTCTGTGGAATTAGAGCCTGGCTCATAGAGCTTTGTGCCAGAAAGGGATTCAGGTAAAAACTCGAGTTCGACGAAGTTTCCTTTGTGGGAATGCGCATACTGATAATCCTTGCCATAATCCATCTCCTTCATGAGTTTCGTAGGTGCATTTCTTAAGTGGAGTGGCACGGGTAAATTCCCCGATCTTTTTACAAGCGCGATGGCTTCACCAATGGCTTTGTAGGTCGAATTTGATTTTGGGGAAACGGCGAGATATACTGCAGTCTCACTAAGGATAATTCGAGACTCTGGATTTCCAATGACATTAATCGCTTGAAAGCAGGTGTTGGCCATGGTAAGGGCCTGAGGATTGGCAAGTCCAATGTCTTCTGCGGCTAGAACAAGCATACGACGTGCAATGAATTTAATATCCTCGCCGCCTTCTAACATTCGAGCAAGCCAATAAACCGCTGCATTCGGATCGGATCCTCGAATGGATTTAATAAAAGCAGAGATGATATCGTAGTGTTGTTCGCCGTTCTTGTCGTAAAGCGCCATGGTCTGTTGAAGCGTACCTAAAATATCCTCGGTCGATATTTGTGTGTGGGAAGTCCCTCGGTACTGGTTTAATACCAGTTCTACCGAATTAATTAATTTACGTGCATCGCCTCCAGAATATTGAATGAAGGGCTGAGCATTTTCCACCGAAAAATTTGAATCAGAAGATTCGTTATAGGCCTTTAGAGCAATTTTTATTAGCTCCTTAAGATCTTCGTAGGAAAGGGGTTTTAGTACATAGACTTGCGATCTTGAGAGTAGGGCGGGCACCACCTCAAAACTTGGATTCTCAGTGGTGGCTCCAATCAGAACAATCCATCCTTTCTCGACCGCATGCAAAAGTGAATCTTGCTGAGATTTGTTAAAACGGTGTATCTCGTCGATGAAAAGCAGTGGAGACTTTCCTGAAAAAAGGTTTTGCTTTTTCGCCTCCTCAATGACTTCTCTCACCTCCTTCACGCCGCTGGATACAGCTGAGAGTTTAAAAAACTTACGGTGGGAATGCTCCGCTATGATTTCAGCAAGCGTGGTTTTGCCCGTTCCAGGGGGACCCCAGAAAAGAAGTGAGCTCAGTGTATCGTTCTGAATCATTCTTCGAATCGGCCCAGAAGGCCCTGTAAGATGGGTCTGTCCTAGAACCTGTTCTAAGGTTTTGGGTCTTAATTGTTCAGCTAATGGCGTGTTAGAATTCAAAATCTCGTCAATTTTAGTTCAAAGGTAATAATAAAGACTTTTGCAATCTTTAATTTAAAATTATTCTGTTATTTTTGCAAGGACTTGAAATCAAAAATAAAATACCTTGCGATCTTGCCTTTTGTGGGATTAATACGCTTTTATCAACTGGCCATCTCCCCTTGGCTAGGGAGTAATTGTCGCTATCATCCGACCTGTTCGCAGTATATGTTAGAAGCTTTGAAAGTACATGGGCTGTTTTATGGACTCTTTTTGGGAACAAAAAGAATTTTAAGTTGTCATCCGTGGGGAGGGCAGGGATATGATCCCGTGCCTGCTAAAAAAAACAAGGGCTAAAAACCTAGCCATAATTTGAAAATAGTTGCTATGAAATCTGTATTTTTTCATTTCTTTATCTTAATGGTTGTGGCTTTTAGTCCGCAATTAACCGCGCAGTCATATCCTGATGGACTCTCAGATGCGAATTTAAAAGTAGACGAAAGGGTCGTGCCGGTAAAGGTGTTTTCCACGACAGATGTTCAAGCGTTTGTTGATTTTCCTTTAAGCAATACGAATTCCTCTGTCTTAGTGATCCTCAACTCCGTGGTGAATTCTTATGCGTCCTCTGGCGTTTTCGAGGGGTATCGCAGTGCGGGTTTTCAAATTCTAGACAAAGATTGGAAGCCTATTTCTTCCGAAACGATGGTTTCGCCTGAGAATTGGAATTACCTTTATAAACCAAAATCTGTAGCAGAAGTAATTACGCCGTCTAATAAAGTAGAATTAGAAACGGAATATAAAATATGGAATCCTTCCACAGGAATTCATTTAGGTCCCATTACACTTCATTATTATAGTCTCATGTTTGTGCTCGCTTTTGGGCTTGGATATGTGGTTATGGGACGAATCTTCAAGATTGACAATGTAAACCAAAAGTATTTGGAGCCTCTATTCACATGGACATTAATTGGAACCATTTTAGGGGCGAGACTTGGGCACGTGTTTTTTTATCAACCGGAACTCTTCAAGCAGGATTTTTGGAGTGTATTTTTACCTATCCAAACCAAACCTGAATTAAAATTCACGGGGTTTGCAGGCCTAGCAAGCCATGGCGCTGCCATAGCTCTAATCCTTACGACTCTCTATTATTCTCTAAAGATCATTAAGAAAAATCCACTGTGGGTTTACGACCGAATCGGAATCGTAGTGGCTTTAGGAGGAACTTTTGTTCGAATCGGAAACTTCTTCAATTCTGAAATTATCGGAAAACCTGTGGAACCCACTTCTCCACTTGCGATTTTGTTTCCTCAAATGAGTAGTGAGTATGGGGCAACTGTGCCTCGTTATCCCACTCAGCTGATTGAGGCAGGGGGATATTTCCTGCTCTTCATCCTTTTGTGGCTGATTTACCGATATACAGCTAAGAAGTACCAACAAGGCTTTCTTTTCGGTGTGTTTTTCATTGTTCTATGGTCCATTCGTTTCTTTGTCGAATTCCTTAAGGAGCCGCAGGGTGATGAGTTTATTAGTATAGCGGGATTAAACACCGGACAAGTGCTGTCGATTCCTTTTATTCTAATTGGAGTAGCCTCGATAATTTATTCGAAACGATTTGTTGTGACGCCGGCCGAAAACGAAAAGCCAGACTAAGAGTAAAGGGTTAAGGAAGAAGCTTAACTTGAATTAGCCCTTCGTTTTTGTGATACATCATGCAAACGACTTTGTTTTTATCTGCATTGCAAGATTTAATTTTCTTGTAGGAAACCTTGACTCGCTCTCCTTTCTGATCTTTAAGCAATTCGGCGTTGCACACGCGGTAATCTAGTCCATCCATACGAAGATAGACGCCTGTGCAGTCAGAGACCACTAGTGCCATGTTCGAAGTAGATCTATTAGATTTGCATGCGCTAAGTGAAAAGAGTACAGAGAGGGTTAGGAGAATAAAATAGTTTTTCATGCACTTGCGATTTGGAAATAGCAAGTGCAAAATCTAGACCTTTGTTTGAGGATTTTAAAGTTGTGTGCCTGGTGGCACTTCATAAGGAGGTTTGCCTACCTCGAATATCCGAGTGGATTGGCTTCCTCCAATATGGATTTGCGCTCCAATTCTTCGAATCCAGTTTCCTTCTCGAAGGCCAATCACTTTGGTGTCATTCTGCGTTAAAAACTCCAGAATTCGGGTTTCCCTTGTTTCGCCATTGTGCTTTAAGGTAGGATCTGGGTCTAAGTAATGTGGATTTATATTGAAAGGAACGAGTCCTAGGCACTCGAAACTAGGAGGCTGTACAATCGGCATATCGTTTGTGGTTCTCATCGTAAGTCCTCCAATGTTGCTTCCTGCACTTGTACCGAGATAAGGCTTTTGTTTTAAGATGTTCTTTTTTAAGACTTCCATTAAATCGTTTTCTTGCAAGGTTTTGACAAGAAGAAAGGTATTTCCTCCTCCTGTAAAATAACCTTTTGCCGATTCGATGGCTGCTTTTTGGTCTGTGAACTCATGGAGTCCCTTTACAGAAATTCCGATCGCCTCAAAGAACGTTCTTGCTTTTTGTGTGTACTCTTCGTGAGAAATTCCAGAGGGACGCGCAAAAGGAATAAACAAAACCTCGTCCACACCTTGGAACAAAAGTTTTATTTCCTGTGTTAAATAATCCAAATAGGATCCCCCGTAAAGAGTAGAGGTAGAGGCAAGTAAGATATTCATTTAGCTAAAGTCTTTTTTATAAGTTCGAGGCCCAAAGTTAGTCTTCTTTCCAGTTTTTTTCAATTAATTCCGATAAGAATTCGGGACAGCGTGTTATTTTCTGCGTTTGGGCATCAAAAAAATACAGCGTTACTTCTGCGGTGGAAAGTAATTCTTTCTTTTCGTTGTAAATTTCATATTCGAAATGCATTCTTACCCCTGGTTTTTTTTTAAGATAGGTATGGATGTCTATAATTTGGTCGTACAAAGCCGGCTTTATATACTTCATCCTATACTCGGAAACAGGTAGCCAAATTCCTTGGTTTTCAAGTTCATTGTATGAAATTCCAATGGACCGTAACTGCTCCACTCGGGCCGCTTCCAGAAAGGATGCATAGTTGCCGTAATAGACGTATTTCATGGGGTCTGTTTCGCCGTAACGAACACGATGTGAGTGGATTGTGTGTATCATAACTTTTTATGAGAAAGAAACATACAAATATATTTTTTAATAATCAAGTTTGATAAAGTTTTTTTATGACAATATTTTTTGTCATCTTTGTTTTCTACTTTTGAGTAGTCAAATATATACTTTCAACTCGATTTTTTGTGTAATATATGGATCAAGATTTATCATTGATATGGGAAAAGTGTCTGCAATTCATGCGGGACAATCTTAATGCAGCAGAAGATAATGACGATCTGAAAAAATTGGAACGATCGTTTGACTTACTGTTCGACAAAGTAGAGCCTCTTTCTTTGGTGAACCACAATCTAACTCTTTTGGTTCCTAGTGATTTTTACAAAGAATACATCGAGGATACCTATCTTTCCCTTTTGTCAGCTGCTCTGAGAAAGAATATTGGAAAAGGCGTGAAGCTTTGGTATTCTGTGATGGAAAATAAGCCTTCGGGAAAAGAAAAACCCATCGTACAAAATGTAAAAGGAAATTCGGTTCCTGCGCCAAAGATTCAACAGGCAATGCCTAAAACCTCCACTCTGATTAATCCTCGAGTGGCACCCGGTATTCAAAAAGTAAACATTGATTCCAATCTAATTCCTCATTTGTCTTTTGATAACTTTGTGGAAGGTGAAAGCAATAAATTCGCATCGACGGTGGCCAAATCCATTGCGAAACGTCCTGGTGGAACCGCATTTAACCCTTTGTTTTTGCACGGGGGTGTAGGGGTTGGAAAGACTCACGTGGCTCATGCCATTGGATTAGAAGTGAAGCAAAATTTCTCAGATAAGGTCGTTTTGTATCTCTCTTCTGAAAAATTCATTCAACAATTTGTATCGGCAGCGAAAGCCCAGAATAAAACGGAGTTTCAGAACTATTATCAGATGGTGGATGTATTAATCATTGACGATATCCAGTTCCTTTCAGGAAAAGCCGCCACCCAAGATAGTTTCTTCCATATTTTTGATTATCTACACCAAAACGGGAAACAGATTATTTTAACCTCAGACAAAGCGCCAGTGGATATTCAAGATATTCAAGAGCGGATTGTTTCTCGCTTTAAATGGGGACTTTCGGCAGAAATTAAGTCTCCCGATTTTGAAACGAGGCGAAAAATTATTGTTGATAAATTAAGTCGTGATGGTATTGTCTTAACAGACGATATGGTGAATTACCTCGCAGGTGAAGTGAAATCCAACGTAAGAGAATTAATTGGAGTGATTAATTCCGTAATTGCGTATTCGACGATTTACAAATCCGATTTAAGTCTTGAACTTTTAAAAGATACCATTAATAAAATCGCCTCTACTCAGAAAAAGGTAATCAACATTCCTTACATTCAAGAAGTGGTCTGTGAGTATTTTGGAATTAATCGAGAGCAGTTGCTTTCTAAATCCAGAAAGCGTGACATTGCACTTCCAAGACAATTGGCGATGTACTTTTCGAAAGAACTCACCTCAAATACATTCTCTAAAATTGGAGAAGAGATGGGCGGAAAAGATCACTCGACGGTCATGTATGCATGTGAGACCATCAAGGATACGTCCAAAATTGACAAAGAGATTAAAAAATACGTAAAGGAGCTTTCTGAGAAAATTAAAAAATAGAGTCTCTGATGCAAGCGCAAATAAAAATGAAGGATCCTAGGTTCTTCATTTTTTATTTAAATTCGCTTCTAATTGTGAAATAAAACGAACATGAAAATTCTAATGCTATGCCTTGGCAATATTTGTAGAAGTCCTCTTGCCGAAGGTTTACTACGATCTAAGTTGCCCTCAAATTTTGAAGTGGCTAGTGCAGGCACTAGTTTTCTGCACCAAGGGCAGCCAGCAGATCCGCGTATGATTGAAACGGCTAAAAACAGAGGACTCGATATTTCTGGGCATAGAGCGCAAGGTTTTTCTGAGAAACTTTTCAATGAGTACGACCGTATTTATTGCATGGATAAATCGAATCTGGAAAACGCTCTTCCTCTGGCTACGAGTAAAGCGCAGAAAGAGAAATTGCAACTACTTCTTGAGAACCAGGGGGAAGTGCCAGACCCCTACTTTGGTGAACAAGAAGGATTTGAACAGGTCTATGATCTACTTGACAAAGCACTTAGCGGGCTTGCCGCTGAACTGAAAAGAACCATTGAATAAAGGATATGCTTATACTTTTACCTGCTTACCTTAGCGAACTTACCCCGACCAGCCATTTTGCACCGGTGATCTCTGAGTATATCTCAAAGATAGATTGCTATTTTGTAGAGAATGAGAAAACGGCTCGTCGTGTCATTAAATTCTTTTGTCCTGAGAAAAAGCAAAGTGATCTTAAATTAATTCTTCTTAATAAGTACACGAAGACAGAGGAATTAGGCGAAGGGCTCGATTGGTTGAAAGAGGGGAAGGATTGTGGACTCTTGTCAGAAGCGGGTCTTCCCTGTCTAGCAGATCCAGGTAATATTCTTGTTTCATGGTGCCATGAAAATGGGGTGAAAGTGATCCCTATTAATGGACCTTCTTCCATGATTCTAGCGTTGATTGCAAGTGGATTTAATGGTCAGCAGTTTACTTTTAATGGATATTTGCCCATTGACAAATCAGAAAGAAGACATAAGATTTTGCAATTAGAGCAAAACGTACACAAAACGGGAGGAAGTCAAATTTTTATGGAAACTCCTTACCGCAATAATGCACTTCTTGAGGATCTTTGCAAAACCTTATCGCCTCATCAAAAGCTGTGTGTCGCCTCCAACATTGGGCATCCTACGGAGGAATTTATCCTCACTTTAAAAATAGCCGAGTGGAAAAAGAAAAAGACGGACCTACACAAGATTCCGAGCGTCTTTGTGATGGGACGTTAAACTTCCGATTCTAATTTCGCTATTAAATTCTTTTTGACCTGGGTTAGGCATAAGTCTTTTGCCTTTGCATAGGAAATGTCATACTGGCGATCTATCTGAGTGAGATCAAAAGGAAATTTCTCTAAAAGCTGCTCATAATACAGATCTAATTGCTCCTTAGAAGGCATATGAAAAGAAATATGGACTTGGAACCTTCTTAAAATAGCGGTGTCTACCACCTCCGGATGATTGGTCGCTGCAATTAAAATGGCTTTTTGCGGGAAGTAATCAATGAGTTGGATTAAGGAATTCACCAACCTTCGCATTTCACCTACTTCCTTATCTTCTAATGACCTGGCTTTTCCAATGTGGTCAAATTCATCTAAAAATAGAATTGCTTTGTCTCTCGAGGCTTTGTCAAAGATTTGTTTTAGATTTTGAGCCGTCTCTCCGATACGTGGACTCACGAGATTGCTTAAGTTTAAAATTAACAGTGGTCGCGAAAGTGCATGTGCAATGGCTTTGGCAGCCATGGTCTTTCCTAGACCGGAAGGACCCGTAAACAGAATCTTATTGTTTGTTTCAAGTCCGTATTGGCTCAGTTGCTGGGTAAATTTTTGTTCTTTTAACAGCTGCTCAATTGCCTCTTTTTGTGCGGCCTCTAATTGCATGTGTTCAAGACTTATGCCTTGCTCTGGGGCTAAAATTAAATCGAATAGGTTCATTTTAAGAGGGGTCTAATGCAAAGATAACGCTAGTTTTCAAGAGTACAAAGAGAAAGAGATTCTCGTTTTTTGCTTTCTGGATTTTGAGGTTACTTAAAAATAGTAGAGAAGTATTTAACTAAATTCTGTACTTTTAAAGTCTAATTCCTCGTCGCAGAATGAGATTGTGGAAACGATTTTCTTTTGTTTTTGAAAAAGTAAATAGAATTTTTACGGTACTTTGAGTGCGTCGATTTATAAAATTTAAATATGAAATATAGTGCCCTTCTTTTTGTTTTTATTAGTGTTCTTGCTTCTGCTCAGTCCACCGCAGAGCGTTTAGAAAAGCAAGTACAATCGCTTTTGAATTCTTCGTCTGCGTACGCGGCAAATTTATCTTTTTACGTGGCAGACGCAAATGGAAATTTGGTCTATGAAAACGGAGGTAGAAAAGGGCTTTCTAGTGCCTCCACCCAAAAGATTTTTACGGCTGGGGCTGCTTTAGAGTCTCTTGGAACTGATTTTAAATGGAAAACGACTTTGTCCTATGATGGGCAAATTTCCAATGATGTTTTAAACGGAAGTTTATATGTGTTTTCCAATGGAGATCCCACACTCGGCAGTTGGCGATATTCAGGCCATAAGCCTGAAGATTTTGAAAAAGCGGTGGTTGGAGCACTTCTTGAAAAGGGAATTAAGAAAGTGTCTGGTGATCTTTGGATTGACGATTCCCATTTTGATTTTCAAACCATACCTGGTGGTTGGCCATGGAATGATTTAGGCAATTATTATGGCGCTGGTGTTTTTGGTGTCAATTGGAGAGAAAATCAATTTGACATGCGCACGTCGGGGAAAGAGATTCGAGGGTTCAATATAGATCTTCAGGGGGTAAAGTGGGTAAACGATTTGAAAGCAGGAGGAAGTTCAGACCAAAGCCTAGTGTTTACAGCTCCTTTTTCAAATGTGGCCTATATCAATGGAACCTTGCCGAACAAATCGATGACGGTGTCGGGCGTGATTCCAAATCCTCCTTTGCAGTTAGGAGTGGAGCTACAAGAATCGCTTAAAAAAGCTGGAATTGAACTCGATGGCAAAATTAGAACCTCTTCCCTTGAGAGGATTGAAACAGGAAAAAAACCAAGAGTTCCGAGAGGAACTTTGCTTCTAGAATATAAATCTCCTTCCTTAGAAGAAGTCGTTTATTATTTTATGAGAAAGAGTGTGAACCTGTATGGCGAGGCTCTCGTAAAAACCCTGGCGAAAGAAAAAACGAGTTTTGATTCTTTCGAGGGTGGAATCGGCTTTATGAAGGACTTTTGGAAAAGCAAAGGGATTAATTCTCGAATGATCAATTTCGCAGACGGAAGCGGATTGTCTCCTCAAAATTATGTCTCCGCAGAGGCGGAAGTAAAAGCGCTTTTATGGAGTAAAAAACAAGGTTGGTTCGATGCTTTCTACAAAGGGTTTCCGGTGCAAGGAAACGGAATGAAAATGAAAAGCGGAACGATGAAAAATACAAAATCCTTTGCGGGATATCATCGCAGTGCAAGTGGAAAAGAGTATGTGTTTGCGATCATTCTAAACAACTACCAAGGAGGAAATATTAGTCAAGCCTTGTACGACGTACTCTCACCTCTTAAATAGAAAAGAAAGAAGAGAAAAATAAAATGCATCGCAAGAACCTTACTCTTTGCGATGCATTTTTATTTAGGGCGAATATCTTTTTATCTTTAAGAAGTTTTAAGCTCTACTTCAAAGTAATAGTTTGGACTGACTTCAAAGGTTTCTCCGTTTGAAAGTTTGATACTTTGCCAACGTGCGGTTGGGGTAATTGTGCGATTCTTATTTAAGTGAATCGGCAATGAAAAATTCTCGACTGTATTTTGAAATCTAAACTCAAGAGTTCCTTTTTGGGCACTGTGAACTAGTTCTAATTTTGGTACTTTCACTCCGCGAAGGTACTGATCAAAAACAGGAGATAAATCCATGTTTAAGATTTTTGACATCTCGTTTTCAATTTGGGCAGAGCTAACCATCTGATGATAAAACGTTTTGTTTAGAGCTCTAAGCATACATCGGAATTTTGTATCGTCATTTACCGCCTCACGTATTGTATGAAGCATACTTGCCCCTTTGTAATACATATCTCCACTTCCGGAAACCCCAACGCCATAATACCCAATAATGGGTTTGTCGTTGCGAATAGCGTGCCGAGTTCCCACTTGGTATCGATCTGCAGAATCGGGATCTAGATAATTCTCCGTAAAAAGAGTTTCTGAATAACTTGTGAACGCTTCATGAATCCACATATCTGCTTTTTCTCTGGCTGTAATGTTGTTGGCAAACCACTCATGTCCTGTTTCGTGAATGATGATAAAATCCCATTTGAGACCCACTCCGGTTTGGGAAAGATCTCGTCCCAAATATCCGTTTTCATAGTTGTTTCCGTACGCAACATTGCTTTGGTGTTCCATTCCTAAGTAAGGAGTTTCTACTAATTTGTAGGAATCTTCGTAGAAAGGATAAGGGCCAAACCAATATTCAAAGGCTTTCATCATGGGTTTTACTTGCGTAAATTGTTTTTTGGCTTTAGCAAGGTTATAATCCAAAACCCAGTAGTCTAAATCCAAAGGGCCCTTTTCCCCTTGGTAGGTTTCACCAAAATGAACGTAATGCCCTACGCTAGGTACCATGGAGTATCCATTGATTGGGTTTTTCACTTCCCAGAGGTACGAGGTAAGTTCTCCTTTCTTCGTTTTGGAAACCAAGCGACCATTGCCAACGCCAACAAGATCATTTTGAGTAAGGATTTCCATACTCATTCCCTCGTCAGGTTCATCTAGCCATTGGTCCTTTACGGGAAGCCATAAAGAAGGGCCTTCGCCTTCTTGGGCAACACTCATGAAAGGACGGCCTTTTTCGTCTTTCGCAAAGACCCAGCCTCCATCCCAAGGCGCTTTTTTTGCAATTTTTGGATGGCCTGAGTAGCCAAGGGTAAGAGAGTATCTTTGTCCTTTTTTTAAGGGAACTTTTGGTGATAGAAACAAAAAGTTTCCTTCTCTTTTCTCGGAAATCTCGCCTAAGTTGTGAGTAAGGAGTTTATAATTCATTGGGGACTCAAGATCGATTTGCAAGGTGGTGTTCTTTCGCTCCTTAGTCACTTCAAACGTAATTGTGTTTTGGCCTTCTACACTTTTCGTATCAAAGCTTGGCTTTACCACAATATCATACTTTTTAACATCCCAGAAATCACGGAACTCCGTATTCGACCCTTTCAGGGTGTCTTGCCGTGAGAATGTTTGCGCATTTAGTAAGACGCACGAAATCGAAAATAACAAAGTTAGGATTCTCATATTTTTAATTATAAGATCCAAAAGTAATAAAAAATGGTGACCTTTCTAGGTAGTAGAGTGGTTTTGTGCTGTCTTAAATCAAAAAACTATAACGCTTTTTCAGCCCGTTTTTGCATCCTGTTATAAGTTCTTTTGCAAATGCCAATACTGAATTCGTAGAGCATCAAAAGAGGAAGAGCGGCCATTCCCATGCTCAATACATCCGCTGGCGTTATGATCGCTGCAATGACGAGAATGACGACAATGGAATGGCGACGGTAGGTTTTAAGAAACGTGGGATTTAAAATCCCAATGGCAGTAAGGAAATAGACAATGATTGGGAAAAGAAAAACAATTCCCATGCCTACGACAATCTGGAAGAACAAAGCGGCATAATCCGAAAGGTCATACAAAGGTTCAATGATCTCCGATATTTTAAAAACAGTACCAAAATTAATTGCAAAGGGAAGGATTAGATAATACCCGCACAATATTCCTAATAGAAAAAGAATCCAAACGGAATTAATAAGAAGTGAAGAGTTTTTCCGCTCTTTTGGATGCAGAGCAGGCGAAACAAACCGCCATAGCTCCCAAATAAGATAGGGGAAAGCCAGGACAATTCCGCCGATTACCGAGACGCTCATCATGACATTAAACTGTTGGTAGAGCTTTTGTACCCGAACAGGGAAGTCTGCTGGAAGTTCAATTGCTTTGCTACCGACGAGTTCCTGAGAAAGATAATTGATAGCGCGAAAAGTGGGAAAGTCGTTCTTTACAGGACCAAAGAAAATCTGGTCAATGATCCACTCGATATTAAAACCCACCACAATGCCACAAATTACAATGGCGATGATGCAACGAATGAGATGGCCTCGAAGTTCTCCAATGTGTCCTAGTAGGGACATGTCTTTCTCTTGATTCACAAGTTTGATCTATTTAGTTTTAAAGACGCGAAAATACGCAATAAGTTACAATTCGCATAACGAAACAATGAGCTTTGAAAGCCAGCTTTAAAGTATTCCTTCGTCCAAAAGACGGTGGATGTCTATGATTCCGTAATATTTATTTTCATTGGTCACAATGATTTGCCCGATATTGCTCTGTTTCATTAGAGCCATTGCTTCTTTGGCAAGTGCATTTTTGTCGATGGTCTTCGGATTATCACTCATAATGTCTTTCGCTTGCATTTGGGAAATATCTTCCGTCTTCATAAGCATTCTTCGCAAATCTCCATCGGTGATCACACCTGTGATTTTGTCTTGGTCAATAACCACTGTCACACCGTGGGTGGAAGCGCTGATAGAGATAATGACTTCTCTTATGCTAGCGCTAGGCGCGACTTGCGGTTTTTGAGTAGATAGGAACTGCTCTACGGTTGCAGTTAAGTTCTTTCCTAAGCTACCTCCCGGATGAAATCTCGCAAAATCTTGCTCCTTAAACCCATTCAGCTCCATCAGGCAAACAGCAAGTGCATCGCCTAGTGCCATTTGAACGGTAGTGGAACTGGTAGGGGCTAGCTTAATCGGACATGCTTCTTTTGCCACGTGGGTACTTAGTACAACATCTGAACTTAGCGCCAACTTACTCTCTAAATTACCAGTCATGGCAATTAAGTAGCTTGAGTACGATTTTAAGTAAGGAAGAAGAGTCACAATTTCTGGAGAGTTTCCGGAATTGGAAATACACAAAACCACATCTTGCTTTTGGATAAGTCCTAAATCTCCGTGGATGGCCTCGGCCGCATGAAGAAACTGCGAAGGGGTTCCCGTGGAGTTTAGGGTAGCTACAATTTTATTGGCTACATGGGCCGATTTTCCAATTCCCACAATAATGAGTTTTCCACTTGCTTGGTTAATGAGTTGTGCGGCTTTTGCAAAACTAGAATCGATACGCTTTGCTAGCAATTCAAGTTCAGAGATTTCGATTTCAATAGAGCGTTTTGCTAAAAGGATTAGGTCTGAATTTTTCAACTTAAAGTAGTTTTAGATAATTTACCCAAGATAAGATTGCCTTTTAAGGGATTATTTACTAACTTTGGTAATGTGCAAATTTAGCAAACAAAATTAGATGGGGACGAAAAACACCGATTTATCGCGTGAATTGAAGAAATATTTTGGATTCTCTACTTTTAAGGGACACCAAGAGGAGATTATTGAAACGCTTTTGGACGAGCAGGATGTATTTGTACTCATGCCTACAGGCGGGGGTAAATCCCTTTGCTATCAACTACCTGCACTTATTTCTTCGGGGACGGCCATTGTGGTATCCCCTTTAATCGCACTGATGAAGAATCAGGTGGATGCAGTCAACGGCCTTTCCTCCCAAAAAGGTTTAGCGCATGTCTTAAACTCTTCGCTGAATAAAACGCAAACGACGCAAGTCTTTAATGATATCAAAAGTGGCGTAACCAAACTTCTATATGTTGCTCCTGAATCTCTAATTAAAGAGGAATATATGGACTTTTTGAAAGAGGTCCCTATTTCTTTTGTCGCAATTGACGAAGCGCATTGTATTTCTGAGTGGGGACATGATTTTCGCCCTGAATACCGAAACCTTAAATTAATCATTGATAAGATTGCAAAGGTACCGGTGATTGCCCTTACCGCAACCGCCACACCTAAGGTGCAAGATGATATTCAAAAGACGCTGGGTATGAGTGATGCCAAAGTCTTTAAATCGAGTTTCAACCGAGCTAATTTATTTTATGAGGTTCGTCCAAAAATCAATATTGATAAGGAAATTGTTAAGTTTATTAATGCTCGAAAAGGAAAATCAGGAATCGTTTATTGCCTTAGCCGTAGGAAAGTAGAGGAGTTTGCTCAGCTTTTACAAGTCAATGGGATTAACGCAAGACCTTACCATGCGGGACTGGATCAAAAAACGAGAGTGGCAAACCAAGATGGCTTTTTAGCAGAAGAGTGCGATGTCATAGTGGCCACCATTGCCTTTGGGATGGGAATTGATAAGCCCGATGTGCGTTATGTAATTCATTATGATTTTCCAAAATCTCTTGAAAGTTATTACCAAGAAACTGGTAGGGCAGGTCGAGATGGAGGCGAGGGTTATTGTCTTGCTTTTTACGATCCTAAAGACATTGAGAAACTAGAGAAATTTTTAGCACAAAAGCCCGTCTCGGAACGAGAAATTGGCCTTCAACTTCTAAACGAAGTGGTGGGCTATGCTGAAACCTCGATGAGCCGTCGACAGTACTTGCTATATTATTTTGGTGAGAAGTTTGATCCCGTGCACGGAGAGGGAGCCAAAATGGATGACAATGCGATGAATCCACCCCCTGTCGTGGATGCGTTCTCGGATTTGAAAAAATTACTTGAAATAGTAAAGACCCTTGGCGAGAAATTTAAATCGAAAGATTTAATCAGCTTAATTATGGGGAAAGAGAACTCGGTCACCAAATCCTATAAGCTCGAAACGACTGAGTTTTTCGGGATTGGAAAGTCTCACTCTGACAATTACTGGAAGTCGATCATTCGTCAGGCCAATGTGCAGGATTACCTCACCAAGGATATTGAAACCTATGGAGTGCTTAAACTTTCAAGCAAAGGACAAGGTGTTTTGGCTGGCGAGATTGAGCCTGAGTTTAAAATTGCCCAAGACCGAGAGTACAATTTAGAGCAGCTTCGATCCGAATCTGAAAAAAATGAAGGAATGGCCGCTAGCAGTATGGATCAAAACCTTTACTCTCAACTGAAAGAACTTAGGAAAAAGGTAGCCAAAAAACATCAAATTCCACCCTATACAGTCTTTATGGACGCAAGTCTTGAGGACATGACGATTCAGTATCCGATCACTTCAGAAGAGATTTCAAAAATATACGGAGTGGGTGAAGGAAAAGCACGTCGTTACGGAAAAGAATTTGCAGAGTTTATCTCTCAGTATGTGAGCGAAAATCAGATTGAGCGTACGCAGGATATGGTGCTTAAACAAGTGGCTAACAAAGCGAGCCATAAAGTCTTTATCATTCAAAGCACAGATAAAAAACTAGATTTAGAAGACATTGCTAGGGCGAAACATTTGACGATGGATGCTCTTCTAAAAGAAATGGAACGGATCGTATACCAAGGCACCAAGTTAAACATCGATTACTACCTCGAGGAACTGTTCGACGAGGATATTGTGGAGGAATTCATGGATTTCATGAAAGAAAGCGAAAGTGATAGTATGAAAGTTCTCACAGGAGAATTTGGTGAGGATCTAAGCGATGAAGAGATTCGTATGCTTAGGATTAAATTCATTTCAGACATCGCAAATTAATTCTTCTTTTTTTAGTCTATTGATGAGATTCCACACTAGTTCTTTTTTTGATAATTCATAGATTTTGTTGCTTATTTTTGTTTTTCTGAGAATTCAAAAACAATTTTAATTTTAAAATTTGTGAACTTTTCGAGTTTTGTCAAAATCTATTATTTTGATAATCAATAGATTGGTTTAAAATATTTGTAAACTTTTTGAAATCTAAAGGATTTGATGTACATTTATTTCATTAAAACATTTAGATCCATGGAAAGTTCAATCGCAACAAAAAAAAGAAATTCTATTACATTTGATTCCGCTACATCTAAAACTTTAGAATACTTTAAAGGAGACGATCTAGCAACGAGAGTTTGGGTAAATAAATATGCATTAAAAGATTCGGATGGTAATCTTTATGAGTCAACGCCCGATGATATGCATTGGCGAATTGCAAACGAGATTGCGAGAATTGAAGCCAAATATCCAGATCCTCTTTCAAAAGAAGAGGTCTTTGAACTTATTCGAGATTTTAAATACATTATTCCCCAGGGAAGTCCCATGACTGGAATTGGGAATCATTTTCAAATTGCCTCCTTGTCAAATTGCTTTGTGATTGGTAACGGAAGCAACAGTGATTCCTACGGAAGTATAATGAAGGTGGACGAGGAGCAAGTACAGCTTATGAAACGAAGAGGCGGTGTAGGACATGATCTCTCGTACATCCGTCCGAAAGGATCGGCTGTGAAGAATTCCGCCTTGACTTCTACGGGCCTAGTTCCCTTTATGGAACGATATTCCAATTCCACAAGAGAAGTGGCGCAAGACGGACGAAGAGGTGCGCTTATGCTTTCGGTCTCCATCAATCACCCAGATGCTGAAGATTTTATTGATGCAAAGTTAGAACAAGGAAAAATTACAGGAGCCAATATATCCGTAAGAATTGACGATGCTTTTATGAAAGCCGTTAAAGAGGATTCGACCTATACACAAACTTACCCCATCCATAGTAAGGAGCCTAAAGTAAAGAAAGAAGTAAAAGCGAAAGAGATTTGGAGCAAAATCGTACACAATGCATGGAAGTCTGCGGAACCAGGTATTTTATTTTGGGATACGATTCAAAAAGAATCAGTACCCGATAGTTATGCAGATTTGGGATTTGAAACCGTTTCCACAAATCCATGCGGTGAGATTCCACTTTGTCCCTATGATTCTTGTCGACTTTTAGCCATAAATCTCTATTCGTATGTTCAGAATCCTTTTACTGCAGAGGCAAAGTTTGATTTTGAATTGTTTAAATCCCATGTTCGCTACGCGCAGCGTATGATGGACGATATTATTGATCTTGAAGTAGAAAAAATTGATGCAATAATTGCAAAGATTGATTCGGATCCAGAATCAGAAGAAATCAAAGGAACAGAAAGATCTCTTTGGTTGAAAATTCGTAAAAAAACGCTTCAAGGTAGAAGAACGGGGGTTGGAATTACAGCAGAAGGAGATATGCTTGCAGCGCTTGGGCTAAGATATGGAAGCACAGAAGCTGTAGCGTTTTCTGTGAAAGTTCATAAAACCTTAGCAATTGCAGCCTACCGCTCCTCGGTTGAAATGGCAGAGCAAAGAGGCGCCTTTGAAGTGTACGATGCAAAGCGAGAAGAAAACAATCCTTTTATTCTTAGAATTAAAAAGGAAGATCCAGCTCTCTATAAAGAAATGGTAAAGCACGGTAGAAGAAACATTGCACTTCTAACGATTGCGCCTACAGGAAGTACTTCTCTTATGAGTCAAACGAGCTCTGGAATTGAACCCGTATTCATGCCTGTATACAAGCGCCGCCGCAAAGTGAATCCGAACGATAAAGAGGTTCGTGTAGACTTTGTGGATGAAGTGGGTGATTCTTGGGAAGAATATGTGGTTTTCCATCACCATTTTAAAACTTGGATGCTTGCCAATGGAATTGACACAGATGCAAATTACACGCAAGAAGAGCTTAATGCCTTAATTGAAAAATCGCCTTATTATAAAGCAACCTCCAACGATGTAGATTGGCTAAGCAAAGTGAAAATGCAAGGGGCAATTCAAAAATGGGTTGATCACTCGATTTCCGTTACGATTAACATACCAAACGAAGCGAGCGAAGAACTTGTCAATGAGCTTTATTTGACCGCATGGGAAGAAGGATGCAAAGGAGTGACGGTCTACCGTGATGGTTCACGTTCAGGGGTGCTAATCTCCAATGACGAGAAAAAAGAAACAAAAGAATCGATAAGTGAGCTAAAACCCGGTTTCCCAACCAAAAGGCCTATGATTCTTGAAGCCGATGTGGTTCGTTTTCAAAACAACAAAGAGAAATGGATCGCTTTTGTGGGACTTATTGATGGCAAACCTTATGAGATTTTCACGGGACTTGCAGACGATGAAGAAGGAATTCTATTGCCGCGTTGGGTAAACGAAGGACTGATCATTAAGAATCGCGATGAGAAAGGTAGCTCTCGCTACGATTTCCAATTCAAGAACTTAAGAGGATATAAAACCACCATTGAAGGACTTTCGCATAAATTTGATCCCGAATTCTGGAACTATGCAAAACTCATTTCAGGAACCCTTAGACATGGGCTTCCTATTGAGAGTGTGGTCGAACTTGTGAATCGAATGGAGCTAAACCTAGAATCTATCAACAATTGGAAAGCTGGGGTGGCGCGCGCTTTGAAAAGGTACATTCCAGACGGCACCGAAGTACAAGGACAAAAGTGCACGAATTGCGGATCGCCTGAGGTCATGTACCAAGAAGGCTGCCTTACTTGCAAGAGTTGTGGTAGTTCCAAATGCGGATAAAAAGACGTTTTTGAAAGGAAGGTTTGCTTCCATTTACAAAGTAGAGTAGTAGTCGAAGTTCTTGCTTCAAATGTAAGGGGATCACGTAAATTTTTGTAATTTTGTGAAAACGAATATTTAATTCTAACAAAGAGAAAATGAGTCAATTTGATGTTACCGTAATCGGTTCAGGTCCTGGAGGATACGTTGCAGCTATTCGCGCTGCGCAACTTGGATTTAAAACAGCTATAATCGAAAAATACCCAACCATGGGGGGAACTTGTCTGAATGTCGGATGTATTCCGTCAAAAGCTTTACTAGACAGTTCAGAGCATTTTCACAATGCGACTCATAATTTTGCCAATCATGGGATCTTAGTCGATTCTCCAAAAGCGGATTTAGCCCGAATGGTAGCCCGCAAGAATGAAGTGGTGGAACAAACCACCAAAGGGATTGAATTCCTTATGGACAAAAATAAAATTACTGTTTTTCAAGGTGTGGGTAGTTTTGAAAGCCCAACGCAGGTAAAAATAACCAAAGAGGACGGATCCTCAGAGGTGATTGAATCGAAATACAGCATTATTGCAACAGGATCTAAACCTTCCGTTCTTCCTTTTGTTACGCTTGACAAAGAGAGAATTATTACTTCTACAGAAGCGTTAAGCTTAAAGGAAATTCCAAAACACCTTGTGGTGATTGGAGGTGGGGTTATCGGTCTTGAACTAGGATCCGTGTACAAACGATTAGGCGCTGAGGTAACAGTTGTCGAATACTTAGATAAAATCATTCCGGGAATGGACGGATCCCTTTCAAAAGAGCTTCAAAAAGTTCTTAAAAAGCAAGGCGTGAAGTTTATGCTTTCTACGGCTGTTTCTGCAGTAGAGAGAAAAGGAGATAGTGTGGTGGTGACTGCTAAAAACAAAAAAGACGAAGAGATTACAATTGAAGGAGATTATGTTCTTGTGGCGGTAGGTAGAAAACCTTACACGGACGGACTAGGACTTGAGAATGCGGGCGTGGAATTAGACGAGCGCGGAAAAGTAAAAGTAAATGAACACCTTCAAACCAATGTTCAAAATATTTATGCCATTGGAGATGTGATTAAAGGGGCTATGTTAGCTCATAAAGCATCAGAGGAGGGAGTCTTAGTGGCAGAGCAATTGGCGGGACAAAAACCTCACATCAATTACAACTTGATTCCAGGTGTAGTTTATACTTGGCCCGAAGTAGCTGGTGTAGGTAAAACACAAGAACAACTTCAAGAGGAAGGCCGTAAAGTGAAAGTAGGAAATTTCCCGATGAGAGCCCTTGGTAGAAGTAGAGCTTCTGGAGATATTGATGGATTTATTAAAATCCTTGCCGACGAAGAGACTGACGAAGTATTAGGCGTTCATATGGTGGGTGCAAGAGCTGCGGATATGATCGCGGCGGCAGTGACAGCCATGGAGTTTAGAGCAAGTGCAGAAGACATCGCAAGAATGTCTCATGCGCACCCATCCTACGCGGAAGCCATTAAAGAAGCTGCCCTTGATGCGACGGGTAAAATTGCAATTCACATGTAATTTAATTTTTCATAATAATAGTAAAGTGACGATCTGCTTCGGATCGTCACTTTCTATTTTACGAGTTACTCCTAAAGTCATAAAGTTTGTAATCTTCCTTTTTATTGAATTTATGTTTTGACGAGTGGCTCTCTTATATATTAAAGCTTAAATTTGCAGCAAAAAGTAGTTATGGACATTGGAAAAATACAAACCTTAAAAGTTTCGGAACAAAACTCATCGGGCTACATTCTTCAAGACGATTTAGAATGGAATGCTTTTTTACCCAAATTATTTGTGAAGGAGCCCTTAAATGTCGGGGATGAAATTCAGGTTTTTGTATTTCAAGACGATGGACGACTAAAGGCTACAACAGAGACTCCCTTAGCGCAAGTGGGACAATTTGCCGTTATGCATTGTGTACAAAGTCTTCCAAGTGGAGCTTTCATGGACTGGGGCATTATTAAAGATCTTTTTGTTCCCTACAAACAACAAAAATCCAAAATTGAAGAAGGCAAGCGTTATTTAGTCTACGTATACGTTGATGAACCGACGGGTTTAATTACAGGCACCACGAAATTTAAGAGAAATCCACAATATGAAAATCTTCCCTTTAAGCCTGGCGATCAAGTGGAACTACTCGTAATGGGCGAGGGAGAATTAGGATGGAATGTGGTTGTTAATCAAAAGTACATTGGCTTAATTTACGCCTCTGATGTGTATAAAAAAATGTATCCGCTATCCACTGAAACGGGGTATATTAAACAAGTAAGAGAAGACGGCAAGATTGATGTTTCCTTGCAAAGAGACGGATATGAACACATTGATGAATTTCAAAAAGTGATTCTCGATAAATTAGAAGAAAATTACGGTCTTTTATACCTTTCCGACAAATCTACACCTGAAGAAATTAAACAGGAGCTTCAAATGAGCAAGAAGAACTTCAAAAAAGCCATTGGTGGCCTCTACAAAGACAAAGTCATTGAGATTTTAGAGGATAAAATTAGACTGCTGTAATTTATTCTCGAAACCTGCTGCTACGGTTTGATCCGAAATAGCCTCACACGCCCTTTTTCTAAGATTTCGTAACCGACATCGTAAAGAATTCTATGGCTCGTTCCATCCAAATATGTTTTATGTTGCGTGAAATACTCGAAGCTAAAACCCTCCGCGCTTAATTTTGTTGTCGTGGTTGAGGCCTGATTTTCGACAAAAGTATAGGTCTGCAAAATTTTGTAATTGCGCCTCAACTGAGAATGGATACTTCTCATAAGGTTCGAAGAGTCCTTATTGTTTTTGTTATTGTATGTATTGCGACAAGAATCGTTGCAAAATTTTTTATCTGAGCGCCCTACAAGGCGCTCGTTGCATTCTAAGCAGTTCATGGTTTTTTTTCAAATATACTCATATTCTTTTTTTATTCGATTGCAAACGACTACAAATGTAAGTAAGTGAGTACGAACCGAATACTAGTGAAACGATTTTGAAACTTTGCTCAAAAGGAAATGCCCCCAAAAGGGTGAAGAATTGTTTAACCTAAATTAAAGTATTATGTCTATTAGAAATCGAGTAAGTTTAATTGGCCGCACGGGAAGCGATGTGGAAATTATCACATTTGATAACGGAAGCATGAAAGCCTCTGTATCGCTGGCCACAAATGATTATTACACAAACCAAGAAGGTGAAAAAGTAGAAGAGACCCAATGGCACAATTTGATTGCTTTTGGAAAAACCGCAGGGATTCTTCAGAAGTATGTTTTCAAGGGAAAAGAAATCGCGGTGGAGGGTAAGATTCAGTACCGCAGCTATGAGAACTCTGAGGGGCTTAAGAAGACTCTTACAGAGATTCGGCTTGCCGAGGTGATTTTACTAAGCTAGATCCAAGGGTTATGAAACTAAAAATGTTTACCCTTCGGGCAGCAGATAAACTACTGCAAGAAGATGAGTCTTCCCTCAATGCCTTTTTTGAAGAACACCACGTACTGCAAATAGAAACCGCTTACATAGGTATAGGGGATACCCTATGGTCTGTTGCCGTAATTTATGAACTTCCCTTTAAGGAGAAAAAGATCCAAGGCTTAAATGAGAAATTGAACTTATCTACGTCTTTAAATGAGCTCGATTTAGACCGCTTTGAGTTATTAAAGAAGTGGAGAATAGAGCATGCCCGTAGTCAAAATGTGCCACCTTACCGTATCGCTACAAATCGCGAATTGGAGAGGGTAATACGAGTAAACCCAAAAACGATCGATGCACTTCGGCTTATTCGTGGGTTTGGAGAGGCAAAAGTTAACTCCTACGGAGCGGATTTATTGCAAGAATTAAAACGAATTTCACAACGTTAATTTTATGTTTTTTTGATTGTTTCTTGAATTGCGCTTTCTATCTAGATGGAAAGCGCATTTGGGATTGTAATTCGAATCTAAGGTTCCAATTCAAGGACGAGAGGGGAACTAAAGCTAAAAATCCGTATTTTTGCCCGAGCGCTTTGTGAAAGGCAAAGCCCATTGAATAACTATCATTATGAAACCAAGTTTAGCAAAAGGAACTCGTGATTTTACAGCAGAGGAATTACAAAAGAGAAGATATATCATTTCTGTGCTTCAGAAGAATTTTGAACTCTTTGGCTATATGCCTTTGGAAACCCCTAGTTTTGAAAACTTAAGTACACTTACGGGAAAGTACGGAGAAGAAGGCGATCGATTGATTTTTAAAATTCTGAACTCTGGTGATTTCACCTCGAAAGTGAATACAAAGGATTGGGACGGAAAATCGAGCCAGAAATTAGTAAGTCAAATTAGCGAGAAGGCACTTCGTTACGATTTAACGGTTCCATTTGCTCGATTTGTAGCGATGAATCAAGGAAAACTAACGTTTCCTTTTAAACGCTATCAGATCCAGCCCGTATGGCGTGCAGACCGTCCACAAAAGGGTCGATTTAGGGAGTTTTATCAGTGTGATGCCGATGTAGTAGGAAGTGAGAGTTTATGGCAGGAAGTGGAGCTTGTACAGCTCTATTCAAAAAGTTTCGAAGACTTAGAACTGCCAGTGGAAATTCATATGAACAACCGTAAGATTTTAATGGGCCTTGCTCAGTTTGCAGGAATTGAAAATCAGTTGATTGATTTTACCGTAGCGCTAGATAAACTCGATAAGATTGGCGAGGAAGGAGTACGCAAGGAAATGATGGAAAAGGGAATCTCTCAGGACGCAATTAACAAAGTAGCGTTTCTATTTGATGCGTCTCTATCGCAAGGGGAGGTTTTAGAGATTCTCACCACTTGTTTTGCTGAAATTCCCGAAGGAAAACAAGGAGTAGAAGAGCTTCTTTTTGTTTTGAAGGAATGCGAAAAAGTAGGACTTAAAAATAGACTTGTCTTTAATATTACCCTAGCCAGAGGCCTAGATTACTACACGGGTGCTATTTTTGAAATTAAAGCTTTAGGTGTAGAAATGGGCTCTGTCGGTGGCGGTGGACGCTATAACAACCTAACCGAAGTGTTCGGTGTAAAAAATATGCCCGGTATTGGGATTTCCTTTGGTTTAGACCG
The DNA here is from genome assembly GCA_023387375.1 of Bacteroidota bacterium. Taxonomy (GTDB): domain Bacteria; phylum Bacteroidota; class Bacteroidia; order Flavobacteriales; family Weeksellaceae; genus Planobacterium_A. The sequence goes on along the minus strand of JAEWIE010000041.1, from coordinate 122,166 downwards.
AATCTATCTGGTGTTAGAGGAATTGGGTCTGCTCGAGAAGCACGAAGGCAATACCACGCAGTATCTTTTTGCTAATTATGGATCAGATGAATCCTCTGCAGCGCAAAGCGTGCTTGCTAGACTAAGATCGAAAGGAAAGTCCTGTGAGCTGTATCCTGAAGCCGCAAAATTAAAGAAACAGTTCTTGTACGCAGAAAAGAAGGGAATCCAAAAAATAGTATTTTATGGCGAGAATGAAATTCAAAATGAGCGTATTTCGATTAAAGATTTGATTTCAGGAGAACAAAAGGACCTGAGTTTAGAGGAGTTTTTAAAGTAGCATTTTGGTTACTTTTCACACATAAAAAATCCAACTAATATAAGTTAGTTGGATTTTCTTATGTATAATATGAATGTGAAAATTAATCCATTTGGATCCTTGTTTAGTTCATGTCAGACTTGATGTCCTGAGCTGCATCTTCTGCCTTCTTGGTATATTCACTCGCTTTGCTCTGAACCTGTGATGCCACATCGTTCGCTTTGTTTTTAAGGTCAGATCCCCATTTGTTGACATTGTTTTTTACGTTGTCAAGTTGATCTTTTACTTTTTGTTGGTCTTCTGGAGTTGAATTTTTATATTTCCACCATGCAAAAGCACCTAATCCTAATAAGGCCAGTAAGCCATTTCTTTTATTACCCATAGTTGTGTTTTTTTAAATTAATGTTTGTGTTTCGTATATATGTAGTAATGTAAAATACGTGCCAAAATTCGATGGTTGCTATTAAAATTTTGTTAAAATTGGAGATAGGGCAATGGTTTGCTATTTCGTCAAGAGAAATCGCGATTAAACTTATGCTCAGGGTGAGGTTTATTTCGAATTTGGGCTGAAAAAGGCGCAGAAATCTATCGTGTTTTCCCCTCCTTAAAATGGAGTCTTTTCAGGCGACTGGATAGAGATCAAGTAGGAAGAACGCAATAAAAGAAAGAAGGATTCGACGTCAGAATCTACTCAAATACTTGCAGTTGAGTTCCGTCATAAGAGGCGTAGACCATTGTCGGATGAGAATCTAAATGAAAGATATTGCCTTTTGCATCCACGCCGATCGCACCTGCAAACCCATCGATTTCTTTAAGTTCATTAAATGTTTTCTCGAATGCGGCCTCTAGGCTTGCGCCATCGCTGACTCTTGTTACAATCTTGCAGGCCGTCGCGTTGCTTACAATATCTTCTCCCACTCCTGTACAGCTTACAGCGCAAAAAGCGTTTGCATAATTTCCAGCTACGGTTGCAGAGTCTGAGACTCGGCCTGGAATCTCAAAACCTTTGCCACCGGTGGATGTTGCCACTGCTAGTTTTCCATTGCGATCTAACGCAACGCATCCCACGGTTCCTTTGCCTTCGCTCTTTTTCTTTTCGAGGTATTCTGCTCTTCGGCTTGGTATTTCTGTGGAATAGGAATCAAAACCTAATTTTTCTGCATAATGTTTGGCTCCAGGACCGCTTAAAATACGGTCTTCTACTTGCGCATCCATTAATTTTTTAGCTACCTGAATCGGATTTTTTACTTCTTCTAAATTAATAACCCCCGACATTTTTTGAGTTTCTCCGTCCATAAGTGCGGCGCTCATTCTAATCACACCATCGCTTTGAATTTGAGAACCTATCCCCGCATTAAATAGTGGATCGTCTTCTAATAAAGTCACGGCATATGTACAAGTCTCCACAGCACTGTGGGTAGCAAGATATTCATACGATTTATGAATGATATTTTTCAAAGCAGTCTGCTTTGCAATTTTCGTTTCTAGGCTTTGATCGCTTTCCGAGAAAAATCCTCCGTGAATAAGAAGTTTCATAAACGTGAGTTTAAGGTTGGGCTTGGGGTTGGTACTGCGAATTGACAATTGTCAATTCTTTTGTCGTCAGATCGAAATGGTCGTCTTGAGACATGACATGCACGGTTAAGTTATCGATCGAAACAGGTTGTCCTAGATGGATGTTTGTTAGATTTGTATCTTTTATAAAGCGACCGTCCACAATTATGACCAGTCCAGATCCTACGGCGGTCATCACACCGTCGTAAATATAAAGTCCTGTGTCTTCACCTAGTCCAATTCCGAGCGTTCTTGGATTGTTCACTACGGATTGGAATAGTCGTCCTATTCGACCTCTTTGCACAAAGTGAGTATCAATAATAACGTCATCAATAAAGCCAAGTCCCTGCGTAGTTTTTACTTCTCCTTTTAAAAGAGCTTCACTACTAGAGCCTTGATAAATCATGTTTTCTGAAGCCGCTGCCGCTCCTGCAGAAGTTCCTGCATAAACGAAATTTTCCGTGTGATATTTGTTTAGAATCGCATCATGAAAGCGTGTTCCTCCTAGAATAGAGGAGAGCCTTAATTGATCACCCCCAGTGAACATGACTACGTCAGCTGCATTTGCGCGTGCTACAATGGCATCGCTGTTTGCCTGCTCTCGGTTGGTGATGTCTAGAATTTGAACATTTTTTGCCCCTAAGAATTCAAAGGCTTTTTTGTATTCAGGACCTACAATTTGTGCGATTTGAGAAGCTGTGGGAATGACTTCAATGACAGAGTCTTCTTTTAAGCGCGCTTCATTAATAATCTTTCGTAGTATTCCTTTTTCAAAAAAATTAAGATTTTGTTCTACATTGGAGTCAAAATCAGTTTCAGCGAAACTGCCTTTATTCACAGCGCCGCCAATGACTATTAGTTTTCCTATTGGCTTCATAGTTGCAAAGTTAAAAATAATTAATTTCCTGAGAAATTCTAAGCCGGATTATCGGGCTTCAAGACCCGTTTTACTATCTGAAATTGCGTTAGTTAATCAAAAATATAAAGTTTATTTTGATTCTTTGATGAAACCAAATTATTTTTGAATTATATTTGAGTACAATTTAATCCTCAACTGACTCCATTTCAAGATGAAAATAGAAAAAATACAAGTTCTACGAGGCCCCAATATTTGGAGTATTCGTAGAACAAAGCTCATTCAAATGAGACTTAATCTAGAAGAGCTAGAAGAATTGCCGACCAATAAAATTCCTGGATTTCGAGAGCGAATAGAAGCGCTAATCCCTAGCCTGCACTCCCATCGATGCTCAGAAGGAGTAGAGGGTGGTTTTTTTCATCGGGTCGATACAGGGACCTGGATGGGGCATGTTATTGAACACGTGGCCCTGGAGCTTCAGACTTTGGCAGGAATGGATACGGGATTTGGTCGAACACGAGAAACGAAGACGCCGGGGATCTATAACGTAGTATTTAGTTATCTTGAGGAAAATTGTGGTGTCTTTGCAGCGGAAGCTTCCGTTGAGCTCACGCAAGCCCTAGTAAATGGCGAACCTTACGATTTAGAGTCGAACATTCAAAAGTTAAAAGAAATTCGAGAGCGCGAACATTTAGGTCCCTCCACTCGTAGTATTGTAGAGGAAGCTGTTTCCCGAAAAATTCCTTGGATTCGGCTAGGGAAAAATTCGATGGTACAACTTGGGTATGGCGTAAATCAAGAGCGCTTTCAAGCCACGATCACGGGGAAAACAAGTTCCATAGCTGTGGACATCGCCTGTAATAAGGAGCTTACAAAGAAGATGCTTGATGATGCGGCAATTCCCGTTCCTCTAGGAGGTCTGGTTCGAGATGAGAACGAACTACAAAAAACAATTGATAAGATTGGATATCCCATTGTTTTAAAACCGCTAGATGGAAACCACGGGAGAGGACAGTCTATTAATGTCAATTCTTGGGAGGCCGCTGTAGAGGGTCTTGTCGAGGCGCAAAAAATATCAAGCCGAGTTATTGTTGAAAAGTTCATTACGGGATATGACTTTCGGATTCTTGTTATTAACAGTAAACTTGTGGCTGCGGCAAGAAGAGTTCCTGCAAGCGTAATAGGAGATGGAGAAACAAGCATTCAAGCTCTAATAGACAAAGAGAACCAGGACCCAAGGAGAGGGTTTGGACATGAAAAAGTGCTTACGGAGATTCATGTGGATCGCAGTACAGACGAACTTTTGGAAAAGCTAGGATATACGCTTGAGACGGTACCTCAGAAAGGGGAAATTGTCTACCTAAAATCCACGGCAAACCTTTCCACTGGCGGTACATCGATTGATGTGACCGATATGGTTCATCCCGAAAACATTACCCTTTGCGAACGAATTTCAAAAATTATTGGTCTGGACATTTGTGGAATTGATATCATGGCTGAAAATTTAACGCAGCCTCTCAAAGAAACGGGTGGTTGTGTCCTTGAAGTCAATGCCGCACCTGGATTTAGGATGCACTTGGCCCCAAGTGAAGGACTTCCTCGAAATGTCGCAGCTCCTGTGGTGGATATGCTTTACCCACCAGGCAAGCCTTTTCGCATTCCAATTATTGCCGTAACAGGAACCAATGGAAAAACCACCACAACGCGAATTATATCTCATATCGTGAAGAACAACGGCTATCGGGTAGGATTTACCACCTCCGATGGAATTTACATTCAAAATACAATGCTCTCGAAGGGCGATACCACGGGGCCGCTTTCCGCGGAATTTGTATTGAAAGACCCAACGGTTGAATTTGCGGTGTTAGAAACCGCTAGGGGAGGAATCTTACGCTCAGGGCTAGGTTTCGGGCTCTGTGATATTGGAGTTCTGACCAATATTAAAGAAGACCATTTAGGTCTAAATGATATTCATACTTTAAAAGACCTTGCTCGCGTAAAGCGCGTGGTTTTAGACAGTGTGAAAAAAGACGGATGGTGTGTTTTAAATGCGGGAGATGATTACTCAATGCGAATGGCGGGAGATCTCGATGCCAATGTGGCCCTTTTTAGCCTTGATGAAAACAACCCTCACATTGTGAAGTACTCCAAGCAGGGGAGAATTACTTGTGTTTACGAAGAAGGATTTATCACGATCAAAAAAGGAGATTGGAAAATTAGAATCGCGAAGGTGACGAACATTCCGATTACAATGGAAGGCAGAGCTAAGTTCATGATTGAAAATGTTTTGGCTGCATCCCTCGCTACTTATTTGTATGGATTCGCAATCGAAGACATAGCCATGGCTCTACGAACTTTTATTCCTAGTGCTCAGCTTACCCCCGGAAGACTAAATATTTTTAAATTCAAGAACTTTAAGGTTCTAATCGATTTTGCTCATAATCCAGCGGGTTATGAAGCGATTGAAGATTATTTAAGCAATGTGGAAGCGGCTAAAAAAATTGGAATTATTTCGGGCGTGGGCGATCGTCGCGATGAGGATATACGAGAATGCGGAAAAATTGCAGGACGTATGTTTGATTATATTATTATTCGAAACGAAAGGCATCTTCGAGGCCGCACTGAAGAAGAAATTAATCAATTAATTATTGATGGAATTACCTCCTCCGGAAGAGATGTGAGTTATGAATGCATTTCGAAAGAAATCGAAGCTCTTAAACACGCCATGGCTATGGCAGAAGAAGGAACCTTTATTACAGCCTTAAGTGATGTCGTAGATAACGCCATTGACCTAGTACAAGATTACCAATTTAGAGAACAGCAGGAGGAACTACGTGGACTCTAGTACAGTTTAAAATCGATCACTTTTTCCCAAGGTTTCTCTTTGGCAACGAATTAGGCACTCGATAAATCTCTTAAAGCTTTAGCAGATTCATCGAGCCTGTTTCGTCCACTATTTCATAATTGAGAGCCTTTGCCAAAACAAAAATTTGATCTAAGTTTTTTCTTAGTTGAACTTTGCTCTCATCAATTAATTTCTTTTGGTTGACTGATTTTACTGCGTGATCTTTTGCTTGTTTTTGGATTTTTTGTAGGTCCTTTTGCTCAATACGATTGAAGAATGAGTCGTCTACAGAACTAATCTCAACACTAGGAATAATGCGAATTTCAGGTTCTGGAATTGACCGAATTGTGAGGGTTCGATTTGTACTATCAACCTCCAGTTTAAGTTGATTTAAATCGTAGGATACTTGCGCATTGGTTTTCGTGAAGGTTACAATCTCTTTGTCCATGGTAGGAAAAAGCCCTCCTCCTAATATTTCTGTACTCATTTTTGTACGCTGAAGGGTTGAGAAATCTTGCTCCATCACAACCATCTTATTCATTTTTCGGATTTGATTCGTAATGACATAATATGAGTTGTCGACCTTCTCATTTGATCTTGTAAAGAAATTCTTGAGTAGAAGTCCAATTAGGAGGGTTAAAAGAACACCGATTAAAAAGGCCGGAATCTGTTTTGCGTACTGGTTCACTTGTATTTAAATTAGGGTTGAACTTATTTTAAAGTGGTCAGAAGATCTTTCTCAAGACTTTCTGATTGAGGATGCTCTACAATGCGCCCCAGTTCTTTACCCTTCTTTAGGAGCACAAGGGTAGGGACCCTTTCAATTCTAAAATTTTGAATCTCTTTTTGAGGCTCTTTTTTCTCTTCGTCTACAGCGTAGAGTAAAAGACTAGAGAAAGGAAGCTCTAAGCGATCAAAAACTTTCATCAGTCTTGGAACTTGCTCCTGACTATCTTCGCACCAAGTTCCAAAAAACAGTACTCCTTGAATGTCTTTTAAATCGAGCATACGAATTTCATCTACAATTCGCAAGTCGAGAGGATACTCCTCATATTGGGGATGAAACCAAGCCGCAATTTCAGGGATTTTGAATAGATTATGAGATTGGATTCCAACTGTGTGTGACATGGCGTGTGAATTATGTTATTAAATTCGATTACTTTAAGAGTTTGCCTAACTCTGCAGCAGAATAATTTAGGCTTTTTAAGACTTTATCGTCCTTTGTTCTATAGACGTTAAATTTACCATTTAATTCTTTTGTGTAGCATGCAATCCCCTTCTTTTTATACTGCTCGAGGGTTTGCTCTGCCTCGTTTTGATCTTTGCAAGCTTTGGATAGATTGGAACGGTGCACTTCCTCGAACAAACTTTCGAATCTGCTTGCCATACCAAATTCCAAAATCGCGCCATTGAGCACATATTGCAAATCACAGAGTGCATCGGCCACTTCAGTAAGGTCCTTTTGTGAAAGAGCTTCTTTTAATTCATCTAGTTCTTCCTGCAAAAGTCGAACCCTCAGCTCCGCTCTTTCCTTTGAGGGAATTTGAGGGTTTTCAAGATGAGGTACAGAGAAGAGGGAATGAAATTCGGCTACTTTTGCAAGGCTGTCATTTGGGTTCATAGGTTTGAGCTTAGGGTTTAAAAAAGGCTGCAAAAAGGAGTTTAAATCTCCTTTACTACAGCCTGTATTTTTTCCTTGTTTGTAAATGTTAATGGGAGATTGCCCTTCCAATCACGAGTCTCTGAATCTCGGAAGTTCCTTCTCCGATGGTACAAAGTTTAGAGTCTCTATAGAATTTTTCGACTGGGAAATCTTTTGTGTATCCGTATCCTCCGAAGATTTGTACGGCATTGTTTGAAATTCGAACGCAGGCCTCAGAAGCGAAAAGTTTCGCCATAGCTCCTTCTTTGGTCATTTTGGCCTTGTTATTTTTTAGTGTGGCAGCATTTCTGATCAGTAGTTCAGAGGCTTCGATTTCTGTGGCCATGTCTGCAAGCATGAAATTCACGGCTTGGAACTCGTTAATCGCTTTTCCGAATTGCTTTCTCTCTAAGGAGTATTTTAAAGCGGCTTTGTAAGCCCCTCTTGCAATTCCTAGACTTAATGCCGCAATCGAGATACGACCTCCGTCTAAAATTTTCATTGCTTGTTTAAAACCTTCTCCGACTTCTCCTAATCGGTGGGAATCCGGTACTCGCACTTTGTCGAAGATGAGTTCTGCCGTCTCCGAAGCTCTCATGCCCAGTTTGTTTTCTTTTTTACCAGAGCTAAATCCTGCCATGCCTTTTTCCAAAACAAAAGCAGTCGAATTGTTTTTCGCTCCGATCTCTCCTGTGCGGGTCATCACCACTGCAATGTCACCTGAAATGGCGTGCGTGATGAAATTTTTAGCTCCACTGATAATCCAATCGTCTCCGTCTTTTACAGCTGTGGTACTCATTCCCCCTGAATCTGAACCTGTGTTATGTTCCGTAAGTCCCCAGGCGCCAATAGTTTTTCCGGAGGCGAGTTGAGGGAGCCATTTATGGCGCTGCTCTTCATTTCCAAATTCATAAATATGGTTGGTACATAGTGAATTGTGCGCAGCAACGGAAAGGCCAATGGAGGGGTCTACCTGCGAGATTTCATCAAGAATGCTAATGTATTCTTGGTAGCCTAATCCCGATCCGCCGTACTCTTCTGGGATAACAATGCCCATGAATCCCATTTCCCCTAGTTTGTGAAATAGTTCTTTTGGAAATATTTGAGCCTCGTCCCACTCCATAATATTGGGGCGTATTTCTTTTTCCGCAAATTCTTTGGCGGTTTGTGCGATCATTGTTAAGCTTTCTTGCAGTTCTGTTTTCATAAATGTTGTTTGCGTAAATATAAACAAAAATACGCTTCTCCGAAAATTCTTTTAACCGTTCTTTGTGAGGGAGTTATCAATTCATTTTACAAAAGCCTTTTCCTGTTTGAATCTGCAATCCTACTCTTGTTATAAGTTGATAAGCTAATAATTGATCAATATTAGCTAAATAGCTTATTTTTTGAAATATTAGACTTTTTACTTATATAGTTGTAATATTAGTTTTATTGCTTATTTTTGCGCTATGAAAGCGGTTATTACTGGAGACATTATTAATTCAGAAAGCACCCAGACAGAAATCTGGCTAAAGCCTTTAAAAGCTTTGCTCTCTCATTGGGGCTCAAGTCCCAAAGATTGGGAGATTTACAGGGGAGATGAATTCCAAATTAAATGTGATCCGAAGCTCGCTTTTAAGTATGTACTTGCGATCAAATCCTTAGTGAAATCGATTGATAGTTTAGATGTAAGAATGGCGATTGGCATTGGAGAGGAAACATTCATGTCTGAAAAAATTACAGAGTCTAACGGATCGGCCTATGTTTCTTCTGGTAGACTGTTAAATCAACTAAAGAACGATGGTAAAACTCTAGCTATTCAAACCCCGAACCCTGACTTAAATGAGGAGTTAAATCTACTCTTTAAATGGGCTTCTATTGATTTTGATAGCTGGACCTGGGCTGTGGCTCAAATCTTACACGAGTTCATTATTCAGCCCGGAATTACGCAAGAGGAATTAGCGCAAAAATTTAGCATTACACAGTCTTCTGTATCTCAGCGACTAAAAAGAGCAAATCTCGATCTGATTTCACAAACCGAGTTATATTATCAACAAAAAATATCTCAGCTGTAAAATGATACTCTCACTGCTCCTTCTGGCCCATTTACTCGGAGACTTCCTTCTCCAACCTAAATCTTGGGTGCAAGCGAAAGAGCGGGATACCTACAGAAGTATCTACTTATATGCCCACGTAGTAATCCATACCCTTTTAGTTCTGCTTTTTCTTCCCGGTGAGTTTTGGTGGTTTTCTTTAGTAATTGGAGTTACCCATTACTTTATTGATTTATTGAAGTTAAGATATCAGACCCATCGGACCAAGATAAAGTGGTTTTTTTGGGACCAAGCTCTCCATTTGCTTGTGATTCTTTTGCTATGTGTTGGCATGAATCAGTGGAACCTTTCCAAAGAGAACTTACTAGTAAATACACCTTTCATTCTAGGGGCCGTATTTGTTACGATACCTTGCTCCGTGATTGTAAAGAGTTTGATTTCGAACTGGACACCCGTTACACCTTCTATAGAAAGTACACAAAGTGAATCTTTAGTCAATGCGGGACATTATATTGGACTTTTGGAACGTCTATTGGTGTATATATTTATCGTGACTGGACACTGGGAAGGAGTTGGTTTTATGATTGCGGCTAAATCGGTATTTCGATTTAGTGATTTAGCTCAGGCCCGGCAGCGAAAGTTAACTGAGTACGTACTAATTGGTACCCTACTTAGTTTTGGACTCTCAGTGGTAAGCGCACTGTTAGTAATTGGAATTTATAATTAGATCCTAATAAAATTTTCCTTAACAAGGGGAAACAAATGTAAAAAGTATGAATGTAAAAGGAGAGATGCTCTACGAGGGCAAAGCAAAACAGATTTTTTCAACCGAAAATCCAGAAGAAGTCATTGTGCGTTTTAAAGACGATGCCACCGCATTTAATGCACAAAAAAAAGGTTCATTCGATCGAAAAGGAGAAATGAACAATGCGATAACAACCCTCATTTTTGAATACTTAAAAAAGAAAGGGGTTGAAACGCATTTTATCAAGCAACTTGATGAGAGAGAGCAACTTGTAAGAAAAGTATCGATTATTCCTCTTGAGATGGTTGTGAGAAATTATTCTGCAGGAAGTATGGCGCAGAGACTAGGGGTAGAAGAAGGAATTAAATCACCTGTCACTATTTTTGATATTTGTTACAAAAAAGACGAACTAGGAGATCCGCTTATTAACGACTATCATGCGATCTTTTTAGGCGCTGCCACAAGAGAAGAACTAGATGAGATGTACAAGCTCACAGCAGAAATCAATGAGCATTTGGTGGAACTCTTTGACCGAATGAATATTATCCTTGTGGATTTTAAAATCGAACTTGGAAAAACCTCTGATGGTAAAATTATTTTAGCGGATGAAATTTCGCCAGATACATGCCGTTTGTGGGATAAAGATACAATGAAGAAACTCGACAAAGATAGATTTAGAAGAGATCTTGGTGAGGTGACAGAAGCGTATGTAGAAATTTACGAGCGCCTTCAAGCTGCGCTCGAAAAATAAGGACAACCAATAGACGCAAGTCTAAAGTTAGAGAAAGTCAAATGAAAAATTTAAACAACCACAGAAAAGACTATTTAGAGCAGTTTAAAACAAGAAATTACGGTCGTAATCTTTTGCGTAGTCAAAGTCAGGAGCGCCTTGATGCACCGAATGAAGAATGTGGAATCTTTGCCTTGTATTCTGAGGAGAATACAGATACTTTTTCCTTGTCGCAATTCGGACTCTTTGCCTTGCAACACCGTGGTCAAGAAGCCTGTGGGATTTCGGTGATGAACGGGGGAAAGATTGTTAACATTAAAGACGAAGGTCTTGTTTTAGATGTCTACAAAGAAATTCGCAATCCAGAGACTTTTATGGGAAATGGAGTCATTGGCCATACTCGTTACACAACAGCCGGAGACAAAAAGAAATTCAATTTCCAGCCTTTTTTTGCGAAGAATGAATACGACCAAATTATTCTTTCTATAGCGCACAACGGTAATCTTACCAATGCCCGAGAACTTAAAAAGGAATTAGAGGCAGAGGGTGTAGTCTTTAAGGCCACGTCTGACTCAGAAGTGATTTTAAGGTTAATCCAGAAGAATTTAGATTTAGGACTTCGTGGGGCGATTAAATCCACCATGGAAAAAATTGAAGGAGCTTATTCGGTGGTTGGAATTACAAGAAATAAATTCTTTGCATTCCGAGATTTTCATGGAATACGTCCACTCGTTTTAGGTGCGATTGATGAGAAGACGTATGTGGCTGCCTCTGAAACTGCCGCTTTAGATGCGGTGGGAGCTCAGTATGTGCGTGATATTTTACCAGGAGAGATTGTTTACACAAGCGATCATGAGAAGGGTCTACAGTCTTATATGGTGAAGGATAACTGTGAGAGAAAGCTCTGTTCTTTTGAGTATATTTATTTTGCTCGCCCAGATTCCTCATTGGAAGGAATCAATGTCCATGAGATTCGAGAAAAATCAGGAGAGAAAATTTGGGAGCAGGCTCCCGTGGAAGCGGACATTGTCATTGGTGTTCCCGATTCGGGGGTTCCAGCGGCTATTGGCTTTTCCAAAGTATCTGGAATTCCTTTTCGCCCTGTACTTATCAAAAACCGCTATGTAGGAAGAAGCTTTATTATTCCTACGCAGGATATGCGTGAACGCATCGTGAATTTAAAACTCAATCCGATCAAAAGCGAAATTAAAGGCAAAAGAGTAGTCATTATCGACGATTCAATTGTTCGGGGAACTACCTCGAAACGCCTTGTAAAGATTTTAAAAGAAGCCGGAGTGAAAGAAATTCACTTCCGTAGTGTATCGCCGCCCATCATTGCACCTTGTTACTTAGGAATTGACACGCCTTCGAAAGACGATTTAATTTCTGCAAATATGAGCGTAGAGGAACTAAGAGATTACTTAGGGGTAGACTCTTTAGAGTTCTTAAGCATTGAGAATCTTAAGGTAATCTTAGGATCCGATAAGCACTGTTTTGGATGCTTTACCGAAAAATACCCTGTGGCAAAGGGAGAACAAACGGAGCTTTTTGAGTAACTGCAGATCATTTAAGTAGAACCAAACGAAAAGGCTCTCTTCATTTTGAAGAGAGCCTTTTCTTATAAAAAGATTGATTGTTTCTAATTCTGCTTAGAATTTAAAAGTAACCCCAGCTTGGAACACATTGTTTTTGTTGTCCGCGTCAGATCCGAAATCTTGGTTGCTTTCGTCGGTTGCATCTGTGAATCCAGCTACGTAACGAGCGTTAATTCCAATGTTGTTAGTGATGTTAAATCCAGCTCCAAGACCTAAACCAAAGTTAAAGGAGTTGAAGTTGTCTTTGTCTAGATCCGCTGTTCCTTCAAAGCTTCCTGACTCTACTTTTGATTTTGCGTTCACAAGGAAACCAAACTCAGGTCCTGCTTCTAAGTAGAACTGTGGAACTACGTTGTATTGGAACATTACCGGTACTGTGATGTAATCTAAAGTTAAAGTACTGGATGCATTTCCATAGTCGTATTTTGTACCTAAGCTGTTGTAAAGAACCTCAGGTTGAATACTAAAGTCTTCTGCAATCGGAGCATTCATAAATACACCGGCATAATACCCTGTTTTAGAATTTGTCTGTACATCATTGTCATCAGAAATGTTGGAAACGTTTACACCTGCTTTTACTCCAAATTGTTGAGCAAACGTTAATGAACTTACTGCAAGGGCAGCTCCTAATAATAACTTTTTCATATTTTCTAATTTTAAATTTTACTTCAATGGGAGTGGCAATTTGCATGCCAAAAACCCTAAATAAACCTCGAATTTATTCTACAATATATTGTATGCATCTGATAATCAAGGGTAAAAATTTAAATAAGTGTTTGGTTTCTAAAAAGGTTAAAGAGCTCGATACGTGTCTAAAACGGAAATTATCTCGGATTCTGCTACCCTTTCATTGACTAAAAAATTGCCAATTCCGCAAAGTAGAGTAAAATTAATATAGGAAGTATCTTCGTTTTTTTTGTCATGACGCATCCTTTCAAGAAGCGATTCATTCGTAAAAGAGTCAATTGGGAGGAGTGGATAGATCGAAAGCAGCTTTTGCCTTATGGATTCAGCCTCAGACGCGTTTAGTTTTCCAAGCGCATGCGATAACTGAGTTTCGATTACCATTCCCATCGCGACGCAGTGTCCGTGGGTGACTTCTTTTCCTAATTTGAGAAAAAGACTCTCAATGGAATGTCCAATCGTATGTCCGAAGTTGAGTGACTTTCGAATATTCTGCTCTTTAAAATCCTTCTCGACTACGGATTGTTTTAATTCCATGGACCGCTCAATAAAAGGAGCTATGGTTTTTGCATTGTACTGCGTTAGATCTGTAAGGTCCTGCCAATGCTTTGCATCGAGGATTAAACCGTGCTTAAGCATTTCAGCGAGCCCACTTAAGATTTGCTCCTTCGGCAAGGTTTCAAGAAATTCACGGTAGACGAAAATGCCCTTTGGAAATTCGAAAGTTCCAATCACGTTTTTATAAAACTGAAAATCAATACCCGTTTTTCCTCCAATCGACGCATCGCACATGGAGAGTAGAGTAGTAGGAATATGAATAAAGGGGATGCCACGCTTATAAGTGGAGGCCACAAATCCACCTAAGTCGCTAATGACTCCTCCTCCTAAATTGATAAGTAAAGCTTTTCGATCCGTGCGAAACTCCGCTAAAATCTCCCATAGTTGGACTGCTGAATTAAGGTCTTTCAATTCTTCGCCTGCTTCTAGTTCAATGATTTCAAATGGGATTTCCGTCCTTAAATTTCCAAGTAGGGTTGGCAAACAATAATGATGGGTATTTTGGTCGACAAGAATTAGGATTTGGCTTGGCGATAGCTCCTCAATCCACTCGTTTAAGCTCGTGAAGTCTTCGTCTAGGAATTGTATCATGAAATTTATTTTTACAAAAGTACAAATATGACTTTTTTCCTCTGAATGTTCGCAAACAATTATTAAATTTGAGCCTTTAATTATTTATTACAATTATGTCCCCATTTAACGATACAAAAATTGCCTTTCAGGACAAATCAACCTCGCAATTAAAGAAAGCGTACTGGATGTTTAAAGCGATTGAAAACCCCACCCTTACAAATTTAGGAATCAATGTTTTAAATTTCACCATTAAAAATGAATTTCCCTTTGTTGAATCCGTAGTCAGAAACACGCTTTTTGAACAGTTTGCCGGGGGAGAAACGAGAGAGAAAAGTCTCCAAGTAGTCAATCAAATGTATACGCATCACATCGGAAGTATATTTGATTATGCCATAGAGGGAAAGGAAAGTGAGGATACGTTTGATCATACGTGTGAGGAAATTAAGCAAAACATTAAGTTTGCGCAGGGCAATCCTGCCATCCCATTTGTGGTGTTTAAGCCTACGGGCTTTGGACGCCTTGAACTCTACAGTACGGTGCAAGCGGGTGGCATCTTAACGAGCAGTGAAATTAAGGAATGGGAAAAAGTGAAACAGCGCTATGCAGAAGTTTGCGCCCTAGCTTACGAAAAACAGGTTGTGGTAATGGTGGATGCGGAAGAAACGCAGATGCAAGATACCGTGGATGAACTAGTCGCTGATATGATGGCACTTTATAATAAAGAGAAAGCGATTGTTTGGAATACGATTCAAATGTATCGTACAGGCAGACTGGAGCACTTAGAAAAAGATTTGCAAAGAGCAAGCGAAAAAGGCTATTTCCTTGGCTATAAATTTGTGCGAGGAGCCTATATGGAAAAAGAAAGAGAACGTGCGGCCGCTCTTGGAATCGCAGACCCTATACAGCCTACGAAACAAGCCACAGACGATAATTACAATTCCGCAATTGATTTTGTCATGAATCATTTGGACCGCGTTTCAGGATATTTCGGGACGCACAATGAGAAATCGACTGAGCTCATCATGGACAAAATGAAGGAAAAAGGACTAGACAATTCGCATCCGAATATTTTCTTTGGACAGCTCTATGGAATGAGCGACAATATCACATATTTCCTAGGTGAAAATAAATACAATGCCTCAAAATACTTACCTTATGGTCCGGTTCGCGAGGTAGTGCCTTATTTGACTCGACGAGCGCAAGAGAATACCTCTGTTAAGGGACAAACGGGACGAGAGTTAGGACTTATTGAGCGAGAACTTAAAAGGAGAAGATCCTAAACGAACAAAATAAAAATAGTTATAGAAGCCGTTTTGATCCTTGTATCTGGGCGGCTTTTTAAATTGTATTACCTTTACTTTTAAACTTGGATTAAATTAAAAGAGATTGGAATTTGTAAAAGTCATATTACCGCTTAATTTGCCGGGAACTTTCACTTATCGTATTCCCAATGTGTTGGCTGGTTTACTAAAGCCAGGGCAGAGAGTTTTAGTTCCCTTTGGAGGTAAGAAGATTTACACCGCTATTCTCCATGAGATTACAGTAGAGGAGCCCGAATTGGCAGTGGTCAAGGAAGTGATTAGTCTACTAGATGATAGTCCCATTCTGCCCATCGAACAGCTCGAATTTTGGAACTTTTTAAGTTCGTATTACCTTGTTAATTTAGGAGAGATTTATCGCTTTGCCTTTCCAGGCTCCTTAAAGTTAGAGAGTGAAACTTATGTGAAACTGACGCCTGGAGCTCAGATTGAATTTGAGAATCTGGATTCCAACGAAATGTATCTTATTCAAGCTTTAGAAGTAAGACAACTAATCAATTTCTCGGAAATTGAAGCCTTTATTCCCAAAAAAGAAATCGTAAAGACAATTTATAGTCTAATCGAGCTTCGCTATATTGAGATAGATGAACGAATTGCGGAAAAGTACAAAGCCAAAGAGGTCTTGTATGTAAAATTGGATCCTCTTTATTTGAAAGCAGAAAAATTCGCGCAGACCCTGGTCGAATTAAAACGCTCCAAGAAACAGCAGGCGTTATTTCTCACTTTGGTCGAAAAACAGACAGAGGATCCGGAGGGTTTGATTCGTAAATCGGAACTCCTTCAAAGTAAGGAATTTGGTCAAGTTCAGCTTAAAGGACTTATCGATAAAGGAATTGTGGAGCAATATCTCATTGAAAAAGATCGTCTTGAGTATTTTGATGGAGATTTGGAAACATTCGAAACGCTTAGTGCAGAACAAACCCTTGCCTTAGAAAACATAGAAAATGCGTTTTCGAAAAGAGCGAATGTACTCCTGCACGGCGTTACGGGATCAGGGAAGACCCATCTGTATATGGAACTAATTGCAAAAACGCTCGAAGCAGGGAAGTTTGTCCTTTATTTGCTTCCTGAAATTTCGCTTACAAAGCAAATTATTCACCGTCTCGAAGTGAAGTTTGGTTCTGCTCTAGGTTATTACCATTCCAAACTATCTGATTTTGAAAAAGTCGAGGTTTGGAAAAGAGTGAGTGATGGGACGATTCAATTACTAATTGGCACAAAAGCTTCCCTTTTTCTTCCTTTCAAGTCCCTTGGTTTACTTATTGTGGATGAAGAGCATGACCAGGCCTACCGTACTAAAGGACTACAACCTTATTTTAGCGCAAGAGAAGCCAGTTTAAAACTAGGTCAAATCTATGAGGCAAATGTTTTATTAGGTTCGGCCACCCCTTCCGTGGAAAGTATTTATTTAACCCGTCGAGGAAAGCTCAAGCTTGTGAGTTTGAAGGAGCGTTACAAAGGCGCGGCCTTGCCTAAATATAGGCTCTTAAACTATAAGGAGGCAATGGAATCAAAAACGGTCGTAGGTGATTTTGCAGAGAGTACGCTTTTGGAAATGAATCAAACGCTTGAAGCTCGAAATCAAATCTTAGTGCTTCACAACCGAAGGGGGTATGCCAATGTACTAGAATGCGAAAGTTGTGGATATGTGAGTTATTGCAGCAATTGCGATGTGGTCATGACGTATCATAAGTTTTCAAACGAACTTAAATGCCATTACTGTGGACATAAGGCGGCAAAACCAAAGAGCTGCCCACGTTGTCAGTCTGAAAAATTAAATACCAAAGGAGTAGGAGTGGAGCAGCTTTACGAAGAGCTCGTCAAGCTATTTCCCGAGAATCAGGTTGAGCGTATGGACGTGGATTCGATGCGTCGAAAATTTGCTTACGAACAACTCTACGAACGAATCGAAAACCGAGAAACCGACATTGTGGTGGGCACTCAAATGATTTCAAAAGGGCTGGATTTTGATCATATTGAACTTGTGGTGATACCTCGCGCCGATCATCTTTTATATGTGCAGGACTATCGGGCGGAAGAGCGCGCCTACCAACTTATTACCCAAACGGCAGGACGCGCCGGGCGAGTATCGGGCAAAGGAGTCGTACTCATTCAAACGTTCAATCCTGCGCATAGAGTCTTCGATTTGATTGAACACCAAGATACGCAGAAACTGTACGATCACTTTTTAAATGAGCGGCGCAAATTTCAGTATCCTCCTTATGTCAAAACTATCTTAATTGAGTTAAAGCATCGAAAGGAAGATAAAGTAGATCGGGCCTCTCAGTTTTTAGGATCCATTTTAAGAAAATACCTTCCACTCGATTGTATCTTAGGCCCTGAAAAATCACCTATTGGAAAGATTAATCTATTATACCAGTATCAAATTCTACTAAAATTACCCCGAGGATCAAAGTACCAAACCTACAAAGATTTGCTTCTTAAGAGCCTGGAGGAATTTGATGAGGTTAGCGGGTACAAATCGATCAAGAAAGAAATCACTGTTGATTTTTAACATTTTTTAACACTATTTATCCTTATTTAATGAGGGTAAACCTTTGGTTTTCAATATTAATTTCTATTTTTGGGCGTTGGTTAAAACCTAGAATTCTCGTTTTTAAAGGGATTTGAGGTTTTTAACCACTTATGTGAAAATTAGATTTTGATGATTAGAGTAAAGAATTTAGCAGCGGCAATAATGCTTTCACTTGCGCCGTTGTCCTTTGCACAAATGGGAGGTATGCCTTCTCAATTGTCGCAATTCGAGGAAATCCACATGGGTGGTGCGGCCCTTGAAGAGAAAGCCGACCTTTGGTCTAAAAGTGCAAAAAATCTCGTTAACTCCTCTATAGACAAACTCCTAGATGATCCTGTACTTAGAAATGCAAATTGGGGTTTTGTTCTGTACGACCCTGCTACTAAAAAAATTGTAAGTGCATACAA
Source organism: Bacteroidota bacterium (assembly GCA_023387375.1). Classification (GTDB taxonomy): domain Bacteria; phylum Bacteroidota; class Bacteroidia; order Flavobacteriales; family Weeksellaceae; genus Planobacterium_A. The sequence continues at coordinate 103,788 of JAEWIE010000041.1, read as the reverse complement.
CGAAACAGAAGCACTGATACCTGCTTCCACTACCAAACTATTAACAACCGATACAGCCCTTTCGCTTTTAGGTCCGGATTTCAAATGGAATACTCAGTTAGAGTACTCGGGCCAGATTGATGAGCAGGGTGTTCTTAAGGGGGATCTATACATTGTAGGAAGCGCGGACCCGTCACTAGGTACAGGCAAAGCAGGCGCCCTTACCTATGGAAGTCTTGTTAATGAATATATCGCTGCAATGTCCGATCTAGGTATTAAGAAGATTGAGGGAAATCTTATTTTGCAAAATGCGGTATTTAAATCGAGCCATCTTAGATCCTTACCGGCCAATGTGGTTTGGATGGAGCACAATAATTATTATTTGCCCGTAGGTTCTACACAGAATATCGACCCGAGAAAGGAGAAATTAACCATTTCAAAGAAAAATCCTTTTGAGCAGCATAAACAATATTTTTATATTTCTCCTTACCAAGATAAGCTGGTCTTCGCGGATGAATTTGAGGGAAAGCCGGTACATACCACGCTTCCTGACGTTCCTTATTACCTAGGAAATACCCTTAGAACCAATATGATTAAGAAGGGGATTTCCATTTCTGGTAAAGTGATTCCTAGGCCAATAGACAAGGATCCTGAAACTCGTAAATTAGTGATGACCTATACATCGCCCAGTCTAAAAGACATTGTTTATGACACCAATCAAAGAAGTGACAATGCGCTTGCGGAATCTCTACTTCGAATGGTAGGCTTTCAGAAATTAGGAAGCCAAACCTTATCATCGGGAAGAGAAGTAGTCGTAAAGCATCTAGACGAAAAAGGATTTGATACCTCTGCTTTGATCTATATGGATGGAAGCGGACTTTCACGAAATCACCGCGTAACTCCAATCTCTCAGGCGCTCTTTTTAGCAGACGAAATGTCCGAGCCTTATTACCAAAGTTTTTTCGAATCTTTGCCTATTGCGGGACAAACGGGAACACTAAAGAAAATGTTTTATGGCGCTGGTCATGGACATATTTTTGCGAAGACAGGGACTTTAAATAAAGTCAAAACACTTGCTGGATATGTCAAAACGAATTCTGGGAAAACCCTTACTTTTTCACTTTTAATTAATAATTATAGTGGATCCGTGAGTCAGGTGAAAAGCAAAATGGAGGAATTACTAGATCCTGTGGTCGAGCTATAAATAGATTTCCACCTTTCTAGTAACAAATAGAAAAACCAAAGTAGCGGTTGTGAAGTAGGACTTCGCAACCGTTTTACTTTTTTATAACGGGTGGATTTTTTTAAAGGGATGTAGAAGCCTTTGTTTTCAATGAAAACCTAGTTTTCTTTTTGGAAGATATCTTTCGAAAGTAAGGAATTTTCATTCTGCTTTTTTTCGGTATTCTACCCGCATATTTTTCGTATTTTAGCTTTTTATTAAACCTATATCAACTATGATTTCCACTGAATTTCTTACTAGCCTCCAACAGGAGCTACAAACAATTAAAGACGAGGGGCTTTACAAAACAGAGCGTATTATTGAATCTCAGCAATCCTCTGAGATTGTAGCCAATCAAAAAACATTATTGAATTTTTGTGCGAACAATTACTTAGGGCTTGCAAACGATCCAAGAGTAATGAAGGCTTCCCAAGAAATGGTAGATCACCGCGGATACGGAATGTCCTCTGTTCGATTTATTTGTGGTACTCAGGATATTCATAAAACCTTAGAAGAGAAAATATCTGCCTTTTTAGGTATGGAGGATACGATTCTCTATGCCGCTTGTTTTGATGCAAATGGAGGCGTGTTTGAACCGCTTTTCACCGCTGAGGATGCGATTATCTCAGATGAGTTAAACCATGCTTCTATTATTGATGGAGTAAGACTTTGTAAGGCTGCACGGTACCGTTACAAAAACAATAATATGGAAGATTTGGAAGCTCAATTAATCGAAGCAAACAAAAAGAATCATCGATTCAAAATTATTGTGACCGATGGTGTTTTTTCCATGGACGGAATTGTGGCGGATTTAAAAGGCGTATGTGATCTTGCAGACAAATACAACGCGCTTGTAATGGTTGATGATTCGCATGCCACTGGATTCATTGGCAAAACCGGAAGAGGTACACATGAAGCAATGGAAGTAATGGGTCGTGTGGATATAATCACCTCGACGTTAGGAAAAGCCTTAGGCGGTGCACTCGGTGGATTTACCTCCGGTAAAAAGGAAATCATTGAAATGCTTAGGCAGCGTTCACGTCCCTATCTTTTCTCGAACTCTCTTGCCCCAGGTATTGTAGGAGCCGCAATTAAAGTTTTGGATTTAATTTCAAACGATACGTCTCTTCGAGACAAAGTGATGGATAACGCTTCTTATTTTAGAGAGCAGATGCTTCAACGAGGATTTGATATTCCAGAGGGAGATGCAGCGATCGTACCTGTGATGCTTTACGATGCTCCTCTTGCACAAAAAATGGCAGAGGAGATGATGGAGGAAGGAATTTACGTTATTGGATTCTTTTATCCTGTGGTTCCAAAAGGAAAAGCAAGAATAAGAGTGCAGCTTTCTGCAGCCCATACAAAAGAACAACTTGATAAAGCCATTGCGGCCTTTGAAAAAGTAGGAAAGAAACTAAATGTGATTTAAGTAGTCAATCACTTTGGAAATCATTTCTCAAAAGAGAAATAAAAATGAGGGCTTTTCTTACAGAAAGGCTCTTATTATTGATATGCTACTCATTAGAATGACTAAAATTCCGATGACAATGAACATGGGTTTAACTGGCAGTTTCGCGGTGAGCATTGCAGAAAAGGGCGCGGTAATAATTCCGCCTAAGAGTAGGCCCAATACAATGTTCCAGTGGTGTATACCAATCGTAATAAAGAAGGTAATAGCGCTGGTAAGGGTCAAAATAAATTTACTTGCGGTGGAGCTTCCTACAACATACCGAGGGGTTCTACCGTCTTTCAGTAAAGTACCCGTGACCAGTGGTCCCCATCCTCCTCCTGCAAAGGAATCAATAAATCCTCCGGTGAGTCCTAAAAAACCAAGGTTTGTATCGGTTTTCACTTTGCGCTTTTTAGGCTTTTTACGCTTGAACGCATTTCGAAGTATATTAATTCCGAGATAAAGAGTGTAGAGAGAAATGATAGGTTTTACAATGTGAGCATAGTGTTCTCCAAAAATACTTAACGTAAGCGCTCCAATGATGGCTCCTAGGACGGCCGGAATGGCGAGGGCTTTTACTAATTTTCTATTGATATTCTTGAGCTTAAAATGGCTAATGCTTCCTGCGGCTGAGGTAAAGGTCTCTGCGGAGTGTATACTTGCACTTACCACAGGAGGAGGAACATTGAGTATTAAAAGAATGGTGGTACACAGCACTCCATAGCCCATGCCCATACTTCCTGCAACAATTTCGGCTATGAAGCCCACCAGTAGCATTTTGTAAAAAATATGGTTATCCTGGTTTAAGAAATGACCTATTTCTGGAAAGAGCCTAAATTCGATTAGAATGTAAGAAAATAGTCCTATAAGGACAATAAACCCAATGATTCCAAGGTAAATATTTGCACGTCGTCTTACCGCTTTGATGATTTTAGAGAGATTTTCAAACTCGGAGTCTTGGAGTTTAGACTTTCTTTTTTGATTGAGATATTCCTGCGTAAGTTTATCTAAATGTTGGAGTTCATCCGAAATGTTCATTAGCGGATGTTTATGTGCAAATTTTAGTCTCTCAATAAAGGGATCAATATCCTGCGGCAAACTTTCTTTGACAATGCGACGGATGCGATGCTGGACCTCAGGTGCGAATTCTCCGAGATTAATCCCCATAGAGAACTGATGGGTTCTGATCAAATCGGCAAAGGAAAAGTCACTGCTGGAGGGTTTTCCAATGACATGAATCAAAATCTTTCGATTTTGGATCCACCCAAGCAAATCTTCTTCCAGAGATTCCGCTTTAGGACTTAGAATAACCAAAGATCGATCCTTTAGGTCTTGAGATTGAATGTTTTTTTTAATTAGCGTAAGCTCGGGATGCTTAGCGCTAAGCCCCAATAGCTCTTTGCTAAAATCCAGATCGTAAAGCTCGATTAATCGTGGAGAAGAAGAAAGAAAGTTCTCTCGAATTAACTGAAGACTATGTGGTCCGCTTCCCACTAGTACCATGGTCCAATTTTCTGCATTGAGAAAGAGGGTTTGGTCCATAGAGTAGTGCGGATTTTCCATTCTATTGATTAACGAATCATTACTGCCCCGACAGTACTGTTGCTCGTTTGGTCTACTAAAATAGCGCTTCCCGTTTGGCTGTTTTCTTCAAAACTATCAAACACGAGTGGAGAGGCTGTTTTTAATTTGACGCGAACTACTTCGTTTAGTTTTACTGGACCCTCGAGACTATGGCGCTCTAGCGTATTGACGTCAATAATTTCAGAAATTTCTTTAACAACCGTTTTTACCACGCGACTTTTGTGTTGTAGAAAGTATTTATTGCCCTCTTGTAAGGGTTTGTTGTCGAGCCAGCAAACGAGCGCATCGAACTCGTTTTCCATTTTGACCTTCTGGCTATCCAAAACAAAAGAATCTCCCCTGGAAACATCAATGTCGTCAGTTAAATGAATGACACAAGGCTCAGAGGCATAAATGGTATCCACCTCACTTCCTGCTTTTTCAATTTTAGAAATTGTGGTGGAAATTTGCTGGGGAAGAATTGAAATCCGATCGCCCTTCGAGTAAGAACCCGAAATCACTTGTCCTGCAAAGCCTCTGTAGTCATGAAGCTCCTGTGTTTGAGGTCGAATCACATACTGAACTTGAAAACGACTGTTATCCGATTTCTTGTTTTCCTCAATTTCAAGGGTTTCTAGATAAGAAAGCAGCGGCCCTTCGGTGTACCATGGCATTTCTTCAGAGGATTCTACGATGTTAGCACCAGTGAAGGCAGAAATAGGGAAATATTGTACTTGAGAGAGTCCAAGACTGTCTGCAACCTTTTGATAGTCTGATTTTATTTGCTCGTAGATTTCTTTCGAATAGTCCACCAAATCCATTTTGTTTATGGCCACAACGACGTGTGGCATTTGTAATAGAGAAGCGATGATGGAGTGTCGTCTGGTTTGCTCAATGACACCGTTTCGAGCATCTACTAAAATCACCATAAGCTGTGAATTGGAAGCTCCTGTAATTAGGTTTCTCGTATACTGCACATGCCCAGGCGCATCCGCAATAATAAACTTTCGGCGAGCTGTGTTAAAATAGCGATAAGCGACGTCGATTGTGATGCCTTGCTCTCTTTCTGCGCGAAGTCCGTCGGTGAGAATCGCTAAATCGATTCCCTCTTTGTTTTTGTTTTTAGATTGTTTTTCAAGGGCTTCTAGTTGGTCCACTAGTATGCTTTTGCTGTCGTAAAGCAGGCGACCAATTAAGGTGCTTTTTCCATCGTCTACACTTCCAGCGGTTATAAATCGTAATAAGTCCATTTGTTTTCTCTAGCTTTAGGTTTGAGGTCTACTTTTAGAAGTAGCCTCCTTTTTTTCTATCTTCCATGGCCGCCTCTGTGGCTCTATCATCAATCCGTGTTTCTCCACGCTCAGAAATTCGAGAGGCTGTGATCTCATTTACTACTTCGTCAAGCGTACTTGCATTGCTTTCGACAGCTGCCGTACATGTCATATCGCCTACAGTTCTATACCGAACTCGTTTGGTTGAGATTTTGTCTTCGGGATCAATTTGAATGAAATCAGAAACGGCGATAAGTTGACCCTCGTGTTCTAGTACTTCTCGATCGTGTGCAAAGTAGATAGGAGGCAATTGAATGTTCTCTTTCTTAATGTAATTCCAAACGTCTAATTCTGTCCAATTGGAAATAGGAAAGACCCTTACATTCTCTCCTTTGTGGATTTTTCCATTGTAGATATTCCAAAGTTCAGGTCTTTGAAGTTTGGGATCCCACTGTCCGAATTCATCACGCACGGAGAAAAACCTTTCTTTTGCTCTTGCTTTTTCCTCGTCACGTCTTGCACCTCCTAGGCAGGCATCAAATTCAAATTCTTCAATGGTGTCTAAAAGCGTATGAGTTTGAAGCCAATTTCGAGAGGCAAATTTCCCTTTTGGCTCGGTTAGATTTTTTTCTCGTATCGTATCTTCTACTTGGCGAACAATAAGATTTGCCCCTATTTCCTTCGCAAGTTTATCTCGGAAGTCTAAGGCTTCTTTAAAGTTGTGTCCCGTATCAATGTGAACCAAAGGAAAAGGAATGTTCATGGGTGCAAAGGCTTTCTGAGCCAAGTGCACCATGGTGATGGAATCTTTTCCTCCACTAAATAGAAGGGCGGGTTTGTCAAATTGCGCCGCGACCTCACGCATAATGTAAATGCTTTCAGCTTCAAGTTGCTCAAGATAATCTAAGCGGTGTGAATTCATATAAAAAATCTTTAGAATTAGTTGGAATGCAGTCCGCATTCTTTATGAGAGTCTTCCCACCACCAACGACCGGCGCGTGGGTTTTCTCCCGGTTCAATGGCTCTAGTGCAAGGTTTGCATCCTACACTAATAAAGCCTTTTTTATGCAAAGGAAGTTCTTGGACTTTATGCTGCTCGATATAATCAAGAACTTCTTGATAACTCCAATGGATTAATGGATTGAATTTATAGAGGTTTCGATGAGCGTCCCATTCAATCATGGGCATGTGTTCGCGGTTGTCGGATTGCTCCGCGCGTAATCCCGTAATCCAAACTTTGGCACCTTCTAGCGCCCTATTTAAGGGTCTTACCTTACGGATTTCACAGCACAGTTTTCGGTTTTCAACCGATTGATAAAATCCGTTAATTCCCTTTTCTTTCACATACTTTTCGACTTCATTTGCATCCGGAAAATAAAGCTTTGTATCGATCTTATATTTGGCTTTGTTTTGTGCGAGAAGCTCGTAATGTTCGTAGAACAATCGACCCGTATCGAGCGTAAAAACCTCAATGGGAAGATGGTTCTTGAATATCGCATCCGTTAGCACTTGGTCCTCTTGTCCCAATGAGGAAGAGAACACAATCCCAGTGGGATAGAGTTCGCTCATTTGCACAAGAGCACTAAGAAGGGAACTTTGTTCAATCTCTTTTATCGTTTCCGGCTCTAACATAAATAGGTTATTTTCGCAGCAAAGGTACTTAAATATTAAAAACCTACAAAATTAGTAGACTATTTGGTAAAGACGTGTCAAAGGCCTTCAAGCTGTATTTAGCAATGAAAACAGAGCTCATAAAATGGGGAGTATTCCTCTGAAAAAAAGAGGTTTACAAGGAGGGTAGCTCCAAGTTCGGGTCCAATTCTTGGTCTGCAAGATCGAGCAGAGATTTTTTTTCAAGAACGGCTAATGTGGCATCTCGAACTTCTACAAATACATCGTGAAGGCCACAATGAGGCTCGCTACAGTTTGCGCATTTTTCGTAAAAATTTAGACTTACGCAGGGGATAAGGGCAATAGGTCCGTTGATGAGTCGGATTATTCTTGCGAGGGAAACATCCTTTGGATCTAGCTTTATAAAATAGCCGCCCCCTTTTCCTTTTTTGCTTTCCAAAATACCATCTCGTCTTAATTCTAGAAGGATGTTTTCTAGAAACTTGAGAGGAATACTTTTGCTTTGCGCAATCTCAGAGATTAAAATAGGCCCTTTTTGATGATGGTCTACCAGATACCCAAGAGCTTTGAAGGCGTAATGTGATTTTTTAGAGAGCATGAAACAAAATTAATCAAAATCTTTGAGCTTCTCAAATGATCTGTGTGACTCTAATTTCCAATGAAAAAATTCCTATTTTTGAGCTTAAATTAAACTTTTCATGTTTAGCAAAGAAGAAGCCCAAAAGTTGAGAAAAGAGTTCTGGACGGCGTTTGGAAAATCCTTTCCACGCAAATGGATTCTCTACCGCACAAAGATTAAAGATTTTTCGTTTAAATTCCATGCAGATACCTCGAAGGCAAGAGTTTCCATTGATTTAGAAATGAAGGACCTGGAACTTCAAGAGTCGTATTACAACAAGCTATGGTCCTTAGAAGATCAGTTGAAGGAAGTCTGGGGAAGTCTCGAGAAAAGAGCGGAATTTGAGATCGAAAGTGGAAAAATCATTTCTAGCTTTTGGGTGCAAATTGAAGGGGTTTCTATCTACAACAAAGCGACGTGGCCGAGCATTTTCGAATTTTTCTATGACAAAATGGAGAAAGCAGAGATATTCTTTTACGAGTATGAAGATTTTATTCGGGATGTATAGAGCTTAGTTTTTCTTTCTTTTTTTCTTGCCTTTATTCACTAGCTTCACCGTAAGTGTAATGCAGATCACAAGAACAATAAATCCTACTATAAGTTGCCACCAGTAGTCGAAAATGGCTGATTTTAAGAAGACCGTAAATACGACTAGAAAGAGAATAAACGTTCCAATTTCATTGAATTGTCTTAGTTTTAAATTCGGTGTGCTAAGATCTTCACCCTTTAGTCCGCGTAGTTCATTTAGCTTGTTATAACACCAGTAATGGTAAGTGAAAAGTCCAACGAGAAACAGGGCCTTAATATAGAACCAGGAAAAAGGATCGGTTCTAAGCAGAGGAAACTCTGGATAATGAACAAACAAAAGAGAAAGTCCACTTAAGAGCATAATGGTGAATGCTGGGACTGTAATAAGTTTCCAAAGCCTTGTTGCCATAAAAAGATACTGCTCACGTAGCACCTTTTTACGAGTGGCCTCGAAGTCGTCCGTGTCTTTGTAATAGACAAAAATACGAACGAGGTAGAATAGGCCTGCAAAATAGCTAACCATGAAGATGACATGAATCGCTTTGAGAATTAAATAGAGCATGAAATAGGCTTGAGTTGAGATGCAAAGTTAATTGAAAAAATGAATAGTTTGTTGAGAGCTTAGAGCGATTCTTCTGCTGCGTTCGCAAATTCAACATAGACGCTTTCGCCTACATTGAGTCCAAACAAGGTTTTCGCGCCATTTCTTTTGTTTCCTTTGTAAATGCAGAGTTCAAGAAGATCCGCTTCGTTGAATACAGCCACAGCTTTGCCATGGTATTCATGCTCGTTTTTCCAATCGGTTACAAATTCGGTCGGATTGTTGTAGACGGAGACTAAAGAAAGGTTTCGAAATTTGATTGTAAAGCTATGGTGGTTCGCTCGTATTTTTTCAAAAAACTTTTTGTGAATGTTTGAAACGAGATTCCCAAAATTATCAATGTACATGACTTCTCCAATGATCATCTTTTCACTTTCGTTGTGCACAGCGCGAGCAAAGGAAAGGGATTTTGGATTTTTTATTTTTCGTCCAATGACTTCGGGGACTCCGCCTTGAATTAGATGGACCGCGGAGGGCACAAAGATGTCGACCCCCATAGAGCGTACGTCGTCATCAAAACGATTGTTTAAGGTAACCTCATAGACAGCATCCGGTTTAATATCATAAAAGATGAGGTCCAAAAGTCCATTGTCTGCGCATAGAAAATAGTGTCCATCCGCTTTGTATAAGATACTTCGCACATGCTTGCTATAGGAACTGTCCACTGCAATGATATGCACACTTCCCGTCGGAAAATGTTTGTACGCATTTCTTACTACATAGGCAGCTTGCAAAAGATTGTAGGCATCAATCTCATGAGAAAGGTCGATGATGATTGCATCGAGCTTTTGACTCAAAATGCTTCCTTTGAGTGCGGCAACACGGTAATCGACAAGTCCAAAATCAGAGGTGAGCGTGATAACAGGCATGGCGCAAAATTAGCAAATTTCAAGCGGAGTTGAAAATAAGACTTTGTGGAAAACTAATTATTTTTGTGTGCATATTTTTGCTAAATTTAAGCATCAATTAGCAATGGCAATCTATGACAGAATTAAATTATGAACTTTCTGGTATCGGCATGAAGGAATTTTACGGAGTGCAAAATCAGAATTTTAACTTGCTCAAATCGAGTTTTCCTACCCTAAAGATTACAGGTAGAGACCATTCCATACTGGCCTTAGGTGATCAGGAAACTCTTGATATACTAAAAGGCAAACTTGACGATTTGGTTGCTTTTATCACGCAAAACAATACGATAAGTCTAAAGGATGTAGAGAACATTCTAAAAATTAAGGATGAAAATGAGCGTAAACTCGTGTTTGACCAGCATATTATTGTCAAAGGTGTAAACGGAAAAGTCATTAAGGCTAAGACGAGCAATTTGCAAAAACTCGTGTATGAAACGGAGAAAAAAGACATGGTTTTTGCCATCGGTCCTGCCGGTACTGGAAAGACCTATACAAGTGTCGCCCTTGCGGCAAAAGCGCTACGAGACAAAGAAGTCAAACGAATTATTCTCACTCGCCCCGCTGTAGAGGCAGGGGAGAGTTTAGGATTCTTGCCTGGGGACTTAAAAGAAAAATTGGATCCGTATTTACAGCCACTCTACGATGCACTTCGGGATATGTTTCCCAATGAAAAATTAGAGAGTTATATTGAAAAGAAAGTAATTGAAGTGGCGCCCCTTGCCTTTATGCGAGGCCGAACCCTTGATGAAGCTTTTGTTATTTTAGATGAAGCTCAAAACACAACGCATGCCCAGATGAAGATGTTTTTAACCCGAATGGGGATGAACGCTAAGTTTATTATTACGGGGGACCCTAGTCAAGTAGACCTTCCTTTAAGACAGAAATCGGGGCTTAAGGAAGCCATGCGAATACTAAAAGAGGTCAAAGAAATTGGGTTCGTGCATTTAACGGAGGAAGATGTCGTTAGGCATCCGGTTGTACGCAAAATAATTTTAGCCTACAATTCGGAAGAAAAACGTATGCGAGATGAATAAAAGGATTCTTTAGAGGTGGAGGAATTCTCCATGCCCAAAAAAAGAATCGCTTAATGGGCGATTCTTTTTTTTATGTATGTATGATGGTTACATTTTACCACCCATTCCAGGGATGCCTTGCCCGCCTCCCATTTTGCTCATCATTTGCATCATTTGCTTTCCTTGTGGGCCTTGCATCATCTTCATCATTTTACCCATTTGTTCAAATTGCTTCATGAGTTGGTTCACATCTTCAAGTTTGCGACCCGCTCCTTTGGCGATTCGTTTTTTGCGACTCATATCAATAGTGGAAGGTCTTCTTCTTTCCTCTGGGGTCATCGAGTAAATAATGGCTTCAATGTGTTTGAAGGCATCGTCTGAAATTTCAACGTCTTTGATGGCTTTTCCGACTCCCGGAATCATTCCCATCAAATCTTTCATGTTCCCCATCTTCTTAATCTGGGCGATTTGCTTTAAGAAGTCGTCGAATCCAAATTCGTTTTTCGCAATTTTTTTGTGAAGCTTTTTGGCTTCTTCTTCGTCAAATTGTTCTTGGGCTCTTTCTACTAATGAGACTACATCTCCCATTCCTAGGATACGGTCTGCCATACGTTCTGGGTAGAAGAGGTCTAATGCCTCCATCTTCTCACCTGTAGAAATGAATTTGATTGGTTTTTCCACCACAGAGCGGATGGTTAAGGCAGCTCCCCCTCGAGTATCCCCATCGAGTTTAGTAAGAACAACTCCGTCGAAGTTAAGGGCCTCATTGAAGGTCTTAGCTGTGTTCACCGCATCTTGTCCGGTCATGGAGTCTACCACGAATAAGGTTTCCTCAGGCTTGATGAAATAATGAACGGATTTAATTTCGTTCATCATTTGCTCGTCCACGGCGAGACGTCCCGCTGTATCGACAATCACCACATCAAAGTGGTTTTCCTTTGCGTGTTTTACTGCGTTCTCCGCGATCGAAGAAGGGTTGGTGGCTCCTGGTTCTGTATAAACTGGAACACCGATTTGTTCCCCAAGAACTTTTAACTGCTCAATAGCGGCAGGTCTATAGACGTCACATGCAACTAAGAGTGGCTTTTTTGAACGTTTTGCTTTTAAATAGTTGGCGAGTTTCCCTGAGAACGTTGTTTTCCCGGAACCTTGTAGACCTGCAATTAATATAACAGAAGGTTTTCCTGACAAATTGATCCCTTCTTGGGTTTTTCCCATTAGGTCTACAAGTTCATCGTGAACGATCTTGGTCATTAATTGCCCAGGCGTAAGACTTGTGAGTACATCTTGTCCTAATGCTTTTTCCTGAACTCTCTTGGTTAGGTCTTTTGCTACTTTATAGTTTACGTCGGCATCGACTAGAGCACGACGGATTTCCTTTACGGTTTCCGCCACATTGATTTCCGTAATCTTACCGCGACCTTGGATATTATGGAGCGCTTTATCTAATTTGTCCTGTAAACTTTGAAACATATAATAAATTTAAGAATTGCAAAAATAAGCAAATATTATAATTTTTTAAAACTTGTTTATCTTCGCGCCATGAATTGGATGGATATTCTACTCTTAATAGGTTCAATTGGGGCATTAAATGTCTTTATGTACTGGGTTTTTTCGCGCTTTCTACTTTCAAAAGAAAATGGCGCAATAAAATTTCTAGGACTAAACCTATTAAAGGACTTACTATGGACCCTAGTTTGGATCTCTCTACTTGATAGAAGTAGGAGCGAGTTTTTAGTGCTAATTGGCGTCTTTTTGGTAGCCTCTTTTCTTCTTTATTCTAAGGTAATTAAACGCCTAAATAAATTATGATAAAAATCAATTTAAGAAATTGGCAGAATCTAATTAAATCGATATATTTGCAAACCGATAAAAATATGTCATGATTAAGAGATTTTCTTCTTTCTTTTTTGTTCTTTTATTAACGTTATCAGGAGGTTTAGCCTCGGCTGCGCAGGATACGGATCAAAACGAATTTAGTGCAGTTGATATGATTATGCATCATATCTCTGACGCAAATGAATGGCATGTCTTTACTTTAAACGAAGGCACGCCACAGGAAAATCATTTTACCATTCCACTTCCTGTGATCTTGAAAGACCAAAACGGATGGCATACTTTTATGTCAAGTAAGGTGGCTCATGGAGAAGTAGTAGATGGCTACACAATGAACCATGGTGTGATTGAATCCACTCAGGGAATTGAGCGTGCAGCTTTATATAGCCTAATTGGAGGAAGTCAAAATTCACAAGATGTTTTTTTTGATTTTTCGATTACAAAGAACGTAGCGGGAATGTTTGTTTCTGTTATCATTCTTTTACTCCTATTTGTGGGAACCGCTAGAAGCTATAAGAATGGCATTCCTACCGGAGTAGGTAAATTTTTAGAGCCTCTAATTATTTTTATTAGAGACGATGTGGCGATTCCTAACATTGGTTCTGTAAAATATAAGAAATTCATGCCTTATTTATTGACCGTGTTTTTCTTCATTTGGTTCAACAACCTATTTGGACTTATTCCTTTTGCACCGTTTGGAACGAACTTAACTGGAAATATTGCAACGACTGCATTTTTAGCAATAGTAACGCTTATAATCACGTTGTTTAGTGCAAATAAAAGTTACTGGAAGCACATCTTTATGCCGCCAGTGCCGATTGCCCTATATCCTATTATGGTTCCAATTGAAATTGTAGGAGTATTCACAAAGCCCTTTGCACTTATGATGCGTCTCTTTGCGAATATCACAGCGGGACACATTATGATTCTTGCGATTATCTCGCTAATCTTTATCTTTAAAAATGCGGCGCTAGGGTTTGCTTCGGTTCCACTTGCACTCTTTGTATCTTTGCTTGAACTTTTAGTTGCGGCTTTACAAGCTTATATTTTCACGGTACTTTCTGCGCTCTACTTCGGAATGGCGGTAGAAGACCATGAACACGATCATGCGCACAACGATGCAGACAGTGCTGGAAAAGATACGATGATTGCATAAGGATCTAATTTTATAAACAAAGAAAATTTTTAACAACCTAAATATTTTATTATGGATTTAACAACTGGAGCTGGATTGATTTACGTAGGTATCGGTTTAGCAGTATTAGGAGTAGGTCTTGGTATTGGTAAAATCGGTGGTCATGCTATGGATGCTATCGCTAGACAACCAGAACAAGCTGGTAAGATTCAAGCTGCAATGCTTATTGCTGCGGGTCTTATTGAAGGGGCTGGTCTGATTGCGATCATCTTTGGTGCGTTCATCAAGTAATCCAACCACACTACAAAAGGTTTGGCCACTAGCGGTTGGCTATTGGCCAAACTTTTAAAACCATACTAAAAGTTAAAATTAAAAAAAGAATTAAATTATGATAATCGAACCGGGAATTGGCTTACTGTTTTGGATGGGAATTACATTCCTCATCTTATTGTTTCTTTTGACTAAATTTGCGTGGAAGCCTATTTTAAATATGGTAAACGAGAGAGAAACCTCAATCGTAGATGCACTTAATCAAGCGAAATTGGCTAAGAAAGAAATGGAGCAGCTTAAATCGGACAATGAAAAAATTATTCGTGAAGCGAAAATTGAGCGTGATGCTATTTTAAAGGAGGCGAGAGAAATTAAAGACCGTATTGTAGGAGAAGCAAAAGAGGTTGCGAAAGTAGAAGGTGACAAAATGATTGCTCAAGCTAGACAAAGCATTGATGCGGAAAAAGCTTCTGCAATGAATGAAATTAAGCAGCAGATTGGAACTCTTTCTGTGAGCATTGCGGAATCTATTTTGAAACAAAAACTAGAAAGCTCGGAGGCTCAATCTACACTTGTTGAAAATTACTTGAATAACGAAACTCTTAATAAGAACTAAATGCTTACATCTAAAGTCGCAAAAAGATATGCTCAAGGGCTTTTGGATTACGTAAGTGAATCTGGGAGTGTCCAAGAGGTCTTTTCAGAAATGAAGGACTTGGTAGAGTTGATGAAACAGTCAAAAGAACTGCGTCAACTTTTTGCTTCGCCTGTGGTGGATTCTAAAAAGAAGATCTCGATTGCAAGTGAGATTTTTAAAGATTTCTCTACGGTAAGTCAGAATATTATTACCTTAGTGATTAGACAAGGACGTGAAAGTCATTTGCAAGAAGTGGCGCAGGAGTATATCAATAAAGTGGAAGATTTGAATGGTGTTCAACGGGCGACCCTCAGTACAGCTACTACTCTTGATGAAAAAACAATTGATTCCATTGTGAAAAGTTCCAATTTAGTGAACGTCGATTCGAAATTCGAATTGAATTTGCAAGTGAATCCTGAACTTTTAGGAGGTTATATCCTTCGTGTGGGTGATCAACAGATCGACCGCTCCGTGCGCTCACAATTAAATCAAATCAAGAAAGATTTTCAATTAAACTAGTATTAAAAAACCATAAAATGGCACAAATAAATCCGGCTGAAGTTTCAGCAATTTTGAAACAACAATTAGCAAATTTTGATACGCAGTCCAATGTAGAAGAGGTAGGAACTGTTCTAACCATTGGTGACGGTATTGCTCGTGTATACGGACTAGAGAACGTACAATACGGAGAGCTAGTGAAATTTGAAGGTGGAGTCGAAGGTATCGTACTTAACCTAGAAGACGATAACGTGGGGGTAGCTTTGCTTGGCGAATCTAAACTTGTAAAAGAAGGGGACACTGTGAAAAGAACGCAGCGTATCTCCTCCATTAAAGTAGGTGAGGGAATGCTTGGAAGAGTTGTAGATACCTTAGGGAACCCAATTGATGGGAAAGGCCCAATCGGAGGGGAGCTATACGAAATGCCATTAGAAAGAAAAGCACCCGGTGTAATCTATCGTCAGCCGGTAACCGAGCCACTTCAAACAGGGATCGTTGCGATTGACTCCATGATTCCAATCGGAAGAGGACAAAGAGAACTTATCATTGGAGACCGTCAAACGGGTAAAACCACGGTGGCCATTGACACGATTATCAACCAAAAAGAATTTTTTGATGCAGGTGAGCCTGTTTACTGTATCTATGTGGCTATTGGTCAAAAAGGATCTACAGTAGCACAGATTGTAAAAACACTTGAGGACAGAGGAGCTATGGCTTACACCGTTGTGGTGGCAGCAAACGCTTCTGACCCTGCGCCAATGCAAGTATATGCGCCAATGGCGGGAGCTGCGATCGGTGAGTTCTTCAGAGATACCGGTAGACCAGCCCTAATTGTTTATGATGACTTATCGAAACAAGCGGTTGCTTACCGTGAACTTTCTCTTCTACTTAGAAGACCACCGGGCCGTGAAGCTTATCCTGGGGACGTATTCTACCTTCACTCAAGACTTCTTGAGAGAGCAGCGAAAGTGATTAAGGATGATCAAATTGCGAAGCAAATGAACGACCTTCCAGAAGCGCTTAAGCCTCTAGTAAAAGGAGGTGGATCCCTTACGGCACTTCCAATTATTGAAACCCAAGCGGGAGACGTTTCTGCTTATATTCCAACCAACGTAATTTCCATTACAGACGGACAGATCTTCCTTGAGTCTGATCTATTCAACTCTGGGGTTCGTCCTGCAATTAACGTAGGGATCTCCGTATCTCGTGTAGGAGGGAATGCGCAGATTAAATCTATGAAAAAAGTATCGGGTACGTTAAAATTAGACCAGGCGCAGTATAAAGAATTAGAAGCGTTTGCAAAATTTGGATCTGACCTAGATGCAGTAACTCAAGCGGTTATTTCAAAAGGAGAGAAGAACGTAGAGGTATTAAAACAACCTGTGAATTCACCACTTCCAGTGGAAAACCAAGTAGCTATGATCTATGCGGGAACTGAAAACTTACTTCGTAATGTTCCGGTAGGAAAAGTGAAAGAATTCATGGCAGACTATGTTGAGTTTTTGAAAACAAAACACCCAGATACAATGTCTGCAATCAAGTCAGGTAAAATTGACGATCAGATTACGGGCGTTCTAAAGCAAGCGGCTGCAGATATCGCTTCAAAATACTAAACTTATAGACTCAGGTATCCTTAGGGTACCTGAGCCTTAACTTATATTAACCATTTAACAAAAGAATGGCAAACTTAAAGGAAATTAGAGGGCGAATAACCTCGATCTCGTCTACAATGCAAATTACAAGCGCCATGAAAATGGTGGCGGCCTCTAAGCTTAAAAGAGCGCAGGATGCCATTGTAATGCTTAGACCTTTTTCGCAAAAATTACAAGAGATCATTGAGAATGTAAATGCTAGTTCAGATCCCGATCAGATTTCTGTCTACGCGCAGTCGCGGGAGGTGAAACGTATTCTTTATATTCCGATTACGTCAAACAAAGGACTTGCGGGTGCATTTAACTCTTCGATTGTCAAAGAACTAAATAGTTTACTTACGAAGAATGCCTCAAAGGAAATC
Organism: Bacteroidota bacterium; assembly: GCA_023387375.1. Lineage (GTDB taxonomy): Bacteria > Bacteroidota > Bacteroidia > Flavobacteriales > Weeksellaceae > Planobacterium_A. The sequence goes on along the minus strand of JAEWIE010000041.1, from coordinate 86,612 downwards.
GAAATTCTTGCCATTGGGAAAAAGGTGTACGATTCCGTTCGTAATTCTAGAAAGGTTTTCGAGAATCAAAGTGCACTTTTGGATCATTTGAGTTTTGATTCTGTTGCTGGGGTGGCAGAAGTGGTCATGAAAGAATTCGTGGATGGAAACTTTGATGAAGTACACATCGTGTACAATCAGTTCGTGAATGCAGCCACGCAGGTGGTGCAAACCGAGCAACTTCTTCCTATCTCGATGCCGGAAGCGAGCGAAGAACAGGCTTCTGAAACCGATTATATCTTTGAACCGAATAAAAGTGAGATTTTGGACAATCTAATCCCTAGATCGATTAAAACTCAACTTTTCAAAGCGATTCTTGATTCCCTTGCCTCTGAGCACGGCGCCCGTATGACGGCCATGCACAAAGCAACGGACAATGCGCAGGCACTTAAAAATGACCTTGTGATCTATTACAACAAGGCAAGACAAGCGGCCATTACAAATGAAATTCTAGAAATTGTTTCTGGAGCAGAAGCGCTTAAGAATTCGTAAGAGAATTTACTAAGATAGTAAGGCATCAAATCTATTCTGATTTGATGCCTTTTTTATTTGGGCAGAATTATAGCTTTGGTATTTCGTATGTAAGGGAAGTTGATTATTTTTGGAGCTATGAATGTACAAGAGTTTTATCGTTTTTTTAAGCAGTGCGAGAAGGTAACCATCGATAGTCGTACGCTCAAGAAAGGAGATGTTTTTTTCGCTTTTTCAGGGGAGAATTACGATGCAGGCAAAGAAGCGGGAAGTGTGATTGAAAAAGGGGCGCTGGCTGTGATTGTAGAAAAAAAACAGTATGAAGATAAAGCAAGACACATATTCTATGTGGAAAGTACACTTCAATTTCTTCAAGATTTAGCTTTGTACCACAGAGAGCAGTTGACGATTCCCATTATTGGACTTACAGGGAGCAATGGAAAGACGACCTCTAAAGAGCTAATAAGTACGGTGCTTCAGGTGAAATTTAATCTGCAGTATACGAAAGGAAATCTCAATAACCACATTGGGGTTCCCCTTACTCTTTTGTCCATCCGCGACGAGCACGAAATAGCGGTCCTTGAGATGGGCGCAAATCACAAGCATGAAATTGAATTCTTGTGTACGCTTGCTAGGCCTACAATTGGATACATTACCAATTTTGGTAAAGCGCATTTAGAAGGATTTGGAGGCTTTGAAGGAGTGATTCAGGGCAAGAGTGAACTTTATGCTTTTATCAAAGAAAATGGGGGCTTACTGCTCGTGAATTCAGACGATCCGATTCAAGTAGAGAAGTCTAATTCTTACGATTCTGTTTTGAAGTTTGGTTCTCAAGAATCAGAGTACCGCTTTGAAAAAGTAGTTCAAGATAATTTTATAGGACTTCAGTATAAACAAAGACAATTTCTTTCCCAGCTCACGGGCGATTATAACTTCTCAAATCTCAGTGCGGCCGTCACACTTGGTCTTTATTTTGGAATTGACTTTGAAAAAATTGCTTCTGCGATTGAATCTTATGAACCTTCCAATATGCGATCTCAGGTGGTGAAAAAAGAAAATCGAACTCTTGTTCTTGATACGTATAATGCGAATCCAAGCAGCATGAAAGTCGCCCTCGAAAACTTTAAATCCTTCGAAGGTTCAAAAGCGATCATTATTGGCGATATGCTTGAGTTAGGAAATGAAAGTGAGATAGAACATCGTGAGATTTTAGAATTCGTTCGTAGCCTTTCTTTTAATGAGGTTCTCACGGTGGGTAAAGAGTTTAAAAAAGTGAATCCTGAGGGATATGCTAGTACTGAAGAGCTTGCGACGTGGCTTAAATCGAATCCCATTCAAGCGGATTCCATCCTAATCAAAGGGTCCAGGGGGATCGCGCTCGAAAAATTAATTCCTTTATTGTAGAGTAGGATCGGGTAGTATTCCGCCTTGAGTGAGGATTAACTCAATGTTTTTAAACGTACTGGGAACCACTTCATTTAGAAGTTCTTTTTGAGATTTCCATTCTGCTTTGGTTATGCCTTCTTCGGCTTGTGGAACTGGGGATTTGCTCCCTAGATAACTCATATGAAACCAGTAAGTCGTTTTTAGAATGCGAGTACCTGAGCGCTCGGTATAGGTGTGAAAGGTACTGTTAATAAAGTCTTCAAGCACCAGTTCTTTTAGCGAGGTTTCTTCCTCTACCTCACGTAGAGCCGCCTGTTCTAAAGATTCTCCTTTTTCAATTTTCCCTTTGGGTAAATCCCATTTTCCAAGCCGATGAATGCAGAGAATTTCTTCTTTTTGGTTTTTCACCAGCCCTCCTGCGGCTTCAATTACTTTGAACATGTGAGTAAAATCTTCCCAAATCTCTTCTAAATCTTCGCCGTACACATTAATTTCAGGACAAGAAGTGTTCTCGAGTAGATCAATGGCAATCTCAAGAGTAGCAAAGCCTTCAAACCTAAGTTTTTTTTCAATGTCATAGGGATACCTACTTAAAGTAAGGCTTTTTTCGTTGATAAAAACTTTATACATTTGCAAGGCTTTTAATTAATCTTGCAAAAATATAAAAATGAATCTAGAAGGAAGAAAAATAACAATTAATAAATCCGTTAATGAGTTAATGCAGCTGCTTAAAAACCCAGCGGACTATGAGCAGCTAATGCCCGAAGGCCTCCAAAAGTTCGAGACTCGCGAAGACGGCTTTAAATTTGGACTAAAAGGAATGCCCGAAATTGCACTTAAGATTGATTCGGTATCGCCGGAGAAAGTATCGCTAGTGTCTGCGAGTTCAAGTTTGGATTTTGCACTTAATGGAATGATGAACGCCATAAACGAGAACCAAACAGAAGTTCAACTTCTTTTTGAAGGAAAGTTCAATCCTTTTATAAAAATGATGGTGGAAAAACCACTTCAAAATTTCATCAATTCCCTTACGGATAAACTAGAGCAGTTGTAAGCAAAGGATCGCTTTACTCTACTAAGACATATTTGAGATTTAAAAAAGTACCCAGGACGGGTGCTTTTTTTATTTATTCCAGAGTGCAAAACTTAGAGGGTACTAAGCGCTCCACTAGAGTAGAAGTCCACTGCTGTGGTCCATACTCGATCCTGTGACAGAACTTAGGACATTGTTTTCTCCTCTTAGCCTTAAAATCCCCATAAAGGCAAAGATTAAGGCTTCTTTAAATTCGATTAACTCCTTAGAGGGTAACGAAAGAGATTTGCCCGACAAAGCTTCCGTCTGTTCTAGTAGATAGTGGTTGTAGGCGCCTCCTCCTGTAATTAAGATCTTTTGTAAATTATTTTGTTTTAAAACGTCAGACAATTGCATGGCCGCATGCTTTGTAAAGGTGCTAATTGCATTCTCTGGACTAAGTCCACTTAGTAAGGGGAAAATGGTTTTGACTACCCATTCTAATCCCAGAGATTTAGGTCCTTTCTTTTGATAGTAGTCAAGCGCATTTAGCTGAGTAAGTATAGTGGCATCTATTTGGCCCTTTCGTGCTATTTTTCCCTCAGCATCGTACGGCTTAGATAGTTGGTTCGCAAAATGATTTAAGACTATGTTTAAAGGTCCTATATCGAAGGCAATCCGTTTTTCATTTTGTACAAAGGAAATATTTGAAAATCCACCAAGATTTAGACAGGCGTCATATGATGGGAAAAGCAATTGATCTCCTATAGGGACTAGAGGCGCTCCCTGACCTCCTAAAAGGACATCTTGGCTTCTAAAATCATACACTACAGATACAACGTTTAAAGCCTTGATTGCACGTCCATCACCGATTTGATAGGTGAACCCGAGTTGAGGCTGGTGAAAGACTGTGTGGCCATGAGAGGCGATTAAATCCACAGGATTTGACCCTAGACTCTGGCGAAATTCTTTTGTTTTTTCCCCTAAATAAAATCCATAACTTGAATTAAGTTCCAAGAGAGATTCTGCCCTTAAGTGAAAAGCATTTTTTAGTTTATCTTGCCATAAAGACGAATAGGGAATCGTGTCCGTTTTTAAGATTTCGTATTCCCAGGGTAGAGCAGCGGGTTTTGTAAAACGAGCATAACAAAGATCAAGCCCGTCAAGACTTGTACCGGACATAAGACCTATTGCGTAGTAATGTTGCACTTTGCTCGTTTTGGTGATTCTAAGGGGATTAATAGTGGTCCTAAGATAAAAAAAATTAAAGAACTAAGTAAGCTCTTTATTTGCCTGCTTTGGGGATTTCCGTGGCCGGAAAGCTTCCTGTATTGTTTGAAAAAGTGTACTCCGAGAAATCGTCCTTGGCTACCATTCCATTGGCGCCCACTAGCATGGAGCCCTCTTTGTCGGACACAAAAACTGTGTCAGAGGTATACATTATCTGCTTGCGGCGATCCCAATAAATCGATTGCATCGCAAAACTCTGCCCCTCGCTGGTGATAATTTTTACGTTGCCTTTTGCCGTGTAAAATTGTCTTAGTTCATTAAAACGAGCGTAATCCGACCATATTTTCCCTGGTATTTTAGGATTTTTTTTATCAAAGTATTCAAGATAGATTCCTTTTCTCGCCTCGATGTAGGGAGAATCAATGTATTCGTACTTTTCGATGAGCGGCGCCTTAAACCGAAGATTGACTTGACCGCTGTCTCGCCGTACGATGTCGGCATTGTAAAGAATCTGGGATGCGAAATTAGGAGCCTTTTTTTGGGGTGCATCTGCGATGGATTCGTCACAGGATTGCAAAACAAAAAATATAGCACATCCAAGGAGAATGGCTATATTTTTAGAATATTTCCCTAGGCCGAAGCACATGGGTTAATTGTATTGTCTTTTTTGGAACCATTTGTCGGCAAAATTAAGTCCGATTCTTAGGTTGACAAAAGTTTGACTGATCATGTTGTTGTCCATAGTTCCCCGTTTCCCGATTTCCACCCCTACGTCCATACCGTTTAATCGGTTTACATTGGAATTGGAAAAAGGCAAGAACATACCACCCGTCACTGCAAATTTATTTACGTTGGTGGCTGTGGTTGAATTTTGAGGCGCGATGCTTAAATCTCCTTTTTCATAGTACGCACCAAAACGGTAAGTGACACGGGAGAAATAATTTCTAAAGTTGTTGTAATTAGGAAGAATCCAGCCCCCTGCGGATACTCTGTAAGAGTCTTGGTAAGCAAACGGATGTCCGACAAAGTCAATGGTTTCTCCTTTTTTGTAGTCGATTTGACCACTGTAGAACCATTTTCCCTCTTTTCCATATCCAAGTCCTAAAGAGGCTTCTTGAGGAAGAAGGTTTGTATCGTTGCTTGTTCTTTGTTCAATGATGGATTCATTCAAATGCTGATCCGAAGCTGCATAATAATAGGTACTGTTCTTATATCGAGCGAGTAAATCGCCAGTCGTTCCAAACGTGTAGGTAGCCCCAAGGGTTAGCTTTTTATCGTTTTCTAATTTCTTCTGGTAGGTGGTTCCCGCTGTAAAGTTAAATGAACTGATTCGACTACTGGTTTCAAATCCACTAATGAGTTCGGCATTCGAATAGGTGAGCTCTTCTATGTCGTATAGTTTCCCAAAGTAATAGTTGGTTCTTAAACCAATGGCAAACGCATCACTGATATTATAGGATAGGGCGGCTTGCACTGTGGAAAGCGTTCCTTTCCCTTGGAAGCGATTTGCTTGTATCACATCATTTTCTAAGGGTGTGCTGACTAAGATGTCGTAATTTTTTGAACTGTAAGGCTGGTAACCTAATCCAAATTTTACTTTTGGAGAAATGGGAAATGCGAGTGAAATATTGGACAAATAAGTCGAATGTTTCGTGGATTTCGCATCTTGGTAATTGCTCTTGAAGTAATTGTTCTCATTGGTCGCCTCCACACTAAAGGACGTAAGTCCTAGGTTTGCGTTTGCAGCGGGGTTTGAGAAGTTAAACTTGTTATTGAAATCGTTGATGTACGCGGTGGAAATCCCTCCCATAGCGGCGATATCGATTGTGTTGTCGTATTTGATATCTCCAATTCCAAAAGCGGCATACGGCGTATTTCCAATGGTTTGTGCAGAAATGCTCGCTCCTAATGCTATGAAAGACAGTACAAAAATTCTCTTCATTCTAGTTGTATAAGTTCAGAAAGCAAATATCTTAATTATTACTGAAATCAGAAAATTTAGTGCCGTTAAAGTTTGTTAAGTGCAATAGTTTTCTTTTGCCGTCTATCTGCGCAGTTGGCGCCAAAATTAAAGGATCCAATTTAAGAGATTTCAGTATATTTGAACCAATGAAATGGGAAGATATTGTAGGTCAACAAAAGACCATTGAACAACTTCGCGCTTCCATAAAAGATGGAAGAGTAGGTCATGCACAACTACTGGTCGGGAAAATGGGGTATGGTACTCTGCCACTAGCCCTTGCTTTTGCAAGGGAAATCCTTGGAAGTCAATCTCAAAATGGAGCCTCGAAGGTCGATAGTCTCAACCATGTGGATTTGCATCTTAGTTTTCCTGTTTTTTCAGAGAAGGACAAAACGGTAAGTAGCCGTTTGTATAATGAATTTCGAGAGCTTATCCTGTCCAACCCCTATGTGGATTACGGAGACTGGGTTGAAGTGTTTGAGAAAAGTGCACAGTTCTATATTTCTGTAAAGGAAGTAGAATCGCAGATTGAGAAGTTCAATTTGAAAAGTTTAGAGGGAGGAAGTAAGATCCTAATTGTGTGGGGAGCCGAGCGAATGAATAGAGACGCGGCAAATAAATTTTTGAAGTTTCTCGAGGAGCCTCCAAAAGATACTTATATCCTTCTTTTAGCAGAATCGCTCGATGATTTCTTACCTACGATTCTATCCAGAACGCAAATTGTGGAAATTCCACCCATTGAATCTCTTGCGCTTTCAAAGTATTTAAAGACAAATAGTTCCTTAGATCATGCCCAGCGCGAGTCACTGCTCTTCAAGGCGCAAGGAAATTTGCGAGAGCTTCAAAAACTATTGGATTCTCAGCAAAGCGGATCTGAATTTGAAACCCTATTTATTCAGTGGGTAAGAGAAGCGTTTCAGGTACGGAAGAAACCAGAGATGCTAAGAAATGTGATTTTGTGGGCTCGTCAGATTGCATCTTGGAAGATAGAAAAGCAACTTAGGTTTTTGCAGTTTTGTGCTGACACCTTTCGACTTGCTTTGCTTGAGAACTACGGAAATTCGGAGCTCGTTTACCAAAAGATCACAGAAGGAACCTTTCAATGGGAAAAGTTCTCTCAGTTTATTCATGGTGCCAACATTGAAGATATTTTAATACAAATCAGTGAAGCGGATTATCATTTAAAGCGCAATGGGGCCCAAGAAATCGTGTGGACAGATTTAGGTATAAAACTCTCACGCTATATCCATCGAAAAGCCTAATAGGAGAGAGAGACCTAAGACGAGATACGAAGTAAAAGTGATGAACCCCTCTCAATACTCAGGCTTTCGTTATCTATTCTCTATATAACCTATAGTTATCAGTTCCTAATTTTTTTATCCTATATTTTGACTTTTCAAAAGCTATTTTATAAACTCACATATTTTATTGGCTTCTTACGGAGAGAACTTAAAAAAAGCTAAGAGAAACAAGTACCTTAATTGCTTTAGCGCTAAAATGCAGTGGTTTTAATTCACCAAGAAATAGTTTGTAAAGTAGGTTGGACACGATGAAAATGATCTTTTTGGGGTGTAACTAAATATAAAAAACCGCCTCAAATTATGATTTGAGACGGCTTCTTTTTTATAATTGAAAGTCAGCTTTTAATTAAGCTTCGTTTTCTTCTGTTACTTCTGTTTCAGAATCTTTTGCTTTCGCTGGTTTTTCTGCTGCTTTTGGAGCTTCTACTACTGGAGCATCAGAAATTACGTCGAATTCATAGTTGTACTCAACATCTCTGTGCAGTCTAACCAAAGCGCTGAATTTACCAGTTCTTTTGATAGTGTTTCCAGGGATTTTGATGTATTTTCTATCGATTTCAACACCTTTTTTAGCAAGTTCTTCTGAAAGATTTGCATTGTTGATTGAACCGAATAGTTTGTCTCCTGATCCAACTTTCGTTTCGATCGTAAGAGCTGTTTTCTTCAGTTGTTCGATTTTAGCTTGAGCGTCCGCAACTAATTTTGCTTCTTCTTCTTTTCTAGATTCAAGCGTTGCAGCAAGCGCAGCTTTGTTTTTTGGAGTAGCTAGTAAAGCGGCTCCTTGTGGAAGTAAGAAGTTTCTTGCATACCCTGGTTTTACCGATACGATATCGAATTCTAGACCTAGGTTTTCAACGTCTTGTTTTAGAATAATGTCCATTGTTGTCCTTTTTGTTTTTAAAGTTAGGTGCCTTAAGAGCAACCAACAATTGTTAATGTTTATTTAAGCATGTCTACCACGTATGGCATAAGTGCTAAGTGTCTTGCTCTTTTGATTGCAGCCGATACTTTTCTTTGGTATTTTAAAGAAGTACCTGTGTAACGTCTTGGTAAAATTTTACCTTGTTCGTTTACGAATTGAATAAGAAAATCTGCATCTTTATAATCTACGTGTTTGATTCCGTATTTTTTGAATCTACAGTATTTTTTCTCAGATTTTGTATTGATATCAACCGGGGTTAAGAATTTAACTTCCGATTCTCCTCCTGCGGAGGCTTGTTTTGCCATGTCGTCAATTGCCATTGTAATAGATTTTTAAGGTTGAAAAATTAAGCTCTTGCAGATTTGTTTTTAGCCCTTCTTGTAACGGCGTATTCAATTGCATGCTTGTCAAGTTTTGTAGTTAGGTAACGAATTACTCTTTCGTCACGTTTGAATGCAGTTTCTAATTCTGCTACTACAGTTCCTTCTCCTTTGAATTCGATCAAAGTGTAGAACCCGTTCTTTTTAAGTTGGATCGGGTAAGCTAATTTTTTTAATCCCCAGTTTTCTCTGGATACAATTTCGCAGTTGTTTGACTTAAGTAAGTCTTCAAATTTTTTCACTGCTTCCTCCACCTGTGCGTCAGATAGAACGGGAGTTAAAATGAAAACAGTTTCGTAGTTGTTCATAATGTTATAATTGTTAATTATTTCGAGGTGCAAAAATAGTTATAAATTCTTAATCGCACAAAGTTTCTAGCAATTAATTGAATTATTTCATAGGTTTTCATCTAATAACTTAAATAAGGAGGCAAATGGGGCAAATGATGAGATTATATTTTTGCTAAATCCTCAATCTGTGACTGCGTAAGTCGGTATACATCCCACTCGTCCATAGCCGCTGCACCTAAGGATTTGTAGAAAGCGATGGAAGGTGAGTTCCATTTAAGAACGGACCATTCCATGCGTCCGCATCCTTGGTTTTTAGCCCTCTGAGCTAATTCTTTTAGTACTTTTTTTCCATAGCCTTTGTTTCGGTGCTCAGGTTCAATGTATAAATCTTCTAGATAAAGTCCGGGTTTACCTACAAACGTGGAAAAATTAAAAAAGTAAAGCGCAAAACCAATTGCAGTGTGGTTTTCCTCCACAATGATCACATTTGCATAGCTAAAATCAAAGAGCTGCTTTTCTAATTCTTCAGGGGAAGTAAGAACCTCGTTTTCCATTTTCTCATACTGCGCTAATTTTTTAATTAGCTCAAAAATGAGAGGAGCGTCTTCTCGTTTTGCATCTCGTAAATTAAACATACGTATAAGTTTTAGTTGGAAAGGAAAAAAACAATCTGCCTTTCGATAAGGGAAGGCAGAGAGTTTTCTATTCTATAAGGATAAGAGGAGATTAAATCTCTGTGTTCATATCCCAGTTTTCTAAATAGTCGTGAACGTGCTTTAAGAATAAGCCTCCAAGGGAGCCGTCTACTACACGGTGGTCATATGAGTGCGACATGAACATCAATTGACGAATGGCAATCATATCTCCGTCTGGAGTTTCTAAAACCGCTGGTTTTTTCACGATGGCACCAATGGCCATAATAGCAACTTGAGGTTGTGGAATAATGGGGGTTCCCATAAGGTTTCCAAAACTTCCTACGTTTGAAATGGTATAAGTTGCACCTTGCGTATCTTCAGGTCTTAGTTTCTTAGCTCTCGCTCGGGTGGCAAGATCATTGATTGCTTTTGCAAGTCCTGACAAGGACAATTGATCTGCATTTTTAATGACCGGAACAATTAAATTACCGTCTGGCATTGCAGTAGCCATACCAATATTAATGTTCTTCTTTTTAATGATTTTATCTCCGTCTACAGATACATTGATCATTGGGAAATCTTGAATCGCTTTCACAATTGCTTTCACGAAAATAGGCATGAAGGTAAGGCGTTCTCCTTCTCTTTTTTCGAACAGAGCTTTGTTTTTTCCTCTCCATTTTACCACGTTTGTTACATCGGTTTCAATAAAGGAAGTTACGTGAGGAGAAATACGCTTGCTGTTGACCATGGCCTCTGCGATGATCTTACGTACGCGGTCCATAGGGATGATTTCATCTCCTTCTGCCACAGGAATAGGGGCTGATTTAACCACTGGGCTTGCTGGCGCAGTCGAGACCGCGGGAGTAGAACTAACGGATTCTACACTCTTTTCTCCTCGAGTGGATATATACTTTAGAATATCTTCTTTTGTAATTCTTCCCTCTAGTCCTGTTCCTTGGATAGAATCAAGTTCACTAGTTTCAATTTTTTCTTGTTCCGCAATGGCTTTTACAAGAGGCGATAGATATTGTCCTTTGCTTCCTTCTGCATTTTTCGCACTGCTTAATGGTTTTTCAAGTTCCTTAATTTCCTCTTCGTTTAAAGTGGGAATTTGCTCTTTGACAGCCTCGATTGGTTTTTGCTCTTGGGTTTGTTCTTCTTGGAGTGAATCACCTGTTTGCGTTTCTAGTATAGCAATGGCTTCACCAACCTTCGCGATTTCGTCTTTTTGCTTAAGAATTTTGATTATTTTTCCGGAAACAGGGGTAGGGACATCGGAGTCGACTTTGTCTGTCGCAATTTCCACTACGGAGTCATCCTCTGCAACTTGATCTCCTTCCTTATATAACCAAGTGATAATTGTGGCTTCCATGACGCCTTCGCCCATGCTTGGAAGTAATAATTTGTATTCTGCCATTTTCTTCAATTTTGGAATTTTACAAATATATAAATTTTCAGTTATAAAAATTGTGAAATTAATAATTCACAAAAGATTGACTTTATTTTTAAATTTGAAACAATTTGAAATTAGGGATTTACAGTCGATAGAAGAGCAGAGAGGGGCAAGTGAGAAACGGGTTTTCTAGCGAAAATGGAATTAAAAAGGAAGGAACAAAATTGAGCTTTTGGCTCCCTAAAATGGTAGTTAGACTTTGCCTATCGAATTCTTAAATAAAAAAAGCAGGCCGTGAAAATTGAATCTTTAGGGCCTGCTTTTGTTTGCTTTTAAAATTGAACTTGCTTTCGAAAAGAATTCAGAAAAATTCAATTAATTCTCAGTTGAATTTGCGTGCTATTTTGAGTAAAGCAAAAATTCCGATCCAAAAACGTCATTGAAATGCTTTTGAATTTTTACTTTTAGCTCTGCGATTTCCTCTGGGGTGAATTCCTTCTCAAGTTCTCTTTGCAAAGAGGTCACTGCTTTGTCTTTAATTCCACAGGGGATGATGTATTCGAAATAACGTAAATCTGTATTGACATTAAGCGCAAAGCCATGCATGGTTACCCATTTGGAAGTCTTAACTCCCATCGCGCAAATTTTGCGCGCAAAAGGTCTTCCCACATCAAGCCATACTCCTGTTTCTCCCTCGCTTCGTTCTCCTTTTAACCCGTACTCTGCAATGACACGAATAATAACTTCTTCTAAATTTCGCATGTAGAGATGGATATCTGATTTGAAATTATCAAGATCCACAATAGGATAGCCCACAATTTGACCAAATCCATGGTAGGTGATATCCCCACCTCGGTTTGTATGCACGAACGTCGCATTAATTTGCTTTAATTTTTCCTCGTCAATTAGCATATTGTGTTCGTCTCCACTTTTTCCTAGCGTATAGACATGGGGGTGTTCCACAAAAAGGAAATAATTGGGAGTGGTCTCGTGAATTCCATCTGTACGATCTCGGTTTTTTAATTTTAATTCGATAATGGATTTCATGAGCTTTTCTTGATACTCAAAAGCTTCAGGGTACTCCACTACACCTAGGTCTCGAAAAATAAGTTCTCTATTTTGGGTTGTCATTTTCTCTGTATTTAGGGACAAATTTATGAAATTTATACTATGCTATGAATACTAATCTATCAGAAAGTTCTTCACAATGGCTTTGCCATCGGGCGTGAGAATGCTTTCGGGGTGGTATTGTACGCCATGCAAGTCGTATTTTTTATGTTGCAAAGACATAATGGTCCCCATTTCATCCGTGGCTGTGATTTCTAGGTCCTCAGGAAGAGTAGAGCGCTCCACAGTCCAACTATGGTAGCGTCCTACCGGAATTGATTCGGGTAAGTTTTGATAAAGCTTCGCTTCCTTTTTACAGACTGTTGCTAGGGTTGATATTCCATGATACACGCTCATGCCATTTATTAAACATCCTCCAAAGCTTTCCGCTAGGGCTTGCATACCTAGGCAAACGCCTAGAATAGGCTTTTCTTTGTGGAATTCCTTGATTACATCAAGAAGAAGACCTGATTCAGCGGGGATTCCGGGTCCAGGAGATAGGACGATCTTGTCAAACTTTCTTACAAATTCAAAATTGAATTCATCGTTTTTCACAAGAGTGATTGAGTGTCCTAGAATTCGTTCGATAAGCTGCGCAAGATTATAGGTAAAGCTATCGTAATTGTCAATCAGTACTACTTTCACTTTGATTAATATCGACAAATCTAAGAATTAGAATGCAAGAAGAAAAGGACTCTGTTCATTCATTTTAAATCCGAAGGGAAATTGTGGCGCGGATACTTAAGTTTAAAGGACTAGACATCCGTAAATTTTCCCTATTTTTGCATTCTCAAAATTCTTAACTATGTCATTATCAGAACAGGAAATTATTCGACGTGAAAAACTACAAAAACTAAGTGAGATGGGAATCGAAGCCTTCCCAGCCGCAGAGTATAAAGTCTCCCATACATCCAAACAGATTAAGGAGTCTTTTGCGACAGGCCTTACTGTGAACGTAGCAGGTCGATTAATGTCTAGACGTATACAAGGAAAGGCAAGTTTTGCTGAACTACAAGACTCAGAAGGAAGAATTCAGGTCTATTTTAACCGTGATGAAATTTGTCCAGGAGAGGACAAAACCCTCTATAACGAGGTTTATAAACATTTACTTGATATTGGAGATATCATTGGAATTAAAGGTGAGCTTTTCAAAACACAAGTAGGAGAAATGACCATTATGGTCAAAGAGTTTACGCTTCTTGCGAAGGCGCTACGTCCTATTCCACAGGCGAAAACCGATGAAAATGGAGTTACTCACGATGCGTTCAACGATCCGGAGCTTAGATACCGTCAACGTTATGTGGATTTAACTGTAAATCCACACGTAAAGGAGGTCTTTATAAAACGAACTAAAGTCTATAACGCTATGCGTTATTTCTTTAACAAAGCGGGATATTACGAAGTAGAGACTCCTGTTTTGCAAGCGATTCCGGGTGGAGCTGCGGCACGACCTTTTATAACGCATCACAATACGCTTGATATTCCTTTGTATTTAAGAATTGCAAATGAACTCTATTTGAAACGTTTGATCGTAGGTGGTTTTGATGGAGTTTACGAATTCTCTAAGAACTTCCGAAACGAGGGAATGGATAGAACGCATAATCCAGAATTCACTGTCATGGAAATCTACGTGGCCTACAAGGATTACAACTGGATGATGGACTTTACAGAGCAGTTCCTAGAGTTTTGTGCAACGGAGGTGAATGGGAAACCAGAATCCACCTTTGGGGAGCATCAAATAAACTGGAAGGCACCTTACCCTAGAGTGTCGATGACGGAAGCTATTTTAAAGTACACCGGTTTTGATATTACGGGAAAAAGTGAAGAGCAGCTTCGTGAGTTTGCACTGTCCATTGGAATTGAAGTGGACGAAAGCATGGGGAAAGGAAAACTAATTGACGAGATTTTTGGTGAGAAATGTGAAGGGAATTTCATTCAACCTACCTTCATTACGGATTATCCAATCGAAATGTCACCGCTCACGAAAAAACACCGGTCTAAAGATGGGCTCACTGAGCGTTTTGAACTAATGGTATGTGGAAAAGAACTTGCCAATGCCTATTCGGAGCTGAATGATCCTATTGATCAAAGAGAACGTTTTGAACAGCAGTTATCTCTTTTAGAAAGAGGTGATGATGAGGCAATGTTCATTGATCAGGACTTTTTAAGAGCTCTTGAGTATGGGATGCCTCCTACTTCAGGACTAGGAATTGGGATGGACAGACTCGTAATGTTTTTAACCAACAATCAATCGATTCAAGATGTTTTATTTTTCCCTCAAATGAGACCTGAAAAGCTAGCGCCAAGTGTAGAGTTAGGAGAGGAAGAAACTCTTATTTTAGAGCTTCTTAAAAAGGGACCTGAAACTCAGCCTTTGCAAGAGCTTAAAATAGCAAGCCAATTATCAGGTAAGAAATGGGATAAAGCCACAAAGCTACTAACCAAAAACAATCTTATTAAGATTGAAAAAATCGACGATATTTTAACGGCTTCTTTGGTTTAATATAGAATACATAACAAAAGCTGCTTCCTTTGGGGAGCAGCTTTTATATTTGTGCCTTTCTCTATTTTATCGTTTGGTGCGATTTTATCGAAAAACGTTTAGCTCATTTTCTTTCCACAAAATGGACTCTTGGATTTGAAAAAGAAGAGTGCAGAGCCCGATATAGTATGAGCCCTACTAAGCGGTTAAGATTTGCGCCTCTTTTGTTTGATTATTGCATCATTCGAGTCTTATTTTACTTTGAAAAAAGCAATATTTTTTGTAAATTTGCTAGTCTTTTGAATTAAAATTGAAAGAGGTAGTGAACTAAAAAAGTTTAGTAATAAATTTAGGTTTTTAATTAGAATATGAGTCAAAAACAATATACAGCAAGCAGCATCCAAGCCCTTGAGGGGATGGAGCACGTGAGGATGAGACCCTCGATGTACATCGGCGATGTCGGTGTGAGAGGCCTACACCATTTGGTTTATGAAGTGGTCGATAACTCTATCGATGAGGCGCTAGCTGGACACTGTGATCGAATTGCAGTAGAGATTTTGGAAGGCAATGGAATTCGAGTGACCGACAACGGTCGTGGGATCCCAGTTGATTTTCACGAAAAAGAGCAAAAATCTGCCCTAGAGGTAGTAATGACTAAGATTGGTGCCGGAGGGAAATTCGATAAAGACTCCTACAAAGTATCAGGAGGACTTCACGGAGTGGGGGTTTCCTGTGTGAACGCTTTGTCTAACCAGTTAATTGCCACTGTTCATAGAGACGGAAAAATTTACGAGCAGGAGTATTCGCAAGGAAAGGCCCTCGCGGATGTGAAAGAAATTGGTACCGCACAAGATACGGGAACCACTGTGTTTTTTCAGCCAGACAATACCATCTTCCAAGAATTAGAATACAATTATGAAACGCTAGCTACGCGTCTACGTGAGCTTGCGTTCTTAAATAGAGGAATTACCATCTCACTCACCGACCAAAGAGAGAAGTTAGAAGACGGTAGCTACAAGGGTGAAGTATTTCATTCGGAAGGGGGATTAAAAGAGTTCGTTGAATACATTGATGGGAATCGTGAATCCATTATGGATAGCGTGATCTTTATGGAAGGATCAAGAGACGATATTCCTGTGGAAGTAGCGATGCGTTACAACACTTCCTTCAATGAAAATTTGCACTCTTATGTAAACAATATTAATACCCACGAAGGAGGAACCCACTTAACTGGGTTTAGAAGAGCACTTACTCGAACGCTTAAGAAGTTTGCAGATGAACTAGGACTTCCTGCCAAAGAGAAAGTGGAAATTACCGGAGATGACTTTAGAGAAGGTCTTACCGCGATTATTTCTGTGAAGGTGATGGAGCCTCAATTCGAAGGACAAACGAAAACCAAATTAGGAAACTCTGAAGTGGCAGGCGCCGTAGACAAAATCGTGGGAGAGATGCTTACCAATTTCCTAGAAGAGAATCCTAGCGAAGCGAAGCAAATTGTCCAAAAAGTAGTTCTAGCTGCCAAAGCAAGACAAGCTGCCAAAAAAGCTAGAGAGATGGTTCAGCGCAAATCTCCAATGGGAGGATCTGGACTGCCTGGAAAATTAGCAGACTGTTCTTCAAAAGATCCGATGATTTCTGAATTGTTTCTTGTCGAGGGAGATTCGGCAGGAGGAACGGCGAAAGCAGGACGTGATCGTCATTTTCAAGCTATTTTACCATTACGTGGGAAGATCTTGAATGTGGAAAAATCCATGCTCCATAAAGTATATGACAACGAAGAAATCAAAAATATTTATACGGCATTAGGAGTTTCTGTAGGAACGGAAGATGATAGCAAAGCTCTGAATTTAAGTAAGCTTCGATACCATAAAGTGGTGATTATGACGGATGCCGATGTAGACGGCGCGCATATTTCAACCTTGATTTTAACTTTCTTCTTCCGTTATATGAAGGAGCTCATCGAACACGGTTATGTGTACATTGCTTCTCCACCATTATACCTCGTGAAAAAAGGAAACAAAAAGTTTTATGCTTGGGATGAGAAGGAAAGAGAAGAAAGAACTCTTGAATTAGCAGCAGACGGCAAAGGAGTCGAAGTACAGAGATACAAAGGTCTCGGGGAAATGAACGCAGAACAGCTTTGGGACACCACGATGAATCCTGAGTCTAGAACCCTAAAACAAGTGACCATTGACAATGCAGGGGAAGCGGATAGAGTCTTCTCTATGCTCATGGGAGACGAAGTACCGCCACGCCGGGAGTTCATTGAGAATAATGCGAGATATGCAAAGATTGACGTGTAAGATTTAGTTTAATACGTTGAAACTAGGAAAGACAATGCTCTGCTTCGCGCAGAGCATTGTTTTTTTTGTAGTAAGTAGAAATTTTTGGAGCATTATTTGTATAAGTTAAAGAAATCAAAAAAATAAATATGAAATCAATTTTTATCTCTGCACTAGCATTTGGTTTTGCGCTAGTGTCTTGTACAAAAACGACGACAACGCAAACTAATAAAGAGAACGATACCTTGGCTGCCATGAACCAAAAGGATAGTTTTTCTTATGATTCTTTGGTTGTGGGCGATTCGCTCAATGTAAGTGATCTTGTAAGTGCCAAATTTCGGCAAAAAGTACTTGTGTTTACAGGACTTGATAAGCCTGTGCTTGATAGCTTGTACAAATCAGAGCTTTACGATAGCATTGCACCGAATGTGGCTTATACAAGACCTGAGGTTCAAAGCCTACTGGAAGAACGCAAAAACCACTATTATACGCAGACCAAGGCTGACGTTTTAGACTTTAAACCTAGTACGCATCAAGTGTGGGATCGAGTCTCCGAAATGGATGTGGTAAGTAATGAGAATGGATATCTTACCGTCCAATATAACGGATATGGATATACAGGAGGAGCTCATGGTTACGCCTATGATTTCTATAGTGTAGTCGATCTTGAAAATCAGAAAAAGCTAGAATTGAAAGACATCGTCGATATTGACAAGGTGGATTGGAACAAAGTACTTTTAAAAGCATCAGACGAGAGAAAAGGAGGATACTTTGAGCCTGCAAAATTGACTTACAATAAGAATTTTTTCTTTGATGACAAAGGACTAAGCTTTACTTATAACCAGTATGAAATTGCAGCTTATGTCTATGGGATTATTACCATTACGGTGCCCTACAGCGATATTTCCACTGCGTTAACTCCCGAGTTTAAACAGAGAATGGGAATTAAATAGTAGAGTCGATTTCACCCCAAATACGCTAGTAAAAGTGGTACCTTCCTGCCATGGATCGAATTGTATTTATTATCAATCCGTTTTCCGCAAATAAACAGTCGGATTTGTTTATCCAAAAACTTAAAACGATAGTAGATTCCTTGCATTATTATGTTTCTGAATCGCTTGAAAAGACTACTGAATTTATTTCGGAGACGAAAGATAAGTATGACGTATATGTGGCCGTCCGCGGAGACGGCACCATTTCGTCCGTGGCAAAAAATCTAATCTACTCCTCAAAAATATTGGCGGTGTTTCCAGCAAGATCTGGAAATGGTTATGCGTACGAAACTCATTTTAATACGAATTTGGATCCGCTGCTTCAAAAGATAGAAGCGCGCAAATACCAAAAGATTGATACCTTTAAAATAGGATCTACTTTGTCGATTAACGTGTCGGGAGCGGGACTCGATGCCTAAGTGGCAAAAGAGTTTGAAAAGACAAATAGAGGCTTTAAAAACTACGTAAAAGTCACGCTAAAAACCTTTTTCAATTACCGGCCGATTCACGTTCATTTTCATACGAAAGAGCTAGAGAAATACAGTGGTAAATATATGATGCTTAACCTAGCCAATACGAGGCAATTTGGAAATTTTGCATACATCGCACCTAAGGCAAGTAAAAGCGATGGTCTTGTCGATCTAGTACTTGTAAAGAAGTTTCCATTGCTTTATTCTCCCATTTTTGCCTTTCGATTATTTACTAAAGAACTTAAAGAAGATAAGTAGTTAACTTACATTCCCGTATTAAAAGCGGAGTTTTCCTTAGATACCACTTCTTTTCAAATGGATGGCGAGTGTGTAGAATTAGAATCTCCGATCCAAGTGGAAGTATGGCCCGAGAGGTTGAATGTTCTGATCTGAATTTTTACTCTCGTGCAACGGAATCATCTCCCCGCGAATCTGCAACCCCCACAGCGCTTCCATCTTCTTGCACCGCGATGATTTCTGTCCTTCCAATCTGATTTACTGGTTTGAATACATAATTTTTAGACTCTAAGACTTTTAAAGGTGCTGTATTAAAACCTTTTTCCACTTGGACCGATTCGGGTAGCCATTGGTGGTGGAATTTCGGTGCGTTTACAGCGCGGTTTGGTGAAAGTTTAAAATCAATGAGTCCTACAATCGTTTGGTATACGGACGTGGGTATGGTAGTGCCTCCAGGCGTTCCCACGATTAAAAAGGGTTTGTTATCCTTTAAAACGATCGTAGGAGTCATGGAAGAAAGCATACGTTTACCGGGTTCGATCGCATTGGCAGCGCCTCCGACCGCGCCAAACATATTAGGTACTCCAGGTTTAATCGAGAAATCGTCCATTTCATTATTGAGCAGAAATCCAGTTCCGGGTGCAATGACCTTGCTTCCATAGAGCCCATTTAAAGTTGTAGTCACAGACACGGCATTGTGATCTTTGTCTAAGATGGAGATGTGAGTTGTTTGCGTACTCTCTGCAGGCTGTTTAATGATCTTCCCTACCTTAGCACTAGGCGTGGCTAATTGAGGGTCAAAAGACTTCCACCGTTCTTTAAGATATGCCTCCGAAATAAGTCGCGCTGTGGGGTCCTTGACAAAAGCAGGGTCACCCATAAATTCAGCTCGGTCTGCGTACGCACGGCGCTCCGCTTCAATCATAACCTGCATCGCTTGTGGCGATTGAAAGCCCATCTTATCTAAATGCGCAAAGGAACTCATTTTCAGCATCTGAGCTAGTAGAATGCCACCACTTGAGGGTAGGGGCATGGTGAGTATTGAATAGCCTTTGTAATCAAATTCCAAGGGAGTTCGAAAGACTACTTTGTAATTTTTCAGATCGTTAAGAGATAGAATTCCATTTTGCAGCTGAACACCTTTTGTGATCATTTCCGCAATCGATCCTTCGTAAAATCCTTTGGCCCCTTCATTTTTTATTTTCCTTAGCGTGCGCGCTAAATCCTTCTGAATCAAAAGATCACCTGATTTCCATGATTCCTTTTTTACCAGATCGATGGGTTGAGCATTGTGTTTTAAAAATTGATCCCGGTGGGCATTAAGTAAATCGGCTTCCCTTTTTGTAATGGCAAATCCTTTTTCGGCAAGTTCAATGGCGGGATCGATTAGTTTATCCATGGGCAGATTTCCATAGGATAGAGTAGCGAACAAACCAGCCACAGAACCCGGAATGCCGATTGCAAGGCCTCCGTCTTGAGACAAGCTTGTATCCGCGTTTCCTTTCGAATCGAGATACATATCCTTTGAGGATTTCTCGGGCGCCGTTTCTCTAAAGTCAATGGTGAATTTTTCTCCTGTGTTTTTCATTCCCACTAAAAATCCACCACCGCCTATGTTTCCTGCTTGAGGATAGACTACGGCGAGGGCAAGTTGCGTGGCAATGGAAGCATCAAATGCATTTCCTCCTTCTCGAAGGATTTTGGCTCCGACCTCGCTAGCAAGCGGATGGGCAGAGACCACGAGTCCTTTGTTTTTTACATGGATTTCTTTGTAAATCGTATGCTCTGTGGCCTGCCCATAGACCAAAGTCGACACAAAGGAGAAGAGGAATAGTAATTTTTTCATGAATTTAGATTGTTTTTAAGAGATCCCACAAGGGAAACGAATGCATAAAGATAAGAAGAAGTTTGAAAAAGCAAGGAAAAAGGTGTTAAAACCATGACGCAAAGGAGTTTGCCACTTTAGAAAAGCAAAGTCATTAAAAAGCTAAGGCTTTCAAAATGTTTTGCTTTTTTTATAGGGGGTAAATTTCTACTTTTGTAAGAATAACTAAACCATTAAATTTCTCCACTGATGCAGGAAAAAATTCTTATTACAGGCGCTTTAGGTCAAATAGGTACAGAACTTACCAACCGTTTGGTTAGCCTGTACGGAAAAGAAAATGTCGTTGCTTCCGGTCTTGATCGATTCGACAAAAATTTGACTACTGCTGGCTATTACGAGCGATTGGACGTGACTAATACCCAGCTATTGCGACAAGTAATTAAGGAATATGAAATTACAACTGTTTACCACTTGGCCTCCTTGCTTTCAGGTACTTCTGAAAAACAACCGCTTTTCGCATGGAAGCTCAACTTAGAGCCTCTTATTAATTTATGCGAAATGGCGAAAGAAGGACTTCTTAAAAAGATATTTTGGCCTAGTTCCATTGCTGTTTTCGGCAAAGGGATTCCGAAAACCAATGTAGGACAGGATGTGGTACTCAATCCGACCACGGTTTATGGAATTTCTAAACTAGCGGGAGAGAAATGGTGTGAGTATTATTTTGACAAGTATGGAGTGGATGTACGAAGCATTCGCTATCCAGGTCTTATCTCATGGAAAACACCCGCTGGAGGAGGAACAACAGACTACGCCGTCGAAATATTCTACGAAGCCGTTGAAAATGCAAAGTATACTTCTTTTATTAAAGAGGACACCGCGATGCCTATGCTTTATATGGACGACGCAATTAATGCTACGCTTCAGTTGATGCAAGCGGAAAAAGAATCTCTTACTGTAAGAACTTCCTACAATTTAGGAGGAATGTCCTTTACGCCAGCGGAGCTTGCTGAGGTCATTAAAAAAGAAATTCCAGAATTTGAGATTTCTTTCGAGCCTGATTTCAGACAAGCAATTGCGGATTCTTGGCCTGCGTCCATTGATGACCAAATTGCGAAAAAGGATTGGGGTCTACACTACGAATTTGGAATCGAAGAAATGGCAAGTGACATGATCAAAAACTTAAGAGAAAAACTTAAAAAATGATCCAAATTATACTTTAAGTATAATTATATATTACACTAAAAATCAGTTAATTATTTCAATTATCTGAGTTTTACTTTAAGTGAATGAAGGTTTTAATTTAAGAATTGAATTCACTTATTGCTAAGGCCAAAAATTCAAATTTATTTGCTTTTTTGTAAGGAATTTCTCTTGATTTTCTGCATCCATTTTAGTAGCAAATAAAAGGCGAGTGGTTTGTTTACTTTGGAGTTTCTAGGGATTATATGGGGCTAGTAATGGCTAAGAATTGAGACAAATTGGATGTATCCTACTAAGGAATTAAAGGCGAGGTCGTCATTTTTAATTCGAAGCGAAATACCCAATTAAATGTTTTTAAGGAAATACCTTATCTTTGCCGAGTAAAACTTAAAAAAAGAACTGCACAAGTTCTTTTTTTTTAACTCTACTCCATGAATTTAACTTTCGCCGATTTCGATTTACCAGAGAAAATATTAGATGTTCTTGCGGATCTCGAACTATTTGAACCTACACCCATCCAGAGAAGAAGTTTTAAACCTATCTTGTCAGGAAGAGATGTAATGGGGATTGCCCAAACGGGAACTGGAAAGACCTTAGCCTATCTACTCCCGGCGCTAAAGCTATGGAAGTATAACAAAAGTGGCAATCCCACGCTCCTTATTTTGGTTCCTACAAGAGAATTGGTGGTTCAAGTCACAGAAATTGTTGAGAATTTGACTCAAAATTTATCGGCAAGAGTCATAGGGATTTATGGAGGTAAAAATATCAATACGCAAAAGAAGTTGTTTGACGATGGTTGTGATATTTTAGTAGGAACCCCAGGAAGAGTAATGGACTTAGCCATTGACAATGCAATCTCTTTAAAAGAGGTGCAAAGGCTCATCATTGATGAGTTCGACGAGATGCTTAATTTAGGATTTAGACCTCAACTCACTCATATTTTTGAAATGATGAGAGAAAAAAGGCAAAACATCCTATTCTCAGCCACAATGACAGAAGCTGTGGATGAAATGCTTGCCGAGTATTTTGCAGGTCCCATGGAGATCTCATTAGCCAAATCTGGAACTCCGCTTGAAAAAATTGAACAAACCGCGTACAAAGTCGAAAATTTCAATACCAAATTCAATCTTCTAAAGCATTTGCTTGAAACGAGTGAGGATCTTTCCAAAGTTCTAATCTTTACGAACAACAAACGACATGCAGACCTTCTTTTTTCAAAAATTGACGAGGTCTTGCCTGGGGAATTTGATGTAATCCACTCCAATAAATCTCAAAATTATAGGCTTCGAGCTATGCAGCGCTTCGAAAACCAGGAAGTAAGAGGGTTAATTACCACAGATGTCATGGCTAGAGGGCTTGATATCTCAGACATTACCCACGTGATTAACTTTGAGGTTCCCGCCGTTCCTGAGCAGTATATTCATAGAATTGGACGTACGGGGCGTGCAGACAAAGACGGCAAGGCCATTACCTTCTATACGAAAAAAGAAGAGCCTCAATTACTAGAAATTGTGGTTCTAATGGACAAAGAACTTATTGAGATCGATTTTCCTATTGATGTGCCAGTGAATCCTAAGAAAATTGCTTCAGAGCAGGACGAAGTGAAGATGAAGAATGCGCACACGGTGAAAATTCAAGAGGGAGGGGGAGCCTTCCATGAAAAAAAAGAAAAAAATCGTAAAATCAATCTGGGAGGACCAAGCAAGCGTAAAGTTCCAAAGTCCAAACCGGGTGCGAACCGTGCGCAGGCCAAGGCAAAATCAAAAGCAAGGAGGAAAAAATAATTTTTCCTCCTTGCTTTAAATCTGTAAAAAAATCTTGAGTTTTTCTTTATTTTAGATGAGGTGCAATGACCTGTGCCCAATTCTGATACCCTTTCTTATTTAAGTGCAAAAGATCTTCTTGGAAGAGTTCCTTTTTAGGGTTTCCGTCTTTGTCTTCAATGGAAGGATTAATTTCAATATAGGATGTGTTTTGCTTCCCCTCTAAAAACTCTTTGATTTGGGCATTTCCTTTTTTCATTTCAGGCCACAACGATTCTCTACTAGGTGAATGCTTCATAGAAATATAATCGATTTGAGCTTTCGGGTATTTCGCTCTAAGAGTGTTGTAAAGCGTTTCAAATCTTTCTCTTACTTGCGCTGCGTTTGCCGGTTCGAGGTCGTAGGCAATGTCGTTTTCACCACAGTACACGAGAATTTGTTTGGGAGTAGGAACTTCCAGTAGATCCTTGATGTAGTAGTTCACATCCACAAGTCTTGATCCTCCAAATCCAAAGTTGATGAATTTTTTCGTCGGGAAATAGTCTCCTACATCTTGCCAAAGAGTAAAGGAAGAACTGCCCAGCAGCAATATGGCATTCACAGGTAATTTTTCACTAGCTTTCTTTGCATTAAGCGATTGAATTTCATTCCAGTAAGCTGGCTTTTCCTGTGCAAAAGCAAAGGCAAAACACAGCATTAAAAAAAGAGAGATGTATTTTTTCATTCTAATTTAGTTTTTGCCAAGCGGCATGAATTAATAGCTAGCCTCGACAATGCTACGCGCCATTTCTGGGGTTAAGTCTTTTCGTTCCCCCTGCAATAACCAGCAGCGGTCCGTAAAGGCTTTCTCTACTTTCTTGCCAGAGTCCTTATAATCGTCTGTATATTCTGACAATTTGGTTTGAATGTCTAAGGAATGGAAGAAATCTTCTAGTTTTTCAATACCTAGTTTTGCTCTCTCTTCAAGAGAACCTTCCGTTACATTCCATACGCGCTCAGCATACTGCGCAAGCTTTTCTTTCTTGTTTTCAAACATAATTCGGTAATGGGACGGAGCAATAATGGCAAGCGTTCTCGCGTGGTCAATGCTATACTGCGCCGTAAGTTCATGTCCAATGGCATGGACAGACCAATCTGTAGGAACTCCTTTGGCAATAAGTCCGTTTAATGCCATCGTGCAGGCCCACATGAAGTCCGATGCATTTTCATAATCAAAGGAACCCTTTAGTAGCGGTGTACTCACATCTTGAAGAGTAAGGAGTATGCTTTCGCTAAACCGGTCTTGAAGTTTTGCATTAATAGGGTAGGTGAGATACTGTTCTAGCACGTGCGTATAGGCATCTGCAATTCCGTTGGCAATCTGTCTTTTGGGTAAGGATTTAATTACGGTTGGATCAAGCACTGAGACTGTAGGAAAAAGACCTGGCCCTCCCGAAGATAGCTTTTCTTTTGTTTCTTTTCTTGATATCACATAACCCGAATTCATTTCGGATCCTGTTGCGGGTAGAGTGAGTACGGTTGCGAAGGGAAGCGCCTCATTGGTTTGCGTACGCACTCGCTTCGTTACAAGCTCCCAGGGCTCTCCATCGTATTTAGCGGCCGCCGCAAGAAATTTTGTGCCATCAATCACAGAGCCTCCGCCTACAGCAAGCAAATAGTCAATAGAGTTGGATTTAATCAACTCTAGAGCCTCTAAAAGCACTTGATACTCCGGATTGGCAGGAATGCCTTGGAATTCGAGAACCTCGTGAGATTTTAATGCCGATTTTACCTGGTCGTAAATTCCATTTTTCTTAATACTTCCTCCTCCATAAAGAATTAGAACTTTTTTGTCCGTTGGGATTTCGCTTGCGAGATTGGCAATTTGTCCTTCCCCAAATAAAATCTTAGTTGGGTTTTTATAATCAAAATTTAACATTGTATCTTTTTGTTCAAAATTACGAAGTATTTTCAACAATAGAGCTCCAAGAAGATTGTTTTTTACTTCGTCATTCAAATCTTCATACTATACTATAACTATAGTATAACTATAGTAGAACGAAGGGGATGAATTGAGTAGAAATATGTCTAATTGAGGTTTTAGTTCCATCTCGAGGGGCGGATTCTTTGATTTAATTTTAGAGTTTTTGATCTTTCTAGATAGGGTAATTACTTCCTTCTCAAACTAGATTTTTATTCGCTTTCCGGTGCGTTTTTAAGGGTAGATGGGCTTTCATTTCGAAGTGTCAAAAATACAGTGAGAAATTCTAATGAAAATTTTCATACTTGCCTTAATAAACGTATTTTTGAGCAAATTAGACAGATACGTCGAAAGACAAACCTGAAAAAAAGAGCAAAAAATGAAAAAGATTCAAATGGTTGATCTCCAGAGTCAATACTTTAAAATAAAACCAGAAGTAGATAATGCGGTGCTAAACGTAATGAAGTCAGCTGCCTTCGTGAACGGACCGGAAGTGGAATGGTTTCAAAAGGAACTGGAAGAATATTTAGAAGTAGACCACGTAATTCCTTGTGCAAACGGGACAGATGCATTGCAAATTGCCTTAATGGCCCTAGGACTTAAAGAAGGAGATGAAGTTATTACAGCGGATTTTACCTTTGCAGCCACTGTGGAAGTAATTCATTTGTTGAAATTAAAAGCGGTGCTCGTCGATGTGAATTATAACACATTTACCCTGGATCCAGAGGCTGTGAAAAAAGCCATTACGCCTAAAACCAAAGCCATTATTCCTGTGCATTTGTTTGGACAGTGCTGTGAGATGGAGCCCCTGTTAGAAATTGCAAAAGAAAACAATCTATACGTCATTGAGGACAATGCCCAAGCCATTGGCGCAGAATATACCTTCCAAAATGGAGATGTGAAAAAATCGGGTACGATGGGTACCATTGGAACCACGTCCTTCTTCCCTTCTAAAAACTTAGGTTGTTACGGGGACGGAGGAGCCTTATTTACGCAAGACGCAGATTTAGCGTATAAAATTCGTGGCATTGTGAACCACGGTATGTACGAAAGATATTACCACGATGAGGTGGGGGTGAATTCTCGTTTGGATAGCATCCAAGCGGCCGTTCTTCGTCGCAAGCTCCCAAACCTTGATCTGTACAACGAAGCGCGAAGAAAAGCAGCGGATTTTTACGATGAAGCGTTTAAAGATCATGCCTCTATTTTAGTTCCGGCAAGAAGTGAGAATTCTTCTCATGTCTTCCATCAGTATACATTGCGAGTGACTAGCGGCAAGAGAAATGAACTTCGTGAGTACTTGGCGCAGAAGGAGATTCCTGCCATGATTTATTATCCGGTCGCTCTTCGCAAGCAAAAGGCTTATTTCCAAGAGAGCAATGAGGAGGATTTTGTCAACACGGACCGACTTCTAAACGAAGTGATTTCACTTCCAATGCATACAGAGCTTGATGAGGAACAGCTCAAATACATTTGCGATAGTGTTCTCGAATTTTTTAATTAAAGAAGATATCCGATGGAAATTTTAGTGACCGGTGGACTAGGTTATATTGGTTCGCACACAGTGGTTGAACTTTTAAATTCTGGTTTCGAGGTTGTAATCGTAGACGATTTATCCAATTCTGAGAAATTCATTCTTGATAATATTGAAGAAGTAAGTGGGAAAAGACCCGTGTTTTATCCTTTTGATTTAAAACGACGGGAACTGCTTAGCCAGCTTCTGGATGCCCATACTATTGAGGGATGTATTAATTTTGCGGCCTTTAAAGCTGTGGGAGAGAGCCAAGAAAAGCCCATGGATTACTACGAAAACAATCTGTTTTCTCTGATCAATCTATTGCAAGAATTTAAGGAGAGAAATATTGGTAATTTTATCTTTAGCTCTTCTTGTACCGTGTACGGGCAAGCGGATCAAATGCCTATTGAAGAATCCACGCCTTTAAAGACTCCAGAGAGTTCCTACGGAAAAACCAAGCAAATGGGAGAGGATATCCTAATGGATTTTGCACGAGCGCACCAGCGCAAAGTATCCCTTCTTCGTTATTTTAATCCCATTGGTGCTCATCCCTCTGCAAAATTGGGGGAACTACCTATCGGAATTCCTAACAATTTGGTACCGTTTGTCACGCAGACGGCAGCTGGAATTCGTGAAAAACTAATGGTCTATGGGGATGACTATGACACGCCTGATGGAACGGCAATACGAGACTATATTTATGTTGTGGATTTAGCCAAGGCGCACGTAGCGGCCCTTAAAAAATTAATTGATGACCCTAATTCCACTGTGCTTGATATTTACAATCTAGGGACCGGCAAGGGCTCCTCAGTATTAGAAGTAGTACGCGCGTTTGAAGAGGCAAACTCCATCAAGGTACCTTATGAAATCACCTCTCGTAGAGCGGGTGATATTACCACTGCCTATGCGGATGCATCGAAGGCAGAAAGGGAGTTAAATTGGAAAGCGAATACCAGTCTTAGCGAGGCGCTAAAAACCACATGGGAATGGCAAAAATACCTCGAATCGAGAAAAGACGATAGCAAGGGAGTATCTTTTGAATAGAAAGCTCTTCACTGCTGAAAAATACCAAAACAGGCCTAGAAATTTTCTAGGCCTGTTTTGCTAAATCTTCGCACCCAAGTGCGAAAATCATTGATTACATTGGTGGTATTTCATCATCGCCAGCTTCTGCATTGCTATTAATGTCTTTCTTTCTCTTAGGTTGATCGATGCGGTCTCCTTCTCTAAATCGATAGGTGAAGGACAAAGAGAACTGTCTAGGTTGCCATTGCATGTAGGATTCTCTTTGGAATCCATCCCCATAAGTATAGCTGGTTCTATTTCTTGTATTGAAGATATCTTGGATGTTAAAGCTAAACGTACCATTTCCATCCCAAATGGTTTTCGAGGCTCCTAAATTAAGTGCGTACATGGCATCTCTTTTTGAAGTATCGGTTTCTTCTCCTCCTCTATAGAATCCTTGCAATTGTACATTAAGGGTCTTGTCAATTTTAAAGGTTGTATTAAGTCTGGCTCTTTGTGAGAATCCTTTTCCGTTGAAGGACATGGTCGTTGGTGTTTCCACTCCATCGATTAGGGTTGTATAGTTAAATTCTCCATCAGAGCGGTATCCATACAAATCTAAACTACCCATTAATTTTAACCAGCTGAAGGGATCGTAAGTAAAGTTCATGTCTAAACCGTATCGATCTTCAAATCCGATATTGTAAGGTTTGGTTTCAAATCTTTGACGCTCGAAATTGTAAATGTTAACCATTTGTGTTTCGTCTTTCTCGTGGTTGTAATATAGCGTCGGATTAAAGGTTATTTTTGATTTTTGGAAGCTGTATCCAAATTCAAAAGAGTCTACATACGAAGGATTCAGATCTGGGTTTCCACTAAAGATGTTATCACTATCGTTGTAACTATTGAATGGAACTAAGAACCAAGATCTTGGCCTGTTAATCCTTTTGGAGTAGTTTAATAATAACTGATTGTTTTGCGTTAGATTATAGCTTAAAAATACGGACGGGAAGAAATTGCTGTAGGATTTGCTAATGGAAGGTTCCGTATTGGACAGGCTTCTGAAATCCACGTCTATATTTGAAAGCTCACTTCTTAATCCTAATTGATAGGCGAAGTTGTCTCCGATTTTGCTTTTGAACTGCGCATAAAACGCATTGAACATTTCTTTGTAGTTCGTCACGGAGGTGAAGTCCGGATTCACAACCCCTTCATTCCATACGGCGTAATCGTAGTCGTTGTTACGAGAATCAAAACGGTAGCCGGCTTCAAGTTTAGAATTCTCTCCGATGGGAAGCTCATAATCTAATTTGGCGACCACAGAGCGGTTTTTCGTTTCTTGCGCCGTTTGGTCCATTGTACTATACGTAGGAATCCTTGTTTCTAGAATATCACTTGAATTCGTGGATTCGTTGTGTTGAAGACTTACAGAAGCTGCGATGGTAGATCCCTTGTCTCCAATTTCATGGTCAATACCAAAGTCGGCTTGGAAGGCATTGTTGTTATTCATGCCGTCCGTGCTTCGTACTTTACTGATTGGATACTGCGCCGTGGCATTGTCCTCGGTAATTCCACTGTACTCACTTTGCGTGCGGATCACACTCTCGTTTTCTCCTTCGTAATGTCGCATCGTTACCGAACCATTTACAGACGTACGATCGGAAAGGTCATAAACCAGTCCTGCTGTAGCGTTGTAATTTTTCATTTCGTGGTTGTTAACGGTATTGGTGTTGGAACGAAGTAGCTGATAAAGCGTGCCTCGATCATCGAAGGTAGCATTGTTATAGCTGTTTCCTTCGGATTTACGGTATCCGCCCCCTCCGTTAAGGAACCACGTTGCATTTCCACGTCTCCAGCTTAAATTGGTATTAAGACTTGTATTAGGTAAGTAGCCTAAGGTTCCCGTTACACTTCCGTTAAATCCAATTCTTTTGTTCTTTTTCAAGATGATATTTAAGATCCCTGCTGTTCCTGAGGCTTCGTATTTCGAAGAAGGGTTGGTGATCACTTCAATTCGATCAATTTGATCCGCAGGAATGGTTTGAAGAGCATTGGCTCCGTCGTCTATTCCAAGCAAAGCGGAAGGCTTTCCATTAATTAAAAATCGAATGTTTGAGTTTCCTCGCATGGAGACAGTACCGTCGGTATCGACAGAAACAGAAGGAACGTTTTGAAGTACATCTTGTAAATTTCCTCCTTTGCTGATGACGTCACTTGAAGGATCATAAGTTCTTTTGTCTAGTTCTACCTTATAAGGTCTAGTGGTAGCCGTTAGAGTAATTCCTTCAATAGTGGCAGTTGGCGCCACGGTCACGTCGGTTTCAGGCTCCAAAACGATAGATCCTAAGACTCCTGCGTTTACACTATGTCCTGAGGATACATACTTTTTAAAATCAATGGCCTCGACGGTAATATCGAAGAGACCAGGTACAATTTGAAGCTCATAATGACCGTTCTCATCGGTCAGTGTCGCATCGCTATATAATAAATCGCTCTTGCTAGAGAACGATATGGAAGCATAGGGAACGGGGTTGTTGGCCTTGTCTACTACGTTTCCGCTCACGTTTACTTTTTGTTGCGCAAATGCAAAGGCGGCGGCAGAGAGTAAAAGAGTTAACCCCAGAGTTTTTCTGGTTAGTTTTTGAGTAATTTCTGTCTGAATCATCAAGTTAATTTTACACAAAATTCATTTGAATTTTGTCAGTTCTACATGTAAATGAGTGTAATTTCTATCTAGACGGATCGTTTTCGATTTCCGTACTACCCCCATTAGACGTAGGAATCCCTTAAATGTTAAAAACAAAAAATCTTAAAATATGTTAAAGTTTAGTTTACGCCCGTTTGTCGATCAAGCCACTGCTGGTAATCTCGTGCATTTTTGGCATGTTCGATGTCGCTTGAAGTGAAACGGTGGAGTCCAGGACGCTGAGGATCAGCAGCCATGAAGATAAAGCCGTGTGATTCGGGATTTAAGACAGCATCAATTGAAGATTTATCCACGACGCAGATGGGACCGGGTGGAATTCCAACATTAGCGTAGGTATTATAGGGCGATGGATAGCGAAGGTGTTTGTAATACACTCGTTTTATCTCTGTTTGGAACCCCGTATCTTTTCGATGGGCATAAATTACGGTCGGATCACTTTGAAGTTTCATGCCTTTTCGGTAACGATTTAAATAGAGTCCCGCAATGGTTTTTTGCTCGTCTGGTTTTCCGCCTGATTCTTGGTAAACAATAGAGGCCAGTGCGTAGACCTGATTTCTAGTTAATCCAAGCGCTTTTTCTTTTGCGATTCTCTCCGGAGTCCAAAAAGAATTGTACTGTTTTTCGAATCGCTCAAAAAATTCTTGGGGAGAAACGGTCCAAAAGAAATTATAGGAATCAATTAAAAAGTATTTTTTTAAATCCTCAGCATTGGAAAGGCCTTTGGATTTTGCGATTTTATCAAATTCTTTAATGAAAGTAAGAGAGTCGGCCTGCGTTTTTCGAGCGACGCGTCCCATCATTTGGTACACATCGCTAAAGTCTCCAATTCGAAAAGTAATATCGACTTGGTTTCCATTTTTTAGCATTTGCACTAACTCTTGTGAGGTTTTTCCTTCCACAACTTTGTATCGTCCGGCGTGATGTCTGTTTTCTAAATCCTCGCTTTTAGCCACTTTTTCAAAGCGATCCATGTCTTTAATAAAAGGACGAATACTGTCTAGGATTTGAGCGTAGGTTGCATTACTCGCGACATGAAAATACCCTTCTTTTTTGACGTTGCTCGTCTTGTAATTTAAAAAGTATCGAACTCCCCAAAAGGCGATGAGTAGAAGAAAGAGGCCAAGAATTAGTTTAATGTTTATTTTCATTGGATT
The DNA here is from genome assembly GCA_023387375.1 of Bacteroidota bacterium. Taxonomy (GTDB): domain Bacteria; phylum Bacteroidota; class Bacteroidia; order Flavobacteriales; family Weeksellaceae; genus Planobacterium_A. The sequence continues at coordinate 54,890 of JAEWIE010000041.1, read as the reverse complement.
TGTTTAAAATGATCCTTACAACTCAATTTCTGTTTGAAACACTCTTAGCGCAGGACCTTCTAACCAAATGTTAGAAAATTCAGTGCCATTCTTTTCTGCTTTAACCTCTAATTTTCCTCCTTTGACCTTAATTTGAACTTGGCTTAGGTCATGGTCTTGTAAATAGGTGAGTGCGGCGGCCGTCACACCTGTTCCACAGCTATAAGTTTCGTCTTCCACTCCTCGTTCGTAAGTTCGCACAAAGAGGGAATCACTGCCTAAGACTTGCACAAAATTCACGTTGATACCCTCGGCTTTAAAGGAATCTGAATTTCGAATTTGACGTCCTTTTTCAAAGACCGGATATGTTTCTAGCTCCTCCACATAGGTTACATAATGGGGAGACCCTGTATCCACAACGCTCGCGTATTGAAGCGATTTAATTTCCTTTACATCAATCATCTTTAGACTTACAATGTCGCCAGAAATAGAGGCCTCGTGGGGGCCATCGATAGCGCTGAATTCACATTTTTTATCAATAATTCCTAAATCTCTAGCAAACGCGACGATGCATCTTCCTCCATTTCCGCACATCGTGCTTTCACTACCATCTGCATTATAGTACACCATTTTAAAATCCAAAGTTGAATCTTTTTCTAAAAGAATGAGTCCGTCTGCACCAATTCCAAATCTTCGGTCGCACCACCTTGCAATGAGTGCTTTGTCTTGTTTTGGAAAACCGCCCTTGCGGTGATCGACAAGAATAAAATCATTGCCTGTTCCTTGGTATTTATAGAATGTGAATTGAGCCATTGGAATGTAATGCTTTTTTTAGAGGGGTAAAGATACTAAAAAGTAGAGTTTTATTAAGCGGCTTACTCGGCGAGTGAAGCCTCTCTACTTTGAGCTGCACTTTTGCGCCATTCAAAATAGCCGATAATGGCCATAATGGTAAATACAAAGTATTGGAAAGACGTAATGGCCAGACCTTTGTAGATGAATATAGGTATGCAAATTAAATCCCCTAAGATCCAGAAAATCCAATTTTCTAGCTTTTGTTTTGCCATGAGCCACATTCCTACTAAAAAGACAGAAGTGGTAAAGACATCAAGCCAATTGGCCCAATCCAAATGGTCAAGTCCTAAAGTAACGCCCTCCATCGAGAAGCCTTGGTCAATAGCGGGTTTGTAATAGTAGACAAGGGTTACTAGCAAAAGACTTAGAACAAAAAGTCCAGAACTAACCATCCACTCTTTTCTTGAGGTCCTTTTTACCTCAATGTGGACGTGGTCATTTGAATTTCGATACCAAAGAATCCAGCCGTAAATGCTCATGATGCTATAATAGACGTTAATCATCATGTCTCCCAAAAGTCCAAAGACAAATAGAATATACACGTACATCGCGGTCGAAATAATTCCTGTGGGATAGACCCAGATGTTCTTTTTAATGGAAAAGAAAACACTTAGAAGACCAAAGAACGCGGCGAAGAATTCAAGCACGACTTGATAGGTCTGATAACTTTCGTAAGGGGAGATTAAAAGCTCGTAGAAATTCATTAGTCAAATATATTAGAAATTCTTAGAACTTGATTTATCAAACATGCGAAAAAAGGGAAATTCCTAAATCCAAACGAAAGAATTTATTCGATACCCTTCCCTCAGTTTTTTTTCGTTAATAATGGGAGAAAATAGTTAAAAGTTGGTAAAAATTTATACTTTTGGAAAATCAAAATATTTAAACATGTCAAATTTGTGGAGGACAAAACCTCTTAACCAACTATTAGCAGAGGCAGAAGAGTCTGAAAAAGGACTCAAGAAAACACTAACAGCAGGCTCCCTTGTCGCCCTTGGGATTGGTGCAATTATCGGTGCGGGATTATTTTCGATCACCGGAATGGCAGCCGCGAACCATGCCGGGCCTGGGATCATGGTGTCTTTTGTTATTGCTGCACTGGGGTGCGCCTTGGCAGGTTTGTGTTACGCTGAATTTGCCTCCATGATTCCTGTGGCGGGTAGTGCTTATACTTATTCTTATGCCACGATGGGTGAATTCATTGCCTGGATTATTGGTTGGGACCTTGTGCTAGAATATGCCGTCGGGGCCGCAACAGTTGCCTCGAGTTGGTCGGGTTATTTAGGAAAGTTCTTTTCCAATTTTGGAGTCGCACTTCCCGAAGAGCTGATGATGACTCCCTTTGATCTTACCTCCGCAGGGGAAGCCGGACTGATTAATTTGCCCGCTGTTTTCATTGTGGTGATTATGTCTCTTGTTCTTATTAAGGGAACGAGTGAATCGGCATGGGTCAATGGCGCGATTGTGGTTTTGAAGGTAGCTATTGTGATTCTGTTTATTGTCATTGGGGTCAATTATATTAAACCTGAGAATTTAACACCGCTAATTCCAGAGAACACAGGCAAATTTGGAGAATACGGCTGGTCTGGAGTCATACGGGCAGCGGCTATTGTCTTCTTTGCTTATATAGGCTTTGATGCGGTTTCGACCGCCGCTCAGGAAACCAAAAATCCAAAGAAGGCGATGCCTATTGGAATTTTAGGATCCCTAATCATTTGTACAGTACTCTATATTGTCTTCGCTTATGTGATGGTAGGAGTTGTGCATTACAAAGAATTTACAGCGGGAGGCTCAGGTGATCACTTAGCGCCTGTTGCCATTGCGATTGAAGCGATGGGAGACGTCGTAAATGGAGTGGTAGTCCCAGCTTATCCTTGGCTTAACACTTCGATCATCGTGGCCATTTTGCTTGGGTATTCCTCCGTAATCCTCGTGATGCTTATGGGGCAAAGCCGCGTGTTTTACTCAATGAGTAAAGACGGACTTCTTCCTAAAGCGTTCTCGGAAATCCATCATAAATTTAGAACTCCTTTTAAAGCCAACCTGTTCTTCCTTGTTTTTGTCAGCCTCTTTGCAGCGTTTATTCCAGGAAGGGTGGTAGGAGAGATGACTAGTATCGGAACTCTATTTGCGTTTATCCTAGTTTGCGCGGGTGTTCTTGTGATGCGTAAAACACAGCCTAATGCGCCGCGTGCATTTAGAACACCCTTGGTTCCCCTTATTCCTATTCTAGGTATTTTGGTTTGCTTTGGAATGATGGCTTTCCTTCCTTTCGACACTTGGATTCGACTTGTGTGCTGGATGATGATTGGACTGGATGTCTATCTATATAGAGGAATTCGTAATTCATTCCTAGGAAAACAAAATGAAACGACTAAAGATCCTAAAAATTATAGAATCACAGCGCTATCGGGTATTATCTTAACCCTTGTTCTAGCGGTTCTAACCTATCTCCATCACCAAAATGCAGAAACGGACGATTCAGGATTGATTCTATTTTCCATCGTAATGATTGTCATTCACACGATTTATTACGGCTACCAATACTTTAAAAACAGAAAGTAAGTTTAAACTCTAATGCTGCAGTCCTAGCTCCTGAGCTAGGACTGTTTTTTTTACTATGAATAATCGATATTTACTTGGGGTCGTTGCCATTTTTCTACTACTAAGCCAAAGTCTATGGGCTCAAAAAAGCACCGTTTTATTGAAGGATGATATTAGTATCCGCGCGATTTCCATTTACAAGGGAAAGGTTTATTACGCAGGATCGAAATCCAAAATTGGATATGTAAGTATTAAGAATCCTAGTGATCAAAAACAAATTAAGGTTTCTCAGCCGAACCTAGAGTTTCGCTCTTTAGGTAGAAAAGGGAAATTTTTCTACGCGACTTCGATCGATACACCTGCCTATTTTTATAAGATAAATGCAAAGACTTTAGTGCCTACTTTGCTTGGAAAGGATGAATCCAAAAGTGCATTTTACGATGCGATTCATTTTACAAAATCGGGGGAGGGTTGGACCTTTAGTGATTCGGACACTACTTGTCCTCGAATTGCAAAATTTAATTTCCTCACTGAAACTTGGGATATGTTATCCTGCGATATACTTCCTTCTCTCGCGATTGGAGAAGCTGCCTTTGCAGCCAGTAATACCAATATTAGCTCTATAAAAGATAGACTGTGGATTGCCACAGGAGGAATAAAGTCAAGTATCTTACGACGTGATAAAATGGGATGGAAAAAGTTTGAAACGCCGTTTGTTCAAGGCATTTCTTCAAGTGGAATGTACTCCATTGATTTTTATTCCCAAACCCAGGGAATTGCTGTGGGAGGAGATTATACGAACCAATCTCTGAACAAAGGCGTTATTGCCACTACCAATGATGGAGGAGAAACTTGGATTTTGCAAGCCGAAGGAAAAAATGCGGGATACTCCACCTGCGTAAAATATAGACCTAAATCCCAAGGAAAACAGATTGTGGCCCTTGGAGATCAGCATCTTTCCTACTCGACAGATGGAGGTATCTCCTGGCGCGTAGTATCGCAGGAGAAAGGACTTTACGCCTGTGAATGGCAAGATTCCAATACGCTTGTCGTCGCAGGTCGAGGGAAAATTTTAAAATTTGATTTTAAAGGCTTCTAATCTTCAAACGTAAAGGTAAGCGATCGATGTAAGATACAAGAATGGACATAAGGGTGATAGATGATATTATTCAGTTTTGAATTTGGGACTCTATTATAATTTGTATTTTTGCCTCATGAATCAAACGCTCATAGATAAATACAATATTCCTGGACCTAGATATACTTCGTATCCTACCGTTCCTTTTTGGCAAGAGTCTGAGTTTTCTACAGATAAATGGGAAAGCTCCGTGATTAGAACCTTCAAAGAAAGCAATGCCTCGGAAGGCATTTCTATTTATATTCACCTGCCTTTTTGTGAAAGTTTGTGTACCTTTTGTGCATGCCACAAACGTATCACAAAACAACATTCAGTGGAAACTCCTTATTTAGAAACGGTTTTAAAAGAATGGGACCTTTATTTAGACCTATTTAATGGGGAAGTGCCTATCATTAAAGAACTCCATCTCGGTGGAGGCACGCCTACTTTCTTTTCCCCTGAAAATCTGAGAACTCTTTTAGAGGGAATCTTCAAAAAGGCAAAAATTGCCGAGAATCCCGAATTTAGCTTTGAAGGACACCCAAACAATACGACAGAGGCTCATTTAAGGATGCTTTATGATCTTGGGTTTAGACGCTGTAGTTTTGGAGTACAGGATTACGATCCTACCGTTCAAAAGGCTATTAACCGAATTCAGCCGTACGAAAATGTAGAGAAAGTGACGCGTCTTGCGCGCGAAATTGGGTACACCAGTATTTCTCATGACCTAGTCTTTGGCCTTCCTCATCAGACCTGGGAGAAGATGAATGAAACGATTCTAAAAACGATGACTTTGAAACCAGACCGCATCGCCTTTTATTCCTATGCGCACGTGCCTTGGATTAAAGGAGTGGGGCAAAGAGGATTTGATGAAAATGACCTTCCAAGCGGTGAAGAAAAACGCAGGTTGTACGAAAATGGTAAAAATTTACTTGAAAACCTGGGTTATATTGAAGTGGGAATGGATCATTTCTCTTTAGAGCAGGATGACCTGTATCAAAGCTTAAAGTCAGGCGAAATTCACCGAAATTTCATGGGGTATTCCTCTAGCAAAACCCAGCTTATGGTAGGACTTGGCATGAGCGCTATTTCTGACAGTTGGTACGCCTTTGCACAGAATGATAAAACCGTAGAATCATATCAAAAACGTGTAGAGGAAGGAAAGCTACCCGTAGTGAAAGGACATATTTTAACTGATGAGGATCTCCTTGTACGTCAGCATATTTTGAATTTAATGTGTCGTTTGGAAACGAGTTGGACTCAAGATAATTACCTTCCCGAATTAGAAAATGCAAAAGAGAGACTCCTAGAGATGCAGCAGGATGGACTGGTGGATCTGAGTGATAATAGGATCAAAATTACAGAAAAAGGAAGAGCCTTTACTCGAAATGTGGCCATGACACTGGATTTAAGAATGCTACGCAATAAGCCCGAAACAAGGATATTTTCCATGACTATTTAGATCTATTTTTCTCTTTATAGAGTCGTTTACAGAACGTATTTAAGGTTAGAATTCACTAAAACCTGCGTATTGACAGGCCTAGTGGATTCTAACTTTGCTTTTTTTAGGTGGGCGAACAAATCATAAAAGTGCTGTTAAAAAATCCTTAATTGATTTGGAAATCATTATATTTGCCCACGAAAAATTTAATGCTGTAATTAAAATGCAAGGAAAAGGACTCATCACACTCGTGGCCTTAGTTCTAGGACTTATTTGTCTAAATGAACTTTTGCCGACGTGGTACTCAGGGAAAATTGAAAAGCAAGCCGAATTAGTGGCGGGAGACGATCCGGTAAAATACCAAAACGAACTCACAAGGCTTTCCAAAGACACGTTAAATCTAGGTTTCACTAAATTATACTATTCCAAAGCAAAGGAAAAGGAAATGAAACTTGGTCTTGACCTTAAAGGAGGGATTAACGTGCTTTTGGAAATTAACCAAAGAGATCTGATCAACAACCTAACCAATTATTCCACCAATCCTGTACTTATCGAGGCGCTTGACCGTACCGACGAGGCTCAGAAAAATTCAACCAAAACCTATGTAGATCTATTCTTTGACGAGTTTGAGATCGTAAACAAAGAGAAGAATGCGAATTTAAAATTGGCGGATCCTGAGATCTTCGGAAACACCAATTTGACCGAAATTAAATTCAACTCAAGTGACGAAGAAGTTCGCAAGGTAGTTCGTAACCGAATTGAGCTTTCCACCGGAACGGCCTACGAGGTAATTAGAACTCGTATTGATAAGATGGGAGTTACGCAGCCCAACGTACAAAGAGTTCCAGGTACAGGAAGAATTTCTGTGGAAATGCCTGGGGTCAAGGACATCGACCGTGTGAAGAAGATGCTACAAACCTCTGCAAAACTTCAGTTTTGGGAAGTGCAAGAACTACAAGAGGTTTTCCCTTATTTCCAAACCCTTAAAACTTTAGTAGCCGCAAAAGGAGACTCAATGGGAGTATCGAAAGATCTCAATTTTGAATCTTTACTACAACTAAACACGCTGAGATCCAACGGAGTTGCGAATGTAAAACTTTCCGATACCGCAAAAATTAATAAAATTCTTGCAAGCAAAGTGGCTATGGACGCGAGACCAAGCCATATTAAATACACGAAATTTGAATGGGGATATAAGCCGGAGGCAGCCGACCCAGACAATTTGGTTCTCTATGCAGTAAGAGGGAATATCAACCAGAAAGCACCGGTAGACGGAGCTGTAGAAACGGCTAATATTAGTTACGATGAGCTGGGGCGTATTGTGGTGGATATGCAAATGGACAGCAAAGGATCTCGTGATTGGGCGACTTTGACAGAGAAAAATGTAGGAAAACCAGTAGCGGTGACCCTTGACAATGTCGTCTATACAGCACCCAATGTGGTGAATAAAATTCCTAATGGTAGAACTCAGATTTCGGGGAACTTTACCCAGGAAGAGGCGCAAGACTTAGTAAACGTACTTGGAGCTGGTAAACTGCCAGCAGGTGCGAAAATCGTGCAAGCAGAGGTCGTAGGTCCATCCCTAGGTGCGGAGTCTGTGAATTCAGGACTTTGGTCCTTTATCATTGCCTTTGGTATTGTTATTTTATATTTAGTCTTCTATTATGGAGGAGCGGGTATTTACGCTGTGATTGCGATGGCGATTAACCTATTCTACCTAATGGGAATTATGGACTCGGTGGACGCAACCCTCACCCTTCCTGGGATTGCAGGGATCGTACTCTCGATGGCCATGGCGATTGACGCGAACGTAATTGTATACGAACGAACCAAGGAGGAACTCTTCTTGGGAAAAAACATTAAAGAGGCCTACAACGAGGGATTCAACTTCTCACTCTCAGCCATTATTGATGGGAACTTAACCTCTCTATTAACGGCGGTAGTGCTTTATATCTTTGGTACAGGTCCGATCAAAGGATTCGCAGTAACCTTAGGTATTGGGATTCTAATGTCCATGTTTACCTGCGTACTTTTAACGCGCGTCATGATTTTCTCACGACTAAACAAAGGAAAAGGTCTTTCCGTTTGGACGTCTTTATCTAAAAATATTTTCAGACATACGTGGTTTGATTTTGTGGGAAAAAGAAAATACGCCTATATTATTTCTGCCATTATTACCGTGGTATGTTTAGGCTCAATCTTCACTCAAGGATTCAAATTTGGAGTGGACTTTAACGGGGGACGTAGCTATGTGGTAAGATTTGATAAACCAGTGATCGCAAACGATGCCCAAACCAACCTAGAAGGCAAGTTCGTCAATGAAGAAGGAGAGCAAAATGCAGTGGATGTCAAAACCTTCGGGAACGATCAGCAATTAAAAATTACAACCGACTACCGTGTCAACGAAGAGAGTCTTCAAGCGGATCAGGATGTCGAGGCTAAATTATTTGAAGGGCTTAAGCCGTATCTTCCAAAAGACGCTACTTTGGATTCCTTCCGTAGTTCAGGAGAAGAAAAGTATGGAATTATTAGTTCCATTAAGGTAGGTCCTACCGTGGCTGATGACATTAAGAAAGGAGGAGCCTTAGCGCTTATAATCTCCTTAGTGGGTATTTTCCTATACATCTTAGTTCGTTTCAAAAAATGGCAGTTTTCCACAGGAGCGATCGCCTCTCTTGTTCATGACTCGATTGTGATTTTAGGTGCCTACTCCTTACTTAAAAATGTGATGCCATTTAGCATGGAGATTAACCAGGACTTTATTGCAGCGATTCTGACCGTACTTGGATACTCCATTAACGATACCGTAATTATTTTTGACCGTATTCGGGAATACCTTCAAGACAAAAAGAACATGACTTTAGAGAGTCTATTTAATGATTCGATCTCTAGTACACTAGGGAGAACCTTTAATACGGCCTTTATGACTTTCCTTGTTATTCTTGCCATCTTTATTGTAGGAGGTGAGAACTTAAGAGGCTTCATGTTTGCCCTGTTAATTGGGGTTGGATTTGGAACCTATTCCACTTGGTTTATTGCCTCGGCAATATCTTACGACCTTTTCCGCAAAAAAGGGTTTAAACCAGAAGATATGGAAAAGAAAAAACGCATAAAATAAAGTAAAAATCCAATCGATTTTTCTTACGCAATGTCCTTCGAATGAGGGACATTGTGCTTTGAAGAATTCGTGCTCAAACTGCAAGTACAATGCACTCGCATCCAATTAATAATTTTTTATATTTGTAAGATGGATTACAAAGAGTTAATTATCCGAGGGATCTCCTATAGCCAGACTCAATCTGGCGCCTACGCACTACTTTTGGAACATGTTCCGAGCAAAATTAAGTTGCCCGTTGTGATCGGTAATTTTGAAGCGCAGGCCATTTCCCTTGGGCTTGAAAAAGACATTCAGCCACCTAGGCCTTTAACCCACGATCTCTTTACCACTTTTGTGTCTACGGTGAATTATGAGATGGTTTCCGTGCTGATTTATCAGATTGTAGACGGAGTCTTTTTTTCCAATATGATTTTTCGGGAATTTGGAACGGGCAAAGAAATCGTGATCGATGCGCGCACTTCAGACGCGGTGGCCATTGCAGTTCGTTTTTCAGCTCCTATCTATACCACTTCGCAAGTTCTGGAAGAAGCAGGAATTCTGCTTGAAATTCAACGAGACGAACCCAGTGAGCCTGAATATAAAACACCTTCTAATGAGTTAGGGTCTCAAGATATATACAATATACCGTTAGCGGAATTAAGACTGCTTTTAGAGCAGGCCGTAAAAGACGAGGATTTTGATACAGCACTTGAACTTCAAGAAGAAATTAAAAGAAGGAAAAGAAACCTAGATTAATGACCCAATGCCCAATAGTTGCAGCTACTTTGAAATTATAGAAAGGTGTGCTCCCTACTAAGGGCTTTTTTATTTGACCGTCCTATGAATATAAAATTTAGACTTACCATTTTAAGTTTCTTGCAGTTCTTTGTCTGGGGAGCTTGGCTAATTACAATCGCTGTTTACTGGTTTTCAACCAAACAGTGGGGCGGAGCCGAATTTGGAGCCGTATTCTCTACGATGGGAATCGCTTCAATATTCATGCCCGCTTTAATCGGGATTATTGCGGACCGATGGGTCAATGCAGAAAAGCTATACGGCGTACTGCATTTCCTTTACGGAGGAAGTCTTCTGTTAATGCCTTCGCTTGTGAATCCAGATCAATTTTTCTGGGTAATGCTTCTGGCCATGCTCTTTTACATGCCCACCATTGCGCTTTCCAATTCCATTGCCTACAACGTGTTAAAGAACACGGGGAATGATGTTCTCAAAGATTTTCCACCCATTCGGGTTTGGGGAACCATTGGGTTTATTGTCGCCATGTGGGTGACCAATCTTACGGGAAGTAAAGATTCCGCAGATCAATTTTATATAGCGGCGGTTGTGGCCTTTATTTTAGCGATTTATGCCTTTACGCTTCCTGCCTGTCCTCCACAAAACAAAATACCGAAAGACGCACCACTCTCTGAAAAATTGGGACTAAACGCTTTTTCCCTATTTAAGGATTATAAGATGGCGCTTTTCTTTAGCTTCTCCATGCTTCTTGGAGCAGCGCTTCAGCTCACCAATATGTATGGGGATACATTCCTTTCTGATTTTGCTAACGATCCCCATTATGCGGATAGTTTTGTCGTGAAGCGCTCCACAATTATTATGTCCATTTCTCAAATTTCAGAAACGGTTTTCATCCTAGCGATTCCTTTTTTTCTTAAGCGATATGGAATCAAAAAAGTGATGCTTATCTCCATGTTTGCATGGGTTCTTCGCTTTTTGTTACTTGGATACGGAACGCCGGAAGGAATAGGTCTTGTGTTCATTATTGTTTCCTGCATCGTGTACGGAATGGCTTTCGATTTTTTCAATATTTCGGGATCACTTTTCGTGGAAGGATCTACTGATTATAAAATTAGAAGTTCTGCGCAGGGCGTATTTATGATGATGACCAACGGGTTTGGAGCCGTGATGGGAAGTCTCGTAAGTGGTTGGATGATTGATGCCTACTTTACGCATCCAGACGGAGGGAAAATGTGGCATGAAATATGGCTCGTTTTTGCTCTGTATGCTTTTGTGATTGCCATCGCGTTTTGGGTGCTGTTTAAGCACAAACATTCGCCTGAGGACTTAAAGACCATTACGCACTAAAGCCTTATAGTAAGGCACATATAAGAAAAAAATACACCCTTTCGAGGTGTATTTTTTTTTGTATTTTAGAGGCGAAAGAATTGAAATCAAAAAATCAAATTTAAAATAGATAAAAAGCAATGAAAGAAGTATTTATAGTCGCCGCGGCAAGAACCCCAATGGGAAGTTTTAATGGAAGTTTATCAAGTGTACCTGCAACCGCCCTAGGTACGGCTGCTGTCAAAGGAGCCTTAGATAAAATTAAGCTTGCGCCTGGGGAAGTAGAAGAAATTTTCATGGGAAATGTACTTCAAGCAGGAGAGGGACAAGCGCCTGCGCGTCAGGTTGCTCTTGGCGCAGGACTTTCAAACCAAACGCCTGCCACCACTGTAAATAAAGTATGCGCCTCTGGAATGAAAGCCATTTCCATTGGAGCCCAAACCATCAAGGCTGGAGATGTGGACGTAGTTGTGGTTGGGGGAATGGAGAATATGTCTCAAGTTCCTCACTATTATCACGCGCGGACCGCTACAAAATTAGGAGATGTGAAGATGCAGGACGGATTAGTGCTAGACGGACTTACCGACAAATATGGGAAAGTTCATATGGGCGTTTGCGCGGAAAAATGCGCGGCGGAATATAACTTCTCTAGAGAAGACCAAGACCGCTTTGCCATTGAATCTTACAAAAGATCCGCAAAAGCATGGAGTGAAGGAAAATTTAGCGAAGAAGTTGTTCCCGTTGAAGTTCCTCAAAGAAAGGGAGAACCGATCGTGGTGAATGAAGATGAAGAGTATAAAAACGTAAACTTTGATCGAGTCTCTACGCTTCCTACGGTATTTCAAAGAGAAAACGGAACCGTTACAGCAGCCAATGCCTCCACGTTAAACGACGGGGCTTCTGCACTCATATTAATGTCTAAAGAAAAAATGGAGAGTTTAGGACTCAAACCGCTGGCAAGAATTGTATCGTATGCCGATGCGGCGCACGAGCCTGAGTGGTTTACTACAGCTCCCTCCAAAGCGCTTCCAAAAGCCCTTGAAAAGGCAGGTCTTTCCTTAGAGGAGATTGACTATTTTGAATTTAACGAAGCGTTCTCTGTCGTAGGTCTTGTCAATAATAAAATTCTAGGCCTTGACAGCGAAAAAGTAAATGTGAATGGAGGAGCGGTTTCCCTGGGACACCCGCTTGGAAGTTCAGGAGCAAGGATTGTGGTGACTTTAGTAAATGTCTTAAAGCAAAAAGGTGCTCGTTACGGCGCTGCAGCCATTTGCAATGGAGGAGGAGGTGCCTCTGCGATGGTGATCGAAAACCTATCCTAAGGGCCGAATTCTAAAATTAAAAATCCATTAAGACTTAAAAAAGAGTTTGAGTTCTTAATGGATTTTTTACTTTTGTCTAAATTATACTAATTGCATGTCAAATTCCTCTCACTCTGCACAAGGTGTTATAAAGAACAATCCGAAAATAATGAAGGGGTGGGCCTTCTACGATTGGGCTAACTCTGTCTATTCTTTAGTGATTACTTCGACAATTTTCCCCATTTATTATTCTACTCTTACCACTAAGTACGAAAAACAGGAATTTATAGTGGACCAGGGCCGTTGGATTGATGTTCCCGTTCGGCATGAAATTGAACTCTTTGGACAGACTTACCATCCGGATGCAATTTACGGGTACTCCCTTACGATCTCCTTTTTTATTGTGGTTTTGCTTTCCCCTTTTCTTTCTTCCCTTGCCGATACGATAGGGAATAAGAAATCCTTTTTGCAATTCTTTTGTTATTTAGGGGCGACCTCTTGTATGGGGCTAGCAATGTTTACAGGGATGGAAAACGTATTTTTAGGTCTTCTCTTTAGCATTACGGCCAGTGTTGGATTTTGGGGCTCACTCGTGTTCTACAACTCCTTTTTGCCAGATATTGCCACTCGAGATAAGCAAGATGCACTTTCCGCAAAAGGATACGTCTATGGATACATTGGGTCGGTGGTACTCGTAATTCTGTGCTTACTTCTTATTATGGTTGTAGCAGAAGGCCCCAAAGAGCAGCTAATTTATACCAGAGTGAGTTTCCTACTGACGGCAGCTTGGTGGTTTGGTTTCTCCCAGTACACCTTTAAGCATTTGCCTGTTTTTGGAGATATCAAAGAAAAACTACCCAAAGACTTAGTGCTTTTGAATTATAAGAACATCTTTAAAAAACACGAACAGAACGGAGGTTTCTTTGAAGTCTTAAAAGACAATGTGAGTTTTTACTGGGACATTGGAAAAGAAAGTTTTAAAGAGCTATTTAAAGTAGGAGGTACACTTTTCAAAGACACCAATTTAAAGTTCTTTCTTTCGAGTTTCTTCTTCTACAGTGTAGGAATGCAAACGATATTTTTAATGGCGACGCTCTTTGGGAAAAGTGAGATCAATTTAGACCAAGGAAAACTAATTGCAACTTTATTAGTAATACAAATCGAAGCGATTATAGGAGCGATCTTGTTCTCTAGGCTATCCAAACGAATTGGAAATAAAAATGTCATCTCCATTGCCGTCGGATTATGGATCGTGGCTTGTCTTGCCGCTTTCTTTTTGAACCGAGAGGATCCTAATGTAGAGTACCAATTCTATTTTGTGGCGGGAATTGTCGGACTTGTGATGGGAGGGCTTCAAGCGATGTCCCGTTCCACCTACTCAAAACTTCTCCCTGAGAATTCCATGGACAATACCACCTATTTTAGTTTTTACGATGTACTAGAGAAGTTAGCCATTATTCTAGGGACCTTTATTTTTGCGATGCTCATCGATGAATTTGATAACATGCGATATGCAGCGCTTTCCATGGTTCTGTTCTTTGCAATTGGTCTGGTATTAATTCGGTTTGTGAAAGCAAACCATAGTCCTTCGAAGGAGACTCTTTAAGGCTTAACAAAAAGGAATTTTTCCATAAGAAGGATCGGCTGTAGAACTGTTTTACAGAAGTGGTTTTGGGCCCGATTTTTGCATAAAGCAATAAAAATATAATATCGTATCTTTGCCCCGAGGTTCTATGCCTCTAACGAAAGCCTATGTCAAGTCCTTTATTCTATGCGAAAATACTTCTCTTTGGAGAATACGGAATTATAGAAGATTCCCAAGGCTTAACGCTCCCTTATAGTTTTTATAAAGGCACGCTAAAATTCTCTGATTTAAATTCCGATTTTGAAAAACGATCAAACGAAAGTTTGGTTCGCTATGCGGATTTTCTGGAAACGCTTTCACTCCCTGCGGGTTATGAGCTTAAAGTAGAAGAATTTAAAAAGGATTTGAAAAAAGGTCTTTTCTTTGATAGCAACATTCCCCAAGGCTATGGAGTGGGAAGTTCAGGTGCGCTGGTCGCAGCAATTTTTGAGCGTTACAGCCGAATCAAATATCCAGCAGATCTAATAAGCAAAGAGGAGCTTAAAGCACTAAAGAAGGTCTTTGGACTTTTGGAGAGCTTTTTTCATGGTACAAGCAGTGGAATTGATCCTCTAATTTGCTATATGAATCTGCCCATCTTAATCGAATCTAAAGAAAGTGTAGATAAAGTATCGCTTCCTTCTCAGAACGAAGGAAAAGGAGCTATCTTTTTAATTGACTCAGGAACGGTCGGAGAGACAGGTCCTATGATTCAAATCTTCTTTGAGAAGATGAAAACCGAAGGGTTTAGAAAAACGCTAAAAGAAGAATTTATTCGCTATAACAACGCTTGTATTGAAGCCTTTCTAAAAAAGGATATGAATCCTTTTTTTAGAAACCTAAAGAAACTCTCTCTTTGGGCCTTTGATCATTTCAAACCTATGATTCCAGAAAGTTTGTACAAGGTTTGGAAGAAGGGAATCGATTCCAATGCCTATTATCTGAAACTTTGTGGAAGTGGCGGAGGAGGCTATATCTTAGGATTTACAAAGGACTACGAGAAAGCGAGTAAAATGCTAAATGGCTTCAATAAAGAAGTAATTTATCGCTTCTAGTTCGAATCGAAAATCAAAATTGGACTCGCCCATGAAACAGAAAAACCCGCTGATGTACCGTGTATCTCAACTGGTGAGTCTTTTAATTGGGGCTCGGATTTTCATGCTGCTTCTCTTTACCTTTGCCCTTTACGTATCTACCTTTTTTATCATCAACCAAGAAGAAACCTTAAAGCAATTTGTCTTTGATTATAAAATTCATGGGATTATTTTTTGCAGCCTCTTAAGTATTGCGGCCGGAGGGATTATAAATCAATTTTACGACCTAGAGAAAGACCGTATTCAAAAACCTTTCGTAACCAAACTACAGGGCTTTTTAAAGCAAAAGTATTTTCTCTATTCCTATGTACTTCTTAATTTATTCTCTTTAGGTATTGCGTATATACTTTCCCCACGAATTTTCGTGTTTTTTCTTGTCTATCAATTCCTAATGTGGTTCTATAGCCACAAAGTAAGCAAGTTTGTGGTCTTAAATAATCTTATGTTTGTAAGCTTAACTCTGTATCCATTCTTTGGAATGCTAGTGTATTATCAGCATTTCTCACTGAATTTGTTTTTGATGGCTGCGTTTTTGTTTTTGATTCTTTTAGTGGTGGATATTTTGAAAGATTTCTTGACCTTAAGAGCTGATGTTCTTTTTGATTATAAAACCATGCCTATTGTTTTTGGAGTTCGAAACACGAGCACTCTTGTTGCGGTGCTTCTTGTGCTCACTATGATGGTAGGGTTAGGAATTGTAATGCGAATTCAGTCCTTTAATTACCTTACTTTTTATTTTGGTAGCTCCACTTTGGTGCTGCTACTTGCTTGCCTACGTGTGGCTCATGTTCGACTGGCAAGAATTCCACTGCTTCTCAATACCCTAAGGGTTTGGATATTCATAGGCGTTCTATTTATGCTGGCCAACGGAATATATGAGAAACTGCATTAGCGAAGAAAATCTACCTTTTTTATTGCTCAAAATGACTTAAATTTGCAGCCTTATTATGGCGAAGAAAAAGCAAAATACCGCTGCCATGGGGTTTATCTTTATAACCCTTTTAGTGGACATCACCGGTTGGGGAATCGTAATTCCTGTCGTACCCAAATTAATTGAAGAACTCATAAATGCAGACATTTCTGAGGCTGCCAAGTATGGAGGTTGGCTTGGGTTTCTCTATGCATTTATGCAGTTTGTTTTTGCCCCTATTATAGGAAACTTAAGTGACAAATATGGGAGAAGACCCGTGATATTGCTTTCGCTTTTAGGCTTCTCAATCAACTTCTTTATTCAGGCCTGGGCACCCACTATTTTGTGGCTTTTCATTGGTCGGCTATTTTCTGGGATTACCGGGGCGAGTGTCACGGCAGCCAGTGCTTACATTGCAGACATTTCAAACGATTCGAATCGAGCCAAAAATTTTGGACTCATTGGCGCCGCCTTCGGACTTGGATTTATCATCGGTCCTGTTTTAGGTGGGGTTCTAGGGGTCTATGGCGCCAGGATCCCGTTTATTGCGGCAGGTGTCCTGTGTCTTGTGAATTTCCTCTACGGAATTTTTGTTCTGCCTGAGAGTTTAGAGCTTAAATACCGAAGGGAATTTTCTTGGAAAAGAGCCAATCCCATTGGAAGTCTTATTCAGGTTAGAAAACATCCTGAAATTTTTAAGTTGCTTCTCGCTTGGTTTCTTGTCTATGTGGCTGCGCATGCGGTACAGACCAATTGGGCGTACTTCACTATGTATCGATTTTCCTGGAACGAACGAATGGTGGGAATCTCACTGGGAGTAATGGGAGCGATGACAGCTCTAGTTCAAGGGTATCTTGTGTCCAAAGTCCATCCTCGCATTGGGAGTGAACGAAGTATCTTGTATGGGATTCTCTTTTATGCTTTAGGCATGCTACTTTTTGCCTTTGCACCCGAGCCTTGGATGATGTTTGCGATTCTAGGTGTATATACCTTAGGAGGTATTGCGGGGCCCGCCCTTCAGTCTTTAATTACTTCTAAAGTTCCCAAGAATGAGCAGGGAGATTTGCAAGGTACCCTTACAAGTGTCGTGAGTTTAACCTCCATTATAGGGCCCCCGATGATGACCAATGTCTTTTATTATTTTACGCACGATACGGCTCCTTTCTCCTTCCCGGGAGCTCCGTTTTTCCTAGGATTTCTTTTGATGGTTCTTAGTGCTCTATTTATCTATTATGTGTTTCAAAGACAATCTAGGCAAAGTAGAAGATGAGGCTGATTTTTAAAGGCGTTGTAGAAGAGGAATGGAAAATCTTTATTAATTTAGCAGCATGGAATTAGGATTCATGGAAATGGTAGTCATTGCACTAGCCATTATTGTACTTTTCGGACCTGACAAACTGCCTTCAATTGCGAGAGACCTGGGTTCTGGGGTTCGTAAAATGAAAGGAGCGATGGAAGATATAAAAACCGAAATCCTTAAAGAAACCCACGAGCCGGTTTCTGAGATTAAACGAGAAATCGACAAAGTGAAAATGGCGGCCAAAGAGTATTCGCCTATGGAGGAAATTAAGGAAGAAATTGAGGACTTGAAAAAGGCCACTACCCTCGATACTCAATCGCTTGGAAATAAGGATGAATCTAAGAAGCCTTCGCTTCCTTCCTTTGAAGATCCTACCTACGAGGGTCCAGTAAGCCGTAAATCATGAGCAGTCTTTTAGAATATGATACGGAGCTTTTCCTGTTTCTTAATAATTTAGGAAATACTTCCTTTGATTCATTTTGGCTCCTTGTGTCTAAGACTTTTATTTGGATACCGCTTTATGTGATTTTTCTCTACTTACTAAAAACCAATTTTGGCTGGCGAAATTTAGCTTTTATGCTTCTCTTTATTGCGCTAGGCATTACTATCTCAGATCAATTATCTAACATCTTTAAATACGGTATTGAAAGACTTAGGCCTTGCCATGAACCTTCGCTTAAGGGGCTGTTTCGAGAGGTGAAGTGTGGAGGTCCTTATGGATTCTACTCGGCCCACGCCTCGAATACGTTTTTTATTGCTGTTTTTATGTTTATGCATTTAAAAAAGCAAATTGAATCCTACGCGCTATTGTTTCTTCTTTGGGCTGGAGTTGTTGCCTTCAGCCGAATTTACCTAGGTGTTCATTATCCACTAGATGTGATTTATGGAGGGCTTGTTGGAGGACTACTAGGCGGTACATTTTATGCCTTAAGTCTAAAAACGCTCAAGTAATTTATTCGACTTACTAGGTGTAACTTGCTCAGATTGAAATTAAAAAAATGTTTATCTTTGCCCCAATGTTTATTAACTTTTAAATGGACTCAGACTTAGTCAAGATCTTATTAGCCTTATTTTTAGTATTACTTAATGGTTTTTTTGTAGCTGCTGAATTTTCAATTGTAAAGGTACGCTACTCCCAAATTCAGCTCAAAGCTGCCGAAGGAAATAAATTAGCCAAGCATTCCGAGCACATCATCAAGCATTTAGACGAATACCTTTCTGCTACGCAGTTAGGAATTACCCTCGCCTCTCTAGCCTTAGGTTGGGTGGGGGAGAGCGCGATGCATCATTTGATCGAAAAGCTCTTTATTTCCTTTGATGTAATTGCAGATCCCGTAACGATTACCACTCTTTCTCTTGTCATTAGCTTTCTGATTGTAACGGTGATGCACATTGTCTTTGGAGAACTTATTCCGAAGTCCATTGCGATTCGCAAAGCAGAGCCTACCACCATGGCTATTGCCGTACCACTAAGAGTATTTTACACAGTCTTTAGACCTTTCATTTGGACGATGAATCAGATGTCGAATGCGTGTCTAAGACTCATGAAGATTCATCCTGCTTCGGACCAAGAGATTCACTCCACGGAGGAATTGCAGCTACTTGTAAAGCAGTCTGCTGATTCAGGAGAAATCCAAGAAGAGAACTATGAGATTATCAAAAACGCATTTGATTTTACGGACCACTCTGCAAAGCAGATTATGGTGCCACGTCAAAATATCTTATCGATTGATCTAGAAGATTCCATTGAGGAGATCATCGAGCAAATTATGGACAGTGGTTACTCACGAATTCCAGTGTATGAAGACTCCATTGACAATATTGTGGGAATCTTTTACGCCAAAGAGATTATACGGGAGTATGTGAGAAGAAAAGCCACAATGGACCATGACGTACTTCGCTCTTTAATGCGGGATGCTTTTTTTGTGGTAGGTAGCAAAAAGATTTCCGATTTGCTCAAAGTGTTTCAACAAAAGAAACAGCATTTGGCCATTGTGATTGATGAGTTTGGAGGCACCGAAGGAATTATTACCTTAGAAGATATTCTTGAGGAACTCGTAGGGGAGATTCAAGACGAAGAAGACGATGAAGATAATATTGTAGATAAAGTAGGTGAAAATATATACTGGGTACAAGCGACGCAGTCATTGGAAGAGATTAATGAGAATCTTCCGAAAGAATTTCCACTTTCAGAAGAAGGGGAGTTTAACACCCTGGCGGGGTATATTTTGCATCAACTTGAAAACATTCCCGAAGAAAACCAAGAATTTGATATGAATGGGTATCATTTTAAGATTCTAAAGATGAATAACAAAAGTGTGGAGGTCGTAGAACTCATCTATGAAGATCAGTCCTCAGACCAAGCACCGGACGAAGAAATGACTGAATAGAAATGGCAGAGGAAAGACGTTTAGGGTTCCCATCTTTTAATCAAGATTATAGCGATCCTAAAAGAGAAAAGGAATTAGAGGAGGATGTGCTCGTTTTAGAAGAAGACGAACTAGAGAATAAACTTGTGGTGTGGAACGATGATGTAAACACTTTTGATTATGTGATTGACTGCCTTGTGAGTATCTGTAAACATACGCTTATTCAAGCCGAGCAGTGTACGCTACTTATTCATTACAAAGGGAAGTGCACCGTAAAGTCGGGATCTTTAGAGATTTTAAAACCTATGCATGAAAAACTTTTAGACAAAGGCCTAACAAGCGAAATTGTTTAAAGTTTTTGCGACGTATACAAAAAGAGCCTTGCATTCTATATGCAAGGCTCTTTTTATTTTATACAGTAGATCCAAATTAGAACGGATATCCAAAGGCGAAGTTAAGCGTAGGCTTAAAGGGTTGCCATTTACTAATCACCCACCGATCTCCCTCGGGACGGTTGGGATCATGCACCTTCCATGCCGCATCGAGACGAAGTGTGATGTAGGCGACATTGACTCTAAGTCCAAGGCCGGCACCCACTCCCATTTGAGAGATGAATTTGCTGAATTTAAACTGATCTCCAAATCCGCTATCTTTAAGACTCCATATATTTCCTGCGTCTATAAATGCAGCTCCCTCAAACATAGTGGAAAAAGGCATTCTGTATTCAATATTGGTCGTGAGCTTAATATTGTCCATCACATAGGCTCTTACCCGTTCGTCCAATTGAGAATCGGCAGGTCCAAGTCCTCCAAAGACTCTCCAGGCTCGAATGTCATTTGATCCTCCGTTGAAATAAGAGCGCACAAAAGGCATTGTAGAGGAATTGCCGTAAGGAATCCCGATGCCAACGAACTGGCGAAGTGCAAGGGTGTGTTTGTTGTCAAAGAATTGAAAGTACTTGCGCACATCAAAATCGAACTTGACAAATTGAGAATAGGGAATATTGAATAGGGTTTTTTGCTCGTTTTGAGCTGCAATTCCTTCACTTTGTGACGCCTCTTTGGCAAAAAGTCCAAGGAGATTTCCCGCCGTTTCAATTTTGCCGTTAAAATAGAAAGGATTAATTCGATCTTTCTTTCCAATTTCGTTGTATATAAAATTGTAGACGAAAGAAGAAATTAAAACGTCTTGGGTTTGTCTATCTTTGTTTATGATCGATTGACGGAAGTTATTGAAAAGGTCTAAATCAGCCCCTGCTAAATTTTCCTGGTAAGGCACATCTTGGAGAATTAGACTTGATACTTCATCAGAAGTAATTTGCCCCTGCAGGAATTCATCATAAAGCGCGGGGGAATAGAGTTGGAACATTTGGTCTCTGAATTCGCCATCTTTTGGAAAGTACTCGTAGTAGCGATCTTTGTTCTGGGTTAAGCTTAACTGAGTATTGAAAAGCGAGAGGCGGTGAGTCACCACGTCGTTCACATTGGCAAAGTAATTAAGCCCCGTATTAAAGGAAATTCTACCCAGTCCAATGTTATTTTGTACACTCACTCCTAAATTAATATTAGAAGTGGGAGAGTAGCGTTTAGGAAAGAGCTTATACGAGCGGAACGGTAGTAATAGGCGCGGAAAACTAAGGGTTCCTTGCGCAGAAACTTCGTATGCGATCGAACGTTTGTCTAAGTTCTTGGTGTCCTTTACGCTTCCTACAATTCCAGAGAGTCCTATAGTTAAGTTTTCCGCTCCACCAAAGATATTACGGGTCGTTAAATCCACAGAGGGAGCCAGACCGAAATTAAGAATTTGCGAATAACTTAAATCTAAGGCGGTTCTTAAATCGTACTTAGGCAGAGGAGCCAGGTAGTAGGCCACGTCAATAATGCTGTCTGAATTTTTTCGTAAATCCTCTTCGTAATTGATAATACTAAAATTATTCATCGCCGAGAGGTTTCGTTTGGTAAGGTCTAAATTTCCTTGGTCATAGATTTCTCCATTTCGAAGAATAATAGGTCTCCAAAGTGCAGCTGTTTTGTACTGATCGTCAAGTTTGTAGATGTTAATTCCTCTTAGAGAATCTTTCACGGTGAGAGGAACATCTTCCATGGTCTCAAGTAGGTAAACCTTAATATCGCCAATCGTTGCCTTCTTGTAGGGAGTGTTAAGGGAGTCCTTATGGATCTCCATCACTAGGGGTACGTTTTTTCGACTCTGAAGCGTATCGGCTGTGAAATAAATTTCTTCGTTGCTCGCGTTAAAACGATAGTAGCCTTCACTTCGCATTTGCTGAGTGATTCTATCCACCTCGTCCTCTAACTTGGTCTGGTCTAAAACATCGCCTGTTAAGATTTTGCTTTTCTCGTATTGACTTTCGTAGGCCGCCTTGATGTTGGGATCGGGTATATCGTAATAGTACTCGGAGATTTTCGTGGGCTCGTTATGCTTAATTTGGTATTCAACCTGCGCTTTTTTAGCGCTTGAATCTAACTTATGGTTGAATTTAACATCCGCATCCCAATACCCTCGAAAGACAAGACGTTTTCGAATGTTGCTTGCACTGTTTTCGGTTTGGCTTTGATCTAAAATAACAGGAGGCTGCCCTATGGTGTGTAAAAAACGATCCATAAAAAGATTCTTGCCTACATCCTCAGGCATATCGTATTTTAAAAAGAGAGAATCCCGAAGTTTTTGATCCCGGATCTCAGAAGGGTAGGTCATGTACTCCGAAAGTAGAGTGTCGTATTTTGGACTCGCCAAATTGTAGGCCATTAGACCGATCGGAAATAAAAATAGAGCCTTTTTGTTAGGAGATTGACGCACATAGTCGGGAAGCTCACTGGAATGCACTTTTGAATCTAAATATTCAAATTTGTTTTTCACAAGTAAATATTCCCCATCGGGTACCTTTTTTGTCGTGCTACAGGCGTAAAGAACACCCAGGGATGTTGCGACAGAAAAAAATATGTGATACTTTTGAAAATATTTCTTGCAATGCTTACCGCTCATACTATAAAAGTTATACAGTCTTTAGATAAAAAGAAGTTCAGACAAAAATACAATTTGTTTTTGGTTGAGGGGAACAAAACCATCACTGAACTTATTAATTCCGATTATAAAATTAAACAAATTTTCTCCATAGAGCCCGACTCTCTTTCGCAAAAGTCTATAGATAAAGACTTGATTACAGAAATTAGGCCAAGCGAGCTTCAAAAAATCAGTTTTTTAAAACATCCGAAAGATTCTCTCGCGCTTGTGGAATTAAATGAAGAAACTTCGGTTTTAAGTGAGACCAGGTTAAATTTGGTTTTAGACGGTTTGCAAGATCCGGGTAATTTAGGCACTATCATTCGTCTAGCCGATTGGTTTGGGATCGAGCAAATCCTCTGTAGCAAGGACACGGTGGATTTATACAATCCAAAAGTTATTCAGGCCTCAATGGGATCTTTTACAAGAGTGAAGATTCATTATTTAGATCTTCCTACTTTCCTTTCTCAGTCAGAGCATACAGCTGTGGGCACAGATATGCAAGGAGAAAACTTGTATCAGTTTTCGTTTCCAGAAAAAGTTAACCTTATATTAGGCAATGAGGGAAATGGCATTCGCCCCCATATTGAGTCTCTTTTAGAACGCACGCTTACCATTCCCCAATTTGGGAATAATAGCGCCACTGAGAGTTTAAACGTCTCGATGGCCACGGGTATTATTTTAGGGGCTTATTTTTCAAACCGATAACTGCGGGCTTAAAATAAAGCGCTAGATCAGTTTTTCTAAGCTTGAGACACTTTTGTTTTTCTCATAGGTCTCTAGCTTGGATCGTAGAAATCGAAGAGCCATTGGCGCCACATAAATTAGAACAAGTCCTAAAATTCTATTTCTCCAACTTTTGCTCCTAATGCTTTTCTTCGCTAAATTTCCTACGAGAGCAGCTGTTCCTAACTTCAGAGAAGTTTCAAGTAAGTTGGACTGTGCATTTGTGTGATCAAAAGCAAGAAGGGAACGGCTACTTTTTTTTCCAAGCAGTGAGTTTCCAAGGCCTTTGATTATGGGAGCCGTTTTAATGGCCAGTTTTGTTTCACCGTCTTTGGCTACTTTTTCGGTTAAAAACTGATCGGAGAGTCCTCCACTGAGAACACTTAAGGATTCCTTTGGACTTTCAAAGGTTAATAGGCCTTCTAGTTGCTCCACTTCGGCCTTGAGTTCGAGCTTTCTTTTTCTTAGCTCCTCGATGGTCGTGATTTTGGCCATAATCTTAGTCGTTTATAAATTTGATGATTCCTCCTGCTACTTTGGTCATGATTGATTTTTTTAAAAGAAAAAGTAACAGTAACATAAGTAGATAAAAGCCAGCCACAATAAGCACTCCATATCCGTAATTCCCAAGTAGGGAACCAATATAGAGTCCGATGCCAATATTAAATAAAACAACGAAAAATAGAGCAGCCAAAGCCGTCAGGCTGATGAAAACAAGAAGTCCAGCTCCTTTTGATGATTTTTCAGTGGCTTCTAATTTCAAAAGCTCGAGTCGTTTGCTAGCGTATTCTTTAACGAGATGAATCATGCGTGATAGAAATTTGGTGTGAATTTACAAAAAATGGGAAACTTAAAAAAAGCTAAGTTTCCCATAAATATTTAATTGCCTAGCCTTGGAGAAAGGCGCCTACATTTATTTTAAGGCGTCTAGTTCCGTCTCAATGTCTTTTGAGACTTCTGCGACGGTTCCTGCCGCTTGGCTTTTGTATTTGTCGTAGCCTTCTTTTACCGAATTCGATACCTTTTCAGCGGTCTCCTTCACTTGTGAGGAAATTTGATTGAATTGATCTTTTACTTTTTCGGAAACAACTCCGTATTGATCTTTTACCTTTTCTGCGGTCTTTCCGTACTGCTGTTTCACCTGCTCAGAGGTTTTTCCATACTGCTCTTGAGCTTGGTGAGCCAGATCGTCCGCTTTGGCTTTGATTTTTTTTCTTGTTTCTTTCCCTTCTTCAGGTGCATAAAGCATTCCTAATACTACACCTGCAGCTGCTCCTGCTAAAAGTCCTGCCAATACGGCCGCTGTATTATTTCCTTTTTTTGCCATTTGTTCTTGAATTTTGATGTTATTAATCGTTTAAAGGTCGTTTATTTAAGTGCAACAAAAATGCCAAAAGTGAAACCTAGGGATCGTAATAGGGAAGAAGGTGGGAATTATGTTATTTTTTCGTTTTTTTGCTCAAAATTGGCTGTTAATCCTAAATTTAGGTTGAAATATGTGATAAAATGAGTGCAATGGTCTGTTCTTTAGTCAGAGTGGTATTGTCAATCAAAATGGCATCTTCTGCCTGACGAAGAGGAGATACTTCTCGTTCACTGTCCATCTTGTCACGCCGGGCAAGGTTCTTTTTTACTTCCTCTTTGCTTGTTTGCTGTCCAAAAGAAAGAAGTTCAAGATATCTACGGTTCGTTCTTTCGTCTATACTAGCGGTAAGAAAAAATTTATAATCAGCCTCGGGAAGCACCGTCGTACCAATATCACGGCCGTCCATAATAACCCCTCCTTTTTTGGCGATTTGTCGCTGAGTAGAAAGTAAAAAGTCTCTGACGGGAGCCTGCTTTGCAATAAAACTCACATAATCGCTCACTTCTGGAGAACGGATTTCCATGGCGATATTATGTCCATTGAGATAGAGTTCTAGCTCATTTTCATTTTGCCTAAACTCAAGTTCAATCTGGTCAAACTGGGAATAGAGCTTTTCTAAATCAATAGCCATCTCTTTTGAGCGGCAATTGCTTATCGCATAATAGGTAATTCCACGGTACAGAGCTCCAGTGTCTAGGTGGATTAACCCTAATTTCTTGGCAATTTCTTGAGAAATTGAACTTTTTCCTGTGGAGGAAAATCCATCCATGGCAATGACAGGTTTACGGTTCATAAAGAAAGAAGTTTATTATTAATCATTTCGCAAGGGTTCAAAGTGACGTACATTGAAAAATTGCCCTACAAAAGTAAGTTATTTAAAAAGAGCTTCAAAAATTAAAGGGTTATTTTAAATGCTAGGCCACAAATTATGGACATTTCCCTATATTTGCATTCAGGAAAATAAATGAAATGAAATACCAAAGAATCCTTCTAAAATTAAGTGGAGAAGCCCTGATGGGAGAACGTTCCTATGGAATTGATAACAATCGTCTAGATCAGTACGCTAAAGAAATCAAAAAGGTAGTGGATCTGGGATGCCAAGTGGCGATCGTCATAGGAGGAGGAAATATTTTCCGAGGACTTGCAGGTGCGGCCAACGGAATGGACCGCGTACAAGGAGATTACATGGGAATGCTGGCCACAGTTATAAATGGAATGGCTCTTCAAGGAGCTCTTGAAAACCTTGGGGTTTTTACCCGTTTGCAAAGTGCCATTGAAATGGATAAAGTGGCAGAACCATTTATTAAGAGGCGTGCCACGCGTCACTTAGAAAAAGGACGAGTGGTTATTTTTGGAGCCGGTACAGGGAATCCTTATTTCACTACAGATACAGCAGCGACACTTCGTGCCATTGAGATTGGAGCGGATGTCATCTTAAAAGGAACCCGCGTGGATGGAATCTACGATAGTGACCCTGAAACCAATGCCGATGCAGTGAAATTTAATTCCTTAAGCTTTAAAGAGGTCTTTGAAAAGAACTTAAAAGTAATGGACATGACCGCATTTACTTTAAGCCATGAAAATCATTTGCCTATTCTCGTGTTTGATATGAACAAACAGGACAATTTGCTTAAAGTGGTACAAGGCGAAAATGTGGGAACTCTTGTGAACTAATCTTTTTTGGAGCAAGATTCAAAGCAAAACAAATAGTGTGTAACTTATCAAATTATATATACGTAATGGAAGAATTAGATTTAATTGTGGAGTCCGTAAATGAAGAAATGAACGCCGCAATCAGACACTTAGAACATGCGTTTCAAAAGATTCGAGCGGGAAGGGCTTCAACTACAATGGTGCAAGATGTCATGGTTGAATACTACGGTGCGCCAACCCCTCTTTCTCAAGTGGCAAACATTTCGGTTCCCGATGCCATGACCATTTCAATTCAACCTTGGGATCGCACGGCGATCCGTTCCATTGAAAAGGGAATTATTGATTCCAATTTAGGGTTTGCCCCTTCCAACAATGGAGACAACATTATTTTGAATGTACCTCCACTAACTGAGGAAAGAAGAAGAGAACTTGCCAAGCAAGCGAAAGCCGAAGCGGAGCAGAGCAAAGTGACGGTTCGTAACGCACGTCAAGAAGGAATGAAGGAACTTAAAAAATTGGACGGAATTTCAGAAGACTTGGTGAAACAAACCGAGGCATCCGTACAAGAATTAACGGACCAGTTTGTAAAATTAATCGATGAACAATTTAAAGTAAAAGAAGCAGACATCATGAAGGTGTAATCCTCGCTTTCTTACCTAATATAAAAAGGAGTCTCAATCAAGAGATTCCTTTTTTTTTTAATTCCTTTGGTCTTTGTTGAAAATCCGATTTTTGCTTCGTTTAGAGCTGAACCCTAGAAAATTTGTTTTGTAATTTCTAAGAGAATTTTCTTGCTAGTGTCAGCACCTATTTATTTGCCACGCATCATTTGAGAATCGATAGTGCTAAGGCAGGCTTTTGCTTCTTTCGATTTAAAACCAATCTATTGATAGCGTTTGTGTTCTTCAGGTTTCTTCTGAAATCTTGCGATCAGTGGCTTGAATAAAGCACGGTATTTTTCCACATCAAAGAGTTGGGAATCTCTTACCGCTTTAATTGTAAGCCATAGCGCAAAAGGGAAGAGTACTAGATTTGGAATCCAGGCCGCCAAATAGGCATTCATCTTTCCTTTCCAAGACAGGTTTTCAACCGTTAGATTCATCACGTAAAAGATAATAAAGATGACAATGGCAATCACCACGGGAAGACCCACACCTCCTTTTCGAATGATGCTTCCTAGGCTGGCTCCAATGAGAAAAAAGATGAGACACGTAATGGAGTATGCGAAGATACGCTGCTGGTGCATGATCATCTTATTTTGAAACTTGATGATTCCATACATCTGTTCTTCCTTACCTTTTAGTTCGTTTTTCTGCGCCTCTATTTTGTTGTAAGCAGAATAGAGGACTTCTAATTTCTTGTCACTTTTAAGAGTATCGAGCTTGTACTGAGGTTTCAATTTTTGGTCCTCCTTTTTATTGGCCTCAATAATTTGAATATAATTGTTGGCCTGGCTCACGAGAGAAAGGCCCATACCTGAGACGATCTCTTTGTTCTCTTTTTTTCTCTCTACAATCGTGTGGTCTATTTGACCGTAGGTTTGAAAGCGGTAGTCGTCCGTGATTTGTTCCTTTTCGATGGCACTGCTAATGAGCTCACTCACGTCAAAATGAGAAACCAGAGTGTCGAACTTAATAGCTTGATTGGGCTGTTTTAAACGCTGATAATAATCCTTGTTTTTGTAATTATCTTCAAAGACATACCCGTCGAAGAGAAGTAGCTTTAGATAGTTTTTATCTGCGGCAGGAACGAATTTTCCGCTCTTCGCTACAATGGCCTGCTGATCCTCATAAATATTGGTTGATTTGTGAATAAAGACTCCTTTTAAGTTTTCTGCATTTTCACCTGAAATTTCATCAAATTTTACGGCAAAGCCAGGAAGTTCATGTATGAACTGTCCTGGGGTAAAGTTTAAGGCAGGTTTTGTGGCTGCAATATTATACAGCATGTTTTTCGCCTTTCTTTGAAAGTCGGGTGTAATATTATTTTGAAAAACAAAGAGGATACTCGCAAGGATGACATTCACAAGGAATAAAGGCATCATCACGCGCACGAGAGAAATTCCGGCGGCTTTCATCGCAGCGAGTTCATAACGCTCACCAAAATCCCCAAAGGTCATAATAGAGGAGAGTAGGATCGTAAGTGGAAGTACCATTCCTACCACGGTCGCCCCCATATAGAATAAAAGTTTGATGATTTCAAAGGTACTAAGCCCTTTGCCCATGAACTGAGACATCTGAATCCAAATGATGTTCACAATGAAAATAAAGAACAGCACGCTGAAGATAAAAAAAAACGGCCCTAAAAAGGTCTTAATTATATAGCGGTCTAGTAATTTCATTACGGCAAAAATACTTAAAAAGTCACAAAGCAAAAACTTTGTGACTCTAATCTCTTTCGATTTTTTGAATTATAGTTCCGTGATCAAATAATTTTGATAGTCTTGACGGTTAAACTGGAAAAAATCAGAGGCTAATTTTTGATTTGCCCGGTAGTCCTGTATGGCGATAACCGCCACTTGGTTGTCCGAAGAATACTGTTCTACTTTGACCAGTTGGTTTTTTGACGCATTTACATAGATAAACACGTATTTAATTCCATTGTTTTTTACCGGCGTTAACTTGATAAGGTCCGTTTGAACTCCTCCTAGCGAACGTTTTCCTACATAGGTGGTGTTGTAATTAGACTTGTAGGTATCCAAATAATTGGTTGGGGAGAACATCATCTCGCTTCCAGATGCCTTCGCAATGGTCACCTCCTTATCATCCTCACTAATGTTATATACTTTGGATCCGTCAAAAAGTTGCTCCGTTTCCATTATTTTTAGCTTGTACTTTGTGGGAGTGGTGTAGAAGATACCTGTTTGTGTTTGGGTCACTTTCCCTGACGCTCCTGTTCCGTACGCGAACTTAAAGTAGGTGTTTTGGTTTGATTTATAGGTTTTGGAAACCGCATCGAGAATCGTTCGCGATTTTTGATCCGCGCTTTGCGCGCTTAAGGTGCCTAGAAACGCAACAGTTCCAAAGGCTATGGCCATTTTTTTTATCATTTTTATTTTCATTTTTGTGAATTACTATTTCTTGGATAAGCTTTCTAGTTAAAAGTTAAACTTTAGCCTCCCTGCCAAGCGTTCAAGACTTTCCAAGCTTACGGGCGCAATTCTTCCAAAAACTGTTCCAAAGCATTTAGATCGGTGATCAAAACCTCTCTTGCTTTTGCTCCATTAAAGCCTCCAACAATACCGCTTGCTTCTAACTGGTCCATGATTCGTCCTGCGCGGTTGTATCCTAGTTTTAATTGACGTTGGAGCATGGAGGTAGAACCTTGTTGAGTAGAGACTACAATTTTGGCAGCTTGCTCAAAGAGCGCATCTTTTTCGTTGGGATCGAACTCCACGCTCGCGGAGGAACCTTCCTCTTGAGGGGGATCGGGAAGAATCATCGCAGAACTGTAGCCTTTCTGGGCGCCAATGTAATCTACAATTCTTTCCACTTCAGGGGTATCCACAAAGGCACATTGGAGTCGAACGATTTCGTTTCCATTAAAATAAAGCATGTCTCCTTTTCCGATGAGCTGCTCAGCCCCTGGGGAATCTAAAATCGTACGGGAGTCGACATTGGAGATCACACGGAAAGCCGCTCTTGCTGGGAAGTTGGCTTTAATCATCCCTGTAATTACGTTGACAGAAGGTCTTTGTGTAGCCACAATTAGGTGAATCCCCACGGCTCTTGCAAGCTGGGCAAGTCTCGCAATCGGGTGTTCCACTTCTTTTCCAGCCGTCATGATGAGATCGGCAAACTCATCTACGACAAGTACAATATAGGGTAGATATCTATGACCGTTTTCAGGATTTAACTTGCGTTCAGAGAACTTTTTATTGTATTCCTTAATGGTACGACAGAATGCATTTTTTAGTAGATCATACCTTGTATCCATTTCCACGCACAATGAGTTCAGTGTCGCAATTACTTTTGAGTTTTCTGTGATAATCGCTTCCTCGGATCCAGGGAGCTTGGCTAGATAATGGCGCTCAATTTTTGAATAAAGAGTCAGTTCTACTTTTTTAGGATCTACCATCACAAATTTAATTTCGCTTGGGTGTTTCTTATAGAGTAGTGAGGTCAGAATGGCATTGATTCCGACGGATTTTCCTTGACCGGTTGCTCCTGCCATAAGTAGGTGAGGCATTTTGGCTAGATCCGCCATGAAGATTTCGTTTGAGATGGTTTTTCCAAAAACCACTGGCAAATCCATTTCTGACTTTTGGAATTTTTGAGAAGCAAGAACACTTTTCATTGAGACCATGGTTGGTGTCTTTCGAGGTACTTCAATTCCTATGGTTCCCTTGCCAGGCATAGGGGCAATAATACGAATCCCATGTGCGGATAGATTTAAAGCAATGTCGTCTTGGAGTTTTTTAATGGCAGACACGCGAATTCCAGCATCGGGCACAATCTCGTAAAGCGTGACGGTAGGACCTATGGTTGCTTTAATCTCGGAAATTCCGACATTAAAGTTCTTAAGAAGTCCGACAATTCTATTTTTGTTTTCTTCTAACTCGTCTTGGTTGATGGAAATTTCTTCGTTTCCATAGTCTTTCAATAGCTCAAGTGTGGGCATTTGAAATTTAGCCAGTTCTAAACGATGATCAAAGAGTCCGTATTCCTTCACTAGGTCTGCGGATTTTTGGGCCATTTCATCCCACTGGTCTTCCTCCTGCTCTTTTGCGATTTCCACATTGAAGTCAAAAGAGTCTTCTTGGGTCGTAGCTGAAACTTTAGGAAGCTCTTTATTAGAAACTGAACTAACAGGCGTGTTTAAAGTGGGGGTGAGCGAAATTGCGCTACTCGCTGTAGATTCGTTTAAGGTGTTTTTAGAAAGACTAGGCTCTGTATGAGTAGGGTTTTTAGAATCAGGAGATTCAATTTCCATTTCCTCTTCAATTTCTTCTTCCAGATCTAGGGAATTTGAACTTGGTAAAAACTCTTTGACTTTTCCAAGGGTGTTCTCGTTAATGTCATTAAGTTTTTCTTTGATTGCACTCGGTCTTAAATTGAACTCAAGAATAAAGTATAGCGCAATACTAGAACCTATTACAAGCCAAAGTCCGACGCTTCCGATCATCGAGGACAAAAAGTCCATGATCTGATAGCCATAGACTCCACTTAGCACGCCTTCTCCCTTCGTAACTGCGCCTAGGAAAATAGGAAGCCAACATATGAAAAACAGGGAATGACCTATGGTTTTCCAAGGTTTGAAATATTTCTTTTTTAAGATAAGTGTTCCCAGCATCAAAACCAGAAAAGCGATGAGGAAGGCTGCAATTCCAACACTTTTGAAAATAAATAAATTGCCAAGATAATCACCTAATTTGCCAATAAAATTAGAGGATTTTATCGTCTTGTCAAGCATACTGCCCGCCTGGCTTTGGTCCCCTTGCCAATTGAATAAAAAGGAAATAAAGGACAAAAAGAGAATAAGGCTCAGTAGGATAAAAAACAGGCCAAAAAAGATGCGCGGTTTCGAAAGCGTTTTATTGTCGCTAAGGCTACGGCTTGCAGAAGGGGTTTTAATTTTCTTTTCCATAAGTTCAATCTTGGCAAATTTAATGTTTTTACTTTAGAATTTAAGCATCCCACTGGAATATCTAATCTCCTACTTTCCTTGGGATATGACTCAAATTTAGAAAGAAATATCTTGATGTAAATTCGTGTGTTAAGATAATACAACGTATTTTTGCATCCAAACGAGAAAAATTGACTTAAAGGTTGGTAACGTCAAGATTATGAAAAAGATTCAAAGCATTTTAATATCGACGAGAACCATGGCGGTTCTCCTGTTAGTTTATGCGGGCGCAATGGGTTATGCGACATTTCTAGAGAATGATTATGGTACCCCAACAGCCAAGGCACTTGTTTACGAGGCCAAATGGTTCGAAGCGGTGATGGCCCTTTTAATTTTAAATTTTATTGGAAACATTGGCCGCTATCGTTTATGGCGCAGGGAGAAATGGCCTGTCCTTGTGTTTCACTTATCGTTTATTCTTTTGTTTTTAGGAGGAGCTATTACAAGATACATTAGTTTCGAGGGCATTATGCTCATTAGGGAAGGCGAAACATCCAATGAAATCATTACCGACAAGAACTTCTTTAAGATTCAAATGGAAAAGTCGGGCGATGTCCTTAGTTATAAAGATGTGCCTTATATGATGTCTCCGATTCATCATAATTTTAAAGCGAATTACGATTTTCATGGCGAAAAAATAAAAGTGAAAGCGCTTAATTATATACAGCGTAAGAAAGATAGCTTGGTTAAAAGTCCCGATGGACAAGAGTATCTTCACTTTGTAACCACGGGCGATCGTGGAAGGCTCAACTATTATTTGAAAGAGGGTGAGTCCAAATCCTTAAACGGAACGCTTGTAAGTTTCAATAGTCCGATTGAAGGAGCGATAGAATTTAGAAAAGAAGCGGACGGAAAGTTATCTTTGAAAACACCGGTCGATTCTAAATATATGGTCATGGCGACGCAAGACAGTGGTTCTGTCAAGGCAAATGTGTATGAGCCTTTGGCACTTCGCAGTCTCTATACGATCAATGACATTCGAATCGTAGTTCCGGAGGGACTTACAAAAGGGAAACTTCTTGCTTTTGAAGGAGATCGTAATAAAGACAAAGCGGTCCCAGATGCACTCACAGTAGAAGTACAAGGTCCAAAAACAAAACAACAAGTAGAACTTGTAGTGGAAAGAGGAAATCCCAATTTGTACAAACAAATTACCTTGGATGGAATCAATATTATGCTAGGATTTGGTCCGAAGATTTACACCACACCGTTTGCTTTGAAACTTGATGACTTTGTGATGGAAACCTATCCAGGAAGTAACTCTCCTAGTGCGTACGAAAGTCATGTTCAAATTATTGATGAGGGAAAACAAACACCTTACAAAATTTACATGAACCATGTCCTTAACCACAAAGGGTATCGATTCTTCCAAGCTAGTTTTGACCAGGACAGAAGAGGAACTCACCTTTCTGTAAACCATGACTATTGGGGAACCCTTGTGACTTACATTGGATACTTCTTACTCTTCACTTCCATGTTTATTATCTTCTTTTGGAAAGGAACTCACTTTTCAAAATTAAATACGATGCTAAAGAATATCAATCGTAAAAATACGACGCTTGCACTTTTACTTTTAGTAAGTGTGGGTCTTAATGCACAGAAAATTGAAACGCACGGTACTTCAGATGGAAGTCCTCAAATGAGAACTTCAAATCAAAGTGCAGCTACTCAGTCTACCCATACCCATGAGGACGGTACGATTCATGTGACGGATTCGAATGCAGCAATTTCTAACGAGCCTGAGGCTTCTCGTCCGAATTCAGCGGCACAGTCGATGACTACTCTACGAGGAATCTCGGCGGACGAAGCGATTGCCAAATCGAGAATTTCCAAAGAGCACGCCGATAAGTTTGCTTATTTGCTTGTACAAAATTACGAGGGGCGTATTGTTCCGATGAGTACTCAGGCTTTAGATGTACTTCGTAAATTATATAAAAAAGATAAGTTTAAAGGATCGGGAGATCAGGAATTAACTCCTGAACAGTGGTTTTTATCTGTTAATACAGACACTCCAAGTTGGACCATGGTACCCCTTATTAAGGTAGGAACCAAAGGAGGGGACGAGCTTAAGAAAAAAACCAAGGCGAATGAGGAAGGCTATACCGCCCTTATGAACTTATTTCCATCTGATCAGTATGGGAATTTGAATTACGTTCTTGAGGAAGATTACAATACAGCGTTTGCGAAGAAACCCGCAGAGCAAACCAATTACGATAAAGAGGTGATTGCAGTCAACGAAAGAGTTCAAATTTTTAATGAATTTTTCTCCGGTCAATTCATGAGAATTGTTCCTGTGAAAAATGATCCAAACTCAACATGGCACTCTTGGTTAGATCAGAATTTTGAGCCGGACATGGAATCTCAAAAAGTGATGGGTCCTTATTTCTCGGCTGTACTTCATGCGCAGCAAACGGGGAATTGGGCAGAGGCAGATGCCGCGCTTCAAGAGCTTTCCAATTACCAACAAACGTGGGGGAAAAACGTAGTACCAAGCGATTCGAAAGTAAAAGCAGAGGTGCTGATGAATCGAGTAGATATCAACTTCCGATTGTTAATCTTCTACACACTGATTGGAGGTATTCTCATTGTACTAGGGTTTGTGGAACTATTTAAGAAAAAAGCCATTTTTGCTAAACTCATTAAAGTTGTTCTTTACATTGGTGCCATTGGATGGTTCTTGCAACTACTGGGGTTAATTGGACGCTGGTATATTTCTGGACATGCGCCTTGGAGTAATGGGTATGAAGCTATCGTCTTTATTTCTTGGGTGGGAATTACGGCAGGGTTTGCCCTATATCGTAATTCAAATGCCTTAATTCCAGCGGCTGGATTTATGGTGGCTGTGATTATGATGGGCTTTGCCCATGGGGGGTCCGCGCTCGATCCGCAGATTACTCCACTTGTTCCTGTTCTTAAATCCTACTGGTTAATTATTCACGTGGCGATCATTACTTCGAGTTATGGGTTCTTTGGGCTCTCCTTCGTCATTGCAATTATATGTCTCGTCTTTTACATTCTTGCAAATAAGAATATCTACAAACTGCATAACGAAAGAACTATTAAAGAGCTAACCATTGTCTCAGAAATGTCTCTTACCATTGGACTTTATGCCCTAACGGTAGGAACCTTCCTGGGAGGGATTTGGGCGAATGAATCCTGGGGACGCTATTGGAGCTGGGACCCGAAAGAAACCTGGGCATTCGTTTCTGTCATGGTATATGCTTTTGTAATCCATATGCGTCTTGTTCCTGGACTTAGAGGAAGATGGGCCTTCCACGTGGCAAGTATGTTTGCAATCTCTTCCATTATTATGACCTATTTTGGAGTAAACTACTACTTAAGTGGACTTCACTCTTATGCGGCAGGAGATCCGATTCCTGTACCAGCATGGGTTTATATTGGAACGGGCTCAATGCTACTGTTAGCCATCGTTTCCTATTTCAAATTCAAGAAATTAAATAGCAAAAACTAAGGTATACCTTAGTGTACTATAGAGACGGACCTCAAAAGGGTCCGTCTTTTTTGTAGATAAAATTTCTTCATTCTGGGCTATTTTTCAAGTAAATACCTTTAAAATTCAATTCTTCAAAATAATTTATCTTCTATTGTTTGGTCATAAAGATAAAATATCTAAATTTGCACCTTGTTTTAGATAAAAGTGGAAGAAGAAATTGAATTTACAGTAATTGTGGCGCAAAGCTCTCACAAAAAGTATGTGCCTGAAATCTTAAAAGAAATAGAAGAATCGGCCCTTGCGAGAGGAACTGGCATCGCAAGACGTAGCGCCGCTTACGTGGAGCAAAAAATTGAGGAAAGCAAAGTGATCATGGCTTTTACAACGAAAGGAGAGTGGGCCGGATTCTGTTACATTGAAACGTGGAGTGACAAAACCTACGTTGCCAATTCCGGGTTAATTGTCAAACGAAAGTTTCGAGAAAATGGTCTTGCAAGGAAAATTAAACTCGCCACGTTCGCCTATTCTAGAGAGCAATTTCCACAGGCCAAGATCTTTGGATTAACCACAGGAAAAGCAGTGATGAAAATCAATAGCGATCTTGGATATACGCCGGTGACTTACGATGAGTTAACCAAGGATGAGATTTTCTGGAAAGGCTGCGAAAGCTGCGTGAATTATGAGATTTTAAAAAGTAAGAATCGCAAAAATTGCCTTTGTACAGCGATGCTTTTCGATCCCAATTCTCTAAAGAATAAAGAACGGGTGGATGCAGTCTCCATCGAGACAAATAAAAAGGGTCAAACTCTGTTTGCAAAATTTAAAAATAAGAAAAAGTGGTTATGGAAAAAGTAGTTTTGGCCTACAGTGGTGGGCTTGACACGTCGTTTTGCGCGGTGTACCTTTCAAAGAATTTGAATTTGGAGGTGCATGCTGTTTTGGTGAATCTAGGAGGGTTTAGCCCCGAGGAATTGGAGCAGGCAGAAAGAAGGGCACTTGAACTGGGCGCGGCAAGTTTTCATGTGCTAGATGAGCAAGAGGCCTACTATCATTCCTGCCTTCGATTTCTCATTTATGGGAATGTGCTTAAAAATGGAACGTATCCGCTTTCGGTAAGCTCCGAAAGAGTGTATCAAGCCTCAGCGCTTGCACTCTATGCAAAGAAGTTAGGAGCTCAGTATATTGCTCATGGAAGCACGGGAGCTGGAAATGATCAAATCCGGTTTGATTCTATTTTTCAAATTTTGAGTCCCGAGATTAAAATCGTAACCCCTATCCGGGAGTTGGGGTATACAAGAACTCAGGAAATTGAGTTTTTGGAGTCCCATGGATTTAAAATGGATTTTAAAAAATCAATGTATTCCATTAACAAGGGGATTTGGGGAACCTCTGTCGGAGGAGAAGAAACTTTAAGTTCAAACCTTCCTTTACCCCCAGAGGCTTATCCTTCAGAAGTGACGGCAAAAGAGCCGCTACGTGTAGGCCTTACCTTTAAGAAAGGAGAAATTACAGGGGTAGATGATCGGGAGTTCTCTATGCCTTTAGAGGCAATTAAGTATCTTGAATCTTTAGCGGCTCCCTTTGGAATTGGAAGAGATATTCACGTAGGGGATACAATCATAGGGCTCAAAGGGCGAGTGGGGTTTCAAGCCTCTGCGGCCATGATCCTTATAAAAGCGCACCATCTGCTAGAAAAACATACCCTTAGTAAGTCGCAGCTTCTTTTGAAAGAGCAATTGGCTCTGCAGTATGCCAATTACCTGCATGATGCGCAGGTGCTTGATCCTGTGATGAAAGATCTTGAAGCCTTTTTTGAGAGCTCTCAAGAGAAAGTCTCAGGACAAGTCTTTGTGGAGCTTCATCCTCATTATTTTACGTTACTTGGAATTGAATCTCCTAATGATTTAATGCAAAGCAAAGCGGGCGTTTATGGAGAAGTGAATAAAGGATGGAGCGCAGAGGATGCAAAAGGATTTTCTAAGATTTATGCTAATGCCTTAACTATTTACCATCAAATTCATAGCCATGAGTAAAGAGCCTAAAATAAGCACAGTAGGAATCGTAGGAGCCACTGGCGTAACAGCCGGAGAACTTATTCGAATTCTTTTGTACCATCCCTACGTAAAGATTTCCTTTTTAACCTCCACCAGTATGCAAGGACAGGCCGTCTCTGAGGTACACAAAGATTTGCTAGGGGAGACTTCGCTTGCGTTTCAAGAAATTATTGAGCCCGCAGACGTTATCTTTTTGTGTTTGCCGCATGGAGAGAGCCGAAAGTGGATGGCGGAGAATAAGCAGCACATTGAAAAGGGTACACGGATTATTGATTTAGGAAATGATTTCCGTGTGGATGAGCTTTGGGACGAAAGTAAATTTGTGTACGGCCTCTGTGAATTTAATCAAGATCAAATTGCAAGTGCGACGCATATTGCAAATCCAGGTTGTTTTGCGACGGCGATTCAATTGGGACTTTTGCCTCTCGCGAAATTCGAACAAATAGAAAGTGTCAGCTGC
Organism: Bacteroidota bacterium; assembly: GCA_023387375.1. Classification (GTDB taxonomy): domain Bacteria; phylum Bacteroidota; class Bacteroidia; order Flavobacteriales; family Weeksellaceae; genus Planobacterium_A. The sequence goes on along the minus strand of JAEWIE010000041.1, from coordinate 16,821 downwards.
GTGGGCATTACCGGTTCCACTGGAGCTGGCAGATCCCTTGTTCACACGACGAATGCAAATTGGAGAACCTCAAATATTTCTCCTTATAAGACCTTTTCGCATCAACACAACGAAGAGATCCTAAAGCAGGTTTCACAGGTGCAAGAAAATCCCATGGACTTTCAATTTGTACCGTGGCGGGGCGCCTTTACCCGTGGGATTTTTGTCACTCTAATGATGAAAACTCAGAAGCCTGCGAATGAAGTACTCGAAGCCTACAAATACGCTTACAAATATTCTGATTTTGTTCATGTATCTCCAGGACCGATCGATTTAAAACAAGTGGTAAACACGAACAAAGCCTTGATTTACTTGGAACAAGTGGAGAAGGATTTGGCCGTACATGTCGCTATTGACAATTTGATTAAGGGGGCGTCAGGGCAAGCGGTTCAAAATATGAATCTTATGCTTGGGCTTGCGCCTACCTGTGGACTGCAGTTAAAAGCCTCAGTGTACTAAGAATAGAAATGAAGAAACTTTAAAAATAGAATTATGAAATTATTTGAGGTCTATTCGCGATTTCCCTTGGAGATTATAAAAGCAAAAGACTGCCTACTCTGGGATCAAAATGGCAAGCAGTATCTGGACTTTTATGGAGGACATGCCGTGATTTCAATTGGGCATGGCCACGCACACTATCAAGAGTTAATTACAAAGCAGCTCAGCTTAATTGGATTTTATTCAAACTCTGTTCAGAATCCCTTGCAAGAAAGATTAGCAGAACTTTTGGGAAAAGTGAGTGGGTATACAGACTATGAACTCTTTCTTTGCAATTCAGGCGCCGAGGCTAATGAAAATGCTTTTAAGATCGCTTCTTTTTTTACAGGAAAGAAGAAGTTCATTGCCTTTAAGGGAGCTTTTCATGGGAGAACGTCAGCTGCGGTAGCGGCTACAGACGACTTCTCGATTGTAGCTCCTGTCAATGAATCGGAGAATTTTATATTCTGTGAGTTTAATAATCCTACTATGTTTTCAAAGCTTGTAGAACAGTACAAAGATTCATTGGCCGGAGTGATTATCGAAGGAATTCAAGGGATTGGAGGAATTCATTTCCCGTCGTCTGCTATTCTTGAAACTCTAGCTGCTTTATCTGAAAAACATGGCTTTCTTACGATTCTTGATGAAGTGCAAAGTGGTTACGCTCGAAGTGGTCGATTCTTTGCGCATCAATATAGCGCTATTGAGCCCGATTTAATTACCATAGCCAAAGGAATGGGCAATGGATTTCCAGTAGGAGGCGTACTAATTCATCCTAGAATTCCCTCTAAAAAGAAAATGCTTGGGACCACATTTGGGGGTAATTACCTTGCGTGCGCCGCATCGATCGCCGTATTAGAAGTGATTGAAAAAGAAAACCTTGCAAAGAATGCCGAAGTTTTAGGAAGTTATTTACTAGAAGAACTAGGCAAGATTCCCCAAATTAAGCAAGCGCGAGGAAAAGGACTTATGATAGGAATTGATTTTGAAGGTCCAGCCTCTGAAATTGCCCAAAAATTAAGAGTTGAGCACGGAATTTTGGTCGGTAGTGCTTCTAATCCGCACACCATGCGACTTCTTCCTCCCTTAACCATTAGCAAAGAACAGGTGGATCAGCTGCTATACGCTTTAAAACAAATTTTAGAATGAAAAATTTTACATCCCTTGCTGATGTGACTAGCCTTAAGGAACTTCTTTTGCATGCTCATCAACTCAAAAAAGACCTTCATGGCAATTTAGAAGTGGGAAAAAACAAAACGCTTGGACTTGTCTTTTTAAATCCAAGTTTAAGAACGAGACTCAGTAGCCAGAAGGCAGCAGGCAATCTAGGTATGCAGGTACTTTTAGTGAGTCCTGGATCAGAAGCGTGGACTTGGGAGTTTAAAGACGGGGAAGTGATGAATGGTAGTAGCTCCGAGCATGTGAAAGAAGCGGCTAGAGTTCTAAGTGAATATTGTGATCTCATTGGACTTCGCTCTTTTCCGGGGCTAACCGACCGTGAAAAAGACTACAGCGAAGACGTCTTTAAAAGCTTCGTTTCCTATGCAAAAGTTCCGGTCATTTCATTAGAGTCAGCGACGCGACATCCTTTACAAAGCTTTGCCGATTTAATCACGATCGAGGAGAATTGGAAATTGGACCGCGAGCCAAAGGTGGTTCTTACTTGGGCGCCACACACGAAAGCACTACCTCAATGTGTGCCCAACTCATTTGCAGAATGGATGAATGCAGCAGAGGTTGATTTTTGTATTGCGAATCCCGAGGGATACGATTTAAGTCCTGAATTTGTACAAGGAGCCAAGGTGTATCATAACCAAGAAGAAGCACTACAAGATGCCGATTTTGTGTATGTGAAAAATTGGTCTTCCTATGAGAACTACGGCGCGATGCCTAAGGTTGAGAAAAATTGGTTGTTAGGCGAAGATTTCTTAAAAACGCATCCTCAGGCCAAAGTCATGCATTGTCTTCCTGTGCGCCGAAATCTAGAGATGAGTGATGCGCTACTGGATAGTGAAAATTCCTTAGTCTATAAACAGGCTTTCAATCGAACAGTAGCGATGCAGACCGTGCTGGAACGAATCCTAGCGGGAACCTTATAAAGGAAAGATGGAGAAGAAAGAGAAAGTACTTGTCCTTAAAATAGGAGGAGAAACCCTAAATGACCCTAAGTCCTTAAATCGAGTCATGGAACGCATTTCTAAGTATAAAGCTCAAAATGTAGTGCTCGTCCACGGAGGAGGAATTCTAGTAAATCAGTATGCCGAAAGACTTGGAATCGATCAGCAAATGATTGAGGGGCGCCGCGTAACGAGCAAAGAAACCCTCGAGCTCTGCACGATGGTGTATGCAGGTATTCTTAATAAGCAGCTCGTTGCCAAATTAGGGGCTAGTGGTCTTAAAGCTTTAGGTCTAAGTGGCGCAGATTTAATGGCTGTCCAATCGAAGAAACGAAGCTTAGGACTAGTCCATTATGGAGAGGTAGGCGATGTGCAAAATGTAAATGTAAAAGTCTTCTCTCTTCTTTTGAGTCTAGGGGTACTTCCAGTGGTTTGTTCGGTGACCATAGGAGAGGAGTTTGAACTTCTTAATACGAATGCAGATTCTTTAGCCTCTGAAATAGCGATAGGATTGTCTGAAGACTTTGAAGTGAGCCTCGTTTATTGTTTTGAAAAAAACGGTGTTTTGCTTGATTTGAAAAAGGAAGATAGTGTTTTGCCTATTCTTTCAAAGCCTGAGTTTTTGAAATTAAAAGTGGCGCATAAAGTGGCAGGAGGCATGATTCCCAAATTAGATACGGGATTTAAAGCTTTAGAAAAAGGAGTTGAAAAAGTGCAAATTCTATCCAGTACTCACCTTGAGTCTGCATTCTTAGATCTAAACGTTGGCACTCAATTAATACTTGAATGATGATAAAGAAATTACAACGAAAAAGCGAAATCATACTAAAGAAACTTATTGAAACCCCTTCGCTCAGCACTGAGGAAAAAGAGACGGCTGATTTTCTAGAAGTCTGCTTTGCTCTAGAAAAGATTCCTTTTCAGAGAAAAGCAAACAACCTTTGGGCTAGGAATAAATATTTTGATCCTAAACTTCCCACGATTCTTCTAAATTCACACCACGACACCGTGGCCCCCAATAATTCGTATTCGAGAGATCCTTTTAAGGCCTATGAAGAGGATGGGAAAATCTATGGACTCGGAAGTAACGATGCTGGAGCGTCCCTCGTGGGTTTATGGGCTAGTTTTGTTTTCTTCTATCGAAAAAAACTGCCTTATAATCTTATTTTTTCAGCCACGGCGGAAGAAGAGATTTCAGGACAAAATGGAATTGTAAGTATTTTAGAAGACCTAGGTAAAATTGACTTTGCCCTTGTGGGAGAGCCCACGCAGATGCAGATGGCGGTAGCAGAAAAAGGACTAGTCGTTATAGACTGCGTCGTGAAAGGTACCGCTTCGCATGCGGCTCACGCTAATGCTGATAATTCCATTTACAAAGCGATAAAAGAAATTCAAAAAGTAAAAAAGGCCCAATTTGAAAAATCCTCCGCGCTTCTTGGGGATGTGAAATCAACCGTCACGATGGTTTTCGCGGGGCATCAGCACAATGTGGTTCCTGATCAAACGAATTTTACCATCGATGTAAGAACCAATGAGCATTACCAAAATGAAGAAATAGAGGCTTATTTTGCTTCCTTATTGGAAGCCAAGGTTAAGGCAAGATCTCTAAGGCTTAACTCCTCAAGTATAAATTTAGATCATCCGATTGTTCTTGCAGCAAAGAAGAATGGACATAAGCTTTATGGGTCACCCACGATCTCAGATCAATCATTGATCCCTTTTGATTCCGTGAAAATGGGCATTGGGGATTCGACAAGATCCCATACGGCAGACGAATTTATTTTTAAATCAGAACTCTACCGTGGAATTGAGCAGTACATCGGACTCTTAACCGAGCTTTTTCAATCCAAAAGAAATTAAATTATGAACACTTTAAACCAAAAGGCTAAGCCAAACAAACTCTGGGCAAAGAATTCAACCCAAAGTAGTGGGCTGGAAATCATTGAAAAATTCACCGTGGGAAAAGACCCTGAATTTGATTTGCAACTTGCTAAGTATGATATTATAGGAACGAAAGCGCACGTGAAGATGCTCTGTTCAATTGGATACTTAAGTGCAGAGGAACTTTCTGATATACTTGCGCACCTGGAGGTATTGCAGAATCTTGCTCAGTCTGGGAATTTTAAAATAAAGTCAGGGGTAGAAGATGTGCATTCTCAAATTGAGCTTTCTATTTGTCAAGCGGTAGGCATTGCAGGAGAAAAGATTCATACAGGGCGCTCACGAAATGACCAAGTACTATTAGCGATCAAACTTTTTCTGCGGGATGAGGTACTAGAAATTGCCGCAGCAACAAAATCTCTATTTGACACCTTAATTTTTCTTGCGGGAAAATACCAGAAGGAGCTTATGCCAGGATATACGCATTTTCAGATTGGAATGCCTTCCTCTTTTGGACTTTGGCTCAGTGCATTTGCAGAATCTTTTAGCGAAGACCTTGAAATTCTTGCAGCTGCATACAGCATTGTGTCGAAAAACCCGTTAGGCTCAGGGGCGGGATATGGCTCTAGCTTTCCTTTAGACCGAGACTTTACCACAAAAGAACTTGGCTTAGAGAAGATGAATGTAAATTCAATCTATGCGCAAATGACAAGAACCAAAGCGGAAAAGACCCTGGCTTTTGCTATGGCCTCTCTTTGCGCTACGCTAGGAAAGCTAGCGAATGATTTGTGCCTCTTTTGTAACCAGAATTTTGGATTTGTAGAATTCCCCGACGATCTCACTACAGGTAGTAGCATAATGCCACATAAAAAGAATCCGGATGTCTTTGAACTCATTCGGGCAAAATGCTCTCGTATTCAGGTTCTCCCTACAGAACTCTCTTTCTTAAGTCATAATTTAATGACGGGATACAATAGAGATTACCAACTTACCAAAGAAATCCTTTTTCCTTCGATCTCGGATTTGAAAGATTCTCTTCGAATCATGGAGTTTATGTTAGGATATATGGAAGTGAAAAAAGATCTTCTGGATGAAAAAAAATATGAGTATCTTTTCAGCGTCGAAAAAATTAATGAGCTTGTTCTTAAGGGAGATAGTTTTCGTCAGGCCTATCGAAAAGTAGGTAGTTCGATTGAAAACGGGACATATCACTATGAAAAAAAGAGTTTATCTCATACTCATGTAGGAAGTATCGGAAATCTCTCTTTAGAGCGAATTGTTCAGGATTTTAACGACGTGTACAAAAATTTTTAGCATGAAGCCTCTTGATTCGACAGATCAAAAAATCCTCAACTTACTCCAGGAAGACTCCACCATTTCCGTGAAAGATTTGGCCGAAAAAGTCGGTCTTTCCTTTTCTCCTACCTACGAGCGTATCAAAAATATGAAAAGCTCTGGGTTGATTGAAAAGTACGTTGCAGTACTAAACAAAGAAAAGGCGGGCTTTGAGCTTACGGCCTATTGCAATATTACGCTAAAAGAGCAATCCTTGGAGAGACTCCAAGAATTTGAAACTAAAATTATGTCCCAGGACCAAGTTTTGGAGGTGGTAAGCCTTTCGGGGACTTACGACTATATGATTAAAGTCGTGACCAAGGACATTAAAGAATACAACCGCTTTATGACAGAGGTTGTTGCGAACATTCCGAACATTGGACAGTACCACAGCCACATTGTCCTCTCGGTCATTAAGGACGAAACCAAACTAACCTTTACGCCCGATGCCAAACTATAAAATTCAAAAATCGCCTTTTAAGGTACCTACCACCGATGGGAAAACGATTCTCGAACACTGGGGAAATTCCATGGGAACGCCAGGCATATCCATCGCCCATATGAAAGCTCCTAAAGGATGGAGTGAGCCTTTTCAGAATCCCGAATTTGATGAATATACACTCATTGTACGGGGCAAGAAACGATTTGAAATCGATGGGCAAGTCCTCGATCTAGAAGAAGGCCAAAGCATCCTCATTCAGAAGGGCGCAAGAGTACGCTACAGCAATCCTTTTACTGAAGAATGCGAATATGTCTCGATTTGCATGCCTGCCTTCTCGATCGATCTTGTGCATCGGGAAGAATCGTAAACTACGAAAACTTTACGCCAAGATCTATAAGCTCTTTTTTTAGATCCGTAGATTCCGTTATCCAAACGGTTTGGAATCCAAGACTCTTTGCTGTCTTGCAATTCTCAAAATTATCGTCTATAAATACGGACTCCTCTGGTTTTAGGTTATAGCGCTTAAGTAACACATGCCAGATTTCTGGATCGGGTTTTATTAATTTTTCTTCTCCCGAAACCACAATTTTTCCCTCAAAAAGTTGAAAGAAGTCATAATTCTCAAGTGCATAAGGAAACGTTTCATGCGACCAGTTGGTTAAACCATAGAGCGAATACCGGGTTTTAGCGAGTTCTTTTAGTACACTAACTCCTTGCGGAATTTCTCCGCGAAGCATGGTGGTCCAGTTGTCGTAGTAGCCTCGAATTTCTTTCTCCCAATCGGGATGCTGCTTCACAAGTAGGTCCGTGGCTTCTTTAAGAGCTCGGCCTTTGTCCTGCTGCGCATTCCACTCATTAGTTGCGATGGAATTTAGAAAGAATTCCATTTTTTCGTCGTCCTTAAAGTAGTCTTTGAAGTAATATCTTGGATTCCAGTCCATCAAGACTCCTCCAAAATCAAATATGATATTTTTAATCATGTGAGGTTTTTAAAGGTTAGATTGACCTAGATTTTTAGTAAAATTTTTGAAAGCACAAAGATAGCCTATAAATAATAGTTGGACAATGGTGTATCCTTTCTTCAGATAGGATTTAATAAGGATAAATATCACCTAATTTATTTGATTGCCTTTACTAGGGGTGCGGTTACCGCCGCTTTTGTAGAATAGCGAAATGGAAATTGACCCTGTGGGAATTGTTGAGAGGCGATTGTTACTTAGGGGTCTGTGGTTCCCTTCTAGATGTGGATACTTCCCGTAGCCAAATTGCTTCTCCCATCATTTAATTTCTAACTTTGCAAAATGGAAAAATTAGAGCAGATATCCGAATTTCAGTCTTCGCCTGATTTGGTGGAGAAACTATATAAGAACAGTATACAGAAGAACTATGAAGCAGGCAGTATAATACTGGACGAGAATTCTCATATCCGCTCTATCCCAATTGTAATGAAGGGTATGATGAAAGTAATTCGGACCGAACAGGACGGCAGAGAAATTCTTTTGTATTATATCAAAGCAGGCGAGAGCTGCATAATGTCTTTTTTGGGCGGACTGCATAACGAAACAAGCAAGGTGAAAGCCGAGGTTGAGGAAGAGGCGGAAATTTTATTTTTGCCTATGGACAAGGTGTCCTTATTTATCAAAGAGCATCCCGAGTGGCTGGATTATATTTTCCGTTTGTACCATAAGCGTTTTGAGGAACTTCTCGAAATTGTCAATGCAATCGCCTTCAAAAAAGTAGATGAGCGACTTTTGAATTTGCTCCAAAAGAAATCGGAACTAGCGAAGTCTAAAACCATTTTGGTGACCCACGAACAATTAGCCAATGAACTTGGAACGGCCCGGGTCGTGGTATCTCGCCTATTAAAACAATTGGAAGAAAACCAAGTTCTTCAACTTGGTAGAAACAAAATCACATTAATGTAACCAAAGTAGCTGTACCGGTTTTTGAGTTGATGCATTTTTGCACGATCAAACTTAAAAACAGATGGATACATTAGGTTATTTAGCCTCTATTTTTATCGGAATATCGTTGGGCCTTATTGGAGGAGGTGGAAGTATTCTTACCGTTCCCGTTTTGGTGTATTTATTTCGTATCGACGCAGTTCTAGCTACTGCCTATTCGCTTTTTATAGTCGGTACCACAAGTGTAGCCGGCTCTTTTTCTTACTTCAAAAAAGCTCTGGTTAACCTAAAAACAGCTGTGGTATTCGGCATTCCTTCGATTGTTTCTGTTTTTCTCACGAGGTCTTACATTGTTCCCGCGTTGCCCCAGGAGATTTTTTCGATTGGAAATTTTACCGTGACCAAAAGCGTTTTACTCATGCTACTCTTTGCCCTTTTGATGATTTTTGCCTCCTATAGTATGATAAAAAAAGACAGTAGGGAGATTTCAAATGCATTGGAAAAACAAGAGTTCAATTATCCGTTAATTCTATTAGAAGGTGCAGGGGTTGGAATGCTGACGGGACTTGTAGGCGCGGGCGGCGGGTTCTTGATTATCCCTGCCCTTGTTTTACTTAGCAAACTCCCTATGAAAGAAGCTGTGGGAACCTCACTTGTCATTATTGCAGCAAAATCACTGATTGGTTTTTTAGGGGAAAGTGGAGTGGAGTTAATGGATTGGGTTTTTCTATTAAAAGTAACTGGATTTGCTCTGGTTGGAATATTTATAGGCATGCAGCTTTCCAAGAAAATTAATGGGGAAAAGCTTAAACCTGCTTTTGGTTGGTTTGTATTGGTTATGGGAATTTACATCCTGATTAGACAGACCTTAATTTAGAAGTAGCAATCCTAAGTCAGAATGATGTCTAGATATAGAGCGGGCTAGTTCAGAAAGGATCGATGATAGGGTTGTGTGGACGAAATAGAGAATACTTTCAAAGCCCAAATCAGCTAATGTAACAAAAGTAGCTGTTGAGGATAAAAGTATGGCGCATATTTGCAGTATCAAAAAGAATAATTAACGAATAAAAATAGAATAGAATGTTTTTTCAACACGTTTATGATAAGAGTTTAGCTCATAGTAGCTACTTAGTAGGCTGTCAAGCTACGGGAGAAGCGATCGTGATCGATGCGCAAAGAGATATAGATGTCTATCTGGATATTGCGAAGCAAAACAATCTTCGCATTACGCACATTACCGAAACGCATATTCATGCCGATTTTCTATGCGGTTCGAGAGAACTATCGGCCGTCACAGGAGCTACCATGTATCTATCCACGGAGGGAGGGGAAGAGTGGAGGTATGAGTTCCCAAACAAAGGAGTAAAAGAGGGAGATGTGATTCAAGTTGGGAATCTTTCCTTGGAAGTGATGCACACACCAGGACATACCCCCGAAAGTATCAGCTTTTTGTTAAACGATCATCCGGCAAGCAATAGTCCTGTTATGGTCTTTACAGGAGATTTTGTATTCGTTGGAGATGTGGGTCGTCCCGATCTTCTCGAAAAAGCAGCAGGGCTTATCGGCACAAAAGAAATTGGAGCCAAACAAATGTTTCAATCCTTGAAAAAATTTGAAACATTGCCTGACTACGTTCAGCTGTGGTCAGCTCATGGTGCCGGTTCGGCTTGTGGCAAGGCTCTGGGATCTGTACCTAGTTCTACCGTGGGGTATGAAAAAATTCGCAATTGGGCATTTCAATATGGTGAGGATGAACAGGGGTTTACGAGTTACCTACTCGCAGATCAACCAGAGCCCCCTAAATACTTTGCGACTATGAAGCATTTAAACAAAGTAGAGCGCCGCTTACTAGTAAAAGTGCCTAAGCATCCAAAATTATCCAAAGACGAATTTTTGGATGCGTACGACAAGGGCCTAAAAGTCATCGATGCGAGAGATAAAAAGGATTTTGCTAACGGGTTTATTTCAGGTAGCCTAAACATTCAGGGCAACAATTCTTTTTCGACCTGGAATGGTTGGTTACTGGATTATCAGCAGCAGTTTATGCTCGTATGCGGGGATCATCAGATCGAGGATTTAACTCGCAAACTAATGCGAATTGGGCTAGACAATATTTTTGGATACGTGGACCAGGTAGATAATTTGGGATTGCCACTTGAAAAGGCCGATGTGATTTCTCTTAATGAGTTTAAATCCTACATTTCCAATGGAGAAGTTCAGATTGTAGATGTTCGAGGAGAGAGTGAATACGAAGCGGGACACATAGAGGGGGCTATTCATGCTTTTGTGGGTACATTGGACGAAAACCTGGATAAAATTAGTAAGGATAAGGAGGTTGTTATTTACTGTCAGGCGGGAGACCGTGCCGCGCTTGCATATTCTATTCTTGCCAAAAACGGATTTGAAAATGTCAAGAATTTTTCAGGTGGATTCCACGAATGGAAAGCTGCGGAAGCTAAAACAATTGAATGCAAGGAAGGTTCTTGCGCAAACATTTAAAACTCTTTTAAAATAGATAGTTATGGATCTTTTTTCATTCTTATTTGGCAAAACAGAGAATAGCCAATTAACAGAAGCAATCAAAGCAGGCGCTTTTTTAGTTGATGTTCGTACGCCGAACGAATTTTCTCAAGGCAGCGTAAAAGTGGCCGTGAATATTCCGCTGGATAAAATTCGAGATCAACTCTCAAAATTCAGCGGCAAGAATCCTATCGTTGTCTTTTGCAGAAGTGGACACAGAAGCAGTCAAGCAAAACGCATTTTGGAAAGCAGAGGAATTCGGACGGTTATTAACGGCGGATCGTGGCAAAATGTAAACAAAGTCGTAAAATCATTAAGTTAAGATGAAATTGTGGAATCTATTGAGATTTAAAAACGAAAAATGATAGAATTTATAAAACAACCCTGGCCTTGGTATGTGGCTGGGCCCTTAATTGGTTTAACCGTACCTACACTATTGATTTTAGGAAATAAATCCTTTGGGATCAGCTCATCACTACGGCATATCTGCGCGTCGTGCATGCCTTTGAATATCCCCTTTTTCAAATACAATTGGAGAAAAGAAGTATGGAATTTATTGTTTGTATTCGGAATATTCCTAGGAGGAGTGATTGCCATCAGTCTTTTGTCAAACCCCAATCCAATCGAAGTGAGTCCAAAATTAGTATCAGAACTTGCGGGCTACGGCATCACAGACTATAAAAGTTTGGTTCCTAGTGAAATCATGAGCTGGCAATCTCTCTTTTCATTGAAAGGATTTTTGCTCATGGTTGTCGGTGGTTTTTTAGTAGGATTTGGAACGCGCTACGCAGGGGGATGTACAAGTGGACACGCCATTATGGGCCTTTCTAACCTTCAATTGCCTTCTCTAATTGCAACCGTTTGCTTTATGATTGGAGGCTTTATTATGGCGAATTTGATTTTGCCTGTTATTCTTTCACTTTAAAAAAATAGAAATGCGACAAATGATAGAGTCAGAGAAAGAGCGAGAGCTTCGAGAGCTAGATGCCATGTGCGTAAACGAAAGCTCCTTAGAGCACAAATGGTATTATAACCTAAAATATCTCGTACTAGGTATCCTATTTGGAATCGTATTCGTAAAAGCCGAGGTAATAAGTTGGTTTCGCATACAGGAAATGTTTCGATTGCAATCGTTCCATATGTACGGGGTTATAGGAAGTGCCATAGCGATAGGGATGCTTTCCATAGGGCTAATCAAGAAATTCAATATCAAAACCATTTATGGAGAAAAAATAGAATTTCATCCCAAGAAATTCAATAAAGGTCAGATCTACGGCGGACTGATTTTCGGTTTGGGCTGGGCGACCACGGGAGCTTGTCCAGGCCCGTTGTTTGCCCAGATTGGGACTGGAGCCACCGTTATTATCGTCACGCTTTTGAGCGCCGTTGCAGGAACTTGGGTATACGGATATTTCAGAGAGAAACTACCTCATTAATTCAGTCCTGACTCAATTTTAATTCTTGAAACCTACTTCTTAATTGCTAATTTAAGCTAAGTCCTTTTTCTTTTTCAAGAAAATAAAACCAAGGGTGAATAGAAGTAGTAAGTGAAGATAATATGAATTTAAGAGAAGATCGACATACTCAATCTTAAAACCACTTAATGAGATGAGGATGAGTATCTGCGCTCCATAAGGAATAACTCCTTGAATATAGCAAGCAAATATATCGAGGATAGAGGCTGAATTTTTAGCTTCTAACTCATATTTGTCATTTATTTCCTTGGCCACTTTTCCCGAAATCAAAATCGCGATCGTGTTGTTTGCAACACAAAGATTCGTAGCACCAACTAGTGCTCCAATTCCAAGGGAAGCGCTCTTTTTATTATAGATGAGTCTATTGATTGCGCTTAGTATGTACTGAATGCCTCCTGCTTTTTCTACAAGAGCGGCAAGACCTCCTGTTAAAAGAGAAAGATAAAAGATTTCAGACATATCGGTAAAACCCTCATAGGTAGTTTTGCTTAGAGTTAAAAAATCAAAGCTTGAGTTCCAGAGTCCTAGAATCGCCGCAGAGAGTAGTCCTAAAAATAAGGTGACAAAGACATTGACACCCTTAAGTGCGAGCGCAATGACAAGTAAATAGGGTAAAATTAATAGAAGATCAAAATGTAAATTTGAATTCTCGATAGGGCTTGGTGATCCATTTCGGCCCGCATAAATGAAAAAGCCTAAAGCAAGAATTGCAGCAGGTAGTGCGAGTTTAAAATTGGCCCTAAATTTATCTTTCATGTCACAACCTAAGCTTTGCGTCGCTGCAATGGTCGTATCAGATATAATGGAAAGGTTGTCACCAAACATGGCTCCACACAGTAGAGCGGCGCCTACTAGGCCTAAGGGTGAATCACTCTTGCTCGCTAGTTCAATCACAATGGGACCAAGCGTTACAATGGATCCTACGGAAGTTCCTGAGGCGAACGATAGGAAGGAAGCAATCACAAAAATACCAGCTGCAAAATATTGTGGAGAAATATAGGTCATTCCTAAATTCACGATGCTATCGACACTTCCTGCTGCTTTTGATACAGCAGCAAAAGCGCCGGCAAGGAGATAGATAATACACATGGTGAGAATTTGTCCATCTCCGCAACCTTTTAAGAAGGTGTCCATTTTATTTTGGATCGTGCCTTTAAAAAGAACAAAGGCCGCGACAATACCCACTAGTGCTGCCAGTGGGGAAGGAAGGGCATAAAAATCCTGGTTGTAAATTCCAAATCCAAGGAAAGTAATGACAAAGACCAAAAGAGGTACGATGGACAAAAATCTATTTCTTGTATATACAGTGTTCATGAAGAATTAAAATTCAAATTTTATAAATTCATACCCATTTTCCGTGGTTTTGGCCAGTAGATGAGTAAACCCATTACTTAAGAGGATTGTTTCGGCCTTAAGCACTGAATTGTAACGGGCAATTTGTTCAAAGGTCGTTTGTGAAAGCTGTATATGTGGAGCTTTGCATTCAATTAGAATTTTGGGAAGCGTTTTCTCTGTTACGACTAAATCTAACCTTTTGGTGAGACCATTAAGTGTTATTTTTTTTTCGCTAAGTAAGGAGGAAGGCGCGTAACCTTTCTCATGGAGGAAATAGTGAATCCAATGCTGTCTTACCCATTCCTCTGGGGTTAGTAAAAGGGTAGTCTTGCGAACTGAATCATAAATAAAAAACTTATCTTTGTCTCTACGGATCGCAAAATCAAAGTCCCTCGGAAAATTCAGTTTTGGCACTTGCACAGGTATGAAAGAATTAGATTTACTCATCAAAAATATTAAAAATAAAGAACTTCTTCCGATCTATTTTTTCCATGGGGAAGAACCTTACTTTATTGATTTGGTAGTGAGCGTGTTAGAGAATGAGGTTTTGCAAGAGGATGAAAAAGCCTTTGGGCAAACTGTACTCTATGGGAAGGAAACGAACATTCCACAAATTATTTCCTTTGCGCAGCAAATGCCGATGATGGGAGACTATAATCTTATTATTGTAAAAGAGGCGCAGGACTTACGCTTTGACGAAAAAGCTAGTGAAATTTTCAATTCCTATGTAGAAAATCCAATTCCCACAACGGTTCTTGTACTGGCCCACAAGCACAAGAAAATGGACGAGCGCAAAAAGTTTATGAAAAAGCTTAAGTCAAAGTCCATGAGTTTCTTAAGCGAACCAGTTAAAGAATATCAACTAGCAGCATGGATTGCGAGTGAATGCAAAAAGCTTGGGATTTCCGTGGAGCCTTCCATACCAGCACTTCTAGCAGATCACCTAGGAAGCGATCTTTCTCGAATCCGATCTGAATTAGAGAAACTCAAATTGATTTTAAAGGAAAATCAAGTTCTTGATGGAAAACTAGTAGAGACCCATATAGGAATTAGCAAAGAGTTTAATACATTTGAACTTCAAAAAGCGCTAGGACTAAAAGATAAGGAAAAAGCACTGCGTATTGCTTATTTTATGAGTAAATCTCCCAAATCCAGTGGGGGAACGATAACGCTGTTTTACCGCTATTTTTGCAATATTATCTTCTTTCATACGATGAAAGGAATGCCTCAGCAGGAAGTTTTGAAAACGATGGGCCTTACACATCCTTTTTTCCTAAACGAAATCCGGGACGCAGCCTCTCGTTATAACTTAAAGCAAGCGACTCGAGTCATATCCATTATTCGGGATTACCATATGAGAGAAAGAGGGGTGGGGGCTGCCGCCGTAGATCGAGGCGAACTGCTTCGTGAACTGGTATACAAAATATTGAATGTTGACAAAGTGAAGGTCGAATTGTAAGCTTATGAATTATTGAATTTGAATCATTGATAGAATTCATGTGCTAAAGCTTTAAAAAGTCAGATAATAATCCGACTTTTGAGCCTTTAAAATTAAAAATGAGCCCAATTTTAGGGCAAGTAAACCTATATAAACTTAGATAAATATTTATGGAAAGCATTTTAGACTGCCTTATTGTAGGGTCTGGCCCTTCAGGATATACAGCTGCGATTTACGCTGCGAGAGCGGATTTAAAACCAGAACTTTATACGGGGCTTGAACCTGGAGGTCAGTTAACGACCACTACAGAAGTGGATAATTTCCCGGGGTATCCTGAGGGAATTACAGGACCAGAAATGATGCTTCAGTTGCAAGCTCAGGCAGAGCGTTTCGATACCAAAGTGCATTATGAAATGATTACTAAAGCTGAGTTTTCGACTGAGAAAGGAGGTATTCATACTCTTTGGGCTGGAAATAAAGAATTGAAAGCTAGAACCGTCATTATTTCTACTGGGGCTACAGCTAAATATTTAGGCCTAGAAGATGAGAAGACTTATTCTGGGGGCGGAGTTTCGGCCTGCGCTACTTGTGATGGTTTTTTCTACAAAGGAAAAGATGTCATCGTTGTAGGAGGTGGAGATACCGCAGCGGAAGAAGCAACTTACTTAGCAAAATTAACTAACAAAGTAACCATGCTCGTAAGAAAAGGAGAATTTAGAGCTTCTAAAGCGATGGTTCACCGCGTGAATAACACACCGAATATCGAAGTGAAATATTTCCATGAACTAGTGGGAATTGAGGGGGAAAATGGAGTAGTGGAAAGAGCCAAAGTTATCAATAATCAAACGAACGAAACTTCAGAGATTGAGGTGCACGGTATTTTTATTGCTATTGGGCATAAACCCAATACAGAGATCTTTAAAGATCAGATCACGACAGACGAAAACGGATATATTGTGACTGAAAAAGGATCAAGTCGTACCAATTTACCAGGTGTTTTTGCAGCGGGTGATGTACAAGATCATATCTATCGTCAAGCCATTACGGCTGCGGGGTCTGGATGCATGGCGGCTATGGATGCGGAGAAATATCTTGCAGAATTAGAATAAGTAGGAATGAAAAGTCTAGTTCTCGTATTTTTAGGCGGCGGACTAGGAAGCGTTCTACGCTTTCTAGTATCCACTTATACTTCAAAATTAGGATCGGTAGGGGCATTTCCCTTAGGAACCTTTACCGTGAATATTATAGGGTGTTACTTGATTGGACTTTTTTCCGTTTTCTTTCTGAAAGAGCCAGGTGCTAAATATTTTTTGATTGGAGGATTCTGTGGAGGGTTTACGACGTTTTCTGCTTTTGCGTCAGAAACGACTAGCCTCATGCAGAATTCACAGATGTCGATTGCCTTGTTATACGTTCTATTAAGTGTGTTAGTGGGAATATTGGCTGTGTATTTAGGTATGTATACTGTCAAATCTTAATTTTTCACCTTGACTATAAGGATGTTGTAATAATTCTTTGTAAAATAGTTGTATGAAAGTGAAAACCTCTTTATATTTGCACCACTGAAAACGAAATTAATCGTTTTTTGGAGAGATGGCAGAGTGGTCGAATGCGGCGGTCTTGAAAACCGTTGACTGTCACAGGTCCGGGGGTTCGAATCCCTCTCTCTCCGCAATAAACACTGGTAATTAATCAGTTAAAAGATAAACACCCAATTTTACACCCAAAAAGGTAAAGTTGGGTTTTTTATTTTAGGTTATAAAAAATCTAATGGACTTGGTGTCGATTTCTTATCTACATCCGTAATATGAGTGTAAATCATGGTTGTTCTAATATCACTATGCCCTAATAATTCTTG
>JAEWIE010000038.1 GCA_023387375.1 Bacteroidota bacterium | reverse complement strand
TTGGGGATCTGGTGTACTACCAACTCAATGGCGTAAATGTGGTTCGCCGAAAGAGTGGATTTAACAAAACCTCCTACGAAGAGAAAGAAAGCTACGCCAAGGTTCGTCAGAACAGCTCTGAGTTTGGGCATTGTTCGAAGTCTGGAAAAATGCTTAGAGACGCCCTTAAAGACTATATGCCCCTAGCAGAGGACAAATACCTATATCAAAAATTTGCGAAGGTCATGACCCTCATTAAAGATTTGGATACCAGTACTTCTAAAGGAGACCGAAGGGTCTTCCGAGGCCTTGAAACCGAACAAGGGAAAAAGAATTTACAAGAGTTTGAATTTGGAAAGGTTCCAAGAATAAAAAACGAGCTTAAGATTTCAAAAGATCTGTTTGCAACTTCTCTTCTAATCCCCTCCTTTTCTAAATACGATTCGATTGAACTAGTGGAAATCACGGCCCATTTTGAAACCTATCAATCAAAGGTCAAAATCCGTACTTTTGAATTAAAAGATAAAGCTTCACGCCAAGATTTAGAGCCATTTGCAGGGAGCGCGCTAGAGGCTGAACAGACCCTTTACTTTGCAGCTTTAAAGAAAAACCAAGAGGTGAAGGCTATGGGCTTTGTCTTTTAAGGAGTCGTATTATATTTCGTTTACCTTACAAACCAAAGCAAGCGAAGTTCATTCGCTTCGGTCTTCTAGAAATTATGTAAATTTAGCCTTTGACAGCCCTTCAGTACTCCCCTTTAAAAGTGAGCATTTAAGAGAAAATAAGAATTCATTTTAAACTTAAGCTATCTGATCATGAACGAAAAAAACAAAGAGAGAATTTACAAAATGCCTTTTGCATCAGTTTATCCTCATTACATTCAGAAAGCAGAAAAGAAAGGACGAACTAAAGCCGAAGTAAACGAGATCATTTTTTGGCTCACGGGCTATGACGAAAATGCATTGGAGAGTCATCTCGAAAACAAAACGAATTTTGAAGATTTCTTTTCGGAGGCTCAGATCCATCCAAACGCATCCAAAATCACAGGAATGATTTGTGGATACCGCGTCGAGGAAATAGAAGAAAAGCTTACGAGAGAAATTCGTTACTTAGATAAGCTCATTGATGAACTCGCAAAAGGAAAGGTCATGGAGAAAATTTTAAGACCTTAAGTTCATAAAAATTCGTTTTCAATAGTAAGTGAGTCATTTACGATTCACAGTCAATCATATACATAGTACGTCACTCCCATTTGCTTCATTACGATTACTTGCTTTAGAATACCCCATTTTATACATTCTAGATTCTTCTAACTTCCCTATTTATTTTTAAAATTTCTACGAAATAATTTGCTGCATTTATTTTATCATCGTAATATTGCAATATCGAAATATAGGCAATGGGAATCACAAAAACAGATCTGTTTACGCAGGAGCAAAACAAACTTGCTACACTTTTGAAAGCTTTAGCGCATCCTGGAAGGATCGCAATACTTCAGTATATCATCAACCAAAAGGCTTGTATTTGTAGTGACCTAGTGGATGAGCTTGGCCTTGCTCAAGCTACGATCTCACAGCATTTAAAAGAATTAAAAAACATAGGAATCATCAAAGGTTCTATCGAAGGAAAATCTATGTGTTACTGCATCGATGAAGAAGTGTGGAAACAATTTCAAGCAGAGATCAACGGCTTCTTCGACCAAAATGTTTCCATCGACACTTGCTGCTAGTATTAGTTCCAAGCTCGTT
Organism: Bacteroidota bacterium; assembly: GCA_023387375.1. Lineage (GTDB taxonomy): Bacteria > Bacteroidota > Bacteroidia > Flavobacteriales > Weeksellaceae > Planobacterium_A. The sequence continues at coordinate 1,676 of JAEWIE010000038.1, read as the reverse complement.
CCTCGCAATAGATTCTATTTACTAAAGACCTTAACACTACCCTTATTCACCCTAATAATTAAATAGTATGAAACTATCAGAAATTAAAGCAATTTTACCTTCCTTAGACAACGTCGAATTCAAATTAGAAAATGGAACTTTTGTTCCTGAGCATTTTCATGTAACTGAAGTAGGTCAAATTGAAAAGAACTTCATTGACTGTGGTGGAGTCATTAGAAAAGAAAAAACGGTCAACTTTCAACTATGGAATGCAAACGATTTTGAACATCGTCTAAAACCGGGCAAACTGCTAAATATCATAAAACTATCCGAAGAGAAACTAGGAATTGAAGATTCCGAGATTGAGGTGGAGTATCAAAATGAAACGATTGGGAAATACGATTTAGACTTTGACGGAAAAGTTTTTGTTTTGAAAAACAAAGAAACAGCCTGCCTAGCGCAAGATGCTTGCGGAATCCCGACTGAAAAAGTACACAAAAACTTATCTGAGCTTACGCCTACTGCGACTTCTAGCTGTTCACCCAATTCAGGCTGCTGCTAATGCGTTTCACTGATGAATTCTACTCTTTTAAAGATAATCCAGGCGTTGCAATTTGAGCCATTAGTAAGTGCGGATCGCATTCACAAATTGCAACCCCTAATTGATTACATTCAAAAAAAAGCCAACCACAAAAAGGACATTAACTTAAATTTTATTTGCACGCACAACTCGCGAAGAAGCCATTTGGCGCAGGTCTGGGCGAAGGTCGCTGCATCTCATTTTAAAGTGGAGAGAGTCACTTGTTACTCGGGTGGTACAGAAGTAACCGCGTTATATCCGAAAGTTGCAGAAACCCTTTTAAGCCAAGGCTTTGATGTCTTGCAGATTGGAGAAGGCATTAATCCTGTTTATGCGATAAAATACGAGGCTAATTCCGCTCCTATTCTAGGTTTTTCTAAAAAGTATGACAGTCTCTTCAATCCAGTTTCCTCTTTCGCCGCAGTACTTACTTGTTCTCAGGCCGAAGATGCCTGTCCGTTTATACCGGGCGCAGAAAAGAGAATAGGACTACCTTTTGAAGACCCTAAAAGTTCTGATTTGACGCCTGAACAATCGAAGGTGTACGCAGAAAGAAGTCTAGAGATCGCGAGTGAAATGTTTTATGTCTTTTCAAAAATCAAAAATACCGAATGCAAGCAAAATTAAAATTTCTTGACCGCTACCTTACACTCTGGATCTTTCTTGCGATGGGAATCGGAATTGGAATTGGTTACCTTTTTCCAATCCTGACCGTACTAACGGATTCTTTATCGATTGGTACAACCAACCTTCCCCTTGCCCTAGGACTAATTCTTATGATGTATCCTCCCCTGGCGAAAGTAAATTATTCTCTTTTGCCCAGGGCTCTAAAGGATAAAAAAACGATTAGTATTTCCCTTCTACTTAATTGGATTGTAGGTCCTATTCTCATGTTTGCTTTAGCGGTTCTATTTTTGAGAGACGAGCCTGATTATATGGTGGGTCTCATTCTAATAGGACTCGCAAGATGTATCGCCATGGTCATCGTATGGAATGATTTAGCAAAGGGCAATCGAGAATACGCCGCCTTACTAATTGCCTTAAACAGTATTTTTCAACTCTTTACCTACAGCTTTCTCGTTTGGTTGTTTATTAACGTTCTACCTCGTAAACTTGG
>JAEWIE010000055.1 GCA_023387375.1 Bacteroidota bacterium | reverse complement strand
GGAATCGCAAATTATTTCAGAGTTCAAAGCAAAGAAGAATTGATGCACGCAGATAAAATCTTTGATTATATTCTAGATGTGGGTCGTGAGGTTCAGATGGAAGGAATTGAAAAACCTCCTTTTGAATTTGAGAATGAACAACAAGTTTTTGAGTTTGCGCTTGAGCACGAAAAACTGGTAACCAAAAGTATATTTGAAATTGCAAAAGTGGCTACAGAAGAAAGTGACTTTGCAACCGTTTCATTTCTACAGTGGTTTATTAATGAACAGGTTGAGGAGGAGGCTTCTGCCGCTTTATTGGTGGCGAAAATAAAAAGAGTAAAAGACAACACCTCTGCACTTTACCTTTTCGATCAAGAATTAGCACAAAGAGTTTTTGTAGATAATACGGGCGCCTAATACTTAAGGTGTATAGTAAGTAAGAGTTCACTCAAGGTTTCTCTCTATAAGAAGCTTCGAGTGGACTTTTTTTTCTTAAAGATATATGAGTTCGGTTCTTAGTACTTTTTCTCCGATACTCTCTAAAATAGATTGATAGTGACTTAGCTGCTTCTTGTGAGAAGGATTGGGTGCTCCCGTTTTAAAATCGATGACAATTAAGCCCTCGTCCGTTTCGATAAGTCGATCCACTCTGTAGGTTTTTGGTTTTCCATTTTCCCGAATTAAGATTTCTTTTTCGCTTCGGACCTTTGCATCTGTTTCAAAATACGGAGCGTATTGAGGATTCTGGAAAATGCCTAAGAGTCTCTCAGAGATTTGAATTTTTTCTTCGTTCGTAATGACTCCTTTTATAAGGTAGCTCTTTAGGACGGAATCCAATTGGGAGCGATGCGCAATACGTTCTAGAATTTCATGTACAAATAATCCTACACGCACGGTCTGATTTGTCGCTTGATAGTTTTTGGAAGGTGTGGCAATATTGATCTTATGTTTTGTAAAATTTGTGGAACTCAGAGTCTCAATTTTTAAAGAATTTCTTTTTTCTTCTTTGTTTTTTGATTGTTTTTCATAGGAGTTTTCCACCTCGGCATAGAGGTCGAATTCAAGGAGATTTTCAGGGTTTTTCGATTGAATAAACTCATGAATGCCAGAGAGAGATCCCGTAGGGGTGCTTTTTTGAAGGTAAATAAAGAGTTGTTCCTCTGGTCTGGTAGTTGCGACATACGTTAGACAAAGTTGGTCAATTTTATTTTTGTAAATATTCTCTTCATTGAAGCTATTCATACTTGAATCGTAAGGAATATGGTCTTTATGGAATTGAGAGATATTGACCGTTTTAAGAGATCCTAGGTTTTCAAGGGGAAACCACTGAGTAAACGTTTCTAATTTTTTATCGTTTAGTAAAGGAAGTAGTACGATTGGGAATTGAAGCCCTTTCGCTGAGTGAATCGTCATGAGTTTAATAGCGTCTATGCTTTCACTGGTTTGAATGGCTGTTTTGCTTGCTTCTTGGTCCCAATAGGTCAGAAAGTCAGAAAGACCCATTCCTTGATTTTGTGTAAAGGTAAAGACCACTTCCAAGAAGTTTAATAGATAGCTTGTTTCTCTCGAAGCTAATTCAAACTCATGCGTGTATGCCTCTATGTAGTTGTATAAATTTAGGTCGCTAAGAGAAGTGGAGTCTAAGTTTAGTTGATAATAAACTTTTAAGTATTCCTTTAAATCAGTTTCCTTTAGCGATAAAAGATATAGAATTTCCTCGGTAAAATCAGATAGGGTGATGCGGCCTAATTCATTTAAGAGATATAAGGCGTTTACAAGATAGTGCCTGCTCTCGGGTTTTAGCTGCCAATTAAAGAATTGGATGAGAGCTCTTAGGGTTAGAGAGCTGTCAAGAGTGAGTCCATTGTCAGAAATAGTCTTAATCAAAGTGTTTTCACCATTGTATTGGACCTCTAGAGATCCAAGTGACTCTGAAAGTGCAACAATATGATCGTTTTTCGTACATAGAATGGTGAAATCTGAGAACGAAAATCCATTGTCAAGTCCCTCTTGAATGTCTCGATGCATCTTGTCAGCCAATTCTTCGAAAAACAGAGCAATAGTAGCTTCTTCACTCAGACTTATTTTTACTCTTCCTTTTTCTTTTTTATGAGCCTTTTGCTGGGCCTGAGTGGAGAAAAGTAGTTGGTGCGCTGGTTTTAATCCTCGTGAAAGGTAATCGTAAAGTTCGTTGTTGAAACTCACGATCGACTCGGCGCTTCGATAGTTCGTGTCGAGAGATTTTAAAAGAGGGGTGTCACGAATTCCTTCCTTTCCACTAGTGATTTCAAGCATAAGTTCGCTGTCTCCTCCTCGAAAACGATAGATGCTTTGTTTCGGATCGCCGACCAAAGTAAACGAGCTATTTTCACTTGAGATGGCCTCGTCCCTTAAAGGCGAGATATTGTTCCATTGAATCCGAGAAGTATCTTGAAATTCATCAAAGAAAAAATGATTGTATTGAGCTCCTATCTTTTCATAAATAAAGGCGGAAGGTTCACGTCGAATATGCTCTTGAATCATCAAATTGAATTTGGACAAAAGAACAAGGTCATTTTCTTTTTCAATATGAGCGAGTTGCTCTTGGATTTCTGAGTTGACCTTAAGCCCTAAGAGTTCTTTCCTTATTTTCTCCAATTTTATAGATTGAATATGATGATCTATGATTTGAAGCCTGTTCTCTTTTAATAAGGGAACAAGGAAGTTGATTTCAGCTTCTTTCGGTTTTCCTTTTGCAGAGGCCATTTTGTCGAAATTCGCGACGGCTTTTTCTTCACTTGTAGTAGGAAATGGGAATCTATTGGCCTCCTTCGCAAAAAACTTTTCACTCTTCTCAAAAAAAGATCCTAGTCCACCCCTACTTCCCAGTGCAAAATCCTCTATGTTTACACCCTGCTTTTCCATTAAATCGAGAGATGCTTTTGCAATTTCAGCCGCCTTTTTTCGATGGTCTTTTTCTCTTGTGCGTATTTCCTTGTCAATCTGCTCGTACGCATTCCAATCGAAGTCTTTATTCTTCTCTAATTCCCCTGCATGAATATCATGGTCGTAAATTTTGGCCTTGGCGTAGAGTAGTTCACTCAAATTTGGATTTGCTTCCTCGTTTAACTGGTTTTGAATGTAGTCTAGTATATGCCCCGAAAATTCTTTGTTTTCACCGATTTGATCTAGCATGAAATCAACCGCTTCAATTAAGTACGGTTCGCTTTTAATTTCAAGGTTAAACTGATGGGCAAGTCCAAGCTCGTAGGAAAAACTACGGATTAGTTTTGCGTTGAATTTATCAATGGTCCCAATGCTAAGTAGGGAATAATGATGCAAGACATAATCTAAAACTTTCTGGCTGCGAAAATGAAGCTCTTCAAGACTCACCTTAATTTGGGCTTCTTCAAGGGTTTTCTGGATGTCTTTGAGTTCAAAACTACTTTTGTACTCCGATGAGGTGAAAATTTTTAGCCATTCGATAAGTCTTGCTTTCATTTCATTCGCAGCCTTATTTGTAAAGGTAAGCGCGAGAATATGCCGAATCGCTTCTTTATTGTTGGGTCTAGCCAAGCAAAGGGCAAGAAAGTTTTTAACGAGTGTGTAGGTTTTTCCAGATCCTGCAGAGGCTGTTATGGCAATGTATTGAGTGTTTTTCATGGCGAGGCAAATTAGTTAAAATTTAAGAGGAGTAAAAATAGAAACAAGAGAACAATAATTTCAAATTAATATATTTGGTCAGTTAAAAAAATAGTTTTATTTTTGCAGTCCAAAATGAGATGTAAATTATGTTAATTATCCCAGTAAAAGACGGAGAGGCTATTGATAGAGCCCTGAAAAGATACAAAAGAAAATTTGATAAAACGGGTGTTGTTCGTTCTCTAAGAGCAAGACAGCAGTTTGTTAAACCTTCTGTAACGAAAAGAGCAAAGAACGCAAAAGCTGCATACAAGCAGAGAGCTGCGAGCTTAGAGGAGCAAGCATAAGCTTCGTTTTTTTTAACACATATTAAAATCACTTTCTAAATTGTATATTTGGAAAGTGATTTTTTTGTTTCATGATTGAGAAGTATTTAGAATATATTGAAGTAGAACGGCGGTATTCTCCACATACCATAGAGAGCTACAGGAAGGATCTTCGAGATTTTTACTCTTTTGTACTAGAAACCGAAGGGGAAGAGGATTTGCGGAAAATCGGCAAAAAAGTCGTTCGAAATTTCATGGTTTTTTTAAGTGAGAAAAAATTATCCAAAAGAAGTATCAATCGGAAACTGTCCAGTCTGCGCAGTTTTTATTTATTTCTTCTTAAAATTCAAGAGATTGAGGTTTCTCCTCTTGAAAGTATTTCAAGTTTGAAGTTCTATTCTGAAAAACAAATTCCCTTGTCTCGCGAAGAAGTCTCTGATTTACAAAATATTGACAATCATGGCGATTCGAAAATGGAATTTTTTTCATTATTGGTCGAAGTTTTGTATCAAACAGGTGTGCGTCGTATGGAACTTTGCAATTTGAAAAACGAAGATGTTGATTTTTCAAAACTGGAGATTCGCGTGCATGGAAAAGGCAATAAGTTAAGGGTGCTTCCTATCTCGAAGGAACTCGGGCAGCTGCTCGAATCCTACGTGAAGAATAGAGGAGGATGTGCAGAGACCCAGCCCTATTTTTTTCTTTCTCAAAAAGGAGAAAAACTAGGGGAGAAGTTTGTGTATCTTGGGGTAAAAAGCTACCTTAGTCTTGTCACTTCGAAAGAGAAAAAAAGTCCTCATATTTTAAGACATAGTTTTGCAACTCATGTGTTAGAAAATGGGGCTGAAATTTCTAGGGTGAAGAATTTATTGGGCCATGCAAGTTTAGCATCCACCCAAGTTTATACCCATTCGGATATAGCGCAGCTTAAAAAAGTTTTTGAAAAAGCACATCCAAGAGCAAAGAAAAAGTAACTGACGTATCGTGATAATGTTTAATTTTAAAAATTTAATTTTATGAAAATTTCAATTCAGGCGACAGGTTTGACGCCACACGAACCACTAGAAGACCATATCGATAAAAAACTAAGCAAATTAAGTACTTTTTATGATCATATTTTGGAATGCCAGGTGCATTTGAAGATAGAAAATACAGCGTCAAAAGAAAACAAGACGACCGAGATCCGATTGGTGGTTCCTGGTGATGATATCGTAGTTAAAAAGACTGCGACAAGTTTTGAGGAGAGTTTAGATCAATGCGCTGACACAGCTAAAAAGCTGTTAATCAAGAAAAAAGAAATGGCATAATTTTTTTTTAGAAAAAAGTGTCGAAATAATTTGTAGATTTCAAAAAAACAAACTTATATTTGCACTCGCAAAAAGAGAAAGCGTTCTTTTGAAATCTATTTGCCTCCATAGCTCAGTTGGCCAGAGCACGTGATTTGTAATCTCGGGGTCGTGGGTTCGAATCCCTCTGGAGGCTCAGATAAAAATTAAGATTGGGGAGATTCCAGAGCGGTCAAATGGGACTGACTGTAACTCAGTTGCTTCGGCTTCGCAGGTTCGAATCCTGCTCTCCCCACTTTTTTTTAATTAAAATTTGCAGATTTCAAATTATTAATTAAATTTGCAAACCGTTTACCAACAAACAATGCGGAAGTAGCTCAGTTGGTAGAGCGTCAGCCTTCCAAGCTGAATGTCGCGGGTTCGACCCCCGTCTTCCGCTCTAAAAAAATCACACCGCAGGGATGTGATTTTTTTATTTAGATTTTGCCGACGTAGCTCAGGGGTAGAGCGTTTCCTTGGTAAGGAAGAGGTCGTGAGTTCAAATCTCATCGTTGGCTCAAAGTATAAAAGTCCTGATCATTCATCAGGATTTTTCATTGCACCATTTTTGGGCGTGTTAGCGATAGGCGGCCAATTAAATTGAAGGATGTTTTTCTAAAAAGAAAAAAATTTGTAATTTTACCCTTCGTTTTTAAGACTTCAAAGTAGGGTGCAACTTATTGAAACTGATATTGAAACAATTTTTTCTGAAAATGGTTTTAATATTTAAAAAATCATTATATTTGCACACCGAAATTTTAAAATTAATTAAATAAAATAATTTAAATCATGGCAAAGGAAACGTTTAATCGTAGCAAACCACACTTAAACATTGGTACAATTGGTCACGTAGACCACGGTAAGACTACCTTGACTGCTGCTATTTCTAAAGTATTAGCAGATAAAGGTTTAGCTGACAAGAGAGACTTCTCTGCAATTGACTCTGCTCCAGAGGAAAAAGAAAGAGGTATTACAATTAATACTTCGCACATTGAATACGAAACAGAAAATAGACACTACGCTCACGTAGACTGTCCAGGTCACGCCGACTATGTTAAGAACATGGTAACTGGTGCTGCGCAAATGGACGGAGCTATCCTAGTATGTGCTGCGACAGATGGACCTATGCCTCAAACAAGAGAGCACATCCTTCTTTGCCGTCAGGTAAACGTACCTAAGGTAGTAGTTTTCATGAACAAAGTGGATATGGTGGATGATCCAGAATTACTTGAGCTTGTTGAGCTTGAATTAAGAGATCTTCTTTCTTCTTACGAATACGATGGAGATAACTCTCCAGTAATTCAAGGTTCTGCATTAGGTGCACTTAATGGAGAAGCTAAATGGGTTGCAACTGTAGAAGAATTAATGGATGCAGTTGATACTTGGATCGAACTTCCTGTAAGAGACCAAGACAAGCCATTCTTGATGCCAATCGAAGACGTATTCTCTATTACTGGTAGAGGTACTGTTGCAACTGGTAGAATTGAAGCAGGTGTAATCAACTCTGGTGAAGGTGTTGATATCGTAGGTATGGGAGATGAAAAATTAACATCGACTGTAACTGGGGTTGAGATGTTTAGAAAAATTCTTGACAGAGGTGAAGCTGGAGATAACGTAGGTCTACTTTTAAGAGGTATTGAAAAAACCGACATTAAAAGAGGGATGGTTATCGCAAAAACAGGTTCTGTAACTCCACACAAAAAATTCAAAGCTGAGGTTTATATCCTTTCTAAAGAAGAAGGTGGACGTCACACTCCATTCCATAACAAATACCGTCCTCAGTTCTACGTAAGAACTACAGACGTAACAGGTGAAATCTTCTTGCCAGAAGGTGTTGAAATGGTAATGCCAGGTGACAACTTAACTATCACTGTTGAACTACTTCAACCAATTGCTCTTAACGTAGGTCTTAGATTTGCAATTAGAGAAGGAGGTAGAACTGTAGGTGCTGGTCAGGTTACTGAAATCTTAGAATAATCTAGTATTATATAATTGAGGTTCCGTAAGATCCTTACGGAACCTTTTCTACGGGCATCGTCCAATGGTAGGATACCGGTCTCCAAAACCGTTGATCAGGGTTCGAATCCTTGTGCCCGTGCAAAACAGAATTATGAGTTCATTTGTAAGTTTTTTAAAAGGTTCATATACTGAATTTACGGAAAAAGTAGAGTGGCCAAAATGGCCAGAGCTACAGTCTTCGACAATTGCAATTACAATTGGAACAGTGTTGTTGGCTATATTTTTATTTGGAGTTGATACTCTTTTCAGTGAGTTTATACAAAATGCTTTAGCTTTGTTAATTAACCTGTTTAACTAGTATAATATAGGATGATGAGTGATTTAAAGTGGTATGTATTAAAAACTGTCAGTGGTCAGGAGAACAAAGTAAAGACCTATATCGAGAATGAGATCCAACGATTAAATTACGACGAGTACGTAGCGCAAGTTGTAATTCCAATGGAAAAAGTGATTCAGATTAGAAATGGGAAGAAAGTTCCAAAAGAAAGACCTTATTATCCAGGTTATTTAATGGTGGAAGCCAACCTTATGGGGGAAATTCCACACGTCATTAAAAACATTCCTGGGGTGATTTCGTTCCTTAGCTTAACCAAAGGTGGTGATCCTGTACCGATGCGTAAGTCCGAAGTTGATCGAATGCTAGGACGTATTGATGAATTGTCAGAATTTGCTTCTGATATGGCTATCCCTTATGTGGTTGGAGAAAGCGTAAAAGTAATTGACGGTCCATTTAATGGATTCAACGGAACCGTGGAAAAGATTCTAGAAGACAAAAAGAAACTAGAAGTTTCAGTGATGATTTTTGGAAGAAAAACACCAATGGAACTGAATTTTATGCAAGTGGAAAAAGTATAGAATTAAGCTTTAAATTCATTTATAAAGTAAGAAGCCGAAAGAAAAATTTCTTTCGGCTTTTTTGATCTATTTTGCGTACAGTACCGATAGGAAGGGATGGCAACCTACGAATTTTTCAATACTCTAAGGAGGATCCAAAAAAAAATGATAAATCTTTTTGAAATTTAGCGGGTTAGGGTTGGTCAGATGGATTTTTATTTATAATTTTGCAGTCCGAAATACCAATTTGCGAAGTGAGATAAGCAATAGGTAGAATAATGAATGCTTCCAAACTCATTAATTATTCAAATTAAAACAAACAAAGAAAATGGCTAAAAAAGTCTTTAAAATGGTAAAACTTCAGGTGAAAGGTGGCGCTGCCAATCCTTCTCCACCGGTAGGACCTGCTCTAGGTTCCGCGGGTGTGAACATCATGGAGTTTTGTAAACAATTTAACGGAAGAACTCAAGACAAGCCAGGACAAGTTTTACCTGTAGTAATTACAGTGTACGAAGACAAATCTTTTGAATTTGTAATCAAAACTCCTCCTGCTGCAATTCAATTACTTGAAGCTGCAAAACTTAAAAGCGGATCAGGCGAGCCTAACCGTAACAAAGTAGGGTCTGTCTCTTGGGACCAAGTTAAAAAAATTGCTGAAGATAAAATGACAGATCTAAACTGTTTCACAATTGATTCAGCTTTGACTATGGTAGCAGGTACTGCAAGATCTATGGGAATTAGAGTAACTGGAGCTAAACCTACGAACGCTTAAATCTTATTGAAATGGCAAAATTGACAAAGAAACAGAAAGAAGCTTTAAGTAAAGTAGAAAAAGCAAAAGCATATAGCCTAGAAGAGGCTTCTGCATTAGTAAAAGAAGTAAATACAGCGAAGTTTGATGCGTCTGTGGATATCGCAGTTAGACTTGGAGTAGATCCAAGAAAAGCGAACCAAATGGTAAGAGGTGTAGTATCTCTTCCACACGGGACTGGTAAGGATGTAAAAGTTCTTGCATTAGTTACCCCAGACAAAGAAGCAGAAGCAAAAGAAGCGGGAGCTGATTATGTAGGACTTGACGAATACTTAGATAAAATCAAAAGTGGTTGGACAGATGTTGACGTTATCGTTACTATGCCAGCAGTAATGGGAAAACTTGGTCCACTAGGAAGAATCTTAGGTCCAAGAGGTCTAATGCCTAATCCTAAGTCAGGTACTGTAACTATGGAAATTGGTAAAGCAGTTGCGGAAGTAAAAGCAGGTAAAATCGATTTCAAAGTTGATAAATACGGGATTGTTCACGCAGCAATCGGTAAAGTATCTTTTGATGCAGAAAAGATTAAAGAAAATGCTCAAGAATTAATTCAGACTTTAGTAAAGCTTAAGCCTACTGCAGCTAAAGGTGTTTATGTACGTAGCATTTATCTTTCTTCTACCATGAGTCCAGGAATTGCAATTGATTCTAAATCTGTAAACTAAAATCTGAAGACATGACTAAAGAAGATAAAGTACTCGTAATACAAGAATTAAAAGACCTTTTACAAGACGCGAAAGTGGTCTATGTAGCAGATCTTGAAGGCTTGAATGCTCAAAAGTCCTCAGATTTTAGAAGACAAGCATTTAAGAATAATATTACCGTGAAAGTGGTGAAAAATACACTTTTACAAAAAGCTATGGAGCAATTGGACGTAGATTTCTCAGAAATGTACGGTTCATTCAAAGGAAACTCTGTTTTGATGCTTGCAGAGACTGCAAATGCACCTGCGAAGCTAATCAAAGATTTCAGAAAGAAAGAAGAGAAACCTGCTCTTAAATCTGCTTACTTGCAAGAAACTATTTATTTAGGAGACGAGAACCTGGATACTCTAGCAAGCATCAAATCGAAAGAAGAAATGCTTGGAGAAATCATCGGACTTCTTCAATCTCCAATCCAAAGATTGGTTTCTGCATTGCAGAATAAGCCAGAAGGTTCTTCCGAAGAAACTTCTGAAGCTAAGGATGCTCCTGCTGAGGAGCCAGCAGCTTCTGAAGCGACTGAAGGGGAAGCACCTGCTGCTGAATAAAAAACACTCAAAAAATTATAATCGTTCAACATTAAAAACATTATTACAATGTCAGATTTAAAAAATTTAGCGGAAACGCTAGTAAACCTAACGGTAAAAGACGTAAATGAATTAGCTACTATCCTTAAGGATGAGTACGGAATCGAACCTGCTGCAGCGGCTGTGGTCGTTTCAGGTGGTGCTGCTGGTGGAGATGCTGCAGAAGAAAAGACTGAATTTGATGTCATTCTTAAGTCTGCAGGTGCTTCTAAATTAGCAGTTGTGAAACTAGTTAAAGATTTAACTGGTGCAGGTCTTAAAGATGCGAAAGATATGGTTGATGGAGCTCCTACTGCAATTAAAGAAGGAATCTCTAAAGACGAAGCAGAAGCTCTTAAGAAACAACTTGAAGAAGCTGGTGCTGAAGTAGAATTGAAATAATTCAAACTTTACAATAATGAAAAGTCCGCAAGCAATTGCGGACTTTTTATGTTTTATTGACTTCCCTTGCTTTGATAAGGTGAAGGTAAAGGTGTAGCAAATCCATGGAGGAAGGAATGCGCAACCTGCCTTGCAATTTCTTTAGGAGTTTGCTTCGTGTTCCCTGACCAATAAGGGATTCTTTCCAGTAGGGATATGAGTATTTGTGCTTGATAATCTTTTGGGAAATAATCGGGATTGTTCTCGGGTGTAATCACAAACTTGTGCAAGTGTTTCAAATGGTCCACATACGAGTCGTGAACCTCTAAAAATTCAACTCGATGTGCACGTGGTAATTGATTTCGGTATTGAGAGAAAATTTTGAATTCATAGGCGTATTTTGTGGTGTGCTCTATATGCCGTTCGAGAAAGAGTTCAAATTGATCGAAGGGGTGAGTGTCTGTATTTTTAAGTTCGATTAGAAGTTCTTGTAAACGATGGCTAACTCTTTGGCAAATCCATAGTAGGATTTGCTTTTTAGACTCAATATGGTTGTATAGTGAGGCTGGTTTCATGTCCATGGCTGTGGCAATGTCATTCATCGAGGTTTCTGTGAAGCCGTTCTGGCCGAACAAATGAAGTGATTTCTCAACGATGGCTTCTTGTTTGGGGGTAAGATTCATAATTTTTATTCTAATGACTATAGCCGTTAAGCAAACGTTTTGAAAGTTGACTGGCGATGAGCAGGAAGTCAAACGGTTTATGATTTTTGTCTAACCATTTGGGAAGTTGATTGCTGATTTGCATCACAATAAGTGAAAATAAATTTGAATTAAAGAATTGATCTCGGTTGGCTTTCGGAATCAATTGATTGGCTAGAGATTCAAAGGTGGAAAGGTATATATGAATGTAGTTAGTGAACCTATGATTTGCCTCTTCATCTGCAATTTCCCAGTAACGAAGTGCGGTTTCATAAAGTTCATAATGATTGTACACTGTTTCGAGGTGTCGGCTAAGGAAAAAGTTGAACTTTTCTAGGTTAGTTCCTTCAAATTCTTCTACCTCTTGAAGAATTGCATTGAAATACACCGCCAGTTCATCACAAAGCCAAACTAGAATTTCGTCTTTCTTGCACATGAAGTTATACAGAGCGGGTGCGGTTACGCCTAACTTTTTCGCAATATCGCGTAAGGTAGTCTCTTTATATCCTTTCTGGCGAAATAGTTTAATGGAAGTTTTGAGAATATGTATTTTCTTTTTGTCCATAAGCACGGTGTCCCTTCTTGAACTCGAAGTGAGCAAATATACATAATTTTCATATATGAAAGAGAATGAAAACTAACGATCGTTAATATAAAAACTCCGAAAATTGTCTATTTCGTATCTATACTTCACTGTGGTATCGATATTATGTCGTGATATTTTTAAAAAAGATAAGAATATTAAGGAAATAATGTCTATCTTTGTGTAAGCAGTTTTAAGCATTGCAACACAAATGATGAGAAAAAAAGAAGATCAAGCGATCTTCTTTTTTTATTTCAAGATATTTTTTTTCCAGGTGTGAAGCACGGATTAGGAGAGGAGATTCAGCTGCTACTTAATTCTTACATAAGTACTTGGAACTTATTGGTTTTTGTTCGTATCTTTGCAGTCCTTTTGAAGTTATCCGTTGTTCCGAAAGTTTTTATAGCAAGTGCTTAAACCCTCTCTTACTTTAATGTAATAGGGATTTCCGTGTTTACTGAATTTTCAATCAACCTAACTTTTGGAGGAATTAAAAGATATTTTGCACTACTCCGTGAAAAGATATATCGGCGTTGCAGTAAGAATACTAAAGATGAAGGACAAATCACTTATTGTAACGGATAACACTCTGATCCTTTCTCTTTTATTCTAATATTTTTTTGAAGATCAAAATATTTTTTAACCAACTTTTTTTATTACTTTATGAGTAAATCAAAAGCAACTAAGAACTCTGTTAGCCTGCCAGCAGGTGAGAGAGTTAACTTTAGTTCTTCCCAAGGCAAAATCGTGACGCCTGATTTCCTAGATGTGCAGTTAGCATCTTTCAAGGATTTCTTTCAGTTAGATACCCTGCCAGAAGCTAGAGTGAATGAGGGTCTTTATAAGACTTTCCAGGAAAACTTTCCAATTACAGATTCGAGAAATCAATTTGTACTTGAATTTTTAGATTACCTGGTAGATTCCCCTCGTTATTCTATTGACGAATGTGTGGAGAGAGGATTGACGTATTCCGTTCCTCTTAAAGTCCGATTAAAATTGTACTGTACGGATCCCGAACACGAAGAATTTGAAGCTTCGATTGAAGATGTGTATTTAGGACAAGTTCCTTACATGACCCCTTCAGGATCCTTTATTATTAACGGGGCCGAGCGTGTAATTGTAACGCAATTGCACCGTTCACCAGGTGTTTTCTTTGGTCAAACTTACCATGCCAACGGTACAAAATTGTATTACTCGAGAATTATTCCTTTTAAAGGATCTTGGATGGAGTTTACAACGGACATTAATAACGTGATGTATGCGTACATTGACCGTAAGAAAAAATTACCATTAACTACTCTATTAAGAGCGATTGGATATGAGTCTGATAAAGAAATTCTTCAGATTTTTGATCTAGCAGAAGAGATAAAAGTCTCGAAAGCAGCTCTCAAGAAAGTAGAAGGTCGTACTCTAGCCGCAAGAGTACTCAATACATGGTTCGAAGATTTCGTGGACGAAGATACAGGAGAATTAGTATCCGTCGAAAGACATGAAATTATTCTCGAGAGAGAAACTGTGATTGAAAAAGAACATATCGATATTATTCTTGAATCGGGAGTAAAAACGATTTTGATACACAATGATAATTCAAATGAATACTCCATTATTCAAAATACGTTACAGAAGGACCCTACCAATTCGGAAACCGAAGCCGTAGAATACATTTATCGACAATTAAGGAATGCAGACGCGCCTGATGAGGAGACAGCAAGAGGAATTATTGATAAATTATTCTTTTCTGAACAAAGATACTCCTTAGGAGAAGTCGGCCGTTATAGACTTAATAAGAAATTAGGGCTTAATATTCCAGAAGGTACAGAAGTACTAACGAAGGAAGATATTATTGCCATTGTAGGTCACCTTATCGAACTTGCCAATTCTAAAACAGAAGTGGACGATATTGACCATTTATCTAACCGTAGAATTAAAACCGTTGGAGAGCAGCTTGCAGGGCAATTTGGCGTAGGACTTTCTCGTATCGCACGTACCATTCGTGAAAGAATGAATGTGCGTGACAATGAAGTCTTTTTCCCAAGAGATTTAGTAAATGCGAAAACTCTTACTTCGGTAGTCAATTCATTCTTTGGAACCAACCAGCTTTCTCAGTTTATGGACCAAACCAATCCACTCTCGGAGGTTACCCATAAAAGAAGACTCTCTGCCCTAGGGCCAGGTGGTTTATCAAGAGAAAGAGCCGGATTTGAGGTAAGAGACGTTCACCATACACACTACGGAAGAATTTGTCCAATTGAAACACCAGAAGGACCAAACATTGGACTTATTTCCTCTTTGGGATTGTATGCGAAAATTAACTCTCTTGGATTTATTGAAACGCCATATCGTCAAGTAACAGACGGTAAGGTGGATCTTTCTGCTGAACCGATCTACTTAAATGCAGAAGACGAGGAAGACAAAGTGATTGCACAGGCCAACGTGGAGTTGAAAGCAGACGGAACCATCGACACAGATCGTGTGATTGCGCGTTTGGATGGTGATTATCCCGTTGTTGAGCCAGGACAAGTGGATTTAATTGATGTAGCACCGAACCAGATTTCTGGAATCTCTGCTTCTTTAATTCCATTCCTTGAACACGACGATGCGAACCGTGCCCTTATGGGATCTAACATGATGCGTCAAGCGGTTCCTCTATTGAAACCAGAGGCTCCTGTCGTAGGAACAGGACTTGAAAAGCAAGTTGCGAAAGATTCTAGAATCTTAATCAACGCGGACGGCCCAGGGACAGTAGAATATGTAGATGCAGATAAAATTGTAATTCGTTACGATCGAAGTGAGAACGAAGATCTTGTGAGCTTCGAGTCAGGAACGAAAACTTACAACTTAACGAAGTTTAGAAAAACCAACCAAAGTACCACAATTACACTTAGACCTAACGTAAGAGTAGGAGATGTGGTGGAGAAAGGACAAGTTCTTTGCGACGGATATGCAACCGAAAACGGAGAGCTTGCACTTGGACGTAACCTAACGGTAGCTTTCATGCCTTGGAAGGGATATAACTTTGAGGATGCGATTGTAATTAACGAAAAGGTAGTTCGTGAGGACTGGTTTACCTCAATCCACGTGGATGAGTATACACTTGATGTTAGAGATACCAAATTAGGTATGGAAGAACTGACGGCAGATATTCCAAACGTTTCTGAAGAGGCAACAAAAGACCTTGATGAAAACGGTATGATCCGTATTGGAGCTGAAGTAAAACCGGGAGATATCATGATTGGTAAGATTACTCCGAAAGGTGAATCAGATCCAACTCCAGAAGAAAAATTACTTCGCGCTATTTTTGGAGACAAAGCAGGGGATGTAAAAGACGCTTCACTTAAAGCGGACTCATCTTTAAGAGGTGTTGTAATCGACAAGAAGCTTTTCTCTAGAAATATCAAAGACAAAAAGAAGAGACAAGAAGAGAAACTCAAGTTAGAAGAGATTGAGAATAGTTACAAGGTGAAATTTGATGAGCTTCGTGCTACTCTAATTGAAAAACTAGGAACTCTTGTCAATGGTAAAACGTCTCAAGGAGTAAACAACGATTTGAGCGAGGAAATCATTGCAAAAGGAGTTAAATTCTCTACGAAGCTTCTTCAAAGTGTTGAAGATTATGTAAACGTGAACGGAGCCGATTGGACCGTGGATGCTGAGAAAAACAATCTAATTAAGCAACTAATTCACAATTATAAAATTAAGTTCAATGACATTACTGGGGTTAAAAACCGTGAGAAATTTGCAGTTTCTATCGGAGATGAACTTCCAGCAGGGATCATGAAACTAGCTAAAGTTTATATTGCGAAGAAAAGAAAGCTTAATGTAGGGGATAAAATGGCAGGACGTCACGGGAACAAAGGGATTGTTTCTCGTATCGTAAGAGAAGAAGACATGCCGTTCCTTGAAGATGGAACACCAGTTGATATCGTCCTTAACCCACTAGGGGTACCTTCACGTATGAATATTGGACAAATCTACGAAACCGTTCTTGGATGGGCAGGACAAAAGTTAGGACTTAAATTTGCAACGCCAATTTTTGACGGTGCAAGCCTTGAGGACATTACGAAGTACACTGACCAAGCTGGACTTCCAGCTTATGGAAATACATATTTGTATGATGGAGGAACTGGAGAGCGTTTCACGCAGCCAGCGACTGTTGGAATCATCTATATGCTTAAGCTAGGACACATGGTAGACGACAAGATGCACGCAAGATCCATTGGACCGTACTCTCTTATTACGCAGCAGCCACTCGGTGGTAAAGCACAGTTCGGAGGACAGAGATTTGGTGAGATGGAGGTTTGGGCATTGGAAGCCTTTGGAGCTTCGAATATCCTTCGTGAAATTCTTACCGTGAAATCAGATGACGTAATTGGTAGAGCGAAAACCTACGAGGCGATTGCCAAAGGAGAAGCCATGCCAGAACCAGGAATTCCGGAATCATTCAATGTATTATTACATGAATTGCAAGGGCTAGGACTGGATATAAGACTTGAAGAATAATTTTAAATTTTAACTACGACCGATTTAAAATAGAAAGTCGGAAGGAAATAGTCGAAAATTAAAATCTAAAATCTAAAATCGAACAAATGTCAAATAAAAATAAATCAAGTAGATTTACCAAAATCACAATCGGTCTGGCTTCTCCTGAATCCATCCTCCAAGAATCAAGAGGTGAGATTTTAAAACCAGAAACGATTAATTACCGGACGCACAAGCCAGAACGTGATGGACTTTTCTGTGAAAAGATCTTTGGTCCTATCAAGGACTACGAATGTGCTTGTGGTAAATACAAACGTATTCGTTACAAAGGAATTGTTTGTGACCGATGCGGAGTTGAAGTGACGGAGAAAAAAGTACGTAGAGAGCGAATTGGCCACATTAATTTAGTGGTTCCCGTAGCGCATATCTGGTATTTCCGTTCTCTTCCAAATAAAATAGGATACCTTCTTGGCCTTCCGTCTAAGAAATTAGACATGATTATTTACTACGAACGTTATGTGGTAATACAACAAGGGATTGCTAAGAATGCAGATGGATCTGATTTCGAAGACAAGCAATTCTTAACAGAAGAAGAATATCTGGATATCTTAGAGACACTTCCTCCAGATAACAATTACCTAGACGATTCAGACCCGAATAAGTTTATTGCGAAAATGGGTGCTGAAGCAGTAGAGGAACTTCTAAGAAGAATTGATCTGGATGCTTTGTCTTTTGATTTGAGACATAAAGCACACAACGAAGGTTCTAAACAAAGACGTACAGAGGCTCTAAAGAGACTAAACGTTGTAGAAGCGTTAAGAGGAGCGAATACTAGAATGATCAACCGTCCAGAATGGATGATCATGAGAGTACTTCCTGTAATTCCACCAGAATTAAGACCTTTGGTGCCGCTAGACGGAGGACGTTTTGCGACTTCAGACTTAAACGATCTTTATAGAAGAGTTATTATTAGAAATAACCGTCTAAAAAGACTTTTAGAAATTAAAGCGCCAGAAGTAATCTTAAGAAACGAAAAAAGAATGCTGCAAGAAGCGGTAGATTCTTTATTCGACAACACAAGAAAATCTTCAGCTGTAAAATCAGAGTCCAATAGACCACTGAAATCCCTTTCAGATTCCTTAAAAGGTAAACAAGGACGTTTCCGTCAAAACTTACTAGGAAAAAGGGTAGATTATTCTGCTCGTTCCGTAATCGTCGTAGGTCCAAACCTACAATTGCACGAATGTGGACTTCCAAAAGATATGGCAGCAGAACTTTACAAACCGTTTATCATTAGAAAACTAATTGAGAGAGGAATTGTAAAAACTGTAAAATCAGCAAAACGTATCATTGATCGTAAAGAGCCAGTGGTATATGATATTCTTGAAAACGTAATGAAAGGTCACCCTGTGCTACTTAACCGTGCACCGACTCTTCACCGTTTAGGTATTCAAGCCTTCCAACCTAAGATGATTGAAGGAAAAGCTATTCAATTGCACCCACTTGTTACGACGGCTTTCAACGCCGACTTTGACGGGGACCAGATGGCTGTTCACTTACCTCTTGGACCAGAAGCAATTTTAGAAGCACAACTTCTAATGCTTGGATCGCAGAACATTCTGAATCCAGCCAACGGTTCTCCAATTACAGTACCTTCTCAGGACATGGTTCTTGGTCTTTATTTCATGACAAAAGAACTAGCTTCCACCAAAGAGAAACCTGTACCAGGAGAAGGTCTTGCTTTCTATTCTGCAGAAGAAGCAGAAATTGCATACAACGAAGGAAGAGTTTCCTTAAATGCAAAAGTAAGATGCCGTGTACCGGTGAAAGAAGGAGATGAGCTCGTGACTCGTTTAGTCGAAACCACGGTAGGACGCATTTTGTTTAATCAAATTGTTCCGAAAGAAGTGGGATATGTGAATGAACTTTTAACAAAGAAGTCCTTAAGAAACGTAATTGGTCGTATTCTTGACGAAACGGATTTCCCAACGACTGTTCAATTCCTTGACGATATGAAAGCCCTTGGATATGCGAATGCATTTAAAGGAGGTCTATCTTTCTCTCTTGGAGATATCGTAATTCCTGAGGAAAAGAAAACCATGATTGCGCAAGCCGTGGAAAACGTTGATGAAATTAAGGCCAACTATAACATGGGTCTGATTACAGATACTGAAAGATACAACCAGGTAATTGACGTATGGACCAATACAAATGCAGGACTTACGGAAATGATCATGAGCCGAATGAAGAGCGATCAAGGCGGATTTAATTCCGTTTACATGATGCTTGATTCAGGTGCGAGGGGATCCAAAGAACAGATTCGTCAGCTTTCTGGAATGAGAGGACTTATGGCGAAACCTCAAAAAGCAGGATCAACAGGAGCGGAAATTATTGAAAACCCGATTGTAGCCAACTTTAAAGAAGGTCTTTCGATTCTAGAATACTTTATCTCTACTCACGGGGCTCGTAAAGGGCTTGCGGATACCGCACTTAAAACAGCGGATGCGGGGTACTTAACAAGAAGACTTGTGGACGTTGCGCAAGACGTAATTGTCACTGAGGAAGATTGTGGTACTTTAAGAGGAACTGAAGTTTCTGCATTGAAAAAGAATGACGAGATCGTAGAACGTATTTCAGATCGTATATTAGGTAGAGTTTCTCTACATGATGTATACCATCCAGAAACGGACGAACTCATTGCCAATGCGGATGAAATTATTACAGAACCGATTGCTAAAGAAATCGAAGCTGCAGGTATCGATGCCGTGGAGGTACGTTCTCCGTTAACTTGTGAAGCAAAACGAGGAATCTGTGCAAAATGTTACGGACGAAATCTTGCGACGGGTAAAGCCATTCATATGGGAGAAGCCGTTGGAGTTATTGCAGCGCAATCCATTGGGGAGCCAGGAACACAGTTAACGTTAAGAACTTTCCACCAGGGGGGGACTGCAGGAAACGTTTCCGAAAACCCTTCGATCGTGGCGAAAAGAGACGGTATCGTAGAAATGGACGAAGTAAGAACTGTTACTTCTGAAAATGAATTTGGAGAAAAGCACGAGGTGGTTGTATCGCGTTCTACGGAACTGCGTTTGGTGGCTGATAGTGCTGTTCGTACGCCATTAATGGTTGCGAACCTTCCTTACGGAGCATCCTTATCAGTGACGCCAGGTTCGAAAGTGAAAAAAGGAGATGTTCTTGCCAAATGGGATCCGTATAACGCAGTTATCATCGCAGAATCTGCCGGGAAAGTAGAGTATGAAGACATTATTCAAGGTGTTTCATTCCAACTTGAAATCGACGAACAAACCGGATTTGAAGAAAAAGTAATTTCTGAATCTAGAAATAAAAAAGCCGTCCCAACTCTACGTGTTGTAGATACGAAAGGCGAAGAACTTAAAGCATATAACCTTCCAGCAGGAGCCCACCTTATGGTGAATGATGGCGAGAAGATTAAAGCAGGTAAAGTTCTTATCAAGATTCCAAGAAAATCAGCTAAATCTGGGGATATCACGGGAGGTTTACCAAGAGTAACCGAACTATTTGAAGCCAGAAACCCTTCGAACCCAGCCGTAGTAACGGAAATTGACGGAGTTGTTTCTTATGGTAAAATCAAGAGAGGGAACCGAGAACTGATTGTCGAGGCGAAAACGGGAGAACGTAGAATTTACTTAGTGAAACTTTCAAACCAAATTTTGGTACAAGAAAATGACTTTGTACGTGCAGGTTCACCACTTTCTGATGGATCCGTAACACCAGATGACATTCTTAAGATCAAAGGCCCTACTGCAGTTCAAGAATACTTAGTGAATGAAATTCAGGAAGTATACCGTCTTCAAGGGGTGAAGATCGATGACAAGCACTTCGAGATTATCGTAAGACAAATGATGACTAAAGTATCAATCGTGGATGGTGGAGACACACAATTCCTAGAAGGAGCTTTAGAACATAAATTTGACTTTTTAGAAGAGAACAACCGTATCTTTGGTATGAAAGTCGTGACAGAGGCTGGAGATTCGAAAGAATTCAAGCCAGGTCAGATGATTACTGCGAGAGAATTGAGAGACGAGAATTCGAAACTTAAACGTGAAGACCTTGAACTTGTTGAGGTGAGAGAAGCTCTTCCAGCAACGGCAATTCCTGTACTTCAAGGAATTACAAGAGCGGCATTGCAAACGAAATCCTTCATGTCTGCAGCTTCCTTCCAAGAAACGACCAAGGTGCTTAACGAAGCAGCCGTATCTGGTAAAGTTGACGCATTAAATGGTCTTAAAGAAAACGTAATTGTAGGGCATAGAATCCCTGCAGGTACCGGACTTAAGGAGTATCAAAATGTAATTGTCGGATCGAAGAAAGAATTCGAAGATTTAAATTAAATTTATTTAGTTTCAGGTTTCAGGTTTCGCGTTAAATGTTAACTTTGTAAACCTGAAACTTTGAAATTTAAACTTAACAAAAAATAGAAAATGGACAACAATCAAAATCCACAAGAAGGAAATGTAAACATTCAACTGAACGAAATGGTAGCACAAGGTGTATATTGTAACCTTGCGCTTGTAAACCATTCTCCATCAGAGTTTGTTCTTGATTTTATTCAATTAATGCCAGGAGTTCAACAAGCAAACGTAAGATCAAGAGTTATTCTTGCTCCTTTGCATGCAAAAAGAGTTCTTGCGGCTTTGCAACAGAATATCAATAGCTACGAACAACAATACGGTGAAATCAAAGAAGTAGAGCCTTTCGTAGTTGGACAAAACAATAACGTACAAGCATAAGACTTTTACTTGTTCTAAAACTTAGAATGCCTGCAACTCAGTTGCAGGCATTCTATTTTTATAATAACGACAAAAAAAACAGGCGTTTTTTTAGTGAATTCTTAAGTCTATAATCTTTTCGGATTCAATAAATGCTTCCAAATAGTCGTTTTCTGTGACGCGTCCTACTCCCTCAGGCGTCCCTGTGAATAGTAAGTCACCGACTCGTAGCGTGAAAAACTTGGAGGCATAGGCAATAATTTCATCGATTCCAAAAAGCATTGAGCTTGTATTTCCCTTTTGAACTTGCTGTCCATTTTTCATAAGTGAAAAATTTAAATCTGAAAGCGAGTAGTTCTCTTTTTTATAGAAGCTGCTGACGACGGCAGAGCCGTCGAATCCTTTGGAGATTTCCCAAGGTAGACCCTTGGCTTTCAACTGATTTTGAAGATCCCTAGCTGTAAAATCAATTCCAAGTCCTATTTCTTGATAATGCTTATGAGCGTTTTCTTTTTGAATGTACTTACCTACTTTGGAGATTTTCACAACCACTTCTAATTCATAATGAATATCCTGCGAAAATTCGGGAATGTAAAATTCCTTGCCTTTTAATAGGGCAGTGTCGGGTTTAAGGAATAAGACGGGCTGTGAAGGTACTTCGTTCCCAAGTTCTTGTGCGTGACTTTTGTAGTTTCTTCCAACACAGATTATTTTCATTTCAATGGGTTTTAGAATTTTGCTCTTAATTGAATTGCGGTTAACGTCTTTTTGGTATGCAGTGGAAAATCCGCATTTTGAATCCAACCATAATATCCGATATCTCGCTGGAATACTTCTTTAACTCGCTGTCCTTTGTATTTGCCAAATGTAAAAATCTCCTGCTTATCCTCGTCGTATGCAATAAATCCAGCAAAGTCTGCAAACTTATTGTATGTTGAGAACTCACTTATTTGTGCAATTTCATTAGAAAGTTCATCGTATTTAGCGACTTGCGCATCTAGGATTTCAAAAGTGGCAAGAGTGTCCGCCTCAGCAGAGTGCGCATTCTCCAAATCTTTCCCACAGTAAAATTTATAGGCAGCCGCTAGGTTGCGGGGTTCCATTTTATGGTAAATCGTTTGCGCATCCACGAGCCTCATTTTAGTTAGATCGACGTCCATTCCACACCTTAATAGCTCCTCCATTAAAAGAGGGACATCAAAACGATTCGAATTAAAACCTCCAAGATCGGATCCAGAGATCATCTCTGCAATCGCAGGTGCGAGTTCTTTGAAGGTTGGGGAATCTTTTACCATTTCATCTGAGATACCATGTACCTCGGTGGCTTCTTTAGGAATGGACATTTGGGGGTTGACAAGCCAAGTTTTTGATTCTCGCGATCCATCAGGGTTTACTTTTAAGATGCATATTTCCACAATCCTGTCTGTACTGACTTTGAGTCCAGTGGTTTCAAGATCAAAGATGCAAAGTGGTTTATGTAGTTTTAGATTCATAAATTGTTTATTAAGGAGAAGAAAATGCCTAATTCATGCTTTTCTGAAAAGCTAGAGATAGGAGGATATAGTAAATCACAATAAGTGGAATACCTACTGTTTTAAAAATCAAAAGTAGGACAATGCTTCCTAATAGAAGAATCAGTTTCGGCAAGTTGTCTGCTAGGGTAAGAGATTTAAATTTTAAAGCAAACATTTTGATTGGACTTATAAGCAAATAGGAACTAAGGGCAGTGAGGAGGATCAAAATCCATGGCACGTTCACTATATCAAGAAAAGAATTTTGCGTTTGTAAACTATAATAAAGTCCAAATATTAAAAGGGTGTTCGTAGGCGTGTTTAAGCCAACAAAATGATAGCTTTGGGAATCGTCCAAATTGAATATGGCAAGCCGTAAGCAAGACATTAAGGTGATGAAATACCCCAAATAGGAAAGCTCGAAAACAAAGCTATTTCCCAGGGTAAGGGTATAGCCCTCCAATAATTTGTACATGGCAACACCGGGTAAAAACCCAAAGCTTACCATGTCTGCAAGTGAATCAAGTTGAATACCTAATTCAGAATTCGCTTTTAGCAGCCTTGCGACAAAGCCATCAAAAAAATCAAAAATCAAAGAAAAGAGGATGCAGATTGCTGTAATCTCGTATTGACCTTTAAACAAGAAGGCAATTCCAATACAACCTGAGAATAGATTGGCTAAGGTAAAGCCATTGGCTAAATTATTTTTGAGAAAATTCATATCTAAGTGTTGGTTTTCAAATTTAAGCTTCTTAGTTGAAAAACGATTCCAATTAAGGCGAAAAAAGCGGTGACTACCGTAAATAATAAGGATGCTGAGACACTTTGAGTGGCATCCAAATGAAAATAAGCCGAAGCTTTTAGAAAAAGCATCTCACGTATTCCAATGCCCGCAAAGGAAATCAAACTAAGCACAGAACTCGCTAGAAAAAGAAGCGCATAGGGTAAGAAATTAGTTGTGACTCCTAGACTTTTAAGTAGTAGTACAAAACTAATAGCCTGCAAGGCTTGAATACCAAGCGAAAAAAGCAGTCCTTTTGCGAACAAAGATTGAAAGGATGGAAAGAATTTCTTTAGAATAAAGTAGTAACTAGAAAGCCCCATAAGTAGTAATAGCAGAAGCAAAACCCAATACGATTTGAACAGTAGTAGGGTAATAAAAATGCCAAGTCCCAAAAGGGCAACGAGGCCACTAATACGATCGTTTAAAACGCTCAAGGTGAGTTTTTTCAGATTCCATTGGAATTTTTTGTTAATAAGATATATTTTGTAGGCATCTCCCCCAATTCCCCCAGGAATAAAAAAATTATAGAACATGCCTAGGAAATAGAGCTCAAGATTACTTCTAAATGACAGGGGAAAACCACTGGCATTAAAGTAATATTCAAGGCGTTTGGCTGATACTATTTGCGAGGCTAAAAACAATACGGCCCCCAAGAAAAGATAGGGATAGTCAATTTGGGACCACAGAGAAAGCAGTTCATGCAAAGGGATTTTCCTGAGCACGAGTAGGAGTAAGCCAAGGCTTAAAATCAACTTTAAGGCTGTGCTTAGCTTTTTATTGATTTTAATGGCCCTCAAACTGCGTGATTTTACGAATGTTAAAGGGACGCTTTTTTTGCGATTCGTAATAAGTCTTCATTAGCATATCGACCACAATTCCGGTGGTGAAGAACTGGATTCCAATAAACACAAGGAGAACTCCTAATATGAGTAGTGGCCGTGTTCCGATCTCATTCCCTAGAATTTTAAGAATTACAAGATAAATGTTAATTAGCATTCCGAGGGTAAAGGCAAGAAGTCCAATATTCCCAAAAAGATAGATGGGTTTGGAAAGATACTTTTGATTGAAAAGAACTAAGAGTAAATCGTTAATTACTTTGAAAGTCCGGTTGAACCCGTACTTAGATTCACCATGAATTCGCGGATGATGCTTGACGGGCATTTCTGCAATTTTTGCACCGTTAAGGTGTGCCATCAAACTAATAAAACGATGGTTTTCACCATATAAATTTAGTTCTTTCGCCGTATCTTTGGTGAAAATTTTTAAAGCGCAACCCTGGTCTGAAATCGCAAGCTTTGTGGTGTTTTTAATAATGAAATTTGCGATTTTTGAAGGAATTGTGCGTAGGGACGAATCTTTTCTTTTCTGTCTTTTTCCAACCACAAGATCGTAATCACCGCTTTCTAAGAGTTCAATCATTGCTGGAATATCACTTGGGTCGTTTTGTAAATCTCCATCGAGAGTAATTATGTAATCTCCAGAGGCAAAATCAAATCCGGCCATCATTGCAGAACTCTGGCCATAATTCTTTCTAAGTTCAATCAAAACCACATTGGGATCGTTCTTGTCTTTAATTTCTTTTACGGTTTGGTCAGAAGAGAAGTCATCGACAAGTATAAGCTCATAACGATATGCACCCATCGCTTCTCTAATCTTGTCAATTAGAATGCCTGCATTGCCCTTTTCGTTGTACATGGGAATAACAATAGAGTATAGTAGCGTTGGATTCATGGTTTGATTTTGTTTGATTAAATTTGTGGGCTTAATTAAGCGCAAAAATACTAAAAAACTAGTAGTTCTATGAAGTCCAATGTTCAACTTAGCCAAGCTCAACTTACATTTCTCTATTTGGGATTTGGGCTGGTGTATATTTCAGGTCTATTTGTACCCTTGATGCAGAATGATTCTGCGCAGCATGCTTCTATGGCAATGAAAATGGTGCTTAATAATGACTTCCTTAATATCTATAAAGGAGAGCTTCCCTATTTGGACAAGCCTCATATGCATTTTTGGCTGGCTGCACTTTCCATGAAGCTTTTTGGGATTAGTGAAATTGCATACAGAATTCCCGCTTTGCTATGCTTGCTCTTAGGAGCTTATTCCACCAAGAAATTAGCTGAGCTTTTGTATAGCGCTCCCCAAGTGGGACACTGGGCTGCGCTGATTTTTCTCTCCGCGCAGGGTATTATCCTTTCGGCTCACGATGTACGTACCGATGCGGTGCTCACAGGTTTTGTTGTTTTTTCAATTTGGCAGTTCTTAGTCGCAATCCGATCTCAAACCCTGAGCGCTTATTTATGGGCAGGATTTGGAGCGGCCATTGCGTTCTCTTCCAAAGGACTAATGACCCTAGTCATTATTTCATTTTGTGTATTTGCCTATCTTCTCTACAGTAGAGAATGGAGACGCTTTTTCACCGTTAAATTGATTTTTGGTGCCTTGGCTTTTTTCATAGGATTAAGTCCCATTTTGTATGCATATTACCATCAGTTTGGTCGAGAGGGTATTGAATTTATCCTATTAGGTCAAAGTGTATCTCGTATGACAGGCGATGGATTTGCGCCCAATAACTCGGATTATATCTTCTTTTTCCATACGCTATTATGGGTGTTTTTGCCTTTCTCTCTTGCCTTTTACTTTGGGGTGTTTGAACGAACAAGAGAAATGATAAAAGAAAAATTTAGAAAGAAAGAAGGAGTGGAATTTCTAACCTTAGGCGGATTTTGGCTAGTGATGCTTGTTTTTAGCTTTTCAAAATTCAAACTTCCTCATTACCTAAATGGATTAATTCCGATCCTTGCCATTTTTACAGCCTCCTATTTGAGTCGACTTTCCTTGAATTTCAAAGACAATAGAATACGAATTCTGTGGTCGGTACAACTTGTGGTAATCTTCTTTTCGATTCTCCTTGTTTCTTGGTTATCCATCGAGTTTACGGGAATAGAGAATACATTTTTATGGATTCTAGGGGCGATTCTCTTTGCCATCTTGCTATTTCGAATCTTTTCGATTGAGCCTCTATTTGGAAAGTATTTGTTTTGTTCTTTGTTTTTTGCCATCGCTTTAAATGTATATTTAAATGGTCAATTTTATCCTGTTCTCACGAAATACCAGGGGAGTTATGCACTCGCAAAGTATGTAAATCAGAGTGAGCACGATTCAAGGAAAGTGTATATGTTGGAGGGTAGTGAATACTGGGCATTTGATTTTTATACGAAGCAAAATACAAAGCGTATTGCAAGCAAGGAGTTAAGATCTGGAGATCTGCTTTTGATTGATGCGAAGTCTTTAGAGGAGTTCAACAGACCCTACGAAGTGCTGAAAACTGAGAATGATTACCGAATTACACGACTCAATCTAAAGTTTCTTTCCTCCAAAACAAGGGCTCAGAAACTTTCAAAGATGTACTTACTACGAATTCTGTAGGGAAAACAAACCTAGAATTGGATAGAATTCTATTTCGACTACAAAAGACCTTATGAAGTGAAAAAGAAAATAGTTGGAGTTTAACTTTTTTTAATTACTTTTATCAAAAGAATATAAACCTTAACAAATTATTAATATTGTCATGAAAAAAATGTTTTTTGCTTTTATAGCTCTGTTTTTTGCCACTTTATCATTCGCTCAAATTGAGGGGAAATGGAAAACAATCGACGATGAAACAGGCGAGGCGAAGTCTGTCGTAGAAATTTACAAGAAATCAAACGGACAGTACTACGGAAAAATTTCACAGCTTTTGGGCAAGGTTGAAAATGAAAATTGCGTAAAGTGCAGTGACGACCGAAAAAATAAGCCGCTAGTGGGCCTTGAAATTATACGTGGACTTAAGAAATCAGGATCTGAATTTACAGGAGGTACCATTACAGACCCTAAATCAGGAAAAACGTACAAATGTACAATTACAAGATCGGGTGATAAGCTTAACGTTAGAGGGTACATTGGATTCTCTCTCATAGGTAGAACACAAACTTGGCACAAGGTGAAGTAAACCCGCTGCTTAATTTAATATAGATGCGCTCTTGTAAAGGAGCGCATTTGTTTTTGAACACCCATTTGAGTGGCGTAAAAATAAACGATCATGAGTCCTTGCGTGGTCTGACTAGCGAAAGGAGGTTGCTTATTCAAAATGGAGCTGGGTTGGTTATTAATATAATTTAATTCACTAAATTTGTCGGCAGAAAAACAATACGAGACATGGCAGAATATACTTTTAGAGAAGTAATTGCGCAAGCAATGAGCGAAGAAATGCGTAAGGATGAATCCATTTACTTAATGGGTGAAGAGGTGGCAGAATACAACGGAGCTTACAAAGCTTCTAAAGGAATGCTTGACGAATTCGGCGCGAAACGAATTATTGATACGCCTATTGCAGAGCTTGGATTTACAGGTATATCTGTAGGGGCTGCAATGAACGGTAACCGTCCGATTGTGGAATTTATGACCTTCAACTTCTCCTTGGTGGGAATTGATCAAATTATAAACAACGCTGCGAAAATCAGACAAATGAGCGGGGGTCAGTGGAACTGTCCAATCGTTTTTAGAGGGCCTACCGCTTCTGCTGGCCAATTAGGAGCAACCCACTCTCAAGCTTTTGAAAGTTGGTATGCAAACTGTCCGGGGCTTAAAGTTGTGGTGCCTTCCAACCCTTATGATGCAAAGGGACTCTTGAAAACAGCAATTCAGGACAATGACCCTGTGATCTTTATGGAATCCGAACAGATGTACGGTGACAAGATGGAGATTCCAGAAGAAGAATACTACTTACCTATTGGGAAGGCGGACATAAAAAGAGAAGGAACAGATGTAACTCTCGTTTCTTTTGGTAAAATTATGAAACTTGCAATGCAAGCGGCAGAAGATTTAGCAAAAGAAGGAATTTCAGTGGAAGTAATTGATCTAAGAACAGTTCGTCCACTAGATTACGATACGATTTTAGCTTCTGTGAAGAAAACCAATCGTTTGGTTGTTTTGGAAGAAGCTTGGCCGTTTGGTTCTGTTGCTTCCGAAATCACCTATATGGTTCAACAAAAAGCATTTGATTACCTCGATGCTCCGGTGAAACGTATTACGACTCCGGATGCACCAGCACCTTATTCCGCAGCTCTTTTCTCAGAATGGTTCCCGAAACTAGAGAATGTAAAAGAAGAGCTTAAAAAAGCGATGTACATTAAATCATAATATAGATAAAAGCTCTCGAAAGAGAGCTTTTTCATTTATACAATAATGTTTTTTGCCGTCGGAAATAGTTTACCTTTGCTGAAATTTTTTCATAATGTCACAAAACGCTAGCCGTCAATCATTTGATGTAAAGAAGTTGTCTTTTATAGGGGTGATCGTCTCGCTGGGTATCGTGTTCGGAGATATTGGTACCTCACCATTGTACGTAATGAAGGCCATTGTGAACGCCTTCCAATTTGCCGATGCTGCCCTTCCTTTAGACGAATACATTGAAGGAGCACTTTCTTGTATTATTTGGACCCTTACCTTGCAAACCACGATCAAATATGTGATTATTGCTCTAAGAGCTGACAACAAGGGAGAAGGAGGAATTCTAGCGCTCTATTCTCTTGTGAAAAGAATTAAGAAGCCTTGGCTCTATTTAATAGCCTTAATTGGTGCTGCTACACTTGTGGCCGACAGTGTAATAACCCCCTCGCTTACGGTGATGTCTGCCGTAGAAGGTCTTAAAATATACAATGTAAACACGCCGGTGGTTCTAATTACTTGTGTAATATTATTAGTGGTTTTTTTAATGCAGCAGTTTGGAACCAGCCTCATTGGGAAATTTTTTGGTCCTATTATGGTCGTTTGGTTCTTGGCCCTCGGTGGGTTTGGACTCCTGCATCTATTTGATCATATTGAAATTCTAAAAGCATTTAATCCCTACTACGCCGTCCAACTTATCACGCACTCTCCAAGTGCAATTGTGATTATGGGTGCTGTGTTTTTGTGTACCACGGGAGCGGAGGCTTTGTATTCGGATCTAGGGCACTGTGGAAAGAAAAACATTCAAGTAAGCTGGGTATTTGTGAAAATCATGCTTATTTTAAATTACCTAGGGCAAGGAGCGTGGATACTAGACAATCTGCATGTGGCACAATCAAACATGAATCCTTTCTTTGGAATTATGCCTTCGTATCTAGTGCTTCCTGGGGTTATCCTGGCAACTGCGGCCGCAGTGATTGCAAGTCAAGCTGTGATCACAGGTTCGTTCACTATGTTTTCGGAAGCCATGTCCATTAATTTTTGGCCAAATCAGAAAATTGAATATCCCTCGGGTGTGAAAGGCCAAATGTACATTCCAAAGATTAATTGGACACTTTTACTCATGTGTATTGTGGTCGTGCTTTTCTTTAAAGAATCAAGTAAAATGGAGGCGGCCTATGGTCTTACCATTACGATCACGATGCTAATGACTTCTTCTCTGTTGATATTTTGGTTAAGTCGCAAGGGTGTGAGCAAGATTTTCGTTGTATTGTTTGCTACTGTTTATCTTTCCATTGAGCTAGGGTTCTTCTATGCGAATGTAATTAAGTTTTTCGATGGAGGATTCCTTACTGTGGTCTTAGGAGGCTTAATTGGAGTAGGAATGTATGCTTGGTACAATGGTAGACAAATTAAAAACAAGTTTGTCCAATTTGTGAAACTAGGAGAGTATTCTCATGTGATTAAGGATTTAAAGTTGGATGAAACGATTCCTAAGTATGCAACCAATTTAGCTTTCCTTAGTAGAGCCAAACGAGCAGATGAAATTGAATCTAAAATCATTTATTCAATTCTTCGCAAGCAGCCCAAAAGAGCGGATCATTATTTCTTTCTTAATATTATCAACCAGGAAGATCCCTTCACGTTTAAGTATGCGGTTGAAGAGGTTGTTGCTGGAACGATTTACCGCGTGAATTTTTATTTGGGGTTCAAGATAGAACGCCGAATCAATGATTATTTTGATAGTGTTTTGTCGGATTTAATGGAGCAAGGCATGATTCCTTCACGAAGTGCACATCCTTCTCTTCGATTTCATAATATTCCGCCAGATCTTCGCTATGTAATTATCGATAATACCTATATCAACGATACTCTGCTGACCGTCAAAGAGAAAATTACACTCAATATATATAATTTTGTGAAGTCCATTGGAAGTGATGATTTTAAAGCATGGGGTGTCTCTCCTTACAACGCAGTGGTCGAGTCTGCGCCACTTTTAGATCAAATGGGACGAATCAAAAAAATAAAGCAAATCGATTCAAAAGATCTTTAAAATAGAGAAGATTGCCTAAAGGTTTCAGGCAGTTTTAAGCCGAGCTCCTTAGGGCTAATCTCAAATTAATTTAATAGATTTGTATAGAATTATTATTAATGGACGCAAAGCAAACAGACTCGAACAAACAGGTTATCAAAGAAGTTTTAAAACAGTATCTTCAAGATAAGGGGTTTCGAAATACGCCGGAACGTTATACGATTTTAGAGGAGATTTACAATATGGATCACCACTTTAATGTGGATGATTTGTATTTGTTAATGATGCAGAAAAAGTACCATGTGTCCAAAGCTACAATTTACAATACCATTGAAATCTTTTTAGACGCAGGACTTATTCGTAAGCATCAGTTTGGTGAGAAAACCTTAACTTCTTCCTCATACGAAAAATCTTATTTTGACAAACAACACGACCATCTTGTGATTTACAAACCGAATTCTGACCGTGAGATTGCGGAAATAATTGAGTTTTGTGACCCTCGAATTCAAGGAATTAAAGAGGCTATTGAAGATGCTTTTGGGGTTGACATAGACTCGCATTCCCTCTATTTCTACGGCAGGAAAAAAGAATAATGCAAAAAGGCCTCGTTCTTATTTTACTTCTCTGTGCACAGATTTTTTCCGCGCAGATTACTACCCAGCCAAAGAGCCCTTTGGCTAAAGATCCTTTTTTTAAAAAGTCTACGCAGACGGCGGCTAGTACAGAGAATGTCCAGCTTATTCATTCTGATAGTTTTAAGGTAGACCAAAAGAAATTTGATGGAAATCCTTATTTTACAGGAAATGTTAAATTTTCTCACAAAGGATCTATTTTGTCGGCAGATGAAGTCATTTTGTATCAGGATGAAAACTTCGTAAAAGCCATTGGAAACGTTCGCCTTGAGAATGCAGACGGTTCTGTAATTACGGCTAAGGAGATGGAATATGATGGGAACACAGAAAGAGGAATCGCAAGGAAGAACGTAGTTCTTACAGATCCAAAACAAACCATTAAGACAGAAACGCTTTATTATGATCGTCGGATTAATCAGGCCTATTTTAATACCGGGGGGACTATTATTAGTGAAGGAAGTGTGATGTACACCAATGCAGCCACTTACGATGTATCGACCAAAATTATTGATTTCACGGGCAATGTAAAAATTGACAACCCAGAGTATACGGTGGAGGGAAGTAATATCAAGCAGTATCAAAATACCAATACAGCAGAATTTTTTGGACCAACTCGCGTAATCAATAAAGAGAATCCATCGAATTATGTTTACACTGAGCAGGGAAGGTACTTAATGAACAGCAAAGAAGTTTATTTAAATAAAAATTCGAGAATCCATTACAACGGTAAAGTCCTGACAGGAGATACGATGTATTATAATCAATTGACAGGCTTTGGACGTGCAAAGGACAATGTAACGTTAGATGATCCTCAGGAAAATCGCTATATCAAAGGAGGGTATGGCGAAATATACGAGAAAAAGGATTCCGCTATGGTGACACAAAGTCCCTACGCTGTTAAGATTTTAAAAAAGGATTCCATGTACTTTTCTGCGGATCGAATTTTAGCGTATCAAAAATTGGATTCCACGGGAATTAAGAAAAGCTATTTACGAGCATACCA
The DNA here is from genome assembly GCA_023387375.1 of Bacteroidota bacterium. Classification (GTDB taxonomy): domain Bacteria; phylum Bacteroidota; class Bacteroidia; order Flavobacteriales; family Weeksellaceae; genus Planobacterium_A. Next base: position 67,877 of record JAEWIE010000055.1, on the reverse strand, counting down.
TAAAGGGCGAATGTTTAAATCGAATGCACAGGCAAGGGCAGATTCCATTTCGTTTGATGAAACGGATGGAATCCTTCATCTTAATGGGAGTCCGATCTTATGGAGTGGGGCTAAGCAAGTGACGGGCGATAAGATTGAAGCTTATTTCAATACAGAAAGCGAAGAAATTGACTCCATTAAAGTTCTTGGAAATGGGTTTGCAATTAGCAAAGCGGATTCGCTAAATCTTAAGGATGAATTCAACCAAGTGAAAGGACGAATCCTTACGGTCTATTACGAAAATAATGAGATAAAGCTAGCCCAAGCTCTAGGTAATGCCCAGGCAATTACCTACGCGGATTCTGAGGATGAGAAGACCAAAGAAATGGAACGTTTAGGTGTTGTGATTTCTACTTGTGGAACCATTGAAGTGCTTTTTGAAGAGCGTAAAGTTCAGGTTATTTCCTGCAATGTGGGAGCTAAATCAGATACCTACCCAATGTCCTTTATCTCCAAGGAAAAGCGATTTTTCCCCGATTTTAACTGGAACACAAAAGATCGATTAAGAACCTGGAAAGATATCTTTGTGGATTCTCCAAACTACGAGCCTATTGTCTACGAATCGGATGATTCTCTTTACGAACAGGCGCAACAAAGACGAAGAGAAGAAAATGCAAAAAACCAACCTAAGGTGGAAAAGCGAACCCGTAAATAAGTTGGCCTACATCATTCGACATTTTATTTCAGAATTTCATAGTCCTTGTTAGACCAATATTTCCGAAATTTGCACTATGCAAAAAGAATTTTTCAAATACCAAGCGCAAACGACACCCTTTGCCTCTGGCTTTGAGGTGGAGCGCGCTGAAGGATCCTATATTTACGACACAAACAATAACAAATATCTTGATTTTGTGGCGGGTGTTTCAGCCAATACACTAGGTCATTCTCATCCCAAAATTATTCAGGCCATTAAAACGCAAGCGGATAAATATTTGCATGTCATGGTGTATGGGGAATATGCACAACAAATGCCCGTTAAACTTTGCGAACTACTTGCGCGCTCGACGCCTGACCCGCTTGAAGTCACTTATCTTGTGAACTCAGGAGCGGAAGCCATTGAAGGGAGTTTAAAGTTAGCCAAACGCTATACGGGAAGAGAAGAAATTGTTTCATTCAAAAATTCATATCATGGGAATACCCATGGAGCTCTTTCTGTATCTGGAAATGAATACCACAAACGTGAGTTTAGACCCCTACTCCCGCTTGTCGAGTTTATCGAGTTTAATCGAATTGAGGATCTCGAGAAAATCACACAGAAAACCGCTTGTGTACTGCTCGAAACAATTCAAGGAGCCGCAGGGTTTTTGCTGCCAGATCCCACGTATTTGAAAAAATTAAAAGCGCGCTGCAAACAGGTGGGTGCCCTTTTGATTTTGGATGAAATACAACCTGGATTTGGACGTACGGGGAAGCTTTTTAGTTTTGAACATTATGGAATTGTGCCCGATATCCTTGCAATGGGTAAAGGAATGGGAGGCGGACTACCTGTCGGAGCCTTTATGAGTTCAAAAGAGATTATGACATCACTTAGTCATTCTCCAAAACTAGGACACATTACCACATTTGGAGGAAATCCTCTCGTTGCCGCGGCATGCCATGCGACGCTAAATGAAGTCCTTACCAGTGGACTCATGGAAGAGGTAGATGCAAAAGAATCGCTCTTCCGAAGCCTACTCGTGCATCCAAAAATTAAGAATATCAATGGACGTGGACTTATGCTAGCGGTCAATTTACAAGATCCTGACTTTACCTTGAGGGTTGCCAAGACGTGTATGGAGCATGGACTTATTGTTTTTTGGCAATTGTATCGCAATGAGTATCTTAGGATCTCACCGCCTTTAACAATTTCTGAAAGTGAAATTAGAGAGGGCTGTAAGATTTTGCTTGAAGCTCTTGACCAAACGCCAGATTGAGACCTATAAAAATCATCTTTTTTCTATTGTGTAAATAAGAAATTAATTTATATATTGCGGCACATTAGAAATTATAGAATATGGCCAAGCAGAAAGTGCAGTATGAATATCCAATGCACTGTCTTTCCGAAATTTTGTACGAATACCTTGCGAGCGCTGAAGGGCTTTCCGAGTGGTTTGCAGATGAGGTGGTAGAAAGAGGAGATGATTTTTATTTTAGTTGGAGTGGCGGTCCTGCGGAAAAAGCTACATTAATTAGATACAAACCAGAGAGTTTCGTGCGTTTCCGTTGGGAAGAAGATGAGGATACAAAAAACTATTTTGAGATGACCATTGTGATTGATGAAATCACAGAAGATTTGGCTTTAAATATCACAGATTTTTGCGAAAAAGGAGCTGAGGATGAAAATCGCCTATACTGGGAGAACTTAATCGAAAATTTGCAGATCAAATTAGGAGCTGCATAATGGAATATTTCACCTTAGCCAAGAGCTAAGACAGTAAGAAAAGAAATGAGCGATTAATTCGTTCATTTTTTTTTGAGCTCGTTTTTTCGTTAAACCTCTTTAAAATGCTTATTTTTGTTCGCTTTATTGAGACTTATATGAATAATGATATGGTTCTTTCTTCGTCAACGCCTTCGCGCGCTTTTCTATATGGAGATGCAGTAAGTGTTTCTTTTTTTATCCGCAATTCAAAACTTGTCTTTGCAGAAGAGAGTTATTTCTTTTTAATGGCTTCAATGCGAAAAATGAGAATGAGTATACCTTTAAGTTACACGCTTGAGTTTTTCCAAGAACTTTTTCAAAAGGAAATACTTCAGAAGGAGTGGAAAGAAGGAATTATTCATTTCATGGTTTATCGGGAATCTACTGAGGGGCCACTTGAAAAGGCGAGTGTACAATTTTGGTACGGCTTTTCGCCGCTTACCCACCTAATCGCGCTTCAATCACCTCTTAAAATGGATCTAATCAAGGAGATCAATGTGAATACGAATCTCCTGAGCAATATTAGAGTGCATTGCAGTGAAAATATTTATGGGCAGATTTATGCTCTTGAAAATGACTTGGATGATGTTATTTTATTGAATCCAAACAAACGCATAGCGCGCACGACTTTAGGCAATCTACTATTGTTAAATGGAGATGTGATAAGAGTGCCTAAACAGTCAGAAGGAGCTTATATTTCGCCGTTGATGGAAGCCTTCGTAACATTTGTCCATAAAAACAATCTCGCGCAAATAGAACAGGCGGAGCTTGTGGCTTTTGAAAGTCAGAAAGCAGAGGAGATTTTGTTGATTTCTGAAGAAAGAGGTCTCTTTAGCGTGGGAAAAATCCGAAACAAAGAATTTTCAAATCTGCGCTTTACAGAATGGGTAGATAAATGGAAAAATTCCATGCTGGACTAGAATGTAGGTTCACTGATGCTCCAGAAATGCCTTGGATTTGTCCTTAATTGACAAACCCAACAAACAACTAGGAAATAAGTCATTTGCCGGGTTTTTAAACTTTACTTAAAAAGTCTCTCAAAGTAGTTTCCAATCGGGTAGTTACTCTGATTTTGTTCTACAAAGTAAGAGATATTTTCTCTTAAAAAGTCCCAATAAGATTGCTAAAAAATGTTAAACTTTGTGGAGTTAGTTCATGGAGATGTCCTCAGGCGCGTTTGCCCAAAGAAGGTATTCTCCACCCAGGTTTTGCATTAGTTTTTTCCACAAATTTTCATCGTCCCTAGTGGTGTAGTCTAAATTGTGGATGTCGACAGGCGTCCATGCTTTTCGTGCAATTTCCGATTCAAGCTGTCCCGCAAACCACCCAGAATACCCCTCAAAGAATTTGATATTTTGTAAGTCTATTTCGCCGTCCAGTATTCCTTTGACAACTAATTTCCAGTTTTCGGTGACATAATAGTTCTCGTTAATTCTAAAGCTGTCCTCGTTCGTTGTTTGTCCTTTGATTAGAAAGAAATGCCGCGAAGGCTCCACCGGGCCACCCTCATACCAGACTGCGTCTTTCGTTAAGTCCAATGTGTCTGAAGCTGAAAATGATTTCCCTTTTTTCTTGTTTAGAATTAGGCCGAATGCACCGTCCGTTGTATGTTCAAGTAAGAGGACCAAAGATCGGGAAAAAATATCCCCACTTAGGTCAGGCGTGGAAATTAATATTTTACCTTTGTAGGAATAACTCATAATCAAATGTAAAAAATAATATGGAAAATCTACACGATTGGCGTCAAAATTATAAAATATCAGAGCTGCTAGAGACTCAAATAGAGAAAGATCCGATGCAGCAGTTTAAGACATGGTTTTCGGAAGCGCAGAGCTTTGGAAGTCTAGCAGAACCGAATGCGATGGCCATATCCAGTCTTGAAGCGGATGGAACGCTTCGAACGCGCATGGTTTTACTCAAAGAATATTCTGAGGAGGGGTTTATTTTTTACACGAATTACAACAGTAGGAAAGGGCTTGCTATAGAGCAGCATCCGCAAATAAGTTTGCATTTTTTCTGGCCTGCAATGGAAAGGCAAGTGCTAATTAGCGCAAGAGCAGAAAAAGTCGCAGAGAGTCAAAGTGATACTTATTTCTCGCAAAGACCTAAAGGAAGTCAATTGGGGGCTCTGGTATCTCATCAAAGTTCCGTTATTCCGGATCGAGACTTTTTGCAAAGCCAGCTTCACAAATTAGAAGAGCAATACGAAGGAAAGCAAGTGGAAAGACCTAGCTACTGGGGAGGGTATCTCGCAAGACCCTATGAAATAGAATTTTGGCAAGGACGTCCGAACCGTCTTCATGATCGTATTTTATATCGCCTTACTGAGAAATGTGACTGGGAACAAGAGAGATTAGCACCCTAGAACCTCTATTTAACCTATCAAAACAAAAGAAGCGAACTTCCTTAGAGTTCGCTTCGTTTTTTTAAATCAGAATTGATTATTTTTTCTTTTGTCCAGAAACGGCATTTGCTAAATCAGCTCCCGCTTTGAATTTTGCTACTTTTTTCGCAGCAATTTTGATTGGTTTTTTAGTTGCAGGGTTGATTCCTTGTCTTGCAGCTCTTTCAGCTACAGAAAATGTACCGAATCCTACGAGGGAAACTTTACCATCTTTTTTCTTAAGAGTAGATTGTACATTAGACATAAATGATTCTAAGGCTGCTTTTGCAGACACTTTTGTAATTCCGGCATCTTTTGCCATTGCATCGATTAGTTCAGACTTGTTCATAACGATATTTTGTTTTAAAGTTAGTTGTTACTAGAGCAAATATAATACAATTTTGATATTGTGCAAATTTTTTTGAAAAAAATCATCGAAATTGTATTTTTAATAGGGGAAAACTTGAAACTTGATAATTCAAGTCTCCCTGAGGAATGCGTGTTCTATGTAACTAAAATTATGCCAAAGACCCTACTGTTCAGCGTTTTCAATTTTTACAGAGTTTGAATATTTGAATTGCGAATTATTAAATATAGAGCCTGCGGCTGGGGTATATTTCCCATTGCTTGTGATAATCGTAACAAAACGCTTTAATTCCTGCGGTGTGATTAATGTTAATTAACCTTATTTGCCTTGTATTCAATTGGTTAATTTATAAAAGATTTTTAGAATTAAATTAATAAATTTGCGGCTATGTTAATTGAAGTATTTAAATCGAAAATTCATCGTGTGAGAGTTACGGCCTCCGATCTTGATTATATAGGGAGTATTACGATAGACGAAGCTCTTTTAGAAGCTTCGGGGATTCTGGTTGGAGAACGCGTCTATATTGTTAATGTGAACAATGGGGAGCGTTTTGACACCTATGCGATCAAAGGGAAAAGGAATTCCGGTGAGATTTGTCTTAACGGTCCTGCAGCCAGAAAAGTCCAGAAGAACGATATTGTAATCATTATTGCCTATGCGCAAATGACACCAGAGGAAGCACAGAGTTTTCAGCCAAAGATTATTTTCCCGAATGAGCACACCAATCTGTTAACCTAAACGAAAAAAAACTTGGAAAGGAAAAGAAAAACTCCGCTTTTAAAAACCATAGTGACCATCGGGATTTCCGTTGCAGTCGCTGTTTTTTTTCTTTGGCTTGCCTTTCGAGGTCTTGATTTTCAAACCATTCAAGGTTATTTTGCCGAAGCTAACTATTTGTGGGTTTTGTTTGCTGCCGTTTTTGGACTTTTGGCGTATTGGATTCGTGCCATCCGCTGGAATCTACTGCTGGAGCCAATGGGATATAATATATCCAATTCGAATGCCCTGTGGACCATATCTTTTGGTTACTTGATGAACCTTACAGTGCCAAGAAGTGGAGAGCTTGCCCGCTCCACAGCCCTATACGGAGTCGAAAAGGTTCCTGTGGACCAGTCCTTTGGCACTATTATACTTGAGCGCGTAATTGATTTACTCTGCATGATGCTTTTCCTTTGTCTAGCCCTGATTTTGAAATACGATGCCATTCAATCGTTTTTTCAATATGCATTTAGCCCGCAAGACTCGGAATCAACGACGAGTGGATATTGGCTATGGGTGATTGGACTTCTGCTAGTCTCTGGCGCCATTTTGTTTTTCACTCTTCGAAGTAAATTACAAAAAATTGCATTTTTTAATAAATTGTATGGAATTGTAGACGGCTTAGTTCAGGGTATGACAAGTATTTTTCGCTTGAAAAGACCAGGACTCTTTCTTCTTTATTCTCTTGGAATCTGGATTTGTTATTATCTCGCCGCTTACATCGTTTGTTTTGCATTGCCAGAGACGGCTGGGTTTACACCTGCCGATGGGCTTTTTATAATCGTCATTGGTACACTTGGAATGATTGTCCCTGCTAGTGGTGGGATAGGTGCTTTTCACTTAGCGGTAAAATTAGGTATTGGAGCCTTATTTGTGAGTGCAGGAGGCTCTTTTGAAAAGGGATCCGAAATTGGGTTGGCTTATGCATTTATCTCTCACACCTTACAACTCGTGATTATGGCTGTGATGGGTTTTATTTCCATTCCTTTTCTTGCCAAAGCAAGAAGCCAAAGTCCAACTATCGCAAAATAGGGTTCTACGCCAGCTGGACTTTAGTTTTAGTTAGATCGAAAGGCTCGTTTTAATAGGCTTTCTACTTTGGGTTCTCTACCTCGAAATCTTTTGTATAAGACCATCGGGTCAATCGATCCTCCAGCGGAAAGAAGTGCCTTGTATTTCGCGGCCGTTTCAGGATCAAATAGTCCTTTTTCTTTGAACAGATCGAAGGCGTCAGCCTCGAGAACTTCTGCCCACTTGTAAGAATAGTAACCTGCCGCATATCCGCCTTGGAAAATATGAGCAAATGCGGGGCTAATTGCAGTTTTCTCATGTACGGGGTACAGATTTGTGCCTAGTGTTGCATTCGTTTCAAATGTTTTAACATCCTCAACCGGACTTGAAAGAGAATGGTATGCAAGGTCCAAAAGCCCAAATCCTACTTGTCGAAGCGTTTGATAGCCCTCCATAAAGCTTTTGCTTTTCGAGAGCTTATGAATTTGCTCTAAAGGTAGTGGCTCTCCCGTTTTATAATGCTTGGCAAAGGATTGGAGGAATTCGGGTTCATAACAATAGTTTTCCAAGAATTGCGAGGGAAGTTCGACAAAGTCCCATTTGACGGAGGTGCCTGATAAATTAGGATAATGCGTATCGGCTAAGATGCCGTGAATTGCATGTCCAAATTCATGGAAAAGAGTGGTGAGCTCTTGAAACGTAAGTAAACTAGGCGTAGTTTGGGTTGGTTTTGTAAAATTACAAACAACAGAAATATGAGGTCTTTGCTCTTTTCTCCCTTTTTTAAATTGACTCTTGTAACTAGTCATCCAAGCACCAGAACGCTTTTCTTTTCGGGGGTGGAAGTCTGTATAAAGGATTGCTTTTTCTTTTCCTTGTTCGCTTACTAAATAAGTTTGAACATCAGGATGATAGAGAGGAATGTTCTCTACTAGTTCAAATTTTAGTCCAAATAAACGATTAGCAAGATCAAAAACAGCCTCAATTGCACTCTGCAAAGGGAAGTATTCCCGAAGCTCCTCTTCGTTTAATTCTAGTTCCTTTTGCCTTCTTTTCTCGGCGTAATAAGCGTGATCCCACGCTTCCATTTGTTCAATGCCATCGTGCCTTGCGTAGGATTTTAAAATTTCTAGTTCCTTCTCTGCGTAAGGCGTTGCCTTGGTTAGTAGCTCGTGTAAGAAATCGGAAACTTCCATTGGACTTTTTGCCATGCGTTCTTCAAGCACGTATTGAGCAAACGAATCATATCCTAATAGTTTTGCTTTGTTTTCACGAAGTGAGGTGATTTCCTTGATTAAATTTTGGTTGTCGTATTTCCCCTGATCAAATGATTTGGCTGCATTGGCAAAATAGAGTTCTTTTCTTAAGTCTCTGTCTTTTAAATAAGTCATTGCAGGTAGATAACTCGGATACTGAAGAGTGATGGTGAATCCTGCTTCGCCTCGTTCCTTTGCTTCAATCTGATAAGCTTCCATTTGGCTTTTTGACAAGCCTTCAAGCTTCTGCTCGTTCTGAATGTTTTTTGAATAAGCATTTGTGGAGGCTAAAAGATTTTCTCCGAATTTGAGGGATTTTTGTCCTAGTTCTTTGTTGATGTTTTCCAGTTTCTTTTTGTCTTCGCTTGATAAGAGAGCGCCTCCGCGAACAAAGTCTTTGTAGGTTTTCTCTAGGAGGGTAGTCTGTTCTGGGTCAAGTTCTAGTGACTCCTTTTGCTCATAGAGGGTCTTGATTCGTTTGAACAGGTCTTCGTTGTGTGATATTTTAGCAGAAAACTCGGTAAGTAGAACCGATACTTCCTGAGCGGCCTGTTGGAGCTGCTCGGAGGTTTGAGCAGAATTTAAATTAAAGAAGATGGAGGATATCACTTCTAGTTTTTCGCCACTAAAGCTAAGCGCCTCGATGGTGTTGGAAAAGGTTGGGAGCTCAGGGTTTTGCGCAATTTGATCAATTTCTTTTTCTGCGATTTTTACTTCGGCCTGAAAAGCGGGTAAGAAATGCTGAGTTTTAATTAAATCAAAAGGTGCAGTCTCATATGGGGTTTTAAATTCTTCTATTAAAGGATTTGTCATAACTTCGATTCATTTGGATCAAAATTAAGAAATTATTGACAGGAAACCTTTTTGTTGGAGGTTCAATTTCAAATTGGGTGTAGAGAAAGTCAGGGAATTGGAAAGATGAAACGAACGTAAATTTTCGATCATGAACAGGGAGGAAAAGAGATCCTTATTTGCCGAATACAATCTCTAAGGAGGGTTTGAACAAAATTGGTTAAATTCACAAGTTCAAACCTAAAGTAAAAACGATGAAATATACAGAAGGAATGCTTCAAGAAGAAGCGTTAAAAGAAAAAGTAATTCTTGTGACAGGAGGGGGCAGCGGTCTTGGGAAAGCAATGAGTCGGTATTTTCTAACGCTTGGAGCCAAAGTGGTAATCACATCTCGTAACTTAGAAAAGCTTGAGAACACGGCCCTTGAACTAGAAAAAGAAACCGGTGGAAAAGTAATTGCCTTACAATGCGACGTTCGAAATTACGACGAAGTGCAGAAGATGCAAGAGGATGCTGTGAAAGCCTTAGGACGTATCGACGTGCTTGTGAACAATGCGGCTGGGAACTTCATTTCGCCTACGGAGCGTCTTACCCATTCGGCATTTGATTCGATCCTAGACATCGTTCTAAAAGGAACTAAAAACTGCACATTAGCGGTTGGAAAGTATTGGATTGAAAATAAGATACCCGGAACGGTACTTAATATTGTGACCACTTATGCTTGGACAGGGTCAGCCTATGTAGTGCCTTCTGCTTGTGCCAAAGCAGGTGTGCTTGCTATGACTCGAAGCTTAGCTGTCGAATGGGCAAAATACCAAATTCGTTTTAACGCGATTGCACCAGGTCCTTTCCCGACGAAAGGGGCTTGGGAGCGTTTGCTTCCAGGAGATTTAGCAGATAAATTTGATATGCGTAAAAAAGTTCCTCTGCGTCGAGTAGGAGAGCATCAAGAGCTTGCCAATTTAGCCGCTTATTTGGTTTCTGATTATTCCGCCTACATGAATGGGGAAGTCGTCACCTTGGACGGAGGAGAATGGCTGCAAGGAGCCGGTCAGTTTAACATGCTCGAGCAGTTGCCTAGCGAAATGTGGGACATGCTAGAAGCGATGGTCAAGGCGAAAAAGAAAGGATAAGGAATTATAGAATAAGGATTTGGTGAATTTGGGCAAAATTCACTTAATTTGTAATGCGATAAATAACATTAATACTATGATAATTCAACCAAGAACAAGAGGGTTTATTTGTCTGACTGCTCATCCAGAGGGAGCTTTGGAAACGATTAAGAATCAGATTAAATACGTGAAGTCGAAGGGTAAAATTGAAGGGGGACCCAAAAAAGTTTTGGTCATTGGGGCATCCACAGGATTTGGAATTGCCTCCCGTGTGACGGCCGCATTCGGCTCAGATGCAGCGACCATTGGTGTGTTCTTTGAGAAACCCGCCTCAGAGGGAAAGTTAGGTACGGCAGGATGGTACAATACAGCAGCCTTTGAACAAGAAGCCCACAAGGCCGGTCTTTATGCGAAGAGTATCAATGGTGATGCCTTTTCCGATGAAATTAAAAAACAAACGATTGATCTAATTAAACAGGATTTAGGACAAATCGATTTAGTTGTCTATAGTTTAGCCTCTCCAAGACGTACCCATCCTAAGTCAGGGGTAAGCTATTCTTCCGTTCTTAAGCCTATTGGTGCTCCATTTACGAATAAAACAGTAGATTTTCATACTGGAGTGGTAACCGATATTTCCATTGCACCGGTTGAAGATCAAGCGGATATCGACAACACAGTGGCTGTTATGGGCGGAGAAGATTGGAAATTCTGGATGGAAGATTTAAAAAAAGCAGGAGTTTTAGCCCAGGGCGTGAAAACGGTTGCCTATTCCTATATTGGACCTGAACTAACATATCCAATTTACCGGAATGGAACGATTGGACAAGCGAAAAATGATTTAGAAGCAAGCGTAAAAGAACTAAACGAACTTTTGAAAGATCTTAACGGAAGCTCCTATGTGTCTGTGAACAAAGCCTTAGTGACTCAGTCTAGTTCTGCTATTCCAGTGGTACCGCTTTATATCTCACTTCTATTTAAAGCAATGAAAGAGAAGGGAGTTCATGAGGGGACCATTGAGCAGATGCAAAGGTTATTTGCGGAAAGACTTTATACGAAAGACGGAGAAGTTCCTTTAGATTCTGAAGGGCGAATTCGGATCGATGATCTGGAAATGGCAAGTGATATTCAAGAGGAAGTCGCAAAACGCTGGGCGGAGGTTAGCACCGAAAACCTAAGTGAAATTAGTGACATCGAAGGCTATCGAACTGATTTTTTCAATTTATTCGGGTTTGAAGTGCCTGGAATTGATTACGAAAAAGATACAAACGAAAATGTTCCGATTCCAAGTATATCGGAAGTTTAAAATAAACCAAAAACTTCTCCACTTAGGAGAAGTTTTTACTTAGAGCAAAACCTATGAGATACAGATTATTATGGACTTTCCTACTGGCGGTAAATCTCGCTTGGGCACAAGAAATTGAGGTCATGACTTACAACATTCGGCTTTCGTTAGAGTCCGATGGAGAAAATGCCTGGTCCAAACGAGCAGAAGAAGTTGTGGATCTATTAAATTATTATGAACCTAGTATACTAGGTGTGCAGGAAGCCTTGCCTAAGCAGATGGATTATATCCAGAAGGGGCTGCCTTCCTATCGATATGTGGGGGTGGGCCGTGACGATGGAAAGAGAAAAGGAGAATTTTCAGCCCTTTTTTACGATGCTTCTAAATTTGAGCTGTTGCAAAGCGGTACGTTTTGGCTCTCGCTCACGCCAAATGTTCCCTCTAAAGGATGGGATGCGGCATATCCACGGATTTGCTCCTATGGACTTTTAAAGTCCAAAAAGGACGGGAAGCAGTTCTGGGCATTTAACCTCCACTTTGACCATGTCGGAGATATCGCTCGCGAAGAATCCGCAAAGTTGATTATTGACAAGATTTCCAAGCTTAATACCAAGGGCTATCCTGTAGTTTTAACAGGTGATTTTAATTTAGAAAGTGACACTGTGCCGATTAAACTGCTTTCAAAAGCGCTAAGCGATTCCTTCCTTCACTCGAAAAAGAAACCTTATGGGCCTAAAGGAACCTTTACAGGCTTTGAGACGAAAGAGCCTGCAAAAGTCAGAATTGATTATATTTTTACAAAAGGATTTGAGACTTTGAATTACCGAGTCATTGAGGATCGAAGAGAAAATCTTTTATATCCCTCCGATCATTTTCCAGTCTTAAGTACACTTCGATTTTCTGGGAAGTAAATCCAACAAAAAACGCTCGAAACTGCTCGAGCGTTTTTTTGTGTATACTAAAAAAGAGATATTACTGTTCAGTTGGTCGAAAGATGAGTCCACTTTCTTCAAAATAATCAAGCGTGATTCTTTCTCCGTCATTAATGGTTCCTGCCAGAAGTTCTTTCGATAGTCGATTTAAAACTTCCTGTTGCAATACTCGTTTCAAAGGTCGAGCTCCAAACGCAGGATCGTATCCTTTGGTAAGGATGTAATTGATCGCATCCTCGGTTGCAGTTAGAAATATGCCTCTTTTTTCCAAAATTTGGTTGAGTCCTCTAAGTTGGTACTGAACGATTTTCCCAATTTCTTTTCGATTTAAAGGTTGGAAAAGAACAATCTCATCAATACGGTTGAGGAATTCAGGTCTTAGAGTTTGTTTTAAAAGACCAAATACTTCGTCTTTCGTTTTCTCAAGAACTTGCGCGTGGTTTTCTTCTTCCAGCATTGCAAAGTTTTCCTGAATAAGTGGAGAACCAAGATTTGAAGTCATGATGATGATGGCATTTTTAAAGTTGACCACTCTACCTTTGTTGTCAGTTAGCCTTCCATCGTCTAGCACTTGCAAAAGCGTATTAAAGACATCAGGGTGCGCTTTTTCAATTTCATCGAGTAGAACAACCGAGTAGGGTCTTCTTCTTACAGCTTCTGTAAGCTGACCTCCTTCGTCGTATCCTACATAACCTGGAGGCGCGCCTACGAGTCTAGATACAGAGTGACGTTCCTGGTACTCGCTCATGTCAATTCTTGTTAAGTTGTTTTCGTCGTCAAAGAGTAGTTCGGCTAAAGCTTTGGCTAGTTCTGTTTTACCGACTCCTGTCGATCCTAAGAAAAGAAAGCTTCCGATAGGCCTTTTTTCATCGTTAAGTCCTGCTCGGTTTCGACGAATCGCATCAGCAACAGCCTCAATGGCTTCGTGCTGGCCAACCACACGCTTGTGAAGCTCGTCCTCTAGGTGAAGAAGTTTTTCTCTTTCGCTTTGCAATAATTTGGTTACGGGAATTCCCGTCCATTTGGAGATGACTTCGGAGATGTTTTCAGCTGTCACTTCCTCTTTGATGAGTTCGTTTTGGTGGTTTTGCATCTCAAGCTCTAAGGTCTTAAGCGCTTCTTCTTTTTCTCGCAATTGTCCATATTGGATTTCGGCCACTTTTCCGTAGTCTCCTACCCGAGCTGCGCGCTCGGCTTCTAATTTAAGGGCTTCAATTTCTTTTTTAATGCTCGTGAGATCTTCCGATTTTTGTTTTTCTGCAAGCCATTTTGCATTGATTTCATTGCGCTCTTCTGTTAATTTTGCAATGTCTTCTTTCAAGTGTTGAATTTGAATCTCATTGCTCTCCCTTGAAATGGCCGCAAGTTCAATTTCCATTTGCATTAGTTTTCGATCAAGGTCATCGAGCTCTTCTGGTTTTGAGTTGATTTCCATTCGCAGTTTTGCAGAGGCTTCGTCAATTAAATCGATGGCCTTGTCCGGCAAAAACCGATCGGAAATATAGCGCTGCGATTGTTCTACAGCGGCAATAATGGCTTCGTCTTTAATTCGAACCTTGTGATGCGCTTCGTATTTGTCTTTAATTCCTCTAAGAATAGAAATTGCGGACTCAGTGTCCGGTTCTTGAACGTACACTTTTTGGAATCTTCTTTCTAATGCTTTGTCTTTTTCAAAGTGTTTTTGATACTCGTTTAAAGTCGTGGCTCCTACGGCTCTTAATTCGCCTCGGGCTAGAGCAGGCTTTAGAATGTTTGCGGCGTCCATTGCACCTTCACCTCCTCCCGCTCCGACAAGAGTGTGAATCTCATCGATAAAGAGAATGATCTGTCCGTCGGATTTCGTCACTTCGTTGACGACATTTTTGAGTCTTTCTTCAAATTCACCCTTGTATTTTGCTCCTGCAATTAAAGCTCCCATATCTAGAGAAAACAGGGTTTTGTCGATGAGGTTTTCGGGTACATCGCCGTTGATGATTCGATGGGCAATGCCTTCGGCTATGGCTGTTTTACCTACACCGGGCTCACCGATTAGAATCGGGTTGTTTTTGGTTCTTCGGGAAAGGATCTGAAGAACTCTTCTTATTTCTTCATCTCTCCCAATCACAGGGTCTAATTTGCCTTCACTAGCGAGTTGATTCAAGTTTTTTGCGTACTTGCTTAGACTCTGGTAAGCGTCTTCTGCGCTGGCGGAATTGGCTGTGCTGCCTTTTCTTAATTCTTTTATAGCGGTTTCAAGAAGTGACTTTCGAACGCCCATGTCTTTCAAAAGAGTTGAGACATTTGAATTTACTTCCAGAAGAGCAAGCCAAAGATGTTCTAGGGTTGCAAATTCGTCCCCCATTTTTTTGGCAATGTTGGCCGCTTCCATCAAGACTTTTGTCGTGGTGTTTGAAAGGTACTGATTTCCTCCTTCTACTTTTGTAATCGATTCTAAGCTTTCTCTATTTCTTTGTTTTAGTAGTGATAATTCTACTTCTGACTTCTTCATAAGAAAGGACGATATGGAATCTTCGATTTGCAAAATGCCCTCAAGCAAATGCTGAGGCTCTATACTTTGGTGTCCAAATTCCATCGCGATCTGTTGCGCCTTTTGAATCGCCTCTTGGGATTTGACGGTAAATTGGTTTAAATTCATTTGATATTGGTGTTGTTTGCAAAGACTCCATCAAAAAACGTTCAAAACTAAGAATGTGGTCATTTTTTCCGGATTTATAAATTTATTTGTTGGTTTTCAGGTCATTTTTTCCTAAAAATCCCATTATTTCTTTTGCGGGTGGTTAAGGATTTTTCTAAATTGGCCAAAAACACAACTATGAATTTAACGCACAAGCAACGTGCGATTCTCTCCACCGCGACCACCATGTTTTGTCAAAAAGGCTATGTAGAGACCTCTATGCGCGATTTAGCCGTATGTCATCAGGTCAAAGCCGCTTCCTTTTATTCCCATTTTAAATCGAAGGTAGATATCTTAACTCATATATGTGAACAAATCTATGAGGTCATGCAAGATGGAGAGAAGCGGATTGAGTCCTATGAAGGATCCGATATAGATCGTTTTAAGAATTATGTGCGTCGTCATCTTGAGGTGGTGATCACGAATTTTGAGTCTTTTCAAGTCTATTACAAATACAGACATTTGGTGGATGAGGAGCATTACAGTAAATACCGCGAACTCGATCTCAAGTACTACCAAATGATCACTCAAATCATGATCTCTGCGTTTCCCTTGCTAAAACAAAACATCAGTCTCAGACCTGAAGGGGCTGTCATTATTTTGGTTGATTTTTTAAATTGCATACCTCATCACATCAATTCCGAGAATCCGCAGATTGATCGCGTGATTGAAGATATTCAAAGTCGATTGACTGTCTGTTTACTATGGCCTTCGCTTGATGAAGCGGAATACAAACAAAGACCTTAGCCTCGGCTAAAAAGCTGAGCGTAAGGAGTTTGATTTCTATCAGGCAGATTAGGTTTTTTTTTTATATTTGTTTGGTTTCCTTAAGGAACTGAATTTACCTAATTATGCATCATTTTCATTCTCTAAAAGTGACCAAGGTGTCAAGGCAGGCAAACGACTGTGTTCATGTGTCGTTTGAAGTGCCAAGTTCACTTTCGTCCCATTATCGATTCAAACAAGGTCAGTACCTGACCCTTCGAATTCTTAAGGACGGCGAGGATCTTCGTCGATCTTACTCCATTGTCAATGCTCCCTCTGAAAACAGCGCGGAGCTTGAGGTTCTTATTAAACATCTGGACCAGGGGAAAGTTTCGGGGTTTCTTAATACACAGCTTAAAGTAGGAGATTCCTTGGAGGTAATGCCTCCTTTAGGGCATTTTTATACCCATTATCATCCTTCTAACCAAAAGTATTATGTGGGGATTGCGGCGGGAAGTGGAATCTCGCCCGTGCTTTCCAATATAAAAGAAGCGCTTTATCAAGAGCCGGATTCGCATGCATTCCTGTTTTTTAGCAACAGAAGTTATGATCATATTTTATTTAAAGAACAACTTGATCAGCTAGAAAAGCAATTTGATGGCCGACTAAAAGTAATTTATCTTCTCTCTAGGGACCGTCATTTGGAGGGCGAACTCTTCGAGGGTCGAATCACCGCTTCCAAATTAGATGCGTTATTTGAAAAATACAAGGAAATTCCGATTTCGCAGAGTACTTATTTCCTTTGTGGACCCACAGAGATGATCAAAGATCTTTCTTCCTATTTAAAAACTCAGAAGAAAGTTCCTTCCCTGCAGGTTCTTTACGAATACTATACTCCTCCTGAGGAAGAGGGTAGTTCCGAGATGAGCGATGAATTTAAAGCGATTGCTAATATTGAGAGTATGGTCACCGTAATAATAGACGACGATGAGTACTCCTTCCATCTTAATTCAAAGAAAAACAGTATCTTAGACCAAGCTTTAAAAGATCAATTGCCTGTGCCCTTTGCTTGCAAAGGAGGCGTTTGTTGCACTTGCAAAGCCCAGGTATTAGAAGGTGAAGTCTTTATGGAGAAGAATTTTGCCCTTACCGAACAAGAGGTGGAAAATGGGTTTGTTTTAACCTGTCAAGCGCATCCGATCACAAACGTTGTAATGTTAAATTACGACGTGTAGTAAGTTTAACGATAAAAAGAAGTCTAATCATGAGCGAGTGGAAATTTGCATCCCTAATTGAAGTGGATAAAGAGTACAAAGTCGAGGGTTTGAATATCTGGAACCATTATTGGCATTGCACAGATCGAAAAATTGAAGTTTGGAGCCCCACAGAAGGACAGCCTTACTTTTTTAATGAATACGAGATACGAGGAGATTACAAAACAATCAATTTCGTTGTGGGAGAATTTGTTGATGGCAAATTGGGACTATATGTGAAGGAGGATTGGAGTATCGAGTAATATAAATAAACCGAAATGGAATTAGAACGATTTGTACAGTATGTACAGGAAGAAAATAAAGTGGAGCCCAAGGATTTGATGCCGGAGGATTACCGTAAATTGCTTGTGCGTCAAATCTCGCAGCATGCGCATTCTGAAGTAGTTGGAATGCTTCCTGAGGCCAATTGGATCTCAAGGGCGCCTAGCTTACGACGTAAAATGGCTTTGCTTGCCAAAATTCAGGATGAAGCTGGACATGGACTTTATCTTTATGCTGCGAGCGAAACCCTAAACGATGGTTCTCTTCGAGCAGATAGAGATTCTACTTATTTGGATATGCTAAGTGGCAAAGCCAAATACTCGAGCATTTTTAATTATCCGACCTTAAGTTGGGCGGACATTGGTGCGATTGGTTGGCTGGTGGATGGTGCTGCTATTATGAATCAAGTTATGCTGATGGGCAATTCTTATGGACCTTATGCAAGAGCTATGGTGAGGATTTGCAAGGAAGAATCTTTTCACCAAAGACAGGGATATGAAATTCTAATGACTTTATGCCGAGGAACCAAGGAGCAAAAGCAAATGGCCCAAGAGGCGCTGAATCGTTTTTGGTGGCCTGCACTCATGATGTTTGGTCCAAATGATAAGGATTCACCCAATTCCCAAAAATCAATGAATTACCGAGTAAAGCGTGAAAGCAATGACGATTTGAGACAACGTTTTGTAGACGTGACCGTACCTCAGGCCGAATTCTTAGGACTAGTCATTCCAGATCCATCCCTTACGCTGAACGAAGAAACAGGGCATTATGAATTTTCAGATTTGCCTTGGGATGAGTTTACAGAAGTCTTAAAAGGAAATGGACCTTGCAATAAAAAGCGCCTTAAAACCAAACAAAAGGCATGGAATGAAAATGCTTGGGTGCGAGAAGCCGCGGTTCAGTTTTCGAAAAAGCAAAGGAGCAAGTAATATCAATTTTGAAAATACAATTACAATGAGTCAGTTAGATGTATGGGAGGTATTTATTCAAACCAAACCCGGACTTTCGCATAAACATGCAGGTACCGTTCAAGCGGCTACTGTAGAAATGGCATTGCAAAATGCGCGCGATGTGTATACTAGAAGAAAAGAAGGGACTTCCTTATGGGTAGTGCCTAGTAAGTATATTTTTACGAGTGAAGGAGTGGACAAAGAATCTTTTTTTGATCCGGCAGACGATAAGTTATATCGTCATCCCACCTTTTATCAGATCCCGAACGATGTAAAAAACATGTAATTACATAAGTGAGAAGGCTTTTATTCTTTTCGATCTTATGCTAAATTAAATCAATGAAAAACTATTTATTAAAACTTGCGGACGATACGCTTATCATGGGACAAAGACTTTCTGAATGGTGTGGGAAAGGTCCTTATTTAGAAGAAGATATTGCGCTCACCAACATTGCCCTTGACTACTTAGGGCAAAGCAATCATCTTTATGAATATGCCTCGCAGCTGAGTGAAGAAGGAAAGACGGCTGATGATTTTGCTTTTTTAAGATACGAGCATGAATATCTAAACGCACAGTTCGTAGAGCTTCCGAATGGAGACTACGCGCAAACGATTTTGAAGGTGTACTTTTTTGCTCTGTACCAAAAAGAACTCTATACAGCGCTTTTGTCAAGTGAGGACCAGACTCTTGCAGGAATTGCTGAAAAATCAATTAAAGAGGTCCGTTATCATTATACCCATGCCCTGATGTGGCTCGAAATTATGAAAGAGGGAAGCTCAGAAAGTAAGGAAAGACTACTGCGCGCCCTTGAGAATTTGTGGGAATATACCGGCGGATTGTTTGAGGAGACCGAAGGAGAAGAAAATCTTACGCAATTGAATTTATCGGCCGATAGAGAGAAGTTGAAAACCTCGTGGGAACTTTCACTTGCAAAGGATTTTAACGCTTTGGGACTAGAAGTACCAAAGAATGAATTTATGCAAAAAGGAAGTAGAAAAGGAGTCCATACGGAGTATTTCGGATATATCTTATGTGAACTTCAATACATGCAAAGAGCCTATCCGGGCTGTGAATGGTAATTTCCTGACAAAAATGAAGTTTGAACTTATGGAGATGACACCGACGCATATTACCGCTTTGCTTGAGGAGATTCCTGATCCCGAAATTCCAGTGATTAGTATTGTCGATCTAGGAATCGTTCGTAAAGTTTCGATTTTCTCAGATACCCACGTCGAAATAGAGATCACACCTACCTACTCAGCTTGTCCTGCTATGTTTACCATCAAGGAGGATATTGAGGCGTTGTTTAAGAGCCATGGAATTATGGCAGATGTGAAAAATGTGATTTCTCCCGCTTGGACCACAGATTGGATTAGCGATAAAGGACGAGAAAAGCTATTGGAGTATGGGATTCTTCCGCCGGAAAAAGGCGCTGAATTGTCGCACTTACACACAAGCAAACCTTGTCCTAGGTGCGCCTCAACCAATACAAAACAGATTAGTCGATATGGATCGACCCTCTGCAAGGCAACCTATCAATGTTTAGATTGCTTGGAGCCATTTGATTATTTTAAATGCCATTAGTCCAACTTCTCATAGGATAAGAGTCCTAAAGTTGAACTACAAATAATAAATTTCACCCCTATGACATTTTCACAAATTAGAACGGAGACGCATTTTGATGGGAAACTTTTGGTTTTAGTCTTAGACCAACCACAGAGTTATAACAGTCTTACGATGCAAATGCTTCAAGAGCTTAAGTATGCGGTGCAGGAAGCAGGTAAAAACGAACAGGTTCGCTGCATTGCAATCAAAGGAGAGGGCAACGCGTTTTGTGCGGGACAAAACTTAAAAGAAGCCTTAAGTTTTGGTGACATTAAAAACGAAAGAAGCGTTCAGCGTTTTATAATTGAATATTACAATCCACTTGTAAAAGAAATTGCACAGTCAAAAAAGCCAATCATAGCTCTTGTGCATGGTGCCGCTGTGGGTGCAGGAGCTAGTTTGGCTACCCTATGTGATTTTTCACTCTGTAGCAAATCCGCTTATTTTTCTTTCGCGTTTGTGAATATCGGATTAATACCGGATACGGCAGCTACCTATTATTTGCCCAAACTTGTCGGTCCTCAGACCGCCCGCTATTTAGCCTTTACAGGGAATAAAATAGATGCGGATCACGCACTTCGCATAGGACTTACTCAAGAAGTTTTTGTACAGGACGAGTTTGAAATAAAGTCGATGGAAATTCTAGAGTCTCTTTGCAATCTTCCTACCAAAGCCATCGGACTTACGAAAAAGGCATTCCATGAATCGTATGAGAATAAATTAAAAGAACAATTAGATGTAGAAGGTATCTTGCAACAAGTCGCGGCTGAGTCCGAGGATTTTAGTGAAGGTGTCAATGCGTTTTTAAACAAAAGAAAACCTGATTTTAAAGGAAGATAAAAGAATGAGGAAATTTGATAAAGTGGGCGTCGTGGGCGCAGGGGCAATGGGAATTGGAATTGTGCAAGTAGCTCTTAGTGCTGGGAGTGAAGTTTTATTGTACGATACCAATCCAAGTCAACTGCAAAAGTCTATCGAAGGACTGGATAGACAATTAAAACGCTTGGTCGAAAAAGGCAAGCTTCAAGAGGAGACTAAAAATCAGATGCTTCAAAGACTCCATCAAGTATCAGAATTATCAGAGTTTAAATCCTGTGATCTGCTTATTGAAGCCATTGTAGAGAATGCGAAGATCAAAAAAGAAGTTTTTAAAGCCCTTGAGCTAGAGGTAAGTTCGTCATGTATTCTTGCGAGCAATACGTCGTCGATTTCCATTACCTCCTTAGGTTCGGATTTGCAGCATCCCGAGCGTTTTATTGGAATCCATTTTTTCAATCCTGCTCCACTTATGCCTCTTGTGGAAATCATCCCGAGTTTGATGACAAAGAGAGATCTTGCAAAGGAACTTGTTGAAATTTTACGCAGTTGGGGAAAAGAGCCTGTCATCGCAAAAGATCTTCCCGGGTTTATTGTGAACCGAATAGCAAGACCTTTTTACGGAGAAGCCCTTCGCCTCGTGGAAGAAAATTTAGCGACTCCAGAGGAAATAGACTTTGTGATGAAGTCCAAAGGAGGCTTTCGAATGGGGCCTTTCGAACTTATGGATTTAATTGGGATTGACGTGAATTTTGCAGTGACGCAAAGTGTTTACCACGATTTCTTTTACGATCCAAAATACAAACCCTCACTCTTGCAACAGCGCATGAGTGAAGCCAAACAATTAGGTCGAAAAACGGGAAGAGGTTTTTATTCCTATCCTAGAGAAGAGAACTCTGAGCCCTTAAATATTGAGGACTCAAAAGTAGAGTCCATTTTTATGCGCATTCTGTCAATGCTCGTAAATGAAGCCCTTGAAGCGAAGCGCCTTGCGGTGGCAACCGATGAAGACTTAGAACTCGCGATGCTTCGTGGCGTGAACTATCCCAAAGGTCTACTGGCATGGGGCAAAGAAATTGGGTACAAATCTGTCTTTGAAACATTGAATGCGTTGTACATCCGGTATCAAGAAGAGCGCTACCGCTCTAGTCCACTGCTTCAAGATCTCTCAAAAATATCCTAAAACGTCCTTATATTATTTACTATGTCGAGTTCATTAGAAAATGCAAAAAATATGCTCTCTCAAGATTCCTTTTCTCAGTGGTTGGGAATCAAGCTCCTTGAGGTGAGAGATCACTATTGCCTTCTTGAAATGCCCATTCGAAGTGAGATGATTAACGGACTTCGAAGCGTTCATGGAGGAATTACCTTTTCCCTTGCAGACAGCGCTCTTGCCTTTTCATCCAACAACTTGGATGACGCAAGCGTCGCCCTAAGTTGCCACATTAATTTTACAAAGCAAGTAAAGCTAGGCGATGTGCTAAGGGCAGAAAGCAGACAAATTCATGACACGAGAAAGACAGGCGTTTATGAAATTGAGGTCAAGAATCAAAATGAGCAGCTCGTGGCTAGTTTTCGCGGGACGGTGTACAAACTTGGAAAGAAAGTATCAGAACTATAAGAAGTGAAAAAATGAAATTAAAAAATTATATAAAAGACCAGTGGGTGGAGGGCACAGGAGAAGGGATTGAACTTCTTAGTGCTGTGAATAGTGAGTTAATTGCAATTTCAGATACGGATGGGATTGATTTTGAGCAGACGTTGGCGTTTTCACGCCATACAGGTTACCAAAATTTGTCTCGATTAAGTTTTTATGAAAGAGGAGAAATGCTAAAAAAAATAGCGCTCTATCTTTTGGAGCGCAAGAAGAAATACTATGAACTATCCTACAAGACAGGGGCTACTCATGCAGATTCTTGGGTAGACATTGAAGGAGGAATTGGAACCTTTTTCACCTATTCGGGACTTGCCAAACGAATGCTTCCTAACACGCCTTTTTGGGTCGATGGAGAACTGCAAAAGACCTCTGCTAATGGAACGCATATGGGGACTCATATATTGACGCCAAGTGAAGGGGTATCGGTGCAAATTAATGCCTACAATTTCCCCGTATGGGGAATGCTAGAGAAACTTTCTACTTCACTTTTAGCGGGAGTTCCGAGTGTGGTAAAGCCTGCAACTCCAGGTTGTTACTTGACCCATGCCGTTTTCTCGGATATTATTGAAAGTGGAGTGCTTCCCAAAGGGGCATTGCAGCTCGTGTGTGGAGAGCCCGGTGATATTCTTGAGCATGTTCAAGATGGAGACAGTGTTCTCTTTACAGGCTCTGCTTCCACGGGGAAATTCTTAAAGACTTTGCCGAGTATTTCTAGGCAGGCGGTAAGATTTAATATGGAGGCCGATAGTTTAAATTGTTCGGTTCTAGGGCTGGATGCAAAACAAGGCACTCCGGAGTTCGATTTGTTTATTAAAGAGGTTCAAAGAGAGATGACCACAAAAGCCGGTCAAAAATGTACGGCTGTGAGACGAATATTAGTTCCAGAGGAACGGCTTGAGTCTGTAAGAGCAGCGCTCATCGAGTCTCTCGATCGACTTAAAATCGGAAACCCTTTAAATCGGGAAACGAGGATGGGAGCTTTGGTCGGAAAAGAGCAAAGAAGCGAGGTGGAATCTCGAATTGCACTCTTACAAGAAAAAACAGAACTCATCTATGATGGCAAGCACAGTCTGCTTGATGCAGACTATGAATCAGGAGCATTTATGACCCCGAAAGTTTTCCTAAATGTAGATCCTTTTTCAAATACAATCTCGCACGAAGTCGAAGCCTTCGGACCAGTTTCCACTCTGATGCCCTACAAGGATGTAGAAGAAGCGGTTGCGCTTGCAAAAATGGGAAAAGGAAGTTTAGTAGGCTCCGTTGTTTCTCATAGTGAATCCTTTGTAAGTGAGATGGCTGTGAAAATGGCGACTTCGCATGGTCGAATCTATGTACTAGATCGTGACAACGCGAAGGAGGCCACGGGCCACGGATCTCCACTTCCCACATTAAACCATGGAGGCCCTGGAAGAGCAGGAGGAGGTGAGGAGCTAGGAGGATTGAATGGACTTCATTTTTTCCTTCAAAAAACAGCTATTCAAGGCTCTCCTGATATGCTACGTGCGATCACTAAAATCCATGTTCCTGGCGCGAAGCGACATATGAGCGACAAGCATCCTTTCCAAAACTATTTTGAAGAGGTTCAGATTGGCGATTCGTTAGAAACCCAAGGGCGGACTGTGACCGAGGCGGATATTGTAAATTTTGCAAACGTTTCTTGGGATCATTTTTATGCCCATACAGATCAAACCAGTCTGAGTGGAACGATCTTCGATCAGACCGTGGCACATGGATACTTTATCTTATCGGCAGCTGCGGGACTCTTTGTTTCAGGGAAAAAAGGACCTGTGATTGCCAATTATGGACTTGAGAATGCAAGCTTCTTTAAGCCAGTTTATGCAGGAGATACCATTATGGTGTACCTGACTGCAAAAGAAAAAATCAATAGAGGGGTGAAAGGCCGAAATGTTCCCTCAGGAGTTGTGAAATGGCTTGTCGAGGTTGTGAATCAAAGAGAGGAAGTCGTTTGTGTGGCCACAATTTTAACTCTAGTGGCAAAAAAATCTCCGTTTGTTTCGCTTAAGCGTGATGAAATTAAAAAATTTATCGGGGGGCTTACTCCAGAAAGAGAGCCGCTTTGGGGAAAAATGAAAGCCCAGCATATGCTAGAGCATCTTGAAGAATTTTTGAGAATGTCCACCGGTGAAATAATAGCTAATGAACCCTCAGAGTCCGAGGAGACGATGGAAGAGTTAAGAGATTGGCTATACCGATTTAGTCCGATTCGTAAAGGTTTAAAATATCCAGGGCTACCTTCACAGGGTCTAGGGGAGTTGAAACACAAAAATTTTGAACAGGCAAAAGAGAAATTTCTTGAGGCTTTTACAGAGTTTCAAATTTATTACAAAGAGAATCCACAAGCGCAGATTGTACATCCGAAATTTGGGAAAATCGGTAAGGAAATGTGGGAGCTTTTCCATCAAAAGCATTTCACTCATCATTTCTCTCAGTTTGGACTCATTCCTGAAATTGAAATTCTATAGTCTCATTTTGAGAAATAAGTTATATATTACGTCTTAAAATCAGATTATTTATGACTAAGTCCATCGCTTTGAAAGCTTATTTAGTTAGTTTTTTGTTGTGCTTTTGCTTTGCTAATGCACAGAAACCCACGCTTAAAACCCAATACATTTATGTAGACGGTCAGAATTTGTATACGCCAGACCATCAAAAGTTTCTTATTCAAGGAACCAATGTAGGGAACTGGCTCAATCCAGAAGGCTATATGTTTTTCTTTGAAGAAGTTTCTTCCTACCGCCTAATTAATCAGGCCTTTAGTGAAATGGTAGGCCCAGAATTCACAAAAGAATTTTGGCGAAAATTCAAAAAGAATTATATCACCGAGCAGGATATTAAGTACATTAAATCAACAGGCATGAATACCGTGCGTGTGCCGTTCCATTATAAGCAGTTTACGGATGAAGATTATATGGGACTTACAGGCAGGCAGGATGGTTTTGAAATCTTGGATCAGGTAATTAAATGGTGCAAGCAAAATGACCTCTATGTGATTTTAGATATGCATGTGGCTCCAGGTGGTCAAACGGGAGACAACATCGATGATAGCTACGGATATCCTTGGCTCTTCACAGAAAAGGCGTACCAAGATCAATTTGTCGATATCTGGAAGCAGATAGCCACCCGCTATAAAAACGAACCAAGTATTCTAGGTTATGATTTGCTTAATGAGCCAATCGCACATTACTTTGAGAAAGACTATGGCGTTCTTAATACAGCGCTTGAACCTCTTTACAAAAGAGCGGCGGCAGAAATTAGAAAAGTGGATAGGAACCACATATTAATCTTAGGAGGCGCTCAGTGGAATAGTAATTTTTCTGTGTTTAACGATTGGAAGTTTGACTCCAATTTAATGTATACCCCTCATCGCTATTGGAGTGGAACAGAAAAGAAAGACATTCAGGACTTTTTAGATTTTAGAGAAAAAGTGAACCTGCCCATCTTTATGGGAGAGACTGGAGAGAATACAGATGAATGGGTTGAGAAATTTAGAATCACACTTGAAGAGAATAACATAGGATGGACCTTTTGGCCGTATAAAAAAATGGTACCTAAAGCAGGGATGGTCTATATTCCTAAACCGAAAGACTGGGATTTAATTGTCGAATATACGAAGAAAGATAGAAGCTCCTTTGAGAAAATTCGAGAAGCAAGGCCTGACCAAGTCAAAGTAAAAGCGGCTCTCAACGAACTTCTCGAGAATATGAAATTTAAGAACAATGTAAAACTGGAGGGCTATACCAAAGCTCTCGGGATGAAACCCTAATACCATGAACAAAGAACCAAGAGGAACCGTTGAGGTTGAAATCAAAAACTCAATTGCCACCATTACATTTGGAACCAAGAAAAGCAACTCCTTACCCGGTGAGGTCTTACAAAGTTTAGCCGATACCATTTTAGAATCAGCCTCTAAAGATGAGGTGAAGGCATTATTAATTCAATCAGAAGGCGAGAAAGCTTTCTGTGCAGGGGCTAGTTTTGAAGATTTACTGGCGGTTCAAGATTTAGAAAGTTCAAAAACCTTCTTTGGAGGCTTTGCCAAAGTTCTTGATGCGATGCGAAGCTGCGGGAAAATTACCGTGGTTCGCGTTCAAGGAAAGACTACGGGGGGAGGTGTAGGCATAGCTTGTGGAGCCGATTATTGTTTTGCCACAAAGCAGGCAAGTTTTGCATTGACGGAAATAAATTTAGGGATTGGACCTTTTGTGATTGGTCCTTATGTGGAAAGAAAAATAGGCAAATCTCAATTTGCGGCCATGGCGATTGATGCCGAATTTCGCTCAGCCGAGTGGGGGCTTTCGCACGGAGTTTACCACAAGATCTTCGATACCATTGAACAGATGGATACGGAGCTTGACGGATTTTTGGAAACGCTAGCGTCTCGAAGTCCAGAGGCCCTTTCCCTTATCAAGAAAGTTTCTTGGGAAAACACAGAGCATTTTAAAGATTTAACACCCGAGAGAGTCCTGATGAGCGCTTCTTTAATTTTGGAGCCTAGCGCTAAGAAAAGCATTGAAGCCATTAAGTTACGGTTGAAGAAATAAATCTAAATCTAGAGGGTTAATCCTACTAGCGTCAAATAGTTAGAACCCGATTATAGGGTCTTAGGAGCTCATTTTAATTGCAATTAAAATGAGTTTTTT
Source organism: Bacteroidota bacterium (assembly GCA_023387375.1). Lineage (GTDB taxonomy): Bacteria > Bacteroidota > Bacteroidia > Flavobacteriales > Weeksellaceae > Planobacterium_A. The sequence continues at coordinate 40,939 of JAEWIE010000055.1, read as the reverse complement.
TTTAATTTTTGAGTCGCATTCTTTTCTAGTTTTGATTTTGGTTACTTGGGGAAATTCAAAAATGTGAAAAATAAAACGATTTGGATAAGATTGGAACAATTTTAGTTGTATCCCTTATAAGACTTAAAAGGATCGCCACGCAAGGACTAAGTATACATCAGAAATAGTCAATTAATTGTTAGAAAATGAAGAAAATTTGGATCGTAATTCCTTTACTTCTTTGGTCATGTACCAAAGAATCAAAAATCGAAAACACGACGGTCTTGGAGGATGACTCTATTGCCCTATTGGACTCTGCCATGGTAGAGGATTCCGTTTTGAAACTCCCTGATTCCGTTGTGAACAGGGCAGAGGGTGTACAAAGAGTGTTAGAGACGGGAATCAATAGAGAGGAAACAGATCGCCAAATTGTTCGTTCTGCGGAGGCAAAAATGCTTCCTTTTACGCTCGGAGATGAAATTAAAAACGAAAGCCAGCAGTTTGTTTTAAAACTCGCTAATGTGCCTATGGGCAAAGTGAAAGTGCAAATAGAGCCCAAAGAGAAGGAGATGAATATTAGACTTAACCAGATTCGCTATCCCGACGGCACGCTTGATGGTCCTTTTGGACGCAGCGCAGAGCTTGAAATTCCGAGTGATGGTGAAGTTTGGCTCATGGTTGGAAAAAGCAATATGGCTTCGAGCAATCCACTTGGTAAATTTACAATTCACGTGGAGAGAGAGAATCTACCATAGTGTAAAATGGTGGAGAGAGTGGAGCTAATTTTTAGCTTTGTTCCCTTTTTTACTTTATTTTTGTAAATAATATTTAAAACATTTTTTGTTATGAAATCTTCTATTATATCTGCAATTGTAATTAGCGCAACGTTAATTAGTTGCTCAACGGTTTCTTCTGTATTACAAAATACGCTGCCTTTTAATTCCAGTTTTACCGTCTCTAAAGGTTCCCCAGTGGCTACTCAGCTTACAGCTGTGGGCGCAGGAACGGGACTTAATCAAATCATGGGTGTGAGTCAGAACGTACAAGATATTCGGGCCAATACAGCAAAAGTATCTGTCACGGCGGGCGACCAAGGAATGGGTGTGTTTAAGTCCGTTTCCGTTTATTTAATTTCTGGTAACAAAGAAGTGTTAGTAGCATCTAGAGATCATATTGCGGATAATATTGGAACTACCCTAAGTCTTGATGTTGCTAGCAAGGATTTGGATGCCATTATGAAGTCTGGAGGAACCATTCAACAGAGAATTGTGTACGTGCTAAAAAGCAGTCCTACAAGTGATTTGACTATGAAAAGCTCACTAACTTTTAGTAGTGTTCCACAAGCGAACTAGAATTATCGATGTAAATAAAATAGAAAATGCCTCCAAATTGTGGGGGCATTTTTATAGTGAACGAATTCGTAATTAGGCCTTTGTTTTCGAGTCCATGACGATGGTCACGGGACCGTCATTAAGCAGAGATACTTTCATGTCTGCACCAAATTCTCCGCCTTCAATTTTGAGTCCTGTTTTCTTTAACTCCGATTGAAAATAAACAAAGAGTGGCATAGCGTGCGGAGGTTTTGCAGCATTGATAAAGGAAGGACGATTGCCTTTTTTGTATTCGGCAATGAGTGTGAATTGGCTCACGCATAAAATTTCTCCTTCGATTTGCAATAGAGAGAGATTCATAAGGCCGTTTTCATCAGAAAAAATCCTTAAGTTTTTGATTTTATTGACTAGGTAATCCGCATCTTCTTTGCTGTCTGATTGATCAATGCCAACCAAAAGCAAAAGTCCTTGGTTAATAGCACCAATAATTTCATCGTTTACTTTTACTTCTGCATGGGAGACTCTCTGTATGACAATTTTCATGGAATTAATTAAAAAGGGTTAAAGTTTCATTATCTGCATTGTATTGGTAACGGTAAATTTTAGGAAATACGCTAGTTCCTGAAATAGGCTCAGCCGTAAATAAATTCCACTGCGCGCCATCTTCTGGACAGACCAGTTTAGAATTATCTTGTACGATTAATGTCGATTGAGTACTTGGGCAAATGTGCGGAGGATTTCGGTCGTAAACTCTAAACCCTTGACTGGTTTTTACGACAATTAATCCATTCGTTCCAGATTGCTGCTCACTTATATAAACCCATCCTCCCATATTTTGTAACCTTTGATAACTAGGGTGATTTAGGGCTATTGTAACTTGTATGGTCGAGTTAGGAAAGCAAGAGATCGAGTTCTCGGATTCTCTACAAGACTGTAGAAGTAATAAACTGATAATCAGAAATAATATCTCTTTAAATCTAAATTTGATTCTTGGAATTAGAAAAAAATACATTATATTTGTTCTTTAATACGAATGAAAAATATTGTCCGGGCTAGATGGTCGGATAATTTTTTTTTATCTTTTTCAAAAATATAAAATTATGGCAACATACGTTACAAAGGAAGGCTTGAATAAAATGAAGGTAGAGCTGGAGCAGTTAGAAAGTGTTGAAAGACCACGTGTTACGCAACAAATAGCGGAAGCTCGTGATAAAGGAGATTTGTCTGAAAATGCAGAATACGATGCAGCTAAAGAGGCACAGGGTATGCTTGAGATGAAAATTTCTAAATTGAAAGACTCAATTGCTAATTCTAAGGTAATTGACGAGTCGCAGCTAGATACTTCAAAGGTGTCTATTCTAACCACGGTTCGTTTATTAAATAAATCTACGAAAAAAGAACAAAAATTCACATTTGTACCGGACAACGAAAGCGACCTAAAGACAGGACGAATTTCCGTCAGTACACCCATTGCGAAGGGACTTTTAGGGAAAAAAGTGGGCGAAAGCGCACTGATCCAATTGCCTAATGGTAACGAACTTTCTTTTGAGGTTTTAGAAATTACTTTGTAAATTGTAGGCTCAAAACGAAATGCAGGATTAAGATCAGTTTATGGGTTCCATTTTTAGCAAGATAATCAACCGCGAAATCCCGGCCTACATTGTGGCTGAGGATGAATATCACATTGCTTTTTTAGATGCGATGCCGCTTGTTGAAGGACATACCTTAGTGATTCCAAAGAAAGAGGTTGACCTCATATTTGATCTGGACAGCGAAAGTTATAAGGCTTTATGGGGCTTTTCTCAGGAGGTGGCCAAAAAAATAGGCAAAGCAATCGAATGCGTAAGAGTAGGAGTGGCCGTGGTCGGACTTGAAGTTCCCCATGCTCATATTCACTTGGTACCCTTGAATCAGATGTCAGATCTTAATTTCATGAACGAAAGATTGCAACTTTCCAAGGAGGAATACCTGCAGATTCAAAAGCGAATAATAGAGGCTTAAATCTTAACGTATTGGAATTGATTTCTAAAATTCCATGCGCAGTAAAGGTTTTAAGACGAGTCTGGTTGTGGAATGCAGTCGGACAGAAAACAAAATCAAGGTAAATTGTTGCTTTAGAAAGTCTATGATCCTTGAAGCCAGAGCTCTTGAAAAATTCAAAGTTAGGCAGTTCACACAACTAATCTTAAAAAGATATCAAATTTAATGAACCCGAATCAATGTTCATTTTGTGGAAGAAAACGTAGCGAAGTCCAGATCCTAATTGCAGGACAAGATGGATATATATGTGAAAACTGTATTGAACAGGCCCATTCGATTGTGAAGGAATCAGTGCATGGGGGTGAGAATATTTCCACAACAAGTCTAGAAGACTTAAAGAAACCAAAAGAAATCAAAGAATTTTTAGATCAGTACGTCATTGGACAAGACCAAGCCAAAAAGCAGCTTTCCATTGCCGTATATAACCATTACAAAAGGTTGCTCCATGCGGAGCAAAAAGACCGTGAGGTAGAGATCGAGAAATCTAATATTATTATGGTCGGGGAAACAGGGACTGGAAAGACCCTTTTAGCAAAGACCATTGCGAAAGAACTAAACGTTCCTTTCTGTATCGTGGATGCAACGATCCTTACAGAAGCAGGTTATGTCGGAGAAGACATTGAGAGTATACTTTCTCGATTGCTTATGGTAGCAGATTACGATGTACAAAAAGCAGAAAAAGGCATCGTGTTTATCGATGAGATTGATAAGATTGCAAGAAAATCAGACAATGCAAGTATCACTCGTGATGTTTCTGGTGAAGGAGTACAACAAGGTCTTCTAAAGTTATTAGAGGGTAGTATTGTCAATGTACCGCCACAAGGAGGCCGAAAACATCCCGATCAGAAGTACATCCAGATCAATACCCAAAACATTTTGTTTATTGCAGGGGGTGCTTTTGATGGAATTAAAGACATTATCGAAAGACGACTCAACAAACAAGCGATCGGATTTAGTCATGATAAACTTTCGAAATCAGAAGAAGATGAGTACATTTTAAGTCAATTGACGGCACTCGATTTAAGACGATTTGGTCTTATTCCTGAACTTCTTGGAAGATTCCCGATCATTACGAATTTGGATAAACTAACCAAAGATACGATGATTCGAATCATGAAAGAACCGAAGAGTTCTATCGTGAATCAGTTTGTTGAACTCTTTAAAATGGACGGAATTACGCTTGACTTTACAGAGGGTGCGATCGAACGCATTGTCGAGGAAACCATGGAGAAGGGACTTGGCGCTAGAGGCCTTCGAGGGACAACCGAAAAAGTATTGGAAGACTATATGTTCTCGATTGGTGAGCAAAAAACAATCAAACTCAACAAAAGTAATGTCCTAAAAGAAAAGCCAGCTCGAAAGAAAGCCTAGAGTAAAATCTTCGCTCAAATTTTTCAGCTTACCCACGAAACTTACGGAGAATTCCGTAAGTTTTTTTGTATTTTTAGCCCATGAAACAATTTGGATTCCTTGTTGCTTTTTTTGCAACTGTTTTCGCCTATGGGCAATTTAATGTGAAAGTAAGTGCAAGTGCAGACTTTGCACCCAAAGAAGCCTATTTCTATACGGTTAATGGTTCAAAAGATGTCCTTGTTTCCAAAGTGGTTAAAAACGCAAACGCCTGGACGCTAAAGTACCCTAACCATTATGTGGGCATGATGAAAGCCTATTTTCCAGAGATTAATTTTACCTTGAATTTTATTTCTGAGAATAAGGATGTGAGTATGAGTTTATCGCCTGCCAAAGGGCGTCTTCCCCAGGTAGTTTATGAAGATGCACCTAACCAAGCGATGAGTCAAATTCTTAATTACCAGCGTAAGGTTGAAAGTATTCTTCCGGCTCTTTTGCAAATGCAAGCATTTTATACCTCAAGCGAACCTTTCTATAAAGCAATTAATAGTGAAATTATCACTCTTTCAAAAGGGAAACCGGATGTGTCAAATTTCCCATTCGTGAACTATTATTCAGAAAATTACGATAGATACGTGGATGAGTCACCTCAAGAAGGAAAAGCGGATGCTAGCCAAATCATCCAGTTTTTTGTAAACTCGAATGAACTACTTGAAACGTCAACACTAATGCGTCCAGTTCTTGTCAATTACCTGAATTTGTTTGATGCAAAGGGAGCAGAAAAAGCAATTGATGATTTATTAGCAGCACTCGACGTTGAAAGCCCACGAGGTCAAACCGTCTTATCTGAAGTGATCGATATCTTTGGAGCCTACAATATGCTAGAGATGAAAGAAACCTTTTTAGCGAAGGCGAAAAATCTGAAATGCACGCTAAATGAAAGACTTTCTTCTACACTTGAAATTAACCAAAATACAGCCATTGGGGCTGTAATGGAAGATTATAAATTTAATTCGCCAACACATACTAGCGCAAAATCGATTCATGATGTGAAAGCAAAAAGAAAAGTGATTGTTTTTTGGTCTTCTACTTGTCAGCATTGTGAAACCGATCTTCCTAAATTCATACCTTATTACAAGAAATTCCAAGAAAATAATTTTGAAATCATTGGCCTCTCTCTTGACACAGAAGACAAGGCATACCAGTCAAGAGCTAGTTCTTATCCATGGGTAAATGACACAGAATTAAGGGGTTGGTATAGCAGTTTTGCGGAAAAATACAACGTTTCAGCCACGCCAACTTACTTTGTCTTAGACGAAAATAACAAGATAATTGGTAAACCTGATTATGCGCTTGATGTGGTTAAATTTTTAGGGCTAAATTAGTTTGTGATTTTTCAAAATATGTTTATATTTGCACCACTCAAATGGCGAGGTAGCTCAGATGGTTAGAGCGCAGGATTCATAACCCTGAGGTCACGGGTTCAATTCCCGTCTTCGCTACAAACAATTCTGTAAATCAGTGATTTACGTATAACAGGGACTAAAACAGGGACTTTGAGTCCCTGTTTTTTATCGCCCTATTTTGTAATATTCTTTTTCAGCTTCTTTTTGCACATCCAGTCTTTCTATAGCTATATTAATCCGTTCGGAATTATTTTTATTAAATAAGAGCACATTTTCAATTGCTCGCTCCCCTAAATAATTTCCAGTCTCATTAATTTTCAACTGCATTTCCTTCTCCTCCCTATACTTCTCAACCAATCCCTCCCGAACATTAGGCAAATCCTCCAACCTTTTATCCAATTCAGCAATCTTATCTTCAGTAATTTTTGTCTGCTGTTCAATCTCCGTCACATTCACGCCTTTTTGAGAAAGAATATCAATTTCCTCTTGGACTTTCTCCTTTGTCAAATCAATCGTTTTTTGATAAAATGGAAGCTGGTTTTTCCAGTATTCGGCATTGTCGCCCTCTTCCTTGGAATAGCCTAAGATTCGGTTGTAGTTATGTTGCGCTTTAGTTACTTCTTCCTGAATTTTAATAAAACTGTCATATTTTCGAAGCACAAAAGCAGAATCAGCCAAAAATTTATTTTTTTCGGTTTCAATTTGCTTTTTCATCAGTTCAATTTCTATATTCGCTCTGGTTTCGGGATTCGTGATAATGGCGGTTTTCAGTTCCTGCGTGCTGATGTCAGAAATATCCAAAACATCGGCTCCCTTCTTCATTGCCTCCAAGTATCTTGCCTGTTTGGATTGCAATTTTTGAAGCATAAAGACATCAATGCTGTCATTGGTCAACATAAAGTTGATTCTTACATTTTCGTTCCTATTTCCTTGTCGCCAAGCACGACCTTCCACTTGCCGTAGAGAGGTAAAGTTGTACGGAAGAGAAAGCATGTAAATATCCGTCGTATTTTCCTGAAGGTTCATTCCTTCCTGAATCGCCTCGCTTCCGATGACCACCTTTATTTTTCCGGAATTGAAATCGTCCTGAATCTTTAAACGGTTTGGTTTGCTGGTTGCTCCGGTGATGACTCCGACTTCTTCCGGTTTGTAGCCGACCTCCCGTACCAAATATTCCCTTAGTTTCAGAAATTCCGAAACAGCTAATTCAGAGTAGATAATCTGTCCCGAATCCGGAATGTCGTTTTTGTTCTGCCGAATCAAATCCATCGTTTGTTTTAGTTTCGGAGAATCCTCTATAAACTCTTCTAAAGACGGTTCTTCTCCTTCATAATAGGGAGAAAGATATGGTGAAATCGCAATCAAACGGGCATTAAGGATATGCGTAAGAATTGCCCCTTTTTGGGTTTCGGTAAAGTTTTCATTGAGCATTTCGTATTGCTCACTCGTTAAATAGTTCTGCTCAATCTTATATTCCTTGTTGATTCGGTTGGGCCGCACCAATTCTGGATTGTCTTCTTCGCCTTTGATATCAATAAATTCAGATAAAAGTTGCTGAAACAGCGAATTGTTTTTAAAACGTCGAACATTCGCCTTGAATTTCACATCACCTTTTGCGTCAATCTCCATGTCGTTGTCTGCCTCCATAAAGGTTTCAAAGAAGGTATTCACATTGAAGTAGCCCGATTCTTCTAATCTCTTGTTCGCAATCAAGGAGAGAATAGAATAATATTCCAGTGGTTTATTGGTAAATGGCGTTGCAGAAAGCAAGGTAACATTTCTACCGTCGTTCTTTTCTTGGATGTATTGCGCAGCCATCCAAGTATTGATACCCAACTTTGAAGTCTGCTGGTTTTGATTTCTAAAGTCTGAAGCAAATCGGCGGTCTTCTATTCTTACTTTTCCTACGATATGGTTCGCGTTGTGGACTTCGTCATAAGTCAGATGGTCAAAACCAAAGTCTTCCCAATCGTAAATCTTGCCACGCTTCATTTTACCCACCAGTTCTTTTTCTTTTTCCAGTTCTTTCTGAAAATCCCTTTCGCTGATGGTGTTTACACTTCTTAATTCATTTTCTGAAATATAGGAGAACTTGGAAGCCAGATTTTGGGTAATATTTTCAGAAAAACCGATATTGTTAAAACCCTCGTAAGTGACGATGGTGATTTCCCCATCCTTGTTGTCGAATTTTGAGAGGTCGAAGTCTTTTCCGAGATTTCCCAAGACATTCACTTTGGCTTCGGGAATGGTTTCAAAAATGGTTTCCACCCACTGTTTCAGAATGCTGTCATTGGGAACGACAATCAGCGGTCTTTTTGCGTTACCTCTCTCCATCGCTTCGTGCATGGAGAGAATTCCCGACAATGTTTTTCCAAATCCAACCTCGTGTGCGAGTAATCCAACACCTTTGGTTGTCTGTCGTCCGATTCCTGCTTTTTGCACTTCGGTTAAGCGCAGTTCTCTTCCTTTAAAATTCAAATGGATTTTTGAAAACAATGGAAATTTTGAATAGTCGGGAACAGAGAGGTTGTTGTAGTTTCGGTTAAAATCTTTTACGAAACGCTCCCTTAAATCGTCCGACAACTCTTCCCTCAAAAATTTTTGAAACAAATCATTGGCTGCGGCTTTTCGTCTTTCACGAACCAAGGCATTCCGTTCCTTGTCGCTTCCCGTAACGTTTTCGTTGTCTACAAAACTTCTGACCTCCCAAGATGAGGAACCTGCAAATGCCTCACTCGAAAGTGTTCCGACAAAATCCTTGAATTTTTCAGCAAGGTTATAGGGAACGGTTGCGGTTTCCGTCTGTCTCGTGTTTTGATTCCAGCGTTCTTTTTCAACGGTTCCAAAATCAAACTGGTGGACAAATTCGTGGTTGGGACTGATGGAGATTTCATCTAAAGTTTTTGGTTTTGGAAGGACGCTTTCCAATAAAGATTTCTGCTTCTCATACTGATTTTCGGTTCCGCCAACCGAAAACTTATCTTTAAAGTCTATTTTAAGTTGCTCTAATTTTTTATAGATATTTCCTTCGCCGTAATAGAAATCGTGAACCCAATTTCCGTCAATATAGTTGGCAAACTGGTAATGCTTTCCGTGATTGTTTAATGTTCCATCGTAGGAAGTGTCCCGAAATGCCTCAATCTGTTCTTTGGTAATATCGGTGCTGTTCTGAAGCGAGGCATTCACCACTTCATCGGCTTTCAAAAATTGATATTTTAATATCCCTTTCTTGATTTCCGGTTTGGTCTGAATTCGGTATTCCGCATTTTTCTCGCTGTGTGATTGGATGATTTTATCCGCTTTTCGATGAATTTCATTAATTTGGTCTTTCGAAAAATCTTTCGGATTATCAAAAATTTGGGATTGGAGTTTGGAATACTTTTCAATTTCCTTTTCAATCGCGGGAGATTTGAATTTTACTTCATTAAGTCTGGAAAGAACTTGCTCAATTTTATCTTTCGTTTCTGAAAGGTCAATTTCTTCTGTTTTAGCGGGAATGGTTTTTTCTAAAGTTTTGCTTTTTGATTCTCCTTTAGGTTGATCAACCTCCAAAAACAAATCTTCAAAGAGGTTTCCAATTCTTTCGGTCTGCTTTTTATTTTTGAGTTGCTCAATCCTAGATAAGGCGTCCTCTAAATTTCCATAGACATAGTTTTCCAACCTCCCAAAACGGTTGGTTTTCTCTCGGGTTTCCCCTAAAATCCTGTCGGGATGTTTTTCAAAATAATTGGAAATATCTGTAGAGATTTTCTGGGAATTTTTTTGCAGAATAATAATGTCCGTTCCTACCTGAGTTCCGGCAAAAGCACCATTCGGCAGACGAAAACCTTCCAAAATATCTGCATTTTTTAGTTGGGCTTGTCGGTTCAACCAACCCGAAGGAAGCACCATTGCCACAACTCCATTGGGTTTAAGAGAATCTAAAGACCTTTTGACAAAATAGTCCTCGTATTTGGAGATTTTGGGTTCTTCTCCCAAACCTTTGTATAATCCGCGATGGTCGCCGTAGGGTGGATTACCGATAACCAAATCGTATTTTTCGGCAAATTCCTTCTTGTTGCCTTTCTCGTCGATAAACTCGGTTTCAAAGGAGCGGAGATGGATGTGGGCTTCGGGATGAAGGATTTTCGCAATCTTTGCGGTGGTTTCGTTGATTTCAAAGGCAGTGATATTGGACTTGATTCCCAATTCTTTCACTGCATACAGAAAATTTCCCGTTCCAACGCTGGGTTCCAATACCGAAATTTCCTGCCTGTTCTTAAACTGGTCTTTGATTAAATTTCTGACGGCATCTACAATCCTTGAATCGGTGTAGTATTCATCCAAAATTCCCCTGCCTTCTTTAGCTGTTCCGCCACTTTTGAATTGATGACAGATCTCTTTTAAATCCTCGGTAATGTTAAGACTTTCCTTGAGTTTAACTTGCTTATCGCTGGAAACAAAACAAGCGGCGGAAACAACTTCCGCAACTTGTTCATTGGTCAGTTTTTGACCTTTATATTTTGAAATAAGAACCCCTAATACCTCATTGTTTTGAGTAGATGTTTTTACTATTTCTGCTATTCTATTGGATACATTTCTCCCGGATACGATTCCGCCCAAGGAATGTTCTGCTCCCTCATTTTTTGCAGCATTTTGCGGTTGTGTTCCGTCAACGGGTCCTCGCTCTGGTTTTCCGACCAGATGCTTCCAGATTGTGTCTTCAAGTCCATTTCCAGCATGGTTGCCGTCCACAGCTTGTCCTCCAAAGTGATTTCCGTTTTGCTTGGGTTTGCTTCTTTGGTTAGATTCTCCAGAATTTCGTTGAGAAAGTTCGGCTCCCAAGTGCTGAGTGTCGGAAATTCCTTCGGATTGAGTTCCATCGTCTTCATTTCTTATCGTTTTTTGTTCAACTAAAGTAGTATTTTTCTCTTGAACTTGGAGTTTATTTTTTAAATATTCTTCCAGGTTTTGGTTCCCATTTTTAGAAATTCCATACAGCAGGCGGATGTCCTTGATATTTTTATTTTGAAATTCATTGAGGATTTTTTGTGTAGACCTATTTCCGTCATCATCACCGGTTAGACACAGAAATATCTTTCCGTCGTAGTTTTTGAACCTATCGACAAACTTTTCGATATTTTCTCCTGAATTGACCGTTACAAGGGTTCTGCCATTGTTCTGATTGTTCAGTTTTAAAAGTTCCAAAAAGGAATCTTTGTCGTTATTGCTGTGAAAGACAATCAGTTCGTTTTTAGTTCCCTCGATAACGGAAATTTCTGAACTAGGATGGTTTAAATAGGATGTCTCACTCACTTTTTCTGTTTTTTACGAAGTGGTTGAACTCAAAAATGTCTTTCGCCGTGTCGTCCCAGTTTTTTCTTGGAAGAAGTTGCAGGCTTACAAAGATGTCGGTCTTCTTGTTGTAGGAGTCGATGCGCTCCAATCTTCCGCCGTAGTCCTTTTCGGCGTGTCTGTAGAGGGAATAAGGCAGAATCGTGTCGGTTGGATAGATGTAGAAACGGGTATAGTTCCACGGAGAATTGACTTCGAAGCGTCTGTATTTTTTCTTGAATAACACCGTGTCGGAGAGTTTCCGCCTGTTCTTATAGTTGGGAATCATTTCTTTTGAGAAAATGGCGCCGTCCTTCTTGTTCCAAACTGGTGACGGTTTTTGTTTTTCAAGAATATCGGAAAGAATGATGTTGCCGTTTTCAGCATCCAATGGATAGCACAAAGAATCTCTCACGAGATAGGCATTTTGATTCATTTCGGGAAAGGTGTGGTCTGGAACCAGTTCGATAATTTGGTTTTCCGAATAACTCATTTTCGAGATGTGGAAACTCTGCATCTTGTCCAATCCTCTGGAGGCATCAAAATAGACATTAGAAATAAGGTCTATTCCGCCTTTTTCGGATTTGATTTCCTTGTGGCATGAACTTAAAAAAAGTATGGAAACTAGGACTAAAAATATGGATTTGATTTTCATAATGATTACATTTAAAAAAAAGCGGCAAATCAAAATTTGACTTACCGCCTTCGGATAATAGTCAGGTATTATTTATTATCGTTTGATGCTCTGTTCCTTCACATGGGCTTTTTCCTGTTTTTCTTCATTTTCCAGTCCCTGCAAGGGTTTGTTGGTGTTGATGCGGTTCATGTCGTTGTCGTAAAGGTTCAGGTTCTTGTATTGCGGATTGAGCACCGCTTTTCCTTCCATTATTTTGTCGTCCATTTCAAATTTCACTTTCACCACATTTCCTTTTTCAAGGGATTTGATGGTGTTTTCCCTGTATTCCGGCTTTTCGAAAACGAGGTTGGCTTTTTCCACGATTTTGTCGGTATCGACACCGTAGTTTTTGTAGAAATTCTGGAACATATAGTTTCCTTTCTCCGTCTTTGGCTCCTCAAAGTTGAACTGCACGAAGGCGGTTTCCGACTGGTCGCTCTTTGGGTTGTGGAACTCGATTTTCACACTTCTTCCCTCCAAAAGGTTTACTGCTTCTTTCGCGGTAAAGGTGTTTTCTCTGTTTACCGAAAAATTGTGGGTGATGTCTTCGCCTTTCTCATTCTTTAATTTGGCGTCGTAGGAGTTGAGGAAAACGCCGCCGCTTTCCGTCTTGTTGAATTTCAAGGCAAAATCGACCTTGTTTCCGGGCAGTGCCTTGTCCGATGAAGTTTTGATTTCGAATTGCTGGTTTTTGGACTTGATGCCTTTTTCCAATTCTTTGTGAAGTTTTTCATCTTCGCCGAAACCGAGGTATTTAAGCTGATTTTTTAGATAATCTACCTGGTTGAATTCTTTTTGTGTTTCCATAATGTTTGGGGTTTGATTGTTAAAATATTCTTTGTTTTTATTGAGGTGTTGTGTTAAGTCATCTCCGTTCATTTTGGCGTAATCTTTTATAGAAGGCTCTCCAATGATGTCGTCTATCGAAAATCCTGACCTTGTGGCATCCATTTCTTCTTTAAATCTCGAATGAAAATTACTTTGGCTGAATAAATTGCTCCGTTTTTTCTCATCGGGAAGAAAAAGACTTTTAAGGGAATCGATGATTTTTTCTGTTTCCTCATTTCCCTCGTAGGTAAGCAGTTCTCCGCCAACGAATAGCAAAACATGGTCTTCCGGCTTTCGATACAGCTGGATTTTTGAGGCAATCTGGCTGTAGTTCACTTTGTCGTCTTCCGTCAAGGAGATTTCAAATTCGTGCTTGGTATTACCTTCGGAATCGTCAATAAACAGTTTGACGTAATCCATTTGTGGTGGTTCTTCCATATTTCTAAAATTTTTAGAGTAACTATTATTTGGGTTGTTTTCCGATACGCCGACAATGGGTTCCGCATTCAGTTGGTTCTTGCTGAATTTGTCCACGAGATGGTTATAGACATTGATTTTGGTCTTTTCGTAAAGGGAGTGGTAGTTTCCGCTTTCCAATAAAATCGCGTCCAATGCTGTGAACCCCATCAGTTCGAGTTTTTCGCGGTATTCCTTATACATCTGCTCGTTCACATTGTTCCCATAAAGGATAACTCCCGTTCCGGCGTGGATGGTCATCAGTTCCGTCAGTTTCTCGAACTGTCGATGCTGCGGAAGAATGAATTTTCCCACGATATCGTTCGCATTGTTCAGGATGATGGCTTCCGTTTTGTCCGACAACCCAAACTTTTGACTCGAAATATAGGCGGCGGTATCTTCGGGACTATTGATTTTAAACGGCTGATAATTGGCGGCAAAAATCTGCTTGTTAAAGGAAAAGGTGCTGACTTTTCGCTGCTGTTGGTTTTGCACCGAAAGTTCCAACACTTGGTCGCTTCCCAAATCTCCGTTGAATACTAAATATTTCCCCGAACGAAGATTGATGACGATGCCGTCTTCCACCTTGATTCCCGTGTGGTCGAAGATTTCGTGCAACCTTTGCAACAACATTCGGTCGTGTTTGCTCGAAATCAGTTGTCCGCTAGGATGGTTGTGGACGAGCGTGATGCTTTCGGGCTGCATTTTGAAGACGTTTCCCGTCAACAAACGCAAATCCACCACTGTGGAAGTAATACCGCCTGTTGAAAGATGCTGAACGAGGTAGCTGTCGTCCTTGAATTTGTAGAGTGCAAAGGTGTGTTCCACCGCCTCGTCTTCGAGTGCACGGAAAAGCCAAGCCACATCGTTCACATCGGAAACTTTGGTTCCCGCCATGAATGAAAGACTTTTATTTTCCGAAAACTGTCTCTCTACGAGCGCAAAATCATTGGCGTATCCTTGATTGTCCTTTTCCCGTAGGAGGGCGGAATTTGGGTCAGCATCATTTCTCCCGCTGAAGAGTTTGTAGGGTAATACTTCGCCCGCCGACGTTTTGAGATATTGCGTATCCTCGTCCGTCGGAAATTGGAAATTCGTGTTCGGTCCATATTTGCTCTGGTAATTAATCGTTTCTGTTTCCATCTTTTCAAAAATTTATCTGCGGAATCCACGGCGTTTCTCCTGTTCCTGTACGATTTCTTCTTCGTGTTCTTCCCGGTTTCGGTTCGCGTCTTCGTACGTATCCCTGTCATTGACGTTCAGGTCAATTTCAGAATTGCCACCTTTTAAAATCTGTTTTTCATCGGGTGAGATGCTGTTCACGGTGTTGATTTCTCTTGAAACGATGTTCAAGTCGTTGGAAATTTCCTTGGCGATTTCGGGATATTGGTCCATTTTATCCATCAGAAAATTTTTCAGTTTCTGAAGTTCGTTCTTGTAGCGGTTCATTTCCACGACATCCTTTTTGTCGGCAATAATTGCGGTGAGTTCGGTGGCGTTTTTTATGAGGTCGAATTCGGCAACGATGTTGTTTTCCTTGTCGTAGATAAATGCCTTTTTCTCAAGCGAAAGTTTCTGTTCATTTTGATTTGAAAGGTCTTGAATAGTGGAATACACAATTCTGTCCTTACTGTTCTTGAGGATTTCGGAGATGCTTTTATCCCGCTCCAGAAAGATGACTTTCAGTCGGGTGTTGTTTTCCGTGAGTTGGAAGATTGCCCTGTTCTTGTCGTTGTCTGCGACGATGGTGTAGCCCTGCAGAAATTTTTGGATGTCGTCCGCTTTCAGTTTTTTTGAAAATGACAAGTCTTCGTTGATGATGCCGAACTTTTTAAGTTCTTCGGTAGGTAGGTTTTCAGTTTGCATAATAGGTTGCGATTAAATTGTTTGCTTTGTTTAGGTCGTTTAAGAAATGGTAGGGATTGATGCTTTGTCCAAACTCCTTTACCGCAAAATGCAGGTGCGGTCCGGTAGAGTTTCCGGTGTTTCCACTTTTCCCGATGATGAAGCCCGCCCTCACTTTTTCCCCGACTTTGTAGTAGATTTCGGAGAGGTGGAGATAGGAGGTTTCAAATCGGTTGAAATGTTTGATTTTGATGTAGTTTCCACCGCCTTTGGAATCCCAACCTGCTTCGGTAATGATTCCATCAAGCACGGCGTGAACATCTTCGTAGTTGGCTTTGAGGTCAATTCCGTTGTGCATTTTTGCAGTGCCGAAAATTGGATGCATCCTTGTTCCGTAAGGCGAAGTCACGCTAATTCTATTGCGCAAAGGCATTGAGATATTTTTCCGTAAACCTTCAAAGGTGGTTTCAAAATCCTTTTCCTGCTTTTTTTCGGGTTGAAAATTTTGCATCAGTTCAAATAGTGAATCTTTCATCTTTTTGTAGTCCACGTTACTTTGATTGTTTCCATTATGGTAGTTTTTAAGCATCGTCTTTAGAGAGTCGATTTGACTCGTTAACATCTTCATTGAACTTTCGGTTTCGTTTTTCAGTTCCGATTTTGGGGTGATGTTGAAGATTTCTTTCCACGATTTTTTCTCCTTTTTTTGGTTGGAATTCTCCTCTTTTGGGGTTTCCATAATTTTAAAGTCTTCCGTTTTGTGTGGTTTTGTCGGCATCAGCGTATTGAATTGAGCCATGGAATAACCGCCTGTTAAAAGGAGAATTGTTAATGTTATTATTGTCGTTCTATTTTTCATTTTTAGTAAATTCATTTACGATTAATTCAACCTCCTTATTGATTTTTCTGAAGTTGGTCATCAGGACATCGTTTTTCCTATTGTTTCCCATTTTGTCGACAAATGAGTAATAGGAAGGCATTTTCACATAGTTGTGTTCTTCCTGTTTGATGGCCTTCATATCCAAATTGATTTTGCCGTTCATCGCCGAAGTTTTGTATTCCTCGGTGTCGTTTTCCTCGCCCTGAGCAATCATTCCGACCATTTCGCCAGTTTTGAGCGTCGCAATTTTTCCTGCAGGAATCATAAAGTCCATTTTCTCGTTGATGCTGGTCGTCGTTCCTTGTTGGGAGATGGATTGGGAATAGGATTTTTGCTTGATTTTTCCGAACAGTTTCTCCAGCCATTCCAGAGTATTTTTGTCCCTTGCGGAACCTGAAAGGATATTTCCAACAATGGCGGAAATGGTGTCGGCAACTTCTTTTTTGTAAAACTGTCGGAGTTGTGGGATTTCCTGAAGTCCCAATAAGACCGCCACTTTGTTGCTCCTTGCGGTCGCCACCACGTTGTCGATTTTATGTATGTAGATGGTGGGAAACTCGTCAGCAATAATTCCTCCCGGCAAATTGTGTTTGGAGTTGATGAGTCGTAAAGTCCTGTTCAAAACCGATGAATAAAGGGCGGAATTGATGTCCTGCGTTCCTGGATCGGATGCCAAAATCAGGATGGAAGGATTCTCCCTGTTCGTAATTTTTAGTTCCACTTCGTCGCCCGAAAACACCCAGAAACTTTCCTTGGTCGCCAATCGTGAGAGAAATATCTTCAAGGTTCCGACCTGTCCCTCCAACTGGTCAAATGCCTTGTTTTCATACGCCGTCTTAAAGGGAGAAAGCAGTGAGAATATTTCCTCGTTGGTAAAAAGTGTGTCAAAAATCTCCTTGTAACTTCGGTTCATAAAGGACAGGATATGTGGTAAATCCGAATATTTTCCGTCCTCGTAGGTGGCAAAAAAGTAGATACTCGACGAAAGAAAGTTGATGGCAGATTGGGTGAAAAAAGCATCGGAACCGCCTCCCGAACTTGAACCTCCCTTTTGGAGCGACGATACCATTGACTCCGCCATTTCCTGTGCTTCCGCCAAGGTTTGGATGTATTCTTTTTTGAATGGATTTACCCTTTTGGATTTTTCTACCTCGTTCAGATTGATGACATGAAAATCGTATTCATACCCTGAATCTTTGCTTTTCTTCAACAGATAATGGTAGTAGGCAATCTGCGCCAAATCGGGAAACTTGAAATCGTAAATACACAGGCAGAAGCCTTTCGCTATCATTTGCCTGATTGCGGGATTGATGATTCCGAAAGACTTTCCACTTCCAGGCGTTCCAATCACCATCGTCCCACGAAATGGATTGATATTGACCCATCCCTTGTTGATTTTTTTACTGTATCTGAAGAGATATGGGATATTGATCGAGGTGTCCGTTTCTACAAGTTCCTGATTTTGGGCAAAACTTTCTTCCTCTACATTCCATCGGTCTTTTCCCATTTTTTGTTGCATGAGTTTTGAGATGGCGTCTGCTCCCATTTGAAGGATTACTGCACCCAAAAAAGACAATACGGCATAGATGACCTGATAAAGATTCAGCGCAGGAAAAATTTTAGGGAGTTTGGAGTTTCCTGCCTCGTTTTGCCAAACGAGTGAAGAAAAAATCATCAACAAGCCCAATATCATGGGGATTACGATTTCCGTGGCGATGTTCAAATCCTTTTTCTTCTTCGCCTTTGTCCCGACAGCGACCAATCCAATGAGAATCAGGGTCGCAAACTTTGCGTTGATGGGTGGGTAAAAGAAACTCATCTTCGAGAAATTTTTCAATAGGTTTGAAACTATAGGAATATCTGCATCGAGGTAGAAAAGCGACGCACAATCCAATGCCACGACCGCATAAACCGCCTTCTGAAGGAATCCGTAAATCTTAATTTGGTGTTGTTGTTCCTGCATTACTTCCTATAAATTGTAGTTTTTTAAAAACTCTTTCTCTTCTTCCTCAATACGGTCTTTACCATAAATCTTCACTGCAATCTCCTTATACCACGCTTTCAGATAAGCCATTTTTATAATTTCCTTTTCTATTTCCTTCTTTGCTTTTCTGAGACGGAATAAAAAAAATATGGATATGCAAGAAGCGATGAAAGCGATGAACGCCAGGAGAAGGACAATAATTAATTCTGTTGGTAATGGGTTCATAACTAAAATGTATCTGCTTTTAAAATATCTGAATAATTCACCTTCATGTCGATGGTTCTTCCCGAGAGTTGTTCCTCAATCAGGCGGATCATCATCACCTTGCTGTTCGGAAAAGTGAATTTTTTGAAGACATAGATGTTTCTGAAATTTTTCCTGAAATGTTTCGGGGCGTAAAGTCTAAAAATCGGTGTCATCTCGATGCTTTGATTGTTGGTCGCCTTGTAGATTTTTTTGTCCTCGATGGAAAATTTTAGGTCTTCGATATCGTAACTCAGGTTCGAGCTGTTTTTGAAGGTCATATCGAGAAAGATATAGTCGCTGATAACGTACACATTGTTGAGCTGCATACTGAGTTTAAGATCTTTCTGCTCCCTGATTGGATTTTCTTCCGTCTTCTTCTGGATGATGTCCATCGCAAACTTGGTCAGCTCCAAGTTGGAAAAACGGGTTTTGTCCAGTTCAATCGGCTGCATCTCTTCCGACTGGATATGGATGTTGGTCACGGTGTTTTTATTTTCCGAATTTCTGTAAATAGCCTTATATTGGGCAATAAAAGACTGACCTACAACGGTTATTATTCCTATTTTGTCGCCATTCAATAAAGAGGTGGTTTTTGCCTTTTCCTTTGGGTCGACGTTGGTAGGAGCATCCGTGATCTTGATTCTCGCGATATTGGTGTTCGGTAGATCACCCGTGAGTTTTTGGGTGGACAAATCCACATATTGGATGGGTTCCGGTGAGATGATGTGCAGGTTGACGCCCTCCGTAATCACTAGTTCGGGCAATTCCGAAATGACTTGTTCCTTGGTTGCGGTTTGGGCAATAAAAAGGTTGGATATAAGGAATAATAGGATATTGATTGCTGTTTTCATTTTTATTTCTTTTGTTGGTTTTGTGAGTCTTTAAGCTGTTTTTCGTCGATGAGAAATACATAGGAGTTGTATTTCAGTTTGGCTTTGTTGGTTTTAATGAGGTTGGCTATGGATTTGGAGGTGGAAGTGAACAATTTTGAGCCGATGCTCGTGAAAAATCCCTGTCCGCCCATATCCATCTGTGTTCCCTGTACGGAGTTGCTCCCCATTTCCCGAATCATGTCCCTGAAGACGCTTTCCGGAACATAAAGTCCCTTCAAACCGTCGATATCATAGATGGAAAGGTTGACGGGAAGAATTTCTCCCTTGGTAAATACCGAGACAATCTTGAGGTCAACCCGCTGCATGGAAAATCCCGAGATTTGCCCGTAAAGGATGGAGCCTTTCTCAATTTTTCTGTTGCCGACGAAGATGTCTTCCAACAATCGAAACCGGATTCTGCTTCCCAGAAATCCCTTGTTGTTCTCATCAATCACGGCTTTGATGAAGCTGTTCTCATTCTTTCTGTAGAAGGCATTGAACCCACTGTTGATTCCCGACTTGCCGACATTGAAGGTGGAATTGAGGAACTCGTCCATCTTTTCCCTGTTTGCCTTGAGTTTCTGTTCCGCCAATAGTTTGGCTTGGTATTCCGGATCTCTTGCTTTCTCTAAAGAATCCATAACGAGCATCTGCTGTTTTAAATATTTTACGGGGTCCTGCTGGGCATTTTGATTGCCGGATTTTGTATTTTCTGATAGTTGCTCATTATCCTGTTTTCCGTAGGATTTGTCGTTCAGCATTCTAATGATTTCGGAAGACCTTTTAAAGTCCTTGTCCTCGTTTTGTTGTTTTGGATTGTAGTAGGAAGAGTTGCCTCCTTTTGACGCTTGCTGATTTTGTCTGCTCGATACCGCCTTTAGTGAGTCTATTTTTCTTTTCTGGTCCAAGGACAACTGGTCTTCATAACTGAGCAGGCTATCCTGTTCCTTGTCCAATCCTCCGAGCATCGTCCTATTGTCGTCCTTCTTGAAAAAGGCGTCGTAGGCATCATTCTTCGTCATGATGGAGTCCCGTGTTTCTCCCAGAGATAGGGAAAGTTCTTTCGGCTTGTCTTTTTTAGAGGTGTCCTCTTTGGTAAATTGGGCACCCACATACACAAAGAGCAGCAGGAATGGCAATGCCAGAAGGGGCATCACATATTTTTTTTCCTTAAAGTTGATTTTCTTAATGTCCATGTTGCAGTTCTTGGTATTGGTTGTACAAATATTCTATTCTCAGGCTGTCTTCTTTTTGGAGTTCTTTTCGGTCTCTTTTCATTTTTAAAATTTTGAGTTCATTAACTATTTTCTCCATCTCTTTTTCTTGGTTTTTATTAATTTGCTGGGTCGTGTTGCTCTTGGAATAGAGGTTTGGGGGCTTAATCTTAAATGCCGACTGACTCGGAAAGAAAATTCCCTGTATCAGCGATCCGATAAAAGACAAGGAGAGAAAAACCATCGAATAAGTGAAAAACTTCTTCGGATTTTTTGCCGCCCATTCCAATCCCTTTTTTACGGTTTGTTTTAGAAAATTTTTCATTTTTAGTAGGAATTTTTGGTTTGGTTGGAGATTTCCTCGTTGTCGATAATCCTCCAATTTTTAAGCATCACACCGTGCGGATTGTTTGGACTTCGGATGATGTCCTCAAAGTATCCTTCGGTAATCAATTTTCTTGTAATCACGGCAGACTTTCTGGTAATCATCTGCTTTCCGAAAAAGGAGAATTTCTGTTGCTCCATATTGAGCGAGATGGAATCCGTATGAATACTGACCATGGAACTGGAGGCCACAATCTGGTTGTAGAAGCCTTTTTCCTTGAGATTGGTGTATTCTTTTTTTCCGCTGTCGTCAATGAGGTACAGTGATTTTTGAATATTCTCTTTGATGTAGGCATCATCGGGAGCCAAGGTGAAAAATAGTCGGTGGAACAGTTCAATTTGGGCTTTGTATTCTACGGGTCTGTTTAACAAGACATCGGTCTGCTTTGCCAGTACCGGAACTCCGTTGTCCAAAATGTAGATGGACTTTCTGGAATCCTGAATCATCCTATAGGCAAAGAAGAAGCCCGCCAATACGATAATTACGGCAAATGCCACCGTTCCCAATGAAACTACCTTGTTGATTTTTATTCTTTGTTCGATATTTTTGATCAGCATCTTATTTATTTTTTGTTGTTATTCATCGCACTGTTGACCATTCCCGATGCGGAACCTGATGCAGCCGATTTTGCTGCTGCTCCCGCTACTGAAGCTCCGCCCGTTTTGGCTGCCAATACCGTTGTTTTAGCGGCACTCGCCATTCTTCCTGCCGCACTCTTCATCTTGGTCATCGCACCTGCGCCTCCTGCCGTAACAATGGTGTCGGCAATGGTGGGCGTCATCAAAACCCCGATTCCCGTCACGATGTAGGCGACACAGGTAAAAAGTCCATTGTAAATCATTCCGGAATTGCTCACATAGACCATCAAGGCGTCCAGATTGGTGATGGTTCCGTTCGTTAAAAGGGTGTCGTATCGCTCAATCTCCATCTCGTAACCCGAAGCGATCAGTTGCTGACCGATATTGATGATGGTATAGGCAACAAAGGTGTACAGGTTGATGTTGATGAACTTGGAAACCCAGCTGTACAGCGAGTTTTCAAATCCTGGAACGAGTGCCATTCCCACAGCGATAGGTCCCAGAATAATAAGGATGTAGGCCCAAATTTTTTGGATGAAGAAAATAAGGTAGACACAGATTCGAAGGATGGAAAGGCAAACGAACTCGATAATTTCTGCAACCAGTTTTTGGAGCTGGAACTCCATCCGTAACTGCCATTCCTTGATGGGTTGGATGAGTTTGTCGAGTCCCTCGCTGATGTCGAACCAAGAGTCGTCTGCATCTTTGCCGGTGTTGTTGATGACGTCCTGCTTCGCATCCTCGTCAGCTTTGAGTTTGATGACGGCATCGAGTAACTGTTGCTGTTTCTTGAATCGTTGAATCCTCAAATCATTCACTTCGGACTCGATGTCGCTGAAGATGGCGATTCCCGGTTCTGCAATGGCTTCAAAGGGTGCCTGAATCAGATTGACAAATCCACTCCAGTACACCAGGGTAAATCCAATAAGGATGGGTTTGAGCATCGGGGTGATTTCCCATTCCCGGTCGCCCGCCGCCATTTGCCAACCCATGTATCCGAGATACATCAATGCTCCCAATCCTCCGATTGCCCTTCCAACCAAAGCGGAGCCGACAGCACCGTCCTGAATGCTGTTGTCCAGTTTGGTGAAGACCTCCATAAACCATTTCTCAAATGCGCCGTCGCCTTTTAAGAACTGAAGCAAATTGCTGTAGTCGCCGTCGGTTTGGGCAAAGCCAATAAACGGCAGCAATATTGCCAAGAGGCAAAATAAGGGTGTAATATTTCTTTTCATCACTAAAATTTGTGTTTGTATTGCTGCATCGTGTTGTGGACGATCTGCTTGTCTGAAGCGGGAGTCCAAGCCTGTGGCAACGCATAGGGTGAATGGTTTTTCAGAATATTTTTGTAGTCTAAAAGAAGCGTCGTCTTATCGTTGTGTTTCCTTAATTCCTGCACAAACCTTCTCCATTTGATAAGGGTGTCATGGTACATCAAAAAGCGTTTTCCTCTCGGCATATCCATAGATCTCGACATCGAATACTTTTCCTTGATTAAGTCCAATTCCTCCTGAAGTCTTTTTAAAGTTCCCGTGGTATTGAGCGTTTCGTAGGTTTGCTGGTTCTTCAGCCTCCATTCGATAAAGTTTTGAGGATTGTCTGGAAATTCGGTAATGGGTCTGAGCATCCTTTTGTAGTAGAGCAACCAGAGCGGGTCTGCATCGACCGTCGCCGAAGTCCAATGGGCAAAGTCTTGGACGCTTCTTTTATAGATGGTGTCGGATGCCGCCTTTATCTTTTTTGCCTCTTCCTCTTGAAATTTCACTTGGGCAAAACGCTGGTTTTGAAGTCCCGTCGGTTTTAGCGGTCGGATATCTTCTCCATCCTTATAATCCCTGTTTCTGCTGGGAGCCCACATTCCCCAAACGGTGGCATACGCGAAGTTGGTCTGAATCCCCAAAAGGTATTTTGGATAGGGACGCCAATCGCCCCAACTCTGGAACACCATCCTTTTGTGCTGGGCTACGATGGAGGGGTCGTTCAAACGCTTTACGGTAAACTGCCCGAATACGCCGACTGCTGTCAGCAAGAGCGGAACGAGGGCTAATTTTTTGACTAATTTTTTCATCTTTATACTTGTTGTTTTTAGTTGAATACATATTTGTATTTTTGGATAATGTCTCCGACAATGGCCTTGTCAATATTGAGGTAGTTTCTTAGTACGGGAACTTGGTACAGGTAAGGAATCTTCTTGGCGTTTTCTAACCTCAGTATAATGTAGAGGATGTTCCCGTTGATATTCCTAACTCGAGTAAACACCTTTTCAATAAGCATCTCCCTGTCCATCGGATCCATCAGGAAATCCTTGTTCTCATTCAAAATATCCTGCGTAACTTCCTGTTTGAGTTTTAAGGCCTGTTTGCCGATTTCGACATAGTATTTGGAAACCAAGACGGCATATTCTGGATGTTGCGCCGACAAGTCCAGCATTTTGTTGGAGTTGTTCGCTACCTTTCCCAGATATTGGTACAGATAGATTAACTTTTTGCTCTGCGTGAGTGCCGAGTTGACATTTTTTAGTTGTTGGTAGATGTATTCCTGAATGGCGATGACCTGTGCAGTCTTGTTTTTAATGTCGTCGTACAGTTCCTTCTGTTTTTCATAAGAGTTTAGAAATGCCTGCTCGCTTCCCAGCCTTACGCCGTGGTTGGTGGTCATCTGCACCAAGAGTTTGTCGTTGATAACAATCTGCTGTCCGCTTACAAAACCAACAGAAAAAAACAAGATTCCTCCGATAAATAGTTTTCTCATTTTTAAAAGGATTTGATGTTTTTCATAATGTTCTCGACCACCTGTTTGTCCCGATTCACATAGTATTGAAAGGCTCTTTTGTTTCGTAAGACTTTTGCCTTGATGTCCCGAATCTTTAAAAGCATATGGGTAGAATTTCTGCTCAGCGTCTTGACTTCTCCCAAGGCATAATCCAATAAAATCTTGCGCTCCGACTTTTCCATCTGGTTCATTGCCCCATAGGAAACCACAATCCCGACAATCAGCCTCGTCACCATTTGCAGATCATCCACAAACTGAACCTGTGAAGGCAGAACCGCGATGATGGAATAAGGTGCGGTACTGATTTCATGGATAATGGCTTGCTGGTTTTGGGTGATTTTCGTAATCTCCCTGCTCATCGCAATTCCTGTGGGAATCGCTTGAATGGCGAACGATACGATTCGAAGTCTGTCCTGAATTTTGGTCACCTTGTCCTTGAAATTGTTCCACTGGGTTTTGTTGGCGGTTTCCACCGTGGCATTGGCAATTTGGTTTTTCCGCATCTCCTTCTGCCTCTCGTTTTCATCCATCGTCGCCTTGATTTCTAGGTTCATCATCGGAAAGGATACGTTTTCCTGCTGCCAAGACGGCGTGGAGCCGCCACTGGATGAAGTGAGCACAAAATAAATCAGCAAGCCCCCAAACCCCCGAAGGGGGCTTTTTAAAGCGTTAATTATGGGATGTTTCATTTTCATCTTATTTTTTTACATTGTTCCCCTTTGGGTACAGGGGCTAGAAATTTCTTTTATATCGGTTCATAATATTTTCTACAATTCCCTTGTCGGTATTGATGTATCCTGCAAATGGATTGATGGAGTTCCAGAATCCCAAACGATTGGCTTTTTCCAGTCTTAACTTGATTGCCAGAAGCCAAAGCTTTAGGTTTTTGACATTCTCGGAAATGTTGTGCAATATCTTGTATCGGTCTCCCGCAGTGGCAAGGTTCAGCTCTCCCGAGGCGAGGATGTCGGAGACATCAGTCACTATTTTTATACTCTGTTCATAGGTTTTCTGTGAAGCCTTTACCCCGAAAATGGCATATTGTGGATGTGCCGATGCCAACTGAACTACCTGCGATGAATAATTGTAGCATTTGTTGAGTTCCGAATAAATCTCCTTCACCTGGATTCCGTTCTGCAAGGTTCCCGAAACTTCCTTCAGACCTTTCAGAATCTTATTCTGAATATCGTTGGCAACCACCATCTGGGTTCCCACCCACGCTTGGGCATCCTTCAGTTTGGAGGTTTCATCAATCACATCGTTCTGCTTGGCTTTCAAGTTTTCTGAATAGAGGATCATCGCCGCCGTTACCGTCGGGTCGATGTAGGTGTTTTGGGAGAAGCCCCATGTCCCCCAAAGGGGGAGAATCAACAGGAAAAGCCTCCTCCAAACCCTCCAAGAGAGGGAATTTATTGAAAGTCCCCTTTGGGGATTTTGGGGCTTATACTTTTTCATATTCCTCGTGTTTTTGGTTGATTAATTCTGAAAAATGGATATTTCGGTTTTCCAATTCCTGCGAGATGATTTTGAAGATATTTTGCCCTTTGTGCGTCTTCTTCATCATCCTGTAATAGGAAACCACCTTTTTGTCCAATGGCTTTTGATAAAGGTTGACGAGCGATACCAAGTTTTCAAGGCTGTCTCCGAAATTTTTCAAATCGCCTACAATTTTTTGCAAAGCCTCGTCGTAGTTTCCGTATTGTTGGACATAGTATTCGACTGCGGATTTTTCGGGTTTTTCCGTGGTGTAGGTTAAATACTGCTCCAAGGAAACCTCATTGCCGTACACTTCTCCTTTGGAACCCCGCTTCAGATAAAATTCCTTGAAACGGCTTCTTCCAAACTTGTTGTTCAAATTATTGATGGTGAAAATCTTGTTTTGTTCCACCTTGTTCAATGAAAGCAGTGATGCAATCTTGTCGAAGTTGTCCTTGAACTTGGTCTGATCCAGCAATATGAAGGTGTCCGAGTTATTAATAATACTGTCTTTTACGACGGCGTTTCCGATGATGTCGTCCAATTCCTGTGTAACGACCACCGCCTCTCCCCAAAACTTTCTTACGGTTTTGTAGAGATAGAGAATATATCCGCCCATCAATTTGCTGGCAATCGCCTTCCATGCTTCCTCGATGATGAGCGCCTTTCTTCGGTCTTTTCGGAGACGCATTTTCTGGATGAAGGTATCCATGATAATGAGTGTCACGATCGGAAACAGTTTCGGGTTGTCTTTCACATTGTCGATTTCAAAGACGATGAATGGTTCGTCAAAGAGCGTGTTGTCTGCACTTTCGTTGAGTGTCGTTCCATATCTTCCGCCTTTGTAGAAATCCTTCAGCACGAACAAGAATGTCCTTAGATTAAATTCCTTTTCGGTGATGTGGTGTTTCTTATTGTTCAGGTAAAGGGGCAGAAATTTATCGCAGTAGTCATAGAATCCGTTGAAGGAAAGTTCTTTTGCCTCCAATTTTTCTTCGAGCTCCTTAATTTTCTTGATGATGGTTTTTCGGAAGGACTCGTTCCATTCTTCCGCCGTTTTCGGCTGCCTGATAATCTCGTTGGACTTGATGAGGATGAGTTGCGTCTCATTGTAGATTTTTCTCTTATCTTCATCGTTCAAGGTTTCATAAGCTTCGTAAACCTTGTAGAATTTTTCGCTGTCGTAATTCGGGTTGTTCATATTTTTGTCCGGATGATATTCGATGGCGAGTTTTCGGAACGCCTCCTTGATTTCGTCGGAACCCGCATCGAACGCGATTCCCAAAATGTCGTAGTAGTTGTTTTGTCCATTGGACTGCTTCTCAAAATCTGAAATAATATCCTCCTCGTGGATGTTGTATTTGTTCAGATAGAGAATGAGTTCTTCCGAAGTCTTGCTTTCATACCACCTTGTTCCCGAATTGAAATATTGGTGGTAGTACGACATCAGCACATTGTCCAAAATGGATTTCTGTGCGGACGACATCGTGGCGTCGGGACCCTGCCAAATCAGGAAAATCAAATTGGTCAAAAATTCTATTTTTTCGATGTTGAACTCTTTTTTGTCCATCAGAAAGGGATTCATGGTGATGGGTTTTTCTTCGGTGTACTGGATGTATCTCCCGCCTTTGTATTTGCAGGTACCCGAATAAGAATCGCCCGTGTCCACAATCACCACATCGTAATTGTAGGTCAGGTATTGCTCCACGATATTGTTCATCAGGAAGGACTTTCCAGAACCTGATGGCCCGAGGACAAATTTGTTCCTGTTGTTGATTCTTCCCGTCTTCATCGGCAAATCCGCTGGGTCAACTTTCAAAGGAACGCCTTGTCTGTCCGTAAACCGCAGATAAAAATTGGATTCCTCGTTCACGGGGTAACTTTCTTTAAAAAAAAAACACAAGGCCGCTTCGCTTGTCGTCATAAATAAATCGTACTCTCGAAGTTCCGTGGCATTGCCCGGAATGGCGGAGCGGAAGAGTTCGAGCTGGTTGTAGGCATTCTTGGAAACGATAATCCCCTTCGTAAAGAGCTTGTTCTCAATCATCGACTGTATCCCTTCCATTTTTTCCAGTGTATGTGTTGAAAATATTAGGGAGAAATGGGCATTGACCACGAGTTGTCCGTCGATGGCGATATTGTGCAGAAGGGTCTGGATTTCTTCTGCAATAATGGCGTTGGATGGCGAGTTGTTTGCCGCTCCCTCGTGCTTTTTCTTCTTTTTGTCGAGTTCCCGCTGTTGTTGCGCCTGCAGGGGAATGGTGATGACCTGATTGTAGATGATGGCTTCGTAATCCTCCAATTCATTGATGAAGGTGAAATTGTCCACCGCTGTTTCCGATGCGGCTCCATTTCCACCCAGTATGGAAAAAGGGTCTATTTCTGAAGGGAGGTCGATATTTTCGACATCGACATAGGAAATATTTTTGACGAAGCGGTTTCCGATTTGGAGATACTCGTTGGTGCTTTTGATATTGTCAAAAACCGGGGTTTCAGTAAACTGCATCGACAATACGCCCGAAATGTAGTATTCAAAGTCTTTCTCGAATAAGAATTGGGGTTCGCAACCGCTCTGCTTCAAGAGCATCAACACTTTTTGGCATTTGTCGCGGAGCTCCTTGTAACTTTTTTCGGAAAATTGGTAGTGTTTGTTTTTCTTCTTTAGTTTATCGTCCACAATGTCTGTAAACAGGAGTACCGTTTCGATGGTTTTAAATAGTCTTCCGTCAAAATGCTCGGAGTATTTTTGTTGGAGGAACTGATTCGAAGATTCGGCGGTGTATCTCTTTTTGGAAAACAAATCCAATTTTTGAACGATTCTTCCTTCGCCAATAATGGATACCACTTGGTTCAGCACTGTATGGAAGTTCAGGTAGTTGTCGGGGTCGGCGGAATATTGTTCCACAATGTTCTTGATCCTGATGCCGATAATTGGATTTCCATACTGTCCGAAGAGGACATCGAAATCCCATCCGAAATCCTTTCCGTAATCGTAGCCGATGAAGGGAATGTCAAATGCCTGTTTCTTTGTCTTTACCATCTTTTAAAAATCTTTTGTTGTTGAGTCTTTTGGGGAAAATGAATATCTGGTCAAAATTTTTGGTCTTGTCGTAGAGTCCGTTTTTGTCCTGCCTCTTGAAAATGAGGTAGACTCCTCCCGCGGTTACCAATAAACCTAACAGGGAACCCAGCAATCCGAATTTGGATAAGAGGAGTGCCGCGACGACACCTGCGCCGATGACGGCTACCGCATAAATGATGTATTTGCCTTTGAGTCCGAAGAATACAAGGGGTTTTTTGAGCCCCTTGTACAGGTAATATCCCATCTTAAGCAAAGAATGCGGTTACAAATTCCGGAACCACGATAAGGAAGATCATCGCCCCGCCATAGCCGAGGATTTCTTTGTTGACATCCTGGTCGCCGTTCGTCCACTTGTTGTACACCCTCAAGCCTCCGATAAATCCTACGAGTCCACCGACTGCCTTTAATATCAGCTTGATGGGATCCCAATAGTCCTTAATGTCGGAAGCGGCGTTGGAGATGGCGGTCGCTCCGCCCTGCGCAAGCATCGGGGTCATCGCCAGCATCACCAATGCAAGGGTTAGAACTTTCTTTTTTGACACGTTTTTTCTGATAAAATTTTTCATCATTTTTAAAATTTAGG
This sequence comes from Bacteroidota bacterium, assembly GCA_023387375.1. Lineage (GTDB taxonomy): Bacteria > Bacteroidota > Bacteroidia > Flavobacteriales > Weeksellaceae > Planobacterium_A. Next base: position 11,643 of record JAEWIE010000055.1, on the reverse strand, counting down.
TTAGTTATATGGGTATATTGGTTACATTGTCGAATGGTAAACCTTTTGTCCCTCAATATTGTCCACCAGTTTCACATTGGTTTCCGAGAGGCTCACAAATTCTTTCCATTGGTCTTTCTTGTTCTGTGCATCATTTTTTTTCTTGGAAACTATTGGTTCAATAATTTCTGGCTTTTTTATGGTTTCGGTTTCCTGTGGAGGAGTTTCATGGTGTTTGGTTTCGGGCTGTTTTGGACTCGTCTCATCCAAATCCTCTTCCGCCTCAAACCGTTTCCTCAATGCTTCCAGACTGGGATTGTCTTCAAAATTGTTCTGTCTCGGAATCGGAATGGGTTCGCTTTTTAGGAACGATTTCGGGGTTTTGAGATTTTCCACATCCTCAATGCCGATCAAGGTGGGTTCCTCATTCTCCGCCTGTGCAAAGTCGCCGAGTGAGTATTCTTCTGCAACATTGGTCAGAATGGTTTTCTCTTTTTTTAGGAAAAGGTCGTACACGATATTTCCGACATAGTACAGAAAGTAGGCTCCTAAAAGGATGAGTGAGTATTTTAACATGATGGTTGTATTTGAGGTTTGTGGTTTTTTGGATTCTTTTTTCTTGTCCCTTTTGTCTTCCCTTAAAGCGCAACTTTTTTGACCTCGCTGATCTTCTGTATAATTTCGTCGAACGGCTTCTTTACGGCGTATTTTTGCTCGTAGGTGAGTTTTCGGGTGTCGATGGTTTGGAGGCAGTTTCTTTTGAACACCGGATTTTCTAGCAGAGTTCCGTATTTTGCCAACTCTATATCCATTTCCTTTTGGTTGAGATATTTGTAGCCTTTGTCGTATTTGGAGCGGATGAAGATTCTTTCCGCCTCGCTTTCCAATAAACCAAGAAGATTTTTGAATACCAGCGTCGATTTTACGGAAACATCGGAATACTCGAAGGGAATGATGATAAAGTCGCTGTACACCAAGACATCGCTGTATCTCTGGTCAAGCGTTCCCGCCAAATCGAACAGGAACAGGTCTTTGCTTTCTTTCAGGTCGACAACCTGTTCCAAGTCCTCGAAAGGCGGTTCATCGTCATCTTCGCCGATAACTTCTACGTCATACAGTTTGGGCAGTTCCGAGTCCGCATCCTCCCTCCATTTGTTGAAAAAGGATTTTTGGTAGTCGAAATCATACACCTTGATCTTCCTTGTGGTAATTCCGGAAAGATAGTTGGCGAAAGCGATGGCGAGGGTGGTTTTCCCTGTTCCGCCTTTTTGCGTGGCAAATGTGACGATCATTCTTATGTTCTTTTTTTGTTTTTGCGTCTTTTTCTTAACTCTTCTTCGGCAGGGTCTTTTCCTGCTCCTCCCGATGGTTTGGTGAATTGGAAAATCAGGTCGTCTATGCTTCTGTCCAGTTGTTTGGAAAGATTTTCATCTCTATCTTCCGATGCCAATTCTTGGCTTGGATTGAGGAATTTTTGATAGGCTTTCTCGCCAATTAAATTTTCCAATGCTCCCACATAATGCAGTTTGGAGTGGACGGCATAATATTTTCCCTCTTCCGATTTTATGAGGTGGACATCGTTATTTTTCTGTGTTTCGACATAATCCTTTACATCGTTTTTTATGGCGCTGAAAACCTCCCTGTTCTTTATTTTCTTGGACTCGAAAAGCATAAATTCTTTTACTGCGTTTTCGGGATTCTGGCGTTTTAGATGCTCCATTAAAATTTGTTTTGAAAAACTGTCCGCCAGATTGTAGTCCTTTAGACTTTCAAATAGTTTCTTGTCTATTTTTTCATCGGTCAGCTCAAACAGTTCGTTCATCTTCATGATCTCGCTTCCCTTGAACACCTTTCCCGACTTATGGTCGATGATGCTGTATCCGAATGGCTTTTGTCCGTCCTTGTGGTGGAAAACCATATCCAGTCCGAAGATGTCCCGCAATTTTTTCTGGAGTTCGCTCTCGAACTCAATCTTGGGTTTCCAATGCCCGTTGTGTCTTTCCTCTGGTAGCATTGATTCCTGCAACCTTTTATCCTCTACCTTGAAGACTTTGTTGGAACAGAGGTCTTTATATCTGCTCAAAATGGCTTTCAGCTGTCTCTTTCGCCCGTTGTCCGAATTGGGAGTAAAACTGATTTGGTTACCGTAGATGGTTTTAAGTTTTACCCCGTTCTTCAGAATGGAAAAGTCATTTTCATTATTTGTGTCTTTGGTGAGTTTGAACCCGCTTCTTTCAAGTAGGAGTTCCAGTTGGCTGATGGAACCGATTTGATAGTTTAGCAGTTTTTCTAATTTTTCCTCGGAACTTATTCCGTATCGTTTTTCCAGTAGGTCAGCAAGTGCTTTTTGGGCTTTCAACCGCTCGTAACTGTCGTTGATTTTCTTTCCAGTCTGCTTGTCAACCCTTGTGGAGACTATATGGACGTGGTTGTTCTCGGTGTCGCTGTGGTAAACCACAATAAACGGCTGTTTTCCATAGCCCATTTCCTGCATGAAGTCTTTGGCGATCTCGGTTAGTTCCTCTTTGCTATGGTTCTGATATTTTGCAGAAATCACGGCGTGGAACTGGGGTTTCTTTACCTTTTCATTTTTTGAGATGGATTTGAAGTAGTCCCGAACCTGTTCCGGACTGCTGTCCCCATTGATGAAGGAGGGAAAGTTTTTCATCAGCATCAGTTCTCCCGTCCCTTTCTCCACCTTTTTGTCGTTGTATTGGACTCCGTGAAAATCCGTGCCTGAAGCAGGAATAATCTTGACAATCATTTTGCGAGCATTTCATAGATCTTTTTGAAGATTTGGTTTTGCTGCTTCTTCAATTTGGTGATTTCTGAAAGCTTTGCGGTGAAGTTTTTCAGTTCTGACTCCGAAATGAACTTTTGCCCGTTTGCAATTTTAGCTACCTGGTTGATGTTGGTCTCTATCTTGATGAAGACGTTGTCTTGTTTTTCAATGAACGCCAGTATCTGTCTTCTTTCGTTGTCTAAAATTCTGTTCTCAACGGAGGCCGTCAGTAAGTCGGTCAACGTGAGGTTTTTCTCTTTGCATAGTTTTTTCCAGTTTTCCTTTCTGGATTTTTGAACCCTGATGAGAATCTGGTCTTCTTTTCCTTCGTTTCCCATTTTGAGTGGTTCTTTATCTTGTTTTTTTTATGGTAGATATGGTTTGATCCAGTTGGAATATCCCTGAACTTCGCCGTAGGTATAGTAGGAAGTGGACATCGCGTTTAGGGAGGTTTGCGGAATCTGGATGCTGTAATTCTCTAGCAGTGCCGGAAAATATTGTGTGGAATTTTCCGTATGCAGTAAGACAATCTGGTTGGGGATGTATCCGATGTCGCTGTAGATGCTCGCAATGCTGATGAAGGCGTTTCCCGTAATCGGTGCGGAATCTGAAGACCTGTACATCTGAAACCATACGTTTACAATTCCCTGTACTTTTCTGAACAATACCGCTCCCTTTAGACCTCCGAAATTTTTGGTTCCGATGGTGTAGTATTTTGAGGCGGTAAGATAGGCGTGGCTATTTCCCGAATAGTTTACAGGGGCAGACCATGTTGAAGTTGCCGTAAGTGCGGCGGTGCTGTTGGGATCGAAGGTGAGTACGATTCTGTATTCGACAGGCCGCTTCTCCTTTACAAAATTCTGCCATACGTTTCCGTCAAAATAATACATTCCAACTTCTGAAATATTGATGACCTGTCCCGAAAGATTGGAAGCCGGAGCGGTGGCAAATACTACAGCGCCCTTTTTTGACTGCGTGTAAAACTTGTTCGCCAACTGGTCACCCGTTATCCTTGGAGGGATAATACCGTCATAATGTGAGGTGTCGTTTGGTTTTCCTACTACGTCAAAAGTAGTTTCGGGTGTCTGTGTGTTTATTCCGACCTGCGCATTGAGCTTGATGGCAAAAAGTGTCAGCAGAAGATAGAAGGTTGCTTTCATTTTTTTGTTTAAAATTTCTGTTGCAAAATTGGGACATCAAATCCGTGAAAACAATAGTGTTCATGGGGCGTGGGCTAAATAAGAACAATTTAGACGAGTTTAGATTCTCCGAAGATTAAAAAAGAATAATTTAGACGAGTTTAGATGCTTGAACCTGATTTGGTGAATAAAAAAACAAGTTCCGCAGTTTTTTTCCCTTTTGCAAAAAGGCAAGATCGTCTTTGTATCATCAACTTGAAAAGTTGTATATACAAAGACACATCTTGCAACAAAAGTTTACCGATTTTTTTAGAGGTCTGAAAAGGTTCCTCGAATGTTTATATTAGGGTTGTTTTGCGGAATTTAAGGAGAGAGTTGCTTTGGAAGAAAAAATACGGAAAACGGGCTGATTTAGGGTGTAACTTTTTTACCCACGTTTGGAAGTAGGGTGTGGCTGATTTACACAGGTTAAAAAATAACCTGTGGCTGCATTACCCACGTTATTGAAATAGATGATTTTATTTGGTGCAGGTTTGGAAGTAAGGTGTGCCTTTTTTTTACCATTGAAATTTTTGTGAGAATACTTATTATTTGGGGAAATCTAGGTTGGGTCTATTTTACGCAGGTTGATTTTGAACCTGTGTCTATTTTTCGCAGGTTATTGAAATGCTGGTATTTATTTGTTGCTTCTGCAGAATAAGGATGTAACTTTTTACGCAAATTAAATGTTTTGTTCGTAGGTTTAGTTTTTGGTGTTTTTTTTCCAACTTGCCGATAAACCTATAGCTAAATTACCCAGGTTTTGAGGTAGTTGGATTTATTTGTAGCAGATTGGAAGAAGTAATGTGACATTTTTACACAAGTTGCATCTTTGGTAAGAAGGTACTTAATTTTTGATAAATGAGTTTAGGTTCGAGTAACAAACCATTATGTACATTAATAAGGTTTTTATATGTGAATTTTGATAATTAAGCTTGATACCCCAACAATTTCCTAATTTGATAGAAAAACCTTTCAATTAGCCTTAAATCCTCGGTGACAATCTCGGCACTTCCTTTGAGTTCTCTGTCAAATGGCAATTTTTTCCCAAAAGAAGTTTGCAATCCTTTTGGAAGCAAAACGTCAACATAATAGTTCCCTTTATCATCTGGAGTAAGAGAGATGTTTTGGACCTTGCCTTCAACGATTCCATATTCTTGGTATCGGTAATTATCAAGCTTTACTAAAACCTTTTGATTTGGTTTAACTTTACCAGAATTGACGGATGGAATCAACATCCGACCAACAACAAATTCCTTATCATTGGGTAGAACAGACATCACAATATCACCGGGTTTTACAAATTGGTTCTCTCCCCAAAATTGTTGGAAACTAACTACTCCTTCAGTAGAAGAAATAATTAGATAATTTTGTTCCCATTGTCTCAGTGATTTTCTTAGCTGTTCAAATAATTGGAGCGTTTGGGAGCTGTAAGTAATCTTATCTTTCTCAGTATTTATTGATGCACCGCTTTTGGTTTTATTTAGATTTGAAACCGCTTCCTGCATCTGTGACAATGTTATATTGATATTTTTCAAATTTTGTTCTGCCTGTAGAAATTTTGTTTTTTCATTTTCTAGTTCCATCGCGGCAATTACACCTTGATTGAACAATTCTTGGGAGCGCAAGTATTTTTTTTGGTAAGGTCAAATTTTGTAACTTCTAAGTTCCGCTGCTGTTGTAATGTAGCAATCCTTGCCCTGTATTCCCCAAGACTTTGGTTTGCTGCAATATTTTCAGGAGCATAGGGCTTAAGACGAGTAAAAAGTTTTTCATCCTGCAATGCTTTTGCAAAACTATTGTATTCTCCCTGTATTTCGCCAAGTTTGAAGGTTGATGCCTGTTGAGTAGGGAAGTAGAGAACTTGTGATGATGACATTGAATCAACTATATCTTTTAGAGCTAGAATATCCTTGTAATCAGCAGCTGACTGAAGCACCATCATGACTTGATTTTTATTTACAGACTGATGATCTTTCACTAAAATTTTTTCAATTTTAGAATTTGTTCTTGCTTCAAGTTTTTCAGGTGGATTTTTTTGGAAGTTACGACTATGGGGGCAGGTATAAACTCAGGATATTTAATTACATAACTCATCAAGAGAACCATCAGGAGAATGACGAAAATTACCGTGTTTCCCCATCGAATCATCCAATGTGGCGGCTGCGTGAGAATATCCTACACGTTTTCTGAACGTAGTTCAAGATTGTCTAATATGTCTTTTTCCTTTTCCAATTTATTATTAAATTTTAAAATGTCCCAAATACGTCATAACAATATCCAAACTCTTTGTATTAACTGTGGAGCCATCATGAATACAATTATCTGTTGGAGCTATATAGTTGGTCCTTAAATCCTCCGTAGATTTTTTTTTGTAGCCATTTCATGAGTTTTTAAAAGGTTAATAAAAACAAAGTTACTAAAACGGCAAATGGGAAAAGCTACCGGAGGTTTAGTTCAACATCTAAGTTCTTGTTGCGTGCGAAGAACGAACAGTGATACCCTATTTAACGGAAGCTTCGGGAGTTTTTTTTCAGCATTATGGGTTTATCGGCGAAGGATTTTAGAGATTTACAGAGGATTTCTGGAAGAACCTCTTTTTTGGGTCGGTTTAGGCTTTTTTAGTTAACTTTACAAAGTGACAGATTTATGCGGTTGATAAAGCTGCCGAAGCTGTAGTTCAGCGGATCTTTAAGTTATTAATTTCTTTAAAAAAATAGAAAAATCTATAATAAATCTGTTATTTCTCCAATTTATTTTTGGTTTTAAATTGGGTGTATACTGTGGAAGAAGTGATGTAAGCAGGGAAGAACAGTCGATTTAAAAAAATCTATAAATGTAATAGTCCGGCAAATGAGTAAAAAAAACGTGGTTGAAATCATAGAATTTTCAGAAGAGTTATCTGAACCAATTAAGACACTGAATTACGAGTGGCTTGAAAAATATTTTCGTATAGAAGAAGGTGATGTTGCATCACTTTCAGATCCTCAAAAGCATATCATAGACAAAGGCGGCCATATTTATTATGCTAAACTCGATGGTGAAATTGTTGGTACAGCCTCACTGTTAAAGAAAAGTGAAACGGTTTACGAATTAGGTAAATTGGCTGTCAGCGACAAAGCACAGGGACACGGTATTGGGACAATATTGATTGAACATTGCTTAAATATGGCCAAACAAAAACAAATAAAGACACTTATTTTATACTCAAACACAATATTGCAGTCGGCTATTCATTTATTTAGAAAATACGGATTTGAGGAAGTTGAACTGGAAAGTGGAGTTTACGAAAGAGCAAATATCAAAATGGAGAAACACTTTTAGACAGGGAAGAACATCCGTTTTAGAAAAAAATTATAAAGAATCCAGCGGACTTTTTATCCTGGACTTTGAAAGGTCTGTCACATGCGTGTAGATTTGGGTGGTTTTAATGGAATTATGCCCAAGGAGCTCCTGAATAAAGCGGATATCGGTTCCTGTTTCCATTAAGTGAGTGGCAAAACTGTGGCGCAATCCGTGAATACCGACTTTCTTGCGAATGCCTGCCTTTTCCATCGCCTTCCTAAATACCGCCTGCGCAGACCGTACAGAATATGCCTCGCCTTCTTTACCCTCGAAAAGGTAAACCTTTGGGCGGTAGCTCAGGTAATATTCCCGCAATTCTGGCAGTAAGCTTTGGGGAAGTACGGCGATACGGTCTTTTTTACCTTTCCCCTGTTCGATGCGCACCAGCATTTCCGCACTGTCGATATCGGAAAGTTTTAACGCTACCACTTCACTCACACGGAGCCCCATGCCGTAACATATTTTCAGAACAAGTGAATGTTTGGGATTTTCAGTGGCAGCTATTATTTTCTTGATTTCAGCTTTGCTGAGCATTTTGGGAAGGAGCAGTTTTTTCTTTGGGCGCGGAATGTCGAAAAACATTTTTTGGCGGTGGAGCACTTGCTCAAAATAAAACTTTACGGCATTCATGCGGCTGTGGATTTCGCTTTCCGAGAGTTTCAGTTTTTCGTGGCAGTAGAGGAAATAAGACCGCAAACGTTCGGGAGAAAGCTCCTGCACGGGATAACTTTTTAGGATGTAGAGCAACTGTGCAAATTCTATGCTGTAAGTGCGTAAGGTATTTTGACTGTACCGCTTCAGCAGGAGATGTTCCTGGAAACGCTGGAACTCCGGCAAATTGACAAGGTGAATTTTGGAGAGTACTGCCTTGCCGGTTATTTTCTCGGGCAGCCCAAAAAGTTTGCGGTAGTGCCTGTTATCGGTAACATACCATTTTTTTTGTGAGGCGGACCACCGTGCTTTTGTGTGTTCGCGCAGAAAGGAAATGAGCTGCCGGTCTTTTTCAAACTGCACCCAAATAACGTTGGAGCCGTTGTGAGTTCCGGAGGAAAACTGAAATCTTTTGTCTGAAAAATCCATACCACCACTGCGTATTTTTTATATATTAAAAAAAGCTAAAATCAGATGGCGTTGGATGTTATCCGCCGCCAATAATTTAAAATACGCAATCCAAATATAGCTATAAAATATTAATATACAAATACTTAATAAAGATTCAAAAAAAATTAGGATTTTATGATGCTTGATTCATAAATATTCATATATTTGAGTGTTACAGGCAATATTACGAACGACCGTACTAAAATAAAAAGTTCGTACATTTGCAGACACAAAAAATTAAACAACACGAAATGTAAAATATAATTTCTTTTCAGACAAATCAGAACAACAACCGCAAAGCGGTCGCTGTATTGTTTCATCTTTTAACGAAAGGAATTATGCTTACTTTACAAAACATTTCATATACACATCCAAACAAAGATTTACTGTTTAGCGACATCAATCTGACAGTAAACAATCACGAAAAAACTGCGTTAATCGGCAACAACGGAGTAGGAAAATCTACTTTGCTCAAAATTATCGCAGGCGAACTTCAAGCAACAAACGGACAAATAAGCGTTGAAAACGAGCCGTATTATGTCCCACAGATTTTCGGGCAATTCAATCATTTGAACATCGCACAAGCGTTAAAAATTGAAGACAAATTGAACGCTTTGAAAGCAATTTTGAACGGAGATACAAGCGAAGAAAATTTCAATTTTCTCAATGACGATTGGACTATCGAAGACCGTTGCACCGAAGCGTTAAACTATTGGCAACTCAATGATTTTGACTTATCGCAAAAAATGGAAACGTTGAGTGGCGGACAAAAAACAAAAGTTTTTTTGGCAGGAATTTCCATTCATCAACCCGAATTGGTTTTATTGGACGAGCCGAGTAATCATTTAGACATCACGAGCCGACAACTTTTGTATGACTTTGTTCAAACCACAAAAAGTACTTTAATCATCGTAAGCCACGACAGAAAATTACTCAATCTTTTGAGTAGCGTTTGTGAATTGAGCAAATACGGAATTAAAGTTTATGGTGGTAATTACGATTTTTACAAAGAACAAAAGCAAATAGAAAACAATGCTTTGAATCAAGATATTCAAAGCAAAGAAAAAGCGTTGCGAAAAGCGAAAGAAAAAGAACGAGAAACTTTGGAACGGCAACAAAAATTAGACAGTCGTGGCAAAAGCAAACAAGAAAAATCGGGTGTTGCTCGAATAATGATGAACACTTTGCGAAATAATGCGGAAAACAGCACTTCAAAATTGAAGAGTGTTCACGCAGAAAAAATTGGTGGACTCTCTCAAGACTTACAAGAACTTCGTTCTTCCCTATCCGACATTGACAAAATGAAATTTGGCTTTGACAATTCAGCGTTACATAAAGGCAAAATTTTGTTTACAGCAACAGACATAAACTTTTGCTACGACAAACAGCTTTGGAAAGGCAAGCTAAATTTTCAAATCACAAGTGGCGAACGTATTGCCTTAAAAGGAAAAAACGGCTCGGGAAAGACGACTTTAATCAACTTGATTTTAGGGAATTTAGAATCGCAATTAGGAACAATTTACCGAGCGGAAAATAAATCAGTTTATATCGACCAAGACTATTCTTTGCTCGACAACACGTTGAAAGTTTACGAACAAGCCCAACAATTCAACACTTCGGCACTGCAAGAACACGAAGTCAAAATCCGTTTAAACCGTTTTTTGTTTACCAAAGACGATTGGGATAAACCTTGTATTGCATTGAGTGGTGGCGAAAGAATGCGTTTATTATTGTGCTGTTTGACCATTAACAGTAAATCGCCCGACATTATTATCCTTGACGAACCAACCAACAATTTGGACATTCAGAATGTTGAAATTTTGACAACAGCCATAAATGAATATCAAGGAACACTAATTGTTGTATCGCACGATGAAACATTTTTGGAACAGATAAATATAGAACGAACGATTGAACTCTGAAAAAATACTGCCTGTAACATCGGTTTTGCGTAATGGCGGGTTTCTCGGCAAATTGAACGTTTCGGCTTCGTATGCCGCAAAAAGCCAATTCTATTGGCTTTTTTTTGTAATTTAGCCAAATAGAAATTGGCTTTTGCTACGTGTCGTCTAAATCGAAACTTTTCGCTTCGATTTTCCGCCACTACGCAAAGCCGTTGCCCGTTGTGCGCAATATAACAAGCGCGGTTTTGAGTATAACTTTCAGGATTTTTTAGAGTTTTTGAATGAAATTTGCATGACTGACTTTTGGACTTTTGCAATAACAAAATAACGCTGACTTTTTCAAAAACTTAGCGCTGACTTTTCAAAATTGTTCTGACTAAAATTTGACTGAAGTTTTAACGAACAAAATGCGCTGACTTAAATTCTGCGGATCCAACCTGGACAAAACTGTGAATAAATATGCTGACTTTTTGATTTCGTGAATAATAAAATGTCGTGCTTGATTTTCAATTCTCTGACTGAATTCAACGGGTTGAATTAAGTCGCCGAACCGAAAATACTGCGCACAACATGGTATTTCTGCAAGCGGGGTTGAATGCTTAATTGCAGGATTGAACACTTTAGTCACAAAAAACTTTTCCGCTTCCGGTTTTTTTGTAATTTAGTCAGCGGAAAAAGTTTTTTGTTCAGTGCGGCGTTTATAGAAGTTTGGGTTTTCTTAGCCCCGCCAACAGAAATACCCAAACGTTGGCGGTAATTTTACCAAACAGAATGTTAAACATAAAAAAATATAATCCGATGAAGCTATAAGTAACTGTCCAAAATAAATAAACTCAAACTTTTTCATTGCTTTTAAAAAGTAATGGAGTTTTCTATTATTAATTTTTAAAAATTAGAAAAATGACACAGTTACAAATGATTAGTAAAACTAAATCTATAGCCCAACAAGATACAAATGTTTCCGCAGTTTTTATGTATGGCTCATTCACTAAAAACGAAGGAGACCAATATTCCGACATCGAATTTTATATTTTCTTGAAAAGTAAAGAAGACTTTTCAGCCGAAAAATGGGTAAACCAAATTCATCCAATTGCACTATATTTTACCAACGAATATGGAAGTGAAGTGGCTATTTTCGACAATATGGTCAGAGGTGAATTCCATTTTTTAACAACGGAAGAAATTGAAATTATTAAATCGTGGGAAGGTATGGTTGCTTTTAGCGATTTTGACCAAATGAATTTAGTGGATAAAGACGGACTTTTAGCAGAAACGCTCAATCAGATTAAAATAAAATCACCTGAACGAACTACAAATCAAAATGCTTTGTGGCTAAGTGAATCGCTTTTGAATG
>JAEWIE010000012.1 GCA_023387375.1 Bacteroidota bacterium | reverse complement strand
CCCATAACAAAACCGTCTCTGTTGATGTCAAAAGGACGTGATGCCATTTGCGGATTTTCATTTAAGGTTGACAATGCTTTTGACGCGTTGAAACCACCAACGGCACTTTCGTTGATAGGCGCTTCCGAACCGCCTGTTATTATCATATCTGCTTTGCCCCAACGGATATAATTAAAGGCATCAATGATTGCGGTATTGGAAGTTGCACAAGCTGAAACAGTTGTAAAATTTATGCCGCGAAGTCCGTATTTTATCGAGATGATGCCCGAAGCAATATCGACTATCATCTTCGGGATGAAGAAAGGGCTAAAACGTGGTGTTCCGTCCCCTTGCGCAAATTCAGTTACCTGCTGTTGAAATGTGCCGATACCACCATTTCCCGACCCCCAAATAACGCCAATACGGTTTTTGTTCAGCGTTTCAAAATTAATGTTGGCATTTTTAACGGCTTCTTCAACGGAAATTAAAGCATACTGCGTAAACAAATCGTATTTTCTTGCTTCTGCTTTTTCAATATGGTTTAATGGGTCAAAGCCTTTGAGTTCGCAAGCAAATGTTGTTTTGAATTTTGATGTGTCAAATTTTGTAATGGGGTTAGTTCCGTTAACGCCTGTTAAAAGCGACTGCCAAAAATCGTCTACATTATTTCCAATGGGCGTTAATGCTCCAAGCCCTGTAACTACTACTCTTTTCATTATTTTTTCTCTATGTCAATTATTATTTGTCGGGCTACGTCTTCAAAATATATTTCCTTCGTTATCATCGATATTCTTGAAATAGCCAATAAATTTGTCAATATCATTAAAGCCTGAATACGTGGAGTTGCTTTATAAACGAATAAGTTTTCTTTTTCTCCTTTATTCAGAATTTGTGCTAAGTAATCTATCTCTTCTTCTATATAGTTGTTTAATATCGCTTTGATTTGAGGCTCTAAAGTGTTTATATCTGCCGCTAATGCAGCAATTACTGAGACTTTATTTTGCTCTCTTATTAAGACATGTTCATCTATATAACCCCTTAAAGCCGATTTCATATTGCTGTAATTGTTTCGTTTTCTGTCTTCTTTATTTTTTTGAATAACATGTTCTAAAACAGCTACAATCAAATCATTTTTCGTCGGAAAATAATAATGGATGGAAGAAGTTTTAATGCCAATTTCTTTAGATATATCCTTGTAACTAAAAGCATTTGTCCCTCTTGTCGTGATAAATGTTATGGCTTCGGTTACTATTTTTTCTTTTGTTTCCATAACGCAAAGATATAAATTTCTATCTACTAATAGGTAGATAATCTTAAAAATTTTGCTCGTACTTCTCTCTTTTTGATTTTTGTAATGATTTCTTTATTCAAATACTCCTTTTCAAATTCTACATTAAAAAAAGCCTTTCAGCAATAAAACTGAAAGGCTTTTCGCAGTTGTTACATATAAGTCAAAAACAATACGGGAAATCTCTCTTTTCGATTTTTACAACTTGGTTGTAAAAATCGAAAAGAGACTGTATGTTGCCTGAACAAATTAAAGGTATCGCTTCGGTCAATATGTCTTCATCCCAATCCCACCACTTGATATCTAACAGGATCTGAATCTCTTCGTCCGAAAACCTTTTTTTAATCGGTTTTGCAGGGTTTCCGCCGACAATAGTGTAAGGGGCAACATCTTTGGTGACTAATGACCTACTACCGATTACCGCCCCGTCACCGATCTTCACTCCCGGCATAATCATTGCCTCGCTCCCTATCCAAACATCATTACCGACAACTGTATCGCCCGCGTTTTCAAATCCGTTAATTGCTTTATTGAATGCTTCAATCTCCGGCATATAAAAAAAGGGAAAACTGGATATCCAATTATGTCGATGCCCTTGATTGCCCGCCATTATAAAACTTGCACCGCTACCTATGGAACAGAATGAACCTATGACCAATTTATCAACGTCATCTCTATCTGGAAATAAATAGCGAGCGCAGTCATCAAAAGAATGTCCATGATAATAACCGGAATAGTAGGAATATTTCCCAGCCGTGATATTGGGGTTGGTAATATGGTCTCTAATTATTTTGCCCTTAAATGGGCTATCGAAAAAATTCATCTTTTTAGCATTTATTATTAAATAATTCAATAGAATGTCAGGGCAACATCTATTGCCTTGACAGAGATTATATGTTCCTAAAAATATGCTAATCTGATTTTTTCATACAACAAAGGTAAGTAATTTTAAAACTTGTTTTGAAAATAAGGACAATCTCTATTATTTTTTTTGTCTTGTTTTCTTCTTTTTCTTCATTCTATTGGCAAAATCCTGTTCCTCGTAATCTTCGCCCTGTGCTTGGGGCAACAGGCTGAACAATCCCAAATCAGAACTGTGCGAATGTTCCTGCGTGATAAACTCGAAAAGGTCTTTGGTCGGTTGGTGGTCTATCGTGTTCGTATCGGAAACAGGGCTGTCCTGTGCTTTCAATGCGGGTTTGTTTCCGTTGTTCCACCAATCGTTAAACAGATTTGCCGACAGGTTTCTGTCCAACTGCGAGCCATTCCAAACAGTACGGCTACCATTGTCAATAAAAGTAATACCATAAATCCGTCCGCTGTCGTTTCTGCGGACAACGGTGTGAATGTCCTGTTCGGCAAGTTGCTTTTTAAATTCCTTTTCGCTGTTTGTGGTGTGAATGGCAAGTTCCACCGAATTTTTGAGAACAGACTTCGCAGGGTTGGTTTTCATCTTCTCTTTGGATTGTTCAAAGTGCCGTTGTAATCCGTTTACTCCTGCGTGCTTGCCAAACAAAGATGCTTTGAACGGTTTGCTTGCCTTTTCTCCCTTGTCGTTCAAAGCAAAATATACCAATCCGTGTACAGGCTCTCCGTTGCGTTCGCCTTTTATTTCCTCTGCCGTAATATTCAAAAACGAAAGCAAAGCGTTGTATGTCCCAATGCTTGTATATTGGTAATACTTCGGCAGGTGTCGCACTACCGAAGCTATTTGGCTTTTTATATCGCCTTTCTGCTGTTCTACCTTTTTGAAATTTCTGCTGTCGTGTTTCTGTTCCTGCTCGGTAGCTTTGTGCAGATTGTATTTCGTTTCCAAATCCCGACAGATAGCCATTGAGCGAGGGTGGTCGTAATCATCGGGGATTTTCCTGCCGTCAATGCCCACGCAGGTCGAAACGATGTGTATATGCGTGCGGTCAATGTCCGTATGTTTGAATACGATATACGGCTGATTGCCGTAACCCATACGCTCCATATATTCCTGTGCCATTTCGGTAAACTGTTCATCGCTTACCGTGTCTTTCGGGTCGGGGTTCAATGAAATGTGCCGTACCGTCTTTTCCGTTCGGATATTGGCAGACAGATACGGCTCAAAACACTTGTTGAAGTACGCAACGGAATACCTACCGTCCATTGTGTCGGGTATCTTATTCAGCAACAGAACCGCTCCGTTTTCCGTTTCCACTTTCTGCTGATTGTACAAAATAGCTCCGTACATATTGCTTCCCTTTCCGATTTTTGCAACCATTTCTTTACTCTTTGTTTAGGTATTTCTTTTCAAATTCTGCGGTAAGGATTAAAACTTTGAGCAATAATTCTTTCATTGCTGCGGTCTGTTTTTCCAATTTGTAGAGGTATGCCAATGCCTTTTTCTCCGAAAAGTGTGTGTTCAACAGCTTTACAATCTGATTGTAATTGGTTGCTATTCCTCTGAACTGTCCGAAAAACTTGGTCAATCCTGCGTGGTATTCTACCGCATTCATATCAATTTTTACGGTTTTTACCGTCTTTTGAAAGATACAAGCCGTAATGAAATGTGCCTTTATGTTCATTCCCGATTGGTCGAAAAGGGCAAGGAACTTGGCGTTTTCCTCTGCGTTCAGACTGATGGAATACCGATGTACCGCAGGGTCGTTCTTCGGTTTTCTTCCTGTCTTTTTAATCTGTTTTCTGTTCACTTCTTCCATAATCAAATCATTTTAATGTTAAACCAAAACTGCGACTTCGGAGCGGTTTTCAGCCACCTGCAAGGGCAAGTGCTTTTGAGATGCGGAATTTATTCCGAGTAGCTCAAAAGATAACTTGCTCTGAACAGGGGTTCAGAAAATCCGTTCTGCGGAACGGATTGGAGTTAGCCGAAAAAACCAACCGCTTCCATTTGCAAAGTTCGGCAAGACTGTTTGAAAAACAGCTGTTTACAGTCACGACAATGAACGCCAAATAGTGCCACTGACTGCCACTTTTATTTGGGTTGGGGGTTATCTTGACGATGCGTTGCTCCCCCTTAAAATTATTTTCCAAAAGAAAAAAACAGAAAAAAAAGAAAGCCATTTTAACAAGGCGGACAAGCGGAAAAACCAAAAGGAAACGGAATAAGTCCCGAAGGGTGGCGAAGCCATTATGCCGTAGTCTTTTGGTGGGCGGTGCGGTGGCTGTCCGCCTTATCTTTGCTACCTTTTTATTCTTTTTTGAATATGATTTTAACTTCTTTCATAATAATATTTGGCAACTGAACGCCAAATGCTACCTCTCACTGCAACATTGGAAGCCCGACTTGTTTACCTGATTAATTTAGTCAGTACAAAACGAGTTAGGCGATGCAGGAGAGAAAAGAAATAGAAAAAATACCTATCGAGGAAGCAATGGAGCTTCTCCGTGAGGTCGGTATTGACGTGGAACAGGAAACAGCCGAACTGATTATGGAGTTTTTGTACAACCTCACAATGATAATTATCCGTGAATGCTTTGACACCGAATGATTTATTTTGTAATTTAGCTAATCCCACACAAAGTCAATACCCACTTAAAAATGATTAGCTATGAAAAGAGCCGATTTATACATACGTGTTTCCACCGATGAACAAGCGGACAAGGGATATTCACAGCGTGACCAAGAGGAACGCCTGAAAAGATACTGTGCAACCAATAAGATTGCTGTTGGGCAGGTTATTTATGAAGACCATTCCGCCAAGACCTTTAACCGTCCCGAATGGACAAGATTATTGAACAGCCTTAAAAAGAGAAGTTCAAAAACTGACCTTATCCTGTTTACCAAATGGGACAGGTTCAGCCGTAATGCTGGCGATGCTTATCAAATGATTAGCACACTCAACAAACTTGGTATAGAGCCACAGGCGGTAGAACAGCCGTTAGACCTCTCCATTCCCGAAAACAAGATGATGCTTGCCATATATCTTTCTGCTCCCGAAGTAGAGAATGACCGCAGAGCATTGAATACGTTCTACGGTATGCGTAGGGCAAGGAAAGAGGGGCGTTTGATGGGTAGAGCACCTTTTGGATATATCAATAGAAGCAAAGAGGACGGACGAAAATACATTGCTCCGAAAGAACCTGAAGCAACAGCTATGCTGTGGGCTTTCAACGAAATAGCCAAAGGCGTGTTTGCCTGTGACCAAGTACGGCAAAAAATGAATAAGTTGCACAAGACAACTATAAGCCGAAGTGCATTTCACGTTGCCGTACGCAATCCGCTGTACTACGGTAAGATATTCATTGCCAAATTCAAGGACGAAGAAGCACATTTGGTGCAGGGTCAGCACGAACCACTTATATCCAAAGACCTCTTTGATAGGGTACAACTGATATTGGACGGAAACAAAAGGGTAGAACGTCCCAATACCAAAATACTTTCAGACGAGAACTTGCCCCTACGTGGTTTCTTGGTATGTCCCGAATGCGGTCGCAACCTAACGGGAAGTGCTTCCAAAGGAAGAACAAGCCGTTATTACTACTATCATTGTGTTTCCTCTTGTGGCTTTCGTCAAAAAGCCGAATTAGCCAACGATATTTTTGAAAAGAGTATGCGACAGTTTGCGTTGAACGGTACTTCTCAAATAGTAAAAAGACTTCTGTTGGACAACTACAAGAAATTCGCAAAAAATCCGTTTGACGAAAAGAAACAGATTGCACAGGAAATAGATAAACTGAATGCAAGGTTATCAGTAGCACGCAACAAACTGCTGTCTGAAATTATTGATGACGAGGAATATCTCGAAATCAAAGATGAGTGTAGGAAACGGATTGAGAGTTTGGAAGAACAGTTGAGCAAGGACGGTTCTGATACCAAGAAAATCAACGTAGAAAAGTCTTTGGACAGGGCTTTGAAATACATAGAAAGCATTCCTAAAATGTACAGCGAGGGCGAAATCAGAACAAGACGGGATATAATTGGTTCGATATTCCCCGAAAAATTGGAGTTTGACGGAAAAACTTATCGAACCGCTCGAATGAATGTAATCGCAAACTATATCTTTCAGATAACCAACGGATTACTCCAAAAAAAGAACAGGACAAACGAAAGTAAATTTCATTTGTCCTGTTTAGTAGCCTATAGGGGAATCGAACCCCTGTTGCAAGAATGAAAATCTTGAGTCCTTACCACTAGACGAATAGGCCGGATTAAAGGTTTGCAAAAATACGGAAATTTTTGTCGTAAGACAACCGTTAGTGAACCTCAGTAAAAGGACGCTAATTAATTCCGCTTTTCAATCACTGTACCTTCAATACCTTTTTTCTCAAGATCTTTTTGGAGTTCGACAGCGGCTTCCAAGGTTTTTACATTTCCATAGGTGTAATAGAAGACGCCGTTCTCTTTTGTTCGTGTTACTTTGTCCTTAAGAGTTTTAAGGACATAGGAGTTGCTGCTAAGTCTATTTTTTGAAGCGGCGACTTCAATTGTATAATAACCTTGAGACAGCTTTTGGTTTGGTGTAAAGCCTATGGAAGTTGCATTTCGGAATCCAGCATCTTTCGCTGTTTTTAGATTTGCGTCTCTAACGGATGCGAAGTTCGTCGTTGCATAGTAGTATTTATATAGCTTCCCTTCTTTTATAGTAAGGATATACTTTAGGCCTTTAAGAGCTGGATCCCCCGCATTGTATTTTGAAGTAGAACTCATCAGCAGAATTCTAAAATCATTTTTCAAGGGCTGTTCCACTGGCTTTTCTGGAACCTTTTCAACGATGGGACTTGATTTTCCGCCTCCCTTTCGGTCGTATGCTTTTTTGTAACTAACAATGGCATCGTAAATGCTTTCTGCGGTTTCTTTTTTTCCTTTAGAGGAAGCAAGATAATGGGCCTCGTCATAATTTGAGATGAACCCAGTTTCAATTAAAACAGAGGGCATCGCATTCATACGCAAAACGTGAAGATTCATTTGTTTTACGCCGCGCGAGAGTCTTTGGTCTTTTTTAGAAAAATTCTCCTCGACAAATCCACCTAGAATTAAACTTGCCTCTAAGTATCTACTTTGCTGAATTTTTAGTGCAATTAAAGATTCAGGCGTTTTTGGATCGTAGGACCCAAAGGTTTCCCTGTCCTTTTCATCTAAATAGATCACATCGTTCTCCGCTTTGGCCACTTCAAGGTTTGTTCGGTTCTGATCAGGACCTTGTACATAGGTCTCGGTTCCGTAGGGAGAGGTTCTTTGATTCGCGTTGAGGTGAATGGAGATAAAGAGATCTGCCTTAGAGCGGTTGGCTAGATTCGTACGCTCTGTGAGTGATGGGTAGACATCCGTTTTACGAGTATAGATTACTTTGTAATCTTTGTCTTTTTCAAGCATTCTCCCTACCTGCAAGGTAATGTCCAAAGCAATGTCTTTTTCGGCTATGTATCCAATGTCTGCATATTTTCGATTTGCACCGTGATCATGACCACCATGACCAGGATCTAGAACGACCACGAATTTATTCTGACCCCAATAGAAAGCACTAAAAAGAATAAAAAATATCCCTAAAAATTTATTGGAATAATTTGTTTTGCTATTCATCAACATTATTTAATAAAAATATTTAATTTTGACCCCATTAATGATAAACACAAAGCGAATCAAAATAAGCTTCAAAAATATATTACATATTTCAATTATCCTAATTTTTAACAGTTTTTTAGCAAAGGTAAATGCTCAGAATCAGGTTAAAAAAGAGGGTGTTGATACGGTTATGGTTAAATCGGACACTCTTAATTTAAGAGAGCCCGAGCCCCTAGCAGCCCCGGTAAACTCCATGGCGGATAACATTCGTACAGATGTGCCTAAGCGCATGACCTACCTCAATCAGAATGCGGAGGTCACCTATCAAGATATGAAAATCAAGGCCGACTATATTTCCATTGATTGGAATACAGGGAATGTCTTTGCTCGTGGAAAACTCAATGAGAAAGGTCGCGTGATCGAGCCTGTTATAACCGAACAGGCGGGAAAAGTATACGAAACAGATCAATTCAACTTTAATTATAAATCCAAACAGGCGATTGCTTACAACACGCGGACGGAAGAAAGCGAAGGGGTGATCGTAGCGGAAAAGACGAAGAAAATCAACGACTCTATATTTTATATGCGTCGAGGTAAGTATACGACCGATGAGTATTTTCTAAGCAAGAAGGACACCCTTGCAGATTACTATCTACTAGCTCCCAATATTAAGCTGATCAAAGGCAAAAACAAATCCCAGGTAATCACGGGACCTATTCAAATGTATATTGAACAAGTTCCTACACCACTCGCGCTTCCCTTTGGGATTTTGCCGTTCTCAGACAAGCGTTCTGCAGGAATCCTGATTCCAAGTTTTGGAGAAAGACAGGACGTTGGATTCTTCTTAAACGGACTCGGATATTACCAACCAATTGGCGAGCATTTCGATATGAAAGTAATGCTGGATTTTTTCACCAAAGGAAGTTGGAATATACGTCCCGAAGTGAATTATCGAAAGAACTACCGCTATAACGGGAACTTCAACTCCGAGGTGGGAACGACCGTTCGAGGTATTAAAGGGTTGGACGATTATCAGAAATCCTCTACCTATCGAATTGGCTGGAGACATCAGCAAGATGCAAAAGCAAACCCTTATTTCAATTTTTCCGCCTCCGTGAACGTGGTAAGTAGTAAGTTCTACAGCAATACGATTAATAACAACCATATTTTTGATCAAAGTGTACTTAATACACAGCAGAATTCAACGATTTCTGCGACGAAGAGGTTTTTGACGCTTCCTATTACGATTACAGGATCTGCTTCCTATTCGCAAAACTTTGCAGACGGGAGCGTTAACTTAAGGCTGCCTCAAATGAATGTGGCCATTAATCAGTTCTATTTGTTCTCGCCGAAGGATGGAGGCATACGAGAAGGACTTTTGCAAAACATTACGGTAAACACAGGACTTAACTTCTCAAATTCCATTAGTGGGGTGAAAGAGGAGGATATGTTCAAAAAAGCGATGTGGGACAATATGCAAACGGGACTTCAGAATAATATATCCCTAGCTACAAATACCACCCTTGCAAAGTATTTCACATTTTCCCTTAGTGCGAGTGCGAACAATGTGCTGACCACCAAAACCTTAGAGCGCTTCTACGATCCGATTGAAGATAAGGTGCAGAATGTATACGAGAAGAAAATTGCAGGCTATTCCACCTTCTCCACTTCCGCAAGTTTGCAAACGACCCTCTACGGGATGTTAAATTTCAAGAAGGGAAGTCTTATTGAAAGAGTTCGACACATGGTGATTCCAAGCATTGGATTTACCTATCAGCCTGACTTTGGAGCTCCTAATTGGGGGTATTATAAAAATTATTATTCGGCTACAGGTGAACTTACGCCTTATTCTATTTTTGATGGAGGAATGTTTGGGTCTCCCACTAGCGGTATGGTAGGAGCAATGACCTACAGTATTGGAAATAATATTGAGATGAAAGTCCGCAGCAAGGAGGATTCGACGGGCGTGAAAAAAGTAAAACTTTTTGAGAGTTTGAATATTTCAGGAGGGTATAATTTTGCTGCAGATAGTCATAAATGGAGTATGGTGAACATCAATGGCCAAACTTCTTTATTCGACGGTAAAGTGAATATGAATACAAGCTTGGTAATTGATCCCTACGAAACAATATACGATGCGAATGGGCTAGGAACTCGGACCGAGAATTTTGGAAAATTCAACTTGCAAGGTTTTAATATTCAAATGTCTGTGCCTTTAAGCGATGCTCTTTTTGCTTCTAAAGATAAGAAGAGTCCTGAAGAGCTTTACAAAACGAGAGGAGAGATTCGAAATGAAAATTATTATTTCGATCAGTTTGATTATGCTCATTTTTCTCAGGCGTGGACCTTAAATTTAAATGCAAATTATGCATATACGCAGGGAGCCACCCAGTTTGGAAATAAGGTCGCTTCTATTGGTATTGACGGTTCAATCAAACTAACGCCGTATTGGAATATTACGGGAAGCACGCATTATGATTTTATGAGCAAGAAACTTGCTTATACACGAATCGGGTTCTTTAGAGACCAGAGAAGTTTTACAATCAATTTTAACTGGGTACCCTTCGGACAGTACAAGGTCTATGACTTCTTTATTGGGATCAAAGCAAATATCTTAAGTGATGCGATTAAATACAACGATCGAAGCTTTACGGAGCCGAATTCAAAATTCTAATGCTCCATGTATTTTAATAATAATAGTACCTTTGCAAAAATTCAACTATGGAAAAAAGATATATAAACACGACGAAAGCCCCTGCTGCAATAGGTCCATATTCACAAGCGGTTCTCGCCAAGGGAGTTCTTTATATTTCAGGTCAAATCCCTTTAGATCCTATTAGCGGTAAGCTAATTGAAGGAATTGAAAAGGCGACCCATCAAGTGATGCAGAACCTAAAAGCGATTTTAGAAGAAGCGGGATTGGATTTTAGAAATGTGGTGAAATCAAGTATATTTCTTACCAACATGGATGATTTTTCTCTTATGAACGAAGTGTATGCTTCTTACTTGGATCCCCATAACTTACCGGCTAGAGAAACGGTTCAGGTATCATCTTTGCCTAAAAATGTAGAAGTCGAGATTTCGATGATTGCCTACGAGAATTAATCTAATGAATTTTCTTCGAAATACAATTGCCGTCCTATTAGGGCTAGGTATCGCAGGTCTTATTATCAGTTTCGGAATTCGAATTAATCCCGACTGGATCACCTATGAGCGATTTTCCCCTTTTCAGTCATGGGAAAATTTTCTTTTTTCGATGCAAGATAAGGATGGCTTTTTCGTCTTCCTTCTATTTCTTTCGGGAATTGGTGCGACCATTGGTGGAGTGGTAACTGCAATAGTGGTAAAGTATGCGAAGGTAGCTTATGCCATCCTTATTGGTTTTATTCTTTTGTTTATCGCTATGATGGATGTGATTATTAATCCCTATCATCCTACCTTTTACAAGATCTGTATCTTTTTAACCTTTTTTCCTTTTTCTTGGATTGGAGGAAAGATTACGGAGGTGATTTTCGAAAGAAAGAAAAGACTTGCGAAGAAAACAGCGAAGAAGGCATTAGACCATTAATAGAAAGAATAGAAAGTCAAAAATGGGCGCCGAAATTATTCGAAGCCCATTTTCTATGAAATAAATCTAGCTTTAAGTCTAAATTTTCTTACTGTGGCATTTTAAATCCTTGCGTAAAAATTCCACCACGTTCATTGACGTACTTCACTTGAACGTTACCTTTAAATCCATCAAGAATTTTGTCTACATCTTTTTGGGAGTTCACAGGTTTGCCATTGATCTCGATGACGATATAATTATCTACAATTCCAATTTTTGACATCTCGCCCCCTGGGACAACATTGCGAACAAGAACACCGCTATTTAACCCGTAACGAGTCTTGAATCCTTCGTTTAAAGGTTGGAATTCAGCGCCTATCTTTTCAGATACTGTAAGGTCGGCACGAGTACGAACGGAGGTGTTCCCTTTTTGGTCTTTTAAAACGACACGAACCGTATTTTCTTTGCCATTGCGGTTATAGGTTAAATTGACAACGTCACCAGGTCGTTTACTGCCCACCGCTATGGAAAGGTCTGCAAAATCGGTGATGTTTTGGTTGTCTACTTTCGTAATGATGTCTCCTGCTTTTACGCCTGCATCTTCAGCTCCTGATTTAGCAGAAACTTCTCTTACGTAGATTCCTACTCCTGGCTTCAAATTGGTTCTGTATTCTCGGTTGTATAGAGCTACTTGCTGTTCGTCGGAAAGATCCACCGACATTACACCCAAGAATCCTCTTTGAACGAGTCCGAATTTTTTGATGTCTTCTACAATCTTGCGCGCGAGATTAGAAGGTACTGCAAAACCATATCCTTGGTAATATCCATTTGTAGAAGCAATGGCAGAATTGATCCCAATTAAATCTCCGCTTGTATTGACCAGGGCTCCTCCCGAGTTCCCCATATTAATGGCCGCGTCCGTTTGAAGGAAGCTTTCAATCGGGTTGGTCGCGGATCCTTGGGAAAGGATTCCAATTCCTCTTCCTTTTGCTGAAATAATTCCGGCTGTGGCAGTGGAGTTTAGTCCTAAAGGATTCCCAACCGCAAGTACCCATTGACCCACTTCGACTAGATCTGAGTTCGCAAAATTGAGGTAGGGAAGTCCCTGTTCTTCAATCTTTAATAAAGAGATGTCTGTGTTTGGGTCTGTTCCTACAAGCGTAGCTGTATAGCTTTTCTTGTTGCTAAGAACGACTTCTAATTTAGAAGCTCCTGCTACAACGTGATTGTTTGAAATAATATAGCCATCTGGGGAAATAATCACACCAGATCCCATTCCGCTTGGCATGTTGTCTGGACGCTGTTGTTGTCTTGGTTGAGCACGTTCTCCAAAGAACCATTCGAAAATATCTTGCTCAGACGTACGTCCAACAGGTCTTGTGGAGTAATTTTTAATGGTTACAACAGCAGGTACAGTCATTTTTGCCGCAGTGGTAAAGTCGGTTCCACTACTAGCGCCCCCAATAGAAGCAAAATGGGCACTGTCGTTATTCTTCGAACTAAAATAAGAGTAATCTTGCAAGCTTGCTTGCTGATTTTCGGCTAGTTTTATACCGCCAAATACAGTGGCTCCTGAAATCACCCCTACAAGAGCATAGGGTAGCATTTTTTTCACTTTCTCGGTCATATTTATCTTTCTCATTATTAAGTTAATTGGTATGTATCACAAATTTAACACTAAATAGGTATGCAGTCAAACGTGCTTGTTTCATTTTTAACGGAATTTTAACAAGATTTATCACTAATTTAGAGAATTTCTCAGTGTTCTACCATTGCTACTAGGTGTCGAGGTCTCAAAAGGAAGAGTTAAGTCGTTCTAACACAAAATTTAAAACCATATCTTTGCAAAAATTTTTGATATCAAAATGACAAAAACAGGAAAAATTGAATTGATGGCTCCCGCGGGAGACTTTACGGCCATGCAAGCGGCGCTTGACAATGGAGCGGATTCTATTTATTTTGGCGTGGAGCAGCTCAACATGCGAGCTCGTGCTTCAATGAATTTTACCATCGACGACCTTCCCGAAATATCGAGACGTTGCAAAGAAAAAGGTGTGCGTACCTATTTGACTCTTAATACAATTGTGTATGACCACGACCTTTCCATTGTAAAAACATTATTAGACAAAGCGAAGGCTGCCGATCTTACTGCTGTGATCGCAATGGATCAGGCCGTTATTTCCTACGCAAGACAAATTGGACTTGAAATTCACATCTCCACTCAGATTAACATTACCAACATTGAAACTGTGAAGTTTTATGCACTTTTTGCAGATACCATGGTAATGAGTAGAGAGCTTAGTATTACCCAAGTAAAGAAGATCTGTGAACAAGTAAAAAGAGATGACGTAAGAGGTCCTAACGGAGAACTTATCGAAATTGAAATCTTCGGACATGGAGCTCTTTGCATGGCGGTTTCAGGGAAATGCTACCTTAGTTTGCATTCTCATAACTCCTCCGCAAACAGAGGGGCTTGTAAGCAGAACTGTAGAAAAAAATATACCGTTATTGACCAAGAGTCTGGATTTGAAATCGAATTAGATAATGAGTACATGATGTCTCCAAAAGATCTCTGTACAATTGGATTTTTAGATCAAGTAGTAGATGCAGGCGTAAAAGTACTTAAGATTGAAGGACGTGGACGCGCACCTGAATATGTAGCCACCGTTGTGAAATGCTACCGTGAAGCGATTGATGCTGTAGCAGACGGAACGTTCGATCAAGAGAAAGTAAAAGGTTGGATGGAGCGACTAGAAACCGTTTACAATAGAGGTTTTTGGAGTGGTTACTATTTAGGACAGGAACTGGGCGAATGGTCTGAGAATCCAGGTTCGAATGCGACGCAGAAAAAAGTATACATTGGAAAAGGGCGTCATTTCTATCCAAAATCAAACGTAGCTGAATTTTTAATCGAAGCGTATGATTTAAGTGTAGGAGATAAGGTTCTAATTCAAGGACCGACTACAGGTTCTCAAGAAATGGTTGTGGAACGTATTCTGATTGACGAAAAAGGAGAGGCGCAAAAAGCAAGCAAATCCGATGTGATTACTTTCAAAACAGAATTTAGAGTAAGACCTTCTGACAAACTTTATAAAATTGTTGAGGCTTAAGAAGTAGTGAAATTATGGTAATTGTGACGCTTCAAAGAGACAAGTGCATTGGATGCAACTACTGCGCAGAGTTTGCACCGGAGTATTTTCGAATGTCGAAGAAGGATGGGAAATCCGTACTTTTAAAATCTACGGATAAGAAAGGATTTTTTACTTTAAAAACTCCTTTTCCCGAGGCCTTAGCTCCGTGTGAAAGAGCTGCAAAGGCCTGCCCGGTCAATATAATCTCAGTAAAAGAAGTGTGAAATGACTAAAAGTGAACTTCGTCACAAATATTTAGAACTAAGAAAAACCTTATCTAACGATGAGGTTTTGTCTTATTCTAAACAGATATTTGAGCAGTTTATTAAAACGTTTGATCCTAAAAGGAATCAGAAAGTACATCTCTTTCAAAGCATTGCTAAGTTTAAGGAAGTGGATACAGGTTTTTTTATTTCCTATTTTTTAGAAAATGAAATTCGCGTTTTTGTGCCAAAGATGGTAGGAGACAATCTTATTTCCATTGAGCTTCACAAAGAAACACCCATGGCGCTAAACTCTTGGGGAATTCTTGAGCCTGAGAGTACGATCGATAGCGGCGAGAAGGATTTCGATTTCGTTTTGACGCCGCTATTGTACTGCGATACACTAGGAAATCGTATTGGATATGGGAAAGGTTTTTACGATCGTTTCTTTACTTCACTTCTAGGAGAGACAAAAAAGGTGGGTGTGGGCTTTTTTGACCCTGCAGAACCTATAAATGATGTTTATGATTCGGATGTCGCGCTAGATTACTTAGTGACCCCTAGAGAGATACTGTCTTTTATTGGGGGTTGATAGAAATTAAGGAAAAAGAATTTAAATTCCTTCTTAAATTGTTTCGGTGTAGATACAAGGACATACTGTGCCTCACGCTGTTGTCTTGCAATGGATTTGTTCTGGGCAGAGAAGTATTCCACATCAAATTTTGCAAAATTTAACGTGTCGTTTTTGTGTATTTTCTCGTAAATGCTTAGGTTATGCACTTTCGCCGCTCTTACTTTGAAGCTATCTAGTTCTTTTAATAAAGGTTGTAAAGTTGTCGAATCTGCTTTGTAGAAATAACCTTGTAGTTGAGAATACATCGCAGAATCAATCTCTGTGTCTTGTTTTCCTGAACTATATAGAGTTGAAAGGTCAATGACCTCTTGTACTTTCTGTTTTATAATGGAATTGATAGCCTGGGCACTGTCCATTTTAGTACTGGGATAAGAGGACTTGTTATTGTTGTACTTTACATTTTCGAGCGAAAGTTCATGGTTGTCTTTTTTGCAGGCTAACACAATAAAGGCAAGTGCAAAGAATAATAGATATAGATTAACGTTCTTCATGGTTTGTAATTCTAAATTTAATTAAGACGATCTTACCTTTTTCCATTTTTGTGTCTATTACCTCCATGTTCTTTAGAGAGGTCGTAGGAGTCGTCACCAAATTGATATATCGAGATTTGTCAAGTGTTTCAATTCCGTAGGTATCATTGTCGTAAACTTGATATATTAGGGCGTCCTGACTGATTAAGTAATTTAAGCTCTCCCTTTTTCTCTTGATGTCTTGTATGGAATTAGAGTAATAGTAGAGCATAATGGCGTAATCGTTCGGCTTTAGTTCGATAATTTCACTTTCGGGAGCTGTTTTTAGGTTCCTACGGATTGTGTCCGTTCGATAATAAGGAGAAGAAACGACCATTGTCAGGGTAGAGCCCTCTGGATTTCGATAGACGAAGGGTTCATTCGGTTTTGCATTGTATAAAATAGGAGACTCGTTTTCTTTTAAAATCTGCACCTGAAGTTCGGCGTTGATTTTTGAATTTCGATCGGAATCAATAAAGTTATAATAGTATTCCTTGACAAAAAGCTCGTCTTTGTATAGGAAAAATAAAGCCGCAATTGCGATCAGAGCTAGCCCGCCAATCCCATACCACATTTTCGTTTTTCCAAGTTCGATTTTGGATTCTTGTTTTTTTTGAGGTAGGGTTTGGTTGTTTGAGATGTGCGAGAGCGCGGGTTCCATTTGCTCCATTTCAGAAGGCTGAGAATTTGTTTTTGTAGGCGGATCCACGTGCATTTGAGTGGGCTCGTTAGTCAGATCTAAATCTGAAGGAACATTTTGTGGCAACGGGCTCTCTTCTTCATGCTCTAATTCCGCGAGGAGTTCATCGGCATAAAGATGTTTCTTCTTAAACTCATACCAGGAGGAATACCCAACATACTCGGACAATAAATTTAAGATGTCAATGCGAGGTAGTTTGGTTACGGGTGAATTTTTGAAATAAGTGTAAAATGACTTCTCACTTATATTGCCTTTTACCTTTTGACGTAAGTCCTCTTGAAAATAAATGATGTCAATGCCTTTCCATTGCGCTATATTTTCTTCAGACGGGGTATGTGATTCTAAGTATTTGGCTTGAATCTCTGTTTTTAGCTGTTCAAAATGCAATAAATCTAAATCGCTCAAAGTAGATGCTAAATATTTAAGTCGTTGGTTTTCAGTTGTACAAAATTGTAAATTGATTTTACAAATATAATACAATCAATTTTCATAAACAAGCTTGGTATCTGATATACCTTTGTATTGTTCAATTGAAGATGTGCCTTAGAGCGAATCCGAGATTGAATAACCAAAAATAAGAAATCAAATCAAAACAAACACTTTATTATGAAAAAATCATTATTCCTAGCTGGATTTGCTGCTCTTACCTTAGTAGCTTGTAAAAAGACAGAAACGGTTGAAACTGCAAACGCTGCTGATTCTACTGCTAATGCACTTGCTGATTCAGCTGCTGTGATTGCCGACTCTGCTGCCAATGTAATCGACTCTGCTGCTACAGCAACTGTTGACGCTGCGAAAGATGCTGCTGCTGCCACTACGGCTGCGGGTGCTGAGATTGCAAAAGATGCTGCAAAAGGAGCTGCTGATGCTGCGGAAGGCGCTGCTGATGCAACTGCAAAAGCTGCAAACGAAGCTAAGAAAGCGGTGAAGGACGCTACTAACTAGTAGAAAAACTTCTAAATCCAGAATTGGATAAAAAAAGTGCAAACATATTAGAAAATGAACTATATTTGCACGCTCAATTAAAGAAACAATTTTTAAAACAATAATTTATTATGAAAAAGTCATTATTCGTAGCTGGTATCGCTGCTTTAGCTCTTGTAGCTTGTAAAAAAACTGAAACTGTTGACACTGCTGCTGACGTAGTAGATTCTACTGCTGCTGTTGTTGATTCAGCTGAAGCTGTAGTTGACTCTGCAAACGCTGTTGCTGATTCTGCAGCTACTGTTGCTGAAGATGCTGCTGCAACTGCTGTTGAAGCTACTGAAGAAGCTACTAACTAGTCACTAGTTTAGAAAAGCTAAAGCCATCTTACCTTAGGGTAGGATGGCTTTTTTATGTTTTGACGTTTGAGAAGCAAGCGAACTACTTCTGCATTTTTTGTCTGAGGATCTCATAACAACTAATGGCGACCGCATTGCTTAAATTGAGTGAGTCAATGGTTCCCGTCATCGGAATGAGGGTATTTTGACCTTTGTTTTGCCAATAGGGGGAAAGCCCTGAATGTTCAGTCCCAAAAAGAATGGCGGATCTTTTCGTCAGATCCTTTGAAGAAAGTGGCTTTGAGCTTTGGTCCATTAAGGTGGTTAAAATCTGAAACTTATTTTCTTGCAAAAATATGTGCAGTTCGTCATTGGTAGAAGTATAGACCTTAAGTCCAAAGAGGCAGCCTACACTCGAGCGAATCACGTTAGGATTATACAAATCTACTTTTGTATCGCTGATAATTAAGGCATCAATACCGAAAGCCTCACAGCTTCGTAGTATGGCGCCTAAGTTGCCTGGCTTTTCAATTCCTTCAAGAGCGACAACTGCGGCATTTGTTGTGGGTTTGTAATCTGTGAGTTTATTTTCCTTTACTTTGTAAATTCCTAGGATTCCTTCGGAACTTCCTCTGTAGGCAATTTTCTCATAGATTGTCGGAGATACAAAGTTAATCTTAGAATTAGGCAGGGGGTCGTGATAATAGTCTTCACAGATAAAAAACTCTATAGGCTCGTACTCGTATTCGAGAGCTCTTCTATTCTCCTGCCTACCTTCGACAAAAAACACTCCTTGCTTTTTGCGTTCCTGATTTTTGTTTAGTAGTCGAGTGAGGGACTTAATTTTTTCATTTTGAGCACTTTCAATTCTCATTCATATGGTTTTCTAGGGTTGAATCATTGCCTATTTCGGACTGTTCAATCAGACTCTGTGAGAATTCTTTTTTGCTTTTGATTCCCAGCGCTTTCATCTTTTGGGTTTGAGAAATTAAGTTGTCTCTTCCCGTGTTAAGTTGTTTGTAGGCGTCGTTGTAAGAGTTTTGAGCGGCATCTATATTTTTCCCAACCTTTTCAAGGTTTTCAACGAACAAGACAAACTTGTCGTATAGTTTCGTGCCACGTTCTGCAATTTCAATTGCATTTCGATTTTGATATTCTCGTTTCCATAAATCGGCAATTAATTTTAGAGAGGTAATTAAGTTATTAGGACTAAGAAGTAGAATTCTTCTATCATATGCGTAATTCCATAGGGTAGAATCGTGCTGCATAGCTGCGATATAGGCCGCTTCGTTTGGAACGAACATCATGACGAAGTCAAGAGATTTCCCATAATCATCGTACGCTTTTTGAGAAAGCTGGTTAATATGGTTCTTCATGGACCCCACATGCTGTTTGAGCTGCGATTCGTACATATCAGGATCCGTTTCGTCGATTAGGGCGGAGTAAGCCGTGAGAGAAACTTTGGAGTCAATGATGACGCTACGATCATCTGGGTATTTAACCACTGCATCAGGACGCATTTTCTTACCTGAAAATTCAGAAAAAAGTGCCTTTTGATCTTGGTCAGTTAATTGATACTCCATATAATACTCTCTTCCTTTTACCAAACCGGACTTTTCTAGTATGCTTTCCAAAATCATCTCCCCCCAATTCCCTTGGGTTTTGCTTTCTCCTTTTAAGGCGCGTGTTAGGTTTTTCGCATCTTGGGAGATTTGTTGATTTAGATCAGCGAGCTCTTTCACTTTCTCTCCAAGGGAGAATCGTTCTTTTGCTTCCTTTTCATACGTTTCACTTACTTTGGTTTTAAGCTCTTGGATTTTGTCTTGAAACGGCTCTAGAATTAATTTGAGATTGGATTGCGTCGCTTGGGAAAATTTAGTGGATTTCTCCTCAAAGATTTTGTTAGCAAGGTTTTCAAATTGCTGTTTAGACTGTTCGTGAAGTTTTTCAACTTCCTCGACATGCGATTCAATTTTGTTTTGTAGTTGTTTGTTCTCCTCGAAGAGTTGTGTTTTTTGCCCGAAAAGAATTTGCTCTTGCTCACGTAGATTTTCTATTTGATCAAGGAGTTCTTTGGTTCGGTTCTTTTCTTCCTCGTAGAGACTCGTAAGGCTTTCGTGTTTTGCTTGTATACTCGCTAGCGTACCTTGGGTTTCCTTTAATGTGGTTTCTACCTCCTCTCTTTTCTCTTGTTCATGCGAAAGTTGCCCTTGCAAAAGCTCGATTTGAGTAATTGCATTTTGCTGTTCTGTGCGAATTTGAATGAATTTTTCATTCAATTCTTCAAATAAACTTCGCTTAACGCTTGAAGATTTGTTTAGAAAATAGGCGATGAGGCCGCCGAGTAAAATACCCAGTACGAGTCCTACAATCAGATAAATGGTTTCCATTGTTCAAAAGTACAAAACTAAGTGCGTGCAATCAAGAGCAAAGAATACGATTTCTTAGGGGTTCTCTTTCGCGATTTTTTTATGGGTTTTGAGATAAGTACCGATGGCAGCCGATCCATACCAGGGAAGGATTTCGGCTTCAAAAATTCCTGCTGAAAATGTGGGGTCGCCCTTAAGTAGTTCTTTTGCCTCCTCTTCTGTCTTGCAATTTAAGAGAAAAATCCCACGGTACTTTAGTGAATTTGCTGTAGAAAATGGCCCCGCTATAACTAGTTTGCCTGAGTCTGCGAGAGCATTGATATTTGCGAAATGCCCTTTGAAAAGTTCTGCTCTTTTCGTGGGGTCGGCTATTTCCCTGTCTTTCGGTCCTGTCTTAAGAATTACAAGGATGTAAGGTTTCATTCCATACTTATCTGCACCTAAAGAATCGGCCAGCTTTTGATCAAAATTAGGGTTAGAACTTTGCGTCCTTTCCTGCGCATCTTTACTTTGTCCACTTGCATAAGTGAAACTAAAAAGAAGCCCTAGGGTGATTATGTGTATATAGCGCATGATTTAATCTTTTATTTGCAGAAATTCTTTGGCGAGTTTAATCATATTAGGGTCTCCCGTATACTTGCCATGTTCGTCGGAAAGTTTAATGGTCGGGATCCAATCTCCATTATGACCTTGAACGCCTATGAGCTTCATTACAATGTTCATTGGCTTTAGTCCCACATCGTTTGTAAGATTCGTTCCAATTCCAAAGGAAGTTCCAATTTTCCCCCGACAATAATCACGAATATCTTCCACTTTGGTTAAATTCAGTCCGTCCGAAAAGATAATGTATTTATAGAGAGGGTTGATTCCATTGGCTTCATAATGAGCAATAGTCATGTCTGCGAATTCCATGGAATCTCCGCTGTCATGACGCACACCGTCAAATAGTTTTGCAAACTTCTTGTCAAATTGCTGGAAAAAGACTTGTGTGGTATAAGTGTCAGAAAGTGCCACTCCTAAATCTCCGCGGTAGATGTCCACCCAATGTTCGAGCGCTAGTTTGTTGGCCATTTTAAAACCGAACTCGGCGCCATGAAACATGAACCATTCGTGCGCATGTGTTCCGATGGGTTTTACGCCGTACTTCATTGCGAAATGTACGTTTGAAGTTCCTGTGAATTTAGAATTTTGATTTTGAACTAGGGAATTCACAACCATATCGTGTACTTTGTAAGAGTGGCGTCTACGGGTTCCAAACTCCGCAAAGGTGACCCCAAGTTCTACTAGTTTTTGTGCTTTTCGGTCCGTTGTTTCGATTACCGTCTCGTTAGAGTCTCTTTCCATATGATTTAACACATAATGAAGCTCAGAGATGAGGGCGAGTAAAGGGACTTCCCACAGAATCGTCCGGTACCATAGACCTTCTACCCAAACCTTCAGTTCATTTCCCTCTTGTTCGATGTGGACTTCTGATGGGTCATAATGATAGCCTTCCAAAAAATCAAGATAGGGAAGGTCAATGTATGGGCAGGTGGTATGAAGGTAGGCTTTTTCTGCTTTGGTTAATTTAAGTTCTGCCATTGCGTTTACAGCTTGACGTAACTCCTGCGCAAATCCAGGAGGGAAAAAGTGATTTCCCCGGTTAATAAATTCGTATTTCACGCTTTGCGTCGGGAAGAGTTTTACCACTGCATTTTGCATCGTGAATTTGTAGAAATCATTGTCTAAGATGGAGTTGAATCGAACGTCTGCCATATCTTTTATACTAATAAGTTAATACAAATGTAACGAAACCGATCATAAAAAAATCGCCACCCTGGGCGATTTTTTAAAAGCAACCTAAAAGCTGTTAATTTTTTAAGTAGGCATTATACATCCATACTTCTTTTTCTTGTTCGGTTACATAGTCACTCATTTGAGAGTTGGTTCCTTCGTCTCCCGCTTTTTCGCTTAGATCTAAGAGCTCTCTTTGCAAGTCAATTACAATTTTAAAAGAACTTAGAATGTTTTCAACCGCTTTTACTGGATCACTCACTTCTTTACTTTCCTTAATCGCTGATATTTCAAGATAATCAGAGTAATTGTGTAGAGGTGTTCCCTCTAGTGTTAAGATTCGCTCCGCGATTTCATCAATCTTTAAAACCAAAGAATTGTAAAGCTCTTCAAATTTTGGATGCAGGGTGAAAAACTGATCTCCGACTATGTTCCAATGAGCGCCTCTCGTGTTTTGATAAAAAACAGAGTAGTTTGCAAGTAGGATATTTAATTTGGATGCAATTTCTTCGCAATCGGCCTTTGCTAGACCAATGATAGGATGTTTTTTCATATAAATTGTTTTAAAGTTTCTTTTGTATGAAAGTCAAAGATAAGAAGAATTGGTCGTGATTCCCAGTGATACAGATAGAAGGTTTCAATCTGTGTAATATGAACTTTAGTTTGGAATTTTACCTTTAGGCTTAGATTGAAATTTGAACCGTGAGTTCTCCTCCCAACAGTTCGTTAGTTTGTGAATATTTGGGTAAGGCGCTGATATGAAGCGAAGAAAATGAACAAATTGTAGGGTAGGCTATTGCCAAATAAAAAATATTCACTACTTTTGCACCCTAAAATAAAAAGCAATTAAATGCCTACTATTCAACAACTAGTTAGAAAAGGAAGAGCCACGCTTGCCAAGAAGA
This sequence comes from Bacteroidota bacterium, assembly GCA_023387375.1. Lineage (GTDB taxonomy): Bacteria > Bacteroidota > Bacteroidia > Flavobacteriales > Weeksellaceae > Planobacterium_A. Next base: position 3,122 of record JAEWIE010000012.1, on the reverse strand, counting down.
GCAAATCGGCTGCCCTTGAATCCAGTCCACAAAGACGAGGAGTATGTACGAGAGTATATACAACTACTCCTAAGAAACCGAACTCTGCACTTAGAAAAGTTGCAAGGGTAAGACTTTCTAATGGGAAGGAAGTCAACGCTTATATCCCGGGCGAAGGACACAATCTTCAAGAGCACTCGATAGTATTGGTACGTGGAGGAAGGGTGAAAGACCTACCGGGAGTACGTTATCACATTGTTAGAGGAGCCCTTGACACCGCAGGTGTTAACGGAAGAACCCAAAGAAGATCCAAGTATGGAGCTAAGAGACCAAAACCGGGTCAAGCAGCTGCAACGGGTAAGAAAAAGTAATCATTAATTATTAAGAAACGAAACAATGAGAAAGACAAAAGCGAAAAAAAGACCGTTGTTACCGGATCCGAAGTTTAATGATCAACTGGTAACACGATTTGTAAATAACTTAATGCTCGATGGTAAGAAATCGATCGCATTTAAGATTTTCTATGATGCATTAGATATAGTAGAATCGAAAAAAGGAGATTCTGAAAAGACTTCTCTTGACATCTGGAAAGATGCGCTTACTAATGTAATGCCACACGTAGAAGTACGTTCAAGAAGAGTTGGGGGTGCAAACTTCCAAATTCCAATGCCGATTCGTGCAGATAGAAAAATTTCGATGGCCATGAAATGGTTAATCAAATATTCGAAAGCAAGAAATGACAAATCTATGGCGCTTAAGCTAGCGAATGAAATTGTCGCTGCTTCTAAAGAAGAAGGTGCTGCTTACAAGAAGAAATCCGATACGCATAAAATGGCAGAAGCCAACAAAGCGTTCTCACACTTTAAATTCTAATCTGAAATGGCAAGAGACCTTAAATACACAAGAAATATTGGAATCGCTGCTCACATTGATGCAGGTAAAACCACCACGACAGAAAGAATTTTATTCTATACAGGTAAAACTCACAAACTGGGAGAAACTCACGAAGGTTCTTCTCAGATGGACTGGATGGAGCAAGAAGCTGAAAGAGGGATTACAATCCAATCAGCAGCAACGACATGTAGCTGGGTATTCCCTCGTAAAGATGGAAAGCCTACTCCTGAGTCAAAAGATTACCACTTCAATATTATTGATACCCCGGGACACGTTGACTTTACCGTAGAGGTAAACCGCTCTTTAAGAGTACTTGACGGTCTTGTTTTCTTATTCTCTGCCGTAGACGGTGTGGAACCTCAATCGGAAACAAACTGGAGACTTGCAGATAACTACAAAGTAGCCCGTATGGGATTCGTTAATAAGATGGACCGTCAAGGTGCAGACTTCTTAATGGTAGTGAATCAAGTAAAAGAAATGCTTGGATCAAATGCAGTTCCAATCGTACTTCCTATTGGTGCAGAAGAAGACTTTGTTGGGGTTGTAGACCTTATCAAGAACAGAGCGATCGTTTGGCATGACAATACGCAAGGGGCAACTTTTGACGTCGTGCCTATTCCAGAGGATATGAAAGAAGAAGTTCACGAATATAGAGAGAAGTTAGTAGAAGCAGTAGCAGACTACGACGATACTCTAATGGAGAAATTCTTCGAAGATCCAGATTCAATCTCAGAAGAGGAAATCAACGAAGCGCTAAGAAAGGCGACAATCGACATGTCGATTATCCCTATGACTTGTGGTTCTTCATTCAAAAATAAAGGAGTTCAGTTTATGCTGGATGCGGTATGTAAATACCTTCCTTCTCCAATGGATAAAGAGGCGATTGATGGTACCGATCCAAAAACTGACGAGCCTATTACAAGAAAGCCAGATGTTAATGAACCTTTCGCTGCGTTAGCGTTCAAAATTGCGACAGACCCATTCGTGGGACGTTTAGCATTCTTCAGAGCTTACTCTGGAAGATTAGACGCAGGATCTTATGTTCTTAACAACAGATCAGGTAACAAAGAGAGAATCTCTAGAATCTACCAAATGCACGCGAACAAACAAAATCCAGTAGAGTATATCGAGGCTGGAGATATTGGAGCTGCAGTTGGATTTAAAGATATCAAAACAGGAGATACTCTCTCTGATGAGAAAAATCCAATTGTTTTAGAATCTATGTTGTTCCCAGATCCAGTGATCGGGATTGCAGTAGAGCCTAAAACAAAAGCAGACCAGGATAAAATGGGTAACGCTTTGGCTAAATTAGCAGAAGAGGATCCAACATTCCAAGTAAAAACAGACGAAGCTTCTGGTCAAACGATCATCTCCGGAATGGGAGAGCTTCACTTAGATATCATCGTGGATCGTATGAGACGTGAATTCAAAGTAGAAGTAAACCAAGGTCAACCTCAAGTAGAGTACAAAGAAGCCCTTACAGCTACAGCATCTCACCGTGAAGTTTATAAAAAGCAGTCTGGTGGACGTGGTAAATTTGCGGATATTGTATTTGAAATTGGTCCTGCAGAAGATGACAAACCAGGTCTTACTTTTGTGAATGAAATTAAAGGAGGTAACATTCCTAAAGAATTCATTCCTTCAGTGGAGAAAGGATTTAAAGAATCTATGAAAAACGGGCCTTTGGCTGGATTCGAAGTAGAGTCTATGAAAATTACGCTGAAAGACGGATCTTTCCACGCAGTGGACTCGGATCAACTTTCTTTCGAGCTTGCAGCAAAAATGGGATTCAGAGAGGCTGGTAGAGCAGCGAAAGCTGTGATCATGGAGCCGATCATGAAACTAGAAGTAGTGACTCCAGAAGAGTATATGGGAGATATCGTTGGGGACCTTAACAGAAGAAGAGGTACTGTAAACGGTATGGACGATAGAAACAATGCGAAAGTAATTAAAGCATTTGTTCCACTTTCTGAAATGTTTGGTTATGTAACTTCGTTAAGAACCTTGTCTTCAGGTAGAGCAACCTCTTCCATGGAGTTCGAGAAATACGAACCGGCACCTAACAACATCGCTGAAGATGTAATCGCGAAAGCTAAAGGTTAATTTTAAAATTAGATTAAAATGTCACAAAGAATCAGAATAAAACTTAAGTCTTACGATTACAATTTAGTGGATAAATCTGCTGAGAAAATCGTAAAAACTGTAAAAGCTACAGGGGCTGTGGTGAATGGACCTATTCCATTGCCAAC
>JAEWIE010000006.1 GCA_023387375.1 Bacteroidota bacterium | reverse complement strand
TCTTCGTTCACATCGGCTAAAGCCATTTTATGGAGTCCTAATCCTTTTTCTAATTTTAGAGGGTCTAACTGACGATTAAGTGCTAAGTCTTTCATATTCAAATAAAGAGAGGGCACATAGAAGCTTGCTGCTTGAATTCCGTACGGCATAAAGTGTAATTTTACTACGAAATTAATAATATTTGACGCAAATAAAGGTCAAAATGAGCAGTATTTATGCACAATCTACCTGAAAGTGTTTATATTCAATAAAAACAGTACTCCCTCTTTTGTTATGCAAAAGAGGGAGTACTTAAGTTTAATTATGAAAATTGAAGTTTACTTATACACTTTCAAAGCCGCCGTAAGTAAATCGACCTGTGCATTTAGCGACTTATTAGAAGGCTCTTTTCTAAGGGCGGCTATTTTTAAATCTAGACCTTTTTGAATGGTTTGAGTAAGTAGCATCTTCGCTTGGGGATTAGAGCTTAGTTGCCCGTGTACCTGCGAAAAGATTTTAGTTATCCTCTGCGTTGCGAGATAATCGTCTGAACTCATAATCCACTCGTATCCTTTTTCTGCCGCGGCGCCTGCCTTGGGATCTTGGAATTTAATAAAAGGATAGAATGCAGCCGTAGAAGCAATCTCTGCGCGATGCTTTTCAATCTTATTCTCCACTATGATGGGAATCAAAACCGTCATAATTTCAGAAGAAAGGCCTTCTAACTGCATGGTCTCAAGCTTTTCTTTTGCCTTTTGAGGATTAATCATCGCTAATGCGCCAATGGAATTCCCTTTAATGGAATTGGATACTTCAAAGACTCCTTTTTCATAGAGAGAAAGGTATTTATCACTTTTCGTTTTAGAAAGCGCGTTAATGGCAGCGCCTCTTACTAGGGTCTTCTCATCGCTGCTTGCAAGCTGCTCTACTTTGGTAAGCGCTGCTTTTTGATGGTCTGGTTTTGACAGATCAAGTCCATTTAGGGCCTCAATTCGAAGTCTAAAATTAGAATCATTAAGGGCTTCTTTCAGCGTCTGAATTGCGCTTACGTCCGTTGGATTTAAAGCCGCGTTTGCAATGGCGCGCTGTTTCGGTAAGAACTCTTTTGCGCTCTGGTATTGAAGTAAATACTGCGCAGGAGTTTTGGATTCGGTAATTTCTGCTAAAAGAACTCCATCTGCATTTAGATTTACTAGTTTTGGATTTTTACTTACCGGAATCGAGAACTCATTCTTCGCTTTCGCACTTACCCAAATCTTTTCTCTTTTGGCTTTGCTATCCTCTACAATATCCACAGCAAGTGGAAACTCAAAATAACCTCCGCCCTGTGTTTGTGCAATCGAAAGGACAATTTCTTTTTTCACAGGCTCATAGCGAGTCGTATAAGAAATCTTTGGATGTCCGCCTGAAAAATACCATTGGTTAAAGAACCAATGCAGATCCTTACCCGATACTTTTTCAAAAGCCAAACGTAAATCTGCGGCTTCTGCTGTGCCGTAGGCATGCGTAGTTAAATAGTAATTTAACCCTCCAAAGAAAGCCTCGTCACCCAAGTAATTTCTTAGCATATGCAAGATTCCTCCTCCTTTGTTGTAGGAAACCGCATCAAACATATCTTCTCTATTGTGGTAATTGTAGCGAACCAAATCTTTTGAGATATTGGAAGGATCTAAGAAGTACGATTGAAGTTCTTTATAGAGTCCATAGTCCGCAATATCTTTTCCGTATTTGTGTTCGTTCCAAAGGTACTGAGAGTAATTCGCAAAGGATTCGTTTAACGTTAGATTGCTCCAACTCTCCATAGTCACGAGATCGCCAAACCAATGGTGAAAGAGTTCATGGGCAATGGTGTCTTCCCATGTGTTTTCATCCACCAATTGAGAAGGTTTTTGTTGAACATCCTCTGCGTGAAGTACCGCTGTGGTGTTTTCCATCGCGCCACTCACGTAATCTCTTGCGCTCATTTGCGCATATTTGTTCCACGGATAATCATAGTTTAATCTTTTAGAGAAAAACTCAATCATCTCGGGTGTATTGCCAAAAATTTGTTTTGCGTACGGCTCATATTCTTTTTCTACGTAGTAATCCACAGGGATTTGACGCCATTTGTCTTTCACTACGGCGTAGTCTCCTACACCCATAAAGAATAAGTAGGGTGCATGCGGCTTGTCCATCACCCAGTAATCGGTACGAAGATCTTCTCCTACATTCTTTGAACTCTTTAATTCTCCATTAGAAAGCGTCACGTACTTTCTAGGTACGGTCATGTAGATTTCTTGCGTTGTTTTCTGATTAGGCCTATCGATTGTCGGAAACCAAACAGAGGAACTTTGGGTTTCTCCTTGAGTCCAAACTTGAGTAGGCTTTTCTTTGTCCTCTCCTGAAGGGTTGATAAAGTAAAGTCCTTTTGCATCGGTGATGGCTGCACTTCCTTTTTGAGTTACCTGTTCTGGTCTTGCCGTATATTTAATATAGACTTTGTAGTTTTCATCCTTTGCATATGTTTTGTCTAACTGAATCTTCAGAAGATCATTTGCATAGGTATATTTTAAAGGGCTTTTTGAACTACCCTTTTCTAAAGCTACTTCATGAATGGCCATAGCCTGAGCATCAAGAACTAGAGAATCACTCGGGTAAAAATAAGGGCTTGCTGTAAGGGTCGCCTCTCCGTTTAATTCCATCTTGGCATAATCAAAACTCACCTTTAACAGGGTGTGTTTTAAACTTGTATACTTAGTGGGCGTGGCCTGATATGGCTGAGTGCGTCCTGAATTTAAAGTTTGCGCCTCAAGGGAGCAACCTAAAAAAAGACCCACAAGAGAAAGGGACAGTAAAGTACGTTTCATAGATTTGGGATTTATGTAACTAGTCTTAAAATTGAGTCTAAAGTTACAAAAACACCCCTACAATTCGATTGAGGGCAAGGAGATTTGATGAAAATTTAACGCTGCATTGTAAAATGCACGCGCTCTAACTTGAAGAAATAAACCGGAATAATTAAATTGCCACAGGCGCTTTAATCCCTGGATACGGATCGTAATTTTCAAGTGTGAAATCTTCAAAATCAAAATCAAATAAGGACTTTACTTCAGGATTCAAACGCATCGTAGGAAGAGCTTTCGGCGTTCTTGCAAGCTGCTTATGTACTTGCTCCATATGATTGTTGTAAATATGCACATCCCCAAAACTATGAACATAGTCTCCTACTTCAAGCCCCGTGACTTGCGCTACCATTTGTAGTAGTAAAGCGTAACTCGCAATATTGAAGGGTACTCCTAGAAAAACGTCAGCGCTACGCTGATAGAGCTGTAATGAGAGTTTGTTATCGGCCACATAGAATTGGAACATGGTATGGCAAGGAGCTAGAGCCATCTTAGAGATCTCAGTTGCATTCCAAGCCGAAACAATTAATCGGCGAGAATCTGGATTCGTTTTAATTTGCTCCACCACCTGTGAAATTTGATCAAGCACTTGGCCATTTGATCCTTCCCAGCTTCTCCACTGCGCTCCATAGATTGGACCTAAATCACCATTTTCATCCGCCCACTCGTCCCAAATACTAACGCCATTATCCTGCAAATACTTGACATTTGTATCTCCTTTTAAAAACCAAAGCAGTTCATAAATAATAGATCGTAAATGCGTCTTCTTCGTCGTCACTAAAGGAAATCCTTTAGAGAGATCATAACGCAATTGATAGCCAAAAATGCTTTTTGTCCCGGTTCCTGTACGGTCAGTCTTATCGGTTCCATGATCTAATATATGCTGTAGGAGGTCAAGGTAATTTTGCATTGTGGGCTAAATTCTATTGGTTAGTATCAGTGTGTAAATATATTAATTATATAACTAAAGTAGATAGCCAAAATACTTCTTATATTCTTAAGAAGTCAGAGTGAATTAATAAGCTAGAATTTATCAAAAGAAATAACAAATATTGACATCAAAACTAATTTTGCAAGTTTGATGTGCTCAACATAAACAGACGGAAGTCCAATTTTACACTCTTTTTATCAATCACTTACAATCTAAATCTGAATTAACCACACTTAAAATGGTTGAAATATGATCGATACTTGATGTTTTCAAGTCAGAAAGTACGTGCTATTAATTCTCGCTGAGGGTACAATTAATTCATAAATAATTTGCATAAATCTTTACACATCTCTTTTAATAGAAAAACCTTCAATAAACTTGAAATTGTTTTGTGAAGGTTTTTCCAATATAGCATTATCTAAACTGGTCGCCAATTAATTGCTTTATTATTTGGCGATTGAAATTGATTTTGTAAAAAACTCCCCTTCTACTTCGAAGAAAAAATCATACTTTATAGGATACTTCTCTTTATTATAATCAAAATTTAAAGTGATGCCTCTGCCAAAATCTCCAGGGTTATCAACCATTTCAATTACTTTTCCGTTCCCATCAGTTATCTTATAGGTATATTTGATTTCACCAGAGGTTAGACGCGTATTATTATTCAAAGTCACCGCCCCTTTACCCGTAAATAAATTCTCCTCGCCATATACAGCTTCCTAATAAAGCAGGCGTTGCACTGACTGTAGTTCGGAAAATAGAACAAGGTAAAGACAACCTTAGTTTAGCCAAGGTAAATCACGTGCTTTTGATGTTTGAAAGTAAGCTTATACCCATGAGTACGAAAGAAATTGCGGAATGAAATAAGGAACATTTTTTCCATAATATTATTGCTGGAATCAATACCGAATCAGAGGATTGCAATTGTCCGTTTATTATTTCTGGTTTCTGCGACAGACTGAAATATTTAAAAAGAGATTAACAACTATTAACGTTCGCTATTTCAATCGCTTTTCATATATTTGTATGAAACAACAATCATTTAAATGAAAAAGCAAATTATTCTACCCAAATACACTGCTCTTTTAGAGCAAATGGGTGAAAACATAAAATTAGCTCGAAAACGAAGAAAACTAACGACAATACAGGTTGCCGAGCGTGCAGGGATTGCGCGTTCGACGTTATATTTAGTAGAAAAAGGCGAAAGTAGCGTGGCAATGGGGGCCTACTTTAATGTATTACGTGTATTAGGTTTGCAAGCCGATTTTTTGAAGCTGGCAGCAGATGATGAATTAGGCAGAAAACTACAAGATTTAGATCTATTATAAAATGGCAACGAATAAAACCGAAATCTATGTTTATGCACACTGGTTTGGATTAGCTGAACCAATGTTAATAGGTATTTTATCTGCACATCAAGCCAAAGGAAGAAAGGCTTTTAGTTTTGAATATGACAATAATTGGTTGAAATCCAATGCGCAAAGACTGATTGATCCCGATATTCAATTTTATGCGGGGCAACAATTTCCAAATAATAAAGAAAATTTTGGAGTTTTCTTAGACAGTATGCCCGATACATGGGGACGAACATTAATGAAACGTAGTGAAGCTCAGTTAGCCAGAGCTAAGGGCGAAAATCCTAAAACACTTTATGATATTGATTATTTATTGGGGGTTTTTGACGAATCAAGAATGGGCGCCTTACGGTTCAAGTTGGATTCTGATGGCGATTTTTTAGATAATGATTCCGAAAAATCGACACCACCTTGGTCAACAATTCGAAAATTGCAACAAGCAGTAGTCCATTACGAAAATGACTCCGATAACGAAGCGATAAATAAATGGCTGAAAGTACTCATCGCACCAGGTTCTTCCTTAGGAGGTGCAAGACCTAAAGCCAATATTTCAGATAATAAGAATCAACTTTGGATTGCGAAATTCCCTTCCAAAAATGATGCAATTGATAAAGCAGCTTGGGAATATCTAACCTATCAATTAGCGATAAAAGCAGGGGTCGAAATGACGGAATGTAAAATTGAAAAAGTAAGTGGAACTTTTCACACTTTTTTTACTAAACGTTTTGATCGGCTTGGTCTTGACAGAATTCATTTTTCATCCGCAATGACGATGACAGGAAACAATGAAGATACAATTAGAAATCAACCAGCCAGTTATTTGGATATAGTAGAATTTATTCTGAATTATGGTTGTAAGGTCAACGAAAATTTACAACAGTTATGGCGACGAATTGTATTTAACATCGCTGTTTCCAATACGGATGACCATCTTCGCAATCACGGATTTATTTTGACAGACAATGGTTGGGTATTATCTCCGGCATATGATTTAAACCCATCCACCGATAAAGATGGCTTAGCTTTAAATATTGACATGGATAACAACTCGTTAGATTTCGAATTAGCTAAGAGTGTCGGAGAATTCTTTCGATTAACGAATTCAGAAATGGACAATATATTGGGAGAAGTTTTCACTTCAGTGAGACAATGGAAAGAAATTGCTAATAAAATTGGAATTTCACGATCAGAACAAGAGTTAATGCATGCTGCGTTCAGATTTACTTAAACACCAGACTTCATATCTCATTTATCCTCATTCGCAAAAAGTATTTATTTACAATATAAAATCAACCCTACACCCTTCAATAATGGTCTATTTTTATCCATTGACTATATTATCAGATCGAAAGTAACTCGACTTCTATGACGATAAAAAAAACATTAAAAATACAATCTAGTGCCTTTCGTGCTCAAGAAATTTTCGATAGAGTTTTAAAAGGCGAAGTTGCTTTTCAAACCACGCCATGAAGCCTTTGTGGTGGAGAACCGCACCTGCCGCAAGCCCAATACAAGCTCCCATAAATGAATCTAAAAGCCGAGCCCACATGAGTGCATTGTGAGAGGCTCCACTTCCTAATCCACTTTCTGCCAAAAGGATTGTTAGGGGTGTAATGAAAATTACAGCAAAGAAATAATTGCGAACAATGAGCAGCTCAATAATGATTTGCAAAAGGGCAATAACAAAGACAAGAACAAGTGGTTGTAGTTTTAGAAGAATTAATATCCAAGTAAGACCAATACCAATAAAGGTTCCAACAACCCGGTGTATGTTTCTTTCGGTCGTATGTGTTAAATTCCGTCCTTGCAAAACTGCTAAAGTGGACACAGGAATCCAGTAAGGACTTTGAGGATCCACCGCATATCCTAACAACAAAGCTAAACTTACAGCTGCACCTACTATTAAACTTTCGGCTGTAATGATATAGCGGTTTCTTCTAGGTCTTACTCTTGGAATATGAACGGTCGATTTCGCGATGAAAACTGAGTAAATAAAGGCAAGAAACACCGACGCCATTGCACCCAGAGTAAAAACTCCAATACGAATCGGAAGCAGCTCTATTGAAAATGGAAGGTTTGTAGCTACGGCTGCCACCATGATGAAAAAGAAATTCCGAGGTGGCGGAATATCAAAATATCCACAAAGCCAGTGAGTTAATACGGCAATGAAAAACAGCGAAATAGCGCTCCAGTACGGATTAAACGAGAAAAGCAAAGACGT
>JAEWIE010000047.1 GCA_023387375.1 Bacteroidota bacterium | reverse complement strand
CAAAACTTAGAGAAAATATTACCCAATACTTCATCGTTTGTGAACTCTCCTGATATCTCACCTAAATACTCGAGCGCATACTTTAATTCATACGCAAGCAGCTCAGTATGGAAACTTTGAGTTACTGCCTTTTTAACACGTACGACTGATTCTAATGATTTATTTAGTGATTCATAGTGTCGTTGGTTAGTGATCACGACATTATTTTGATCTGATTTTAGTGACTCCACATAGGACGAAAGTTCTGATTTCAGAGTCTCTAACCCGACTTGATCTTTTGCCGATATTGGAATAATTCTTCTGACTAGTTCGGGTACTAATGCTTCATATAACGTGGAATCAAATTCTTCTTTTTTATCTGACGCCAAATCTATCTTATTATGTAGTAATAAGATTAATAGATCTTCTCTTGAAAAAGACTTAACAGATTCAATAATTTCCTCTGGAGTACTATCAAATTCATCATATAGAAATAACAAAATACTCGCAGTCGAAATCTTTTCTTTCGCTTTTTGGACCCCAATCTTTTCAATAGTGTCGGCGGTTTCTCTTAGGCCTGCCGTATCAATAAACCGAAAAGCGGAACCTTTAATATGAAAGACTTCTTCAATAGTATCGCGCGTCGTTCCTGCAATATCACTTACAATAGCTCTCTCCTCTTTTAATAGTGCATTTAATAGGGTTGATTTCCCTGCATTAGGTTTTCCTACGATGGCCACATCGACTCCATTTTTGATGGCATTTCCGTACTGGAAACTTTCAATAAGGCTCTTAAGTTTTTCTTCAATGCGACTCAGTAGTAAATTTAATGCAGTTCGATCTGCAAATTCTACATCTTCTTCTGCAAAATCGAGTTCTAATTCCACAAGGGAAGTGAAGTTGAGTAAATCCCCTCGAAGAAGTGATATTTCATTGGATACGCCTCCCTTTAATTGATTTAGCGCTACTTTTCGTGAGGTTTCATTTTCACTGGCAATGACATCTGCGATGGCTTCCGCTTGTGACAAATCAATTCGACCATTCATAAAAGCGCGCATCGTGAACTCCCCTGCTTTTGCCATTCGGCAACCCGAAGCGATCAAAACATCTAAAATTCGTTTTGCAATAAAGGGAGATCCGTGAAATGAAATTTCCACAGAGTCTTCTGTGGTAAAGGTTTTAGGAGCTTTAAATACAGAGACCATGACTTCGTCAATTGACTCCTCATTTTCCTTAATAAAACCATAATGCACAGTATGGGAATCTACCTTCGTTAAATCCTTCCCGTCAAAGCATCGATTTACATTTTGGAAAGCCTGGGGTCCAGAGACTCTTATAATTCCTAAAGCGCCAATTCCATTGGCTGTAGCGAGTGCGCAGATCGTATCTTGATTCATAAAACAAAAATACGAAATAAAGGTTGGATTATTACAATTCAATTAGATCCAGAACTAGGGCTTAAAACACTCATCTTCCCGAAATAAGCTAGTGATACCTTTTACTTGCCATATAGGCAAAGACATGCTTATATGAGCGAATATTACCTTCCAATGAACGAAATTTTTGCACAAAAAAAAGAACCAGAACTAATGTGCTGATTCTTTCTTATTCTTTAAGTAAGTTTCCTTAGAAAATTTCTCTTCCAGAGAAATGGAACTGCGCCTCGATAAGTGCATTCTCATCGGAATCAGATCCGTGAACTGCATTTTCTCCTACGCTTCTTGCAAACTCTTTTCTGATGGTTCCTTCCGCTGCTTCTGCAGGGTTTGTAGCACCGATTAAAGTTCTAAAGTCTTCTACTGCATTGTCTTTTTCAAGAATAGCTGCTACGATAGGTCCTGAAGACATGAACTCTACTAGTTCTCCATAGAAAGGTCTTTCTTTGTGAACTTCATAGAATTTCTGTGCATCCGCTACTGTAAGTTGAGTAAGCTTCATAGCTTTGATTTTAAAGCCAGCTCCCGTAATTTTTCCAAGGATCGCTCCAATGTGTCCATCCGCTACTGCGTCCGGCTTAATCATTGTAAAAGTGATGTTTGACATATATAGATTTTTTGATGCTGCAAAAGTACAAAATTTACAGAAATACAATCTTAAGAAAATTTAACTTATATCTTCCTCTCAAATGAAGTTTTTGGCACAGATATTGAATCCTATTAAATGTGATTCTCATGTTTAATTTGAGTTTTCATGGTTATTAGTTTTTACCCAGCTTCGGCTGGGTTTTTTCATTTAATAACCTGTCTCTTCGGCCTCCTCCATCAGCTTTAAATACGTTATATAGCGCGATTCTTCAATCTCTCCCTCTTCAATGGCCTTAAGCACTTTGCACTTGGGTTCATTTAAGTGAAGACAATTGTGGAATTTACAATCTCTTCCGATTTCAAAAATTTCTGGGAAATAATGTTGAAGTTCTTCTTTCTCTACGTCAATCATTCCAAATTCTCTGACTCCAGGTGTATCTATTACCTGGCCTCCAAAGGACCAAAAATGCATTTGGGCAAAGGTGGTGGTGTGCTTTCCTTTGAGGTGGACTGAGGAGATTTCAGAGGTTTTTAAATTCAGATCGGGCTGCATCGCATTGACAAGCGTGGATTTCCCACTGCCGCTATGGCCGAAAAAAACAGACGTTTTGTCTTTTAGCTCCTCTTTTAAAACCTCTAAATTGAGTTTCGAATAGGAAGAAACATTTAAAGTTTTATATCCGATCTTTTGATATATTAGGCTTATCTCATTTGCAAATTCTTTTTCCTCCTCTGAAAGCACATCCATTTTATTGAATAAAATTAGTGGTTCAATAGAATAGGCTTCACAGCAAGCAAGAAAACGATCTAAAAAGCCAAGAGAAGTCTCTGGATGTTTGATTGTGAATAGAAAACAAGCAATATCAATATTGGAGGCGATAATATGGGCCTCTTTGGATAGATTAACCGATTTTCGAATGAGATAATTCTTTCTAGGCTCAATGTGCGTAATCCAAGCAATATCGTCCACTTCTAATTGAAACTCAACCTGGTCCCCTACAGCGAGGGGATTGGTGAGTCGCGTTTTAATCAGCTTGAATTTTCCACGAATTCTAGCTTCGTAGATTGTACCTGAGTCTTTGTCCAAAACTTGGTACCAGCTGCCTGTGGATTTTATTATGAGTCCTTTCAAAAGAAATCGTTTAAGGTTTAGTAGTCATTACGTTATTTTGAACTTCCACAGATTCTTCGTGAATCGCTTTAAATAGCTTCTCAATAAATTCTTTGCTCATTCCTGTTTCTTGGGCTTTTTGTCCCGCATAATCGGTAATTACTTTCCAACGTTCGGGCTGAAAGACAGCCAAGTTATTTGCTTTTTTGACCGCTCCAATTTTCTCTGAAATTTTCATTCTTTGAGAAAGGAGTTCAATAAGTTGAAAGTCAATATCTGAAATTAGAGTTCTGTGAGAACCTAGTTCATTTTCATATCCTGAGATTCCAGCTTTTCTTAATTCAAGACCTGAAATTAAATCGGCTAATACCTCTGGAGTGATTTGCTGTGCTGCGTCACTCCACGCATCGTCTGGAGACGGGTGCGTTTCAATCATAGCTCCTGCGTAGCCTACGTTTAGCGCTTCCTGCGCGATAGAAGAAAGCCCTGTTCTGTTTCCACAGATATGGGAAGGGTCCACGATTAGTGGAATGTTTGGAAATTGATTTTTGAAATCAAGGGCAATCTGCCAGTTCGGAACGTTGCGGTATTTTGTTTTTTGGTAGGTAGAAAAACCTCTATGAATCGCGCCTAGGTTTTCAATTCCTTGCCCTAAAAGTCTTTCCATAGCCCCAATCCAAAGGGCTAAGTCTGGATTAACAGGATTCTTTACTAGTACAGGCTTCTTCGTATCCTTTAGAGCTTCTGCAATTTCCTGTACTGTAAATGGGTTTACAGTCGATCTTGCTCCAATCCAAAGAATATCTACATCGGCTTCTAATGCGGCGCGTACGTGTCCCGCATTCGCCACTTCCGTCGCAGTTTTAAATCCATATTCCTCTTTGACTTTTTTAAGCCAATTAAGTCCGATCACTCCGACTCCCTCAAATCCATTTGGTTTGGTTCTTGGCTTCCATATGCCTGCTCTAAAAACAGGAACTTGATTGGTTGCTTTTTTGATTCTTTCTGCTGCCTCAAGCATTTGAGATTCACTCTCAGCGCTACAAGGCCCTGCGATAATAAGAGGTGAATTAAACTCTGATATCCACTCGTTTTTTAATTTTTTTAACTCCATAATAGTCCTTTCCTCCTAAGGGGTGCCCCTCTTTTATATTTGTAAATAGTATGATTGTTTAGTTGATTTGAGATTGAATCGTCAAATTTAAGAAAGATCGAATTTAAAATAGGCATCCATTTCTTTTAATACTGGATTCTCACTTGCCATTTTTTCAAAAAGCGAACGCTTTGTGACGATCTCTTTCTTAAGTTTCTTATCTCTTTGATACTCCACCTTAATCTTGTGGTGATTCACTAGCTTTTTGAAAGTCCCAAAGAAATCACCTTGGATACGCTCAAATTCAGATCTTGCCGTTTGAGACGCATGGTGGACAACAATAGTATCTTCATCCTTTTTTACCAATCGGAATCCTGCGATCGCATTGTAAATTAGATTGTCTTTATTTTTGAGTTGAAGTAAGAAAGTATTCCAATGCGTATCGACATCACTTTGAGAGAAATGATTGGTGGGAAGCACTTCTTCTTTAATGATCTCCTCCGTCTCGATAACCTCTTGCTTAGGATCTAACGCTTCTTCAATACTGAAGCGGGAAGAGACTTTCTT
>JAEWIE010000019.1 GCA_023387375.1 Bacteroidota bacterium | reverse complement strand
TTTTTTTTAAGTCCTCAATCACATTGTGATTGGGGATTTTTTTATGCCTAGACTTCTTGAACATAGTTAAGAAAGGCTACGCACACTACCAAGACACATAAAAAAAGCATCCGAAAGGGATGCTTTTGCTATTTTTAAGGTGAAATCTATTCGCTAGGTTAGACTTGTAGCACGCCCATGTTAAAGGATTCGTTTATCGGCGATTTATTGGCCGCTTCAATTCCCATTGAAATCCACTTTCTTGTATCTTCTGGACTTATGATTGCATCGGTCCATAATCTTGCCGCAGCATAGGTGGCTTTCGTTTGCTGTTCGTAGCGTTTAGAGATCGAATTTAGTATTTCATTTTGTTTTTCTTCTGTAATTTCTATGCCTTTCTTTTTAAGTGTGGAGGCTTCGATTTGTGCAAGAACTTTGGCGGCTTGAGATCCGCCCATAACAGCTAAGTCTGCCCATGGCCATGCAACAATTAATCGAGGATCATAGGCTTTCCCACACATCGCATAGTTTCCAGCTCCATAAGAGTTTCCTGTGATCACTGTGAATTTTGGAACCACACTATTTGCAACCGCGTTCACCATTTTTGCCCCGTCTTTGATAATGCCTCCATGTTCTGATTTGGAACCGACCATAAAGCCAGTGACATCCTGAAGGAAAAGTAGAGGGATTTTACGTTGGTTGCAGTTTGCGATAAAACGTGTTGCCTTGTCTGCAGAGTCAGAGTAGATGACTCCTCCAAATTGGGTTTCGCCTTTTCCGTTTTTGACTAATTTTCTTTGGTTAGCAACTATTCCTACTGCCCATCCATCAATTCTAGCGGTCGCACAAATGATGGTTTTTCCATAATCAGGTTTATATTCTTGAAGAGAGTCTTTGTCCGTTAGACAACTTAGTATGTCAAACGTATCGTACTGTTCTGTTCTTAAATTGGGCATAAGGCCGAAGAGATCAGCTGGATTTCTACTAGGCAATTGAGGCTCAATTCGATCGAATCCTGCCTTTTCAGATTCTCCAAGGGTTCCCATAATCGTTCTGATTCGGTCCAAGGCTTCTTTGTCGTCTTTTGCTTTGAAGTCGGTGACACCGGAAATTTCGCAGTGCGTACTAGCTCCCCCCAGGGTTTCATTGTCAATAGATTCTCCAATTGCAGCCTTAACGAGGTAACTTCCGGCGAGGAAAATAGAGCCTGTTTTGTCTACAATCATAGCCTCGTCACTCATGATAGGGAGATAGGCTCCTCCTGCCACACAACTTCCCATTACGGCGGAAATTTGAATGATTCCCATGGAACTCATTTTTGCATTGTTACGGAAAATTCTTCCAAAATGCTCTTTGTCTGGGAATATTTCATCTTGCATTGGCAAGTAGACGCCAGCGGAATCAACTAGGTAAATGATAGGTAGGCGATTTTCCATCGCAATTTCTTGTGCTCTTAGGTTTTTCTTTCCCGTGATTGGAAACCAAGCGCCTGCTTTTACAGTTGCATCATTTGCGACGATAAGACATTGTCGTTTTGCCACGTAACCCATGACGACCACAACGCCGCCACTTGGGCAGCCCCCACTTTCCTCATACATATCAAAACCTGCAAAGGCTCCGATTTCTATGGACTCCGAATTGGGATCTAAGAGATAATCTATACGTTCACGCGCTGTCATTTTGCCTTCCGCATGTAATTTCTCAATTCTTTTCTCTCCGCCTCCCTTTCTGATTTGTGCGTAAAGGCGGTTTATTTCCGCAAGAATTAATTTATTTTGATCCTCTCGTTTATTGAAATCTAGGTCCATTTTAAAAATTTATTATAGCCTTAAATATAAGACTTTTCATTTAATCGAAAAAAGGCTTACATTTGTTGTCGTTTTCAAAACCATAGGACCCATTCGAGGGTGAAAGTGCCAGGGGAAAACGAAACCATTATTTTCTAATTACATATTTAGTTCCTTTTATATGAGAAATTCGGCGCTTTTTCGCTTGCATTTGATTGTGTTTTTGTGGGGGTTTACAGCTATACTGGGAAAGTTAATTCATGCCAATGCGCAGGTGCTCGTTTTTTATCGAATGCTTTTAGCCGCCGTATTTCTTTATGTCTTTTTACGATTCTTTCGTAAGCAAAGCTTTGCGATTTCAAGGAAGCTGTTTTTGCAATTGGCTGCCGTGGGTACTTTTATGGGTTTGCATTGGTTTTTCTTTTTCTACTCGATTAAAGTATCAAATGTCTCGATTGCCTTAAGTTGTTTGTCACTTTCCACTCTATTTGCGGCCTTACTAGAACCTTTGGTATTTAAGCGCAAGATGGATCTATCAGAGATTGTGATGGGTGTGGTAATTGTGGCTTGTATGTACCTTATTTTCAGTACAGAGTTTCGGTATAAGGAAGGGATTTTCTTTGGAATCCTAACAGCGCTTTTTGGTACTATCTTTTCCGTTTTCAATGGAAAGCTCTACGGCAAGACATCCTCTGGTAATATTATTTTCTATGAAATTCTTTGTGGATGGGCAGTGCTATCTGTCATTTTTCTCTTTACGGGGCAGATTACGCAAATGGGGTCGATTTCGACCCGTGATTTGATATTAGTTACTATTTTAGCTGGGTTTTTTACCGCCTTTCCCATGTTTGAGTCGATCAAGTTAATGAAGTACATTACCCCCTTTACGCTAGTGTTGACCGTAAATTTAGAACCTATTTACGGAATTATTTTAGCGTATTTCATTTTTGGTGATTCCGAGCACATGAGTCCAATCTTTTATGTGGCCTCACTTGTGATGATTTTATCCATTGTAGCCAATGGAATCATAAAAACTCGACGGACATTAAAAGTTTCGAAAGAGACTAGTGGAGAAGTTTTATAAATCGGATGGCTCATTGAAGGGGATCTGTTAATTAGTATGAGATTTGGTGATGTCAATTTGAAGGAATTGCCTTAGCCTTGATTCAGATTTTTTTTCTAAATTTGGATTTAAACCCTGACTATTATGAAAATTCTTCTTTCTTTAAGTTTTGTATTTCTTAGTTTGATTCTTGGAGCTCAAAACTTAGCAGATTATAAATACGTGTATGTACCGCTAAAATTCAAGGATTTTAAGACCAACAATGCGTACAACTTAAATAAGATTTTAGTAAGTAAGCTCGAGGATAGAAATTATGAGGCTTCACAGGTGGAGCCCTCGGATTGGGTCTCACAGATTGGTAATGATCTGTGCCAGGTTGTCTCTGCAGAGCTTGTGGACACAAGCAATATGTTCCGCAACAAGGTCATGCTAGAGTTTAAGGATTGCAACGGTCGAGTGGTAAGCGCTTTTAAAGCGGAATCTCGTATTAAAGAATTTCATGAAGGTTTTCAAGATGCGCTCTTGCAAGCTATTGCTCAGGTACCTGTATCGACTGGAAAGGGAGTGGATATTAAGTCTTCAAGTCCTTCTCCGAAAATAGGGGAAAAGAAAACGCCGACCCCAGTGGCGGTTGAGCAAAAGCAAGTAGAAAAAACCCCTACGAAATCCCAAGTTCAAACTACTACACAAGTAGTGGAATCCACAAAAACTAACGTGGAAGTAAACTCCGGTTTCCAAGTATTCAGCTGGAAAGGCGTGGACTACACAAAAGTGAATTTAGGTGCGGGACATTTTATTTTGACTCAGCCTAAAAATACAGAGCCTTTTGCAGACTTCAAGGAATCCTCCAGAAAAGGAGTCTATCATGTAACTCTAGGAGACTCCTCCACAGCTATAGGCTATAGTGAAGGAAAAAATTTAGTCATCGAGATGCGGGATTCAAAAGGCAATTTTACAAATGAGGTTTTTGTCGGGAAGTAAGAAAAACATTAGGATTCATTCGGATGGAAATAATTCCAAACCAGTGTAGCTTTTTGTTTTCCTACAATGGATTCCAAGGTCTCTTTTGAGGCTTCCTTAACCTGTTTTACGGACTTTAACGCCTGAAGCAATTGTGTGGATGTTTTCTCGCCCACGCCTTTAATTTGATCGAGTTCCGTCAAAATGGTGGAATTCTTACGGCGAGTTCGATGATGCTTTACACCAAAGCGATGCGATTCGTCTCGAACGCGCTGCAAAACCTTAAGAGTTTCCGATTTTTTATCTAGATATAGCGGCACGGGATCATCCGGGAAGTAGATTTCTTCTAACCTTTTCGCAATGCCAATGACGGTGACTTTATGGCTGATTCCAAGTAGAGAAAGACTTTTCATCGCAGAGGAAAGTTGACCTTTCCCGCCATCAATTAAGATGAGCTGGGGTAAACTCTGGCCCTCGTCTAATAACCTTTTATACCGCCTATAAACCACTTCTTCCATCGTGGCGTAATCGTCTGGCCCCTGCACGGTTTTGGGATGAAAAATTCGATAGTCTGCCTTGCTCGGTTTCCCATCCTTAAAAACGACGCAAGCGGACACAGGATTGGTTCCTTGAATGTTCGAGTTGTCAAACCCTTCAATATGACGGGGTTCCTCTGGCATTCGAAGCAGTTTTTGCATTTCTGCCATAATCCGATTTGTGTGGCGCTCGGGATCGACAATTTGGACTTGCTTAAGTTTTTCTACCCGGTATTCCTTGGCATTTTTTTCTGAAAGCTCTACAAGCCTTTTTTTGTCTCCCACTTTGGGTACAATCAATTTGATCCCAGGAAACTCAACGGCAAGATGAAAAGGCAAATAGATTTCTTTGGATTCTGACTTAAATCGTTCCCGAATCTCAATAATAGCCTCTTCTAAAATCTCCTGGTCTGTTTCTTCAAGTACTTTTTTGATCTCCGTGGTAAAGCTTTGAATAATGTTGCCATTTTTAATTTTAAAATAATTGACAAACGCTTCGCTCTCGTCACTAATCATGGCAAAAACGTCCACATCATCAATGTGTGGATTCACCACGGTGTGTTTTGCCTGGTAGTCCTCAAGTTGCACGAGGCGATCTTTGATGAGTTGAGCACTTTCAAATTCTAGATTCTCCGCAAAACTAGTCATCTGTTGCTCTAAGTACTCTTTTGCTTTTCGAAAGTCCCCTTTGATCATCCCTCGAATAGCCTCGATCTTCTTGTCGTAACTTTCCTTGGTCTCAAGTCCTTCGCAAGGACCTTTGCAGTTTTTGATGTGGTATTCGAGACAAACGCGGTATTTGCCTTCTGCAATCTTTTCAGGCGAAAGATTCAGGCTGCATGAACGAATCTGATAAAGAGTTTTGATGGTATCTAAGAGAACTTTCGCAGGCCTAACCTTAGCGTACGGTCCATAGTACTCAGAACCATCTTTGATGCGATTTCTTGTGAGGAAAATTCTCGGAAAATCTTCGTTTTTTATGCAAATCCAAGGATAGGTCTTATCGTCCTTCATCAGGATGTTGTAAATAGGACGATGCGTTTTGATGAGATTGTTTTCTAAAAGCAATGCATCGTATTCACTTGGAACGATTGTCGTTTCTAAACGGTGAATCTTGCCCACCATAATTTTGGTTCGATATCCGGATAGAGTCTTATTAAAGTAGGAGAGTACTCTTTTCTTTAAATTTTTTGCTTTTCCTACATACAAAAGTTGGTCGTTTACGTCGTAATATCGGTAAACACCTGGGTCTATCGGTAAGGTTTTAAGTTGTAATTCTAATGCGCTGTCCACTATACAAAAGTACTAATTTTTAAGTAGATATCCTTCTCTTGAAAGCGGGCGTTACGTTTCTATATTGTGGAAAAGACCAAAGCTTTGTAAGCTGAGGAAGCGATCTAATTTACTACCTATAGAAAGAGAGAAGTTTTAGGAAAAGTTGTAAATTAGTCAAAAATTATCTTATGATATACGGAACTGATGTGCTTTCACTTGAGGATGTGCTTGCCATTGCAGAAAAACCAAAATTGGCCAAGTTAAATAAGGCCGCGAAAGAAAGAATTCTCACTTCGGAAAAGAATGTGCGAAAAATTGTAGAGTCTGATCAAACGGTCTACGGAATAAATACAGGATTTGGTCCTTTGTGTGATGTGAAAATATCGGACGAAGAAACCGCTCAATTGCAATACAATTTAATTATTTCTCATGCTGTAGGTGTGGGCAAACCGATTGATAAAAAATTATCGAAATTGATGATGATTGCAAAGATTCATGCTCTTTCCAAAGGATTTTCGGGCGTGAGTTTGAAGATGATTGAGCGTCTCATCTTAATGGTAGAAAAGGATTTAATCCCGGTGGTACCCGAACAAGGATCGGTAGGAGCTTCTGGTGATTTAGCTCCTTTGTCTCATATGGTTCTTCCCCTGCTTGGACTTGGAGAAATTTGGGAAGACGGAGTACCTGTAGAGAGCGCAAAAGTATTGAAAAAGCATAAACTAGAGCCTTTGGATTTAGGTCCTAAAGAGGGGCTAGGACTTATAAACGGAACCCAGTTCATCCTTGCGCACGCACTTGTGGGCTTAGAGAAAATGAGCTATTTGCTCGATCTTGCAGATCTTGCAGCAGCGATGTCACTTGAAGCCTACCGGGGCTCTGGAAGTCCTTTTAAAAAAGAGCTTCATGAAATAAGACCTTTTGCAGGAAGTAAGAAAGTGGCGCAGCGCATGGTTAAGCTCTTGAAAAATTCAGATAACCTAAAGGCGCATGAGTTCTGCGATCGAGTTCAGGATCCCTATTCGATGCGCTGCGTACCTCAAGTGCATGGTGCCTCTAGAAATGCCTTTGAACATTTGAAACAACTAGCTGAAATCGAATTAAATTCTGTGACGGACAATCCAATAGTGCTTAGCGCAGAGGAAAGTATATCAGGTGGAAATTTCCACGGGCAATTGCTTGCCTTGCCTCTTGATTATGCCACGCTTGCGGCTGCCGAGTTAGGAAATATTTCAGATAGACGTTCTTATTTGCTTTTAGAAGGTAAATTTGGGCTTCCAAGACTGCTTACAGAAAGCTCAGGATTAAATTCAGGGTTTATGATTCCTCAGTATACATCGGCTGCATTAGTGAGTGAAAACAAGTCGCTTTGTTTCCCTGCTTCAGCGGACAGTATTCCAACCAGCCTAGGTCAGGAGGATCACGTTTCCATGGGAAGTATTTCGGGACGAAAATTTAACCAAGTTCTTGATAATTTAGTGTCAATATTTGCCGTCGAACTAATGTTCGCCTCTCAAGGACTCGAATTTAGACGCCCTGCGAAATGCTCTAAAATTGTAGAAAAGAATTACGATCTAATTCGAACTAAGGTCGATAAATTAGAAGACGATCGACCTATAGGAAAAGATATTTTATCGATCGCCACATTAATACGAGAAAGAAAATTTATAGTAGATTAATCGCTTAAAAATTTCCAATTTTAACGCTGGTCATACTTAGACTTCCGCCGATAAGCTCATCATTAAATAGAGAGATTTGCTCTTTTTTGTCTTTGAGTCCTAAAGCGTAAATCAGCGGCAAAAAATGATCTGGACTGGGCACTGCATATTGAATTGCGGTGCCTTGTTTTTGATAGGTAATCAAAGGATCAAAATTTCCGTCGAGAATCCACTCATTTGTGGTCTGATGGGCCTCGATTGCCCAATCCCAACCCGCTCCGATCGTATTGATGTTCCGCCAATCAATTAGGCGTAAATTATGGACGACATTGCCACTTCCTATAATCAGAATTCCGCTATTTCTTAATTTGGATAGCCTTTGGGCTAAGTCAAAATGGTAAGCCGCATCCTTTGTGTAATCGATACTTAGTTGAATAACAGGAATGTCGGCCTCTGGGTACATGTGGCGAAGAACACTCCAAGCCCCGTGATCAAGTCCCCAGGATTCATCTAATTGTACGGGGGCAGGTAGAAGTAGTTCCTTGGTTTGCTCAGCTAAACTAGGGCTTCCTTTTGCAGGATATTGCACGTCGAATAATTCCTGTGGAAAACCGCCAAAATCATGAATCGTTTTAGGAAGTTCCATGGCAGTAACAAAGGTTCCCTTTGTGAACCAATGGGCTGAAACGCATAGTATGGCTTTAGGGGTAGGGATTTCACTCGCTACCTTACGAAATCCTTGCACAAATTGATTTTCCTCGATTGCGTTCATCGGAGAGCCATGGCCTAAGAAAAGGACTGGCATTTGCGCTGTCGGCTTAAAGTTAGAAGCAAGTCGCTCCAGGTCTTGTAAATTCATGAGAAAAGATTTAAAAATGAAAAGAGTTCATCTGTGTGGCCACAAGATGAACTCCAAAAACTATACTATGAAAAATTTATGCTTTCACGAACTGTAGTTCTCCTGCGATTTTTACGTCATCACTAACCATCACGCCTCCTGCTTCTAGAGCTGCGTTCCAGTTAAGACCAAATTCGCTTCTTTTGATTTTTCCATCAAATGAGAAACCTGCTTTTGTATTCCCCCATGGATCTACATTTACGCCTCCAAAATCAACATCCAGAGAAATAGGTTTTGTAACCCCATTTATAGTTAATTCTCCTGTTACTTCATCATTCAATTTATTCGTTTTGAAGGTGATGGTTGGGAATTTCTCCGCATTGAAGAAATCTTCACCTCTCAAGTGAGCGTCACGGTCTGCGCTCTTGGTGTTCACAGAATCCGTTTTGATTTCTGCTTTTGCATTTACATTTTTAAATTGATCGTCTTCACTTTCTAGCTCAACGTTAAAATCTGTAAACTCTCCTTTCACATTTGAAATCATAAGGTGTCTTACTTTAAAAGTAATTTCACTGTGAGCAGGGTCTAGGTTCCATTTTGTTGCCATAATAATATTTTTTAATTGTTATTGTGTATTTTGATTGTGCAAAGATACCTTCTAAAGAACGGTATTGCATTGATGTAAGATAAGAAAGTAAAGTTAGGGGTTTTTATTTTCGACTTCCAATTTGGAATGTCAAAGTTTTGTTAAATTCTATCTTAGAGCCATAAATAAGTATGAATTTTCTTCTTAAAGAGAAGGAATTAAGCTCTCTACAAAGTACTACAAAGCAAGGGTTAAACAGTATATTTCATTATCTTTGCCTCAAATCCAGTGGAGATTTAATTAAATAGAATGGGTCGTAAACGACCTCGAGTAATACCCAAATAGACCATGACGCACAAACCCATAGAAGGATTTTCAAGACTCAATAAATCCCAAAAAATAGAGTGGATTGTCCAAGAATATTTAAATGGCGATGCTCAATATGAAGAGATCTTAACTCAATATTGGAACCCAGATGAAGAGCTTCAAAAACTACATGAGGAGTTTTCGGAGAATACAGTGACCAATTTTTATATGCCTTACGGGATAGCACCCAATTTTTTGATTGATGGGAAGCTTTTTGCTTTGCCTATGGCTGTAGAGGAGAGTTCGGTCGTCGCCGCGGCATCAAAAGCAGCAAAATTTTGGCTTCAAAAAGGGGGGTTTAAGACCACAATTGTGAATACCAAAAAACTAGGACATACGCATTTCATTTTTGAAGCTGAACCTTATAAAATCAAGCATTTTTTCAATTTTAGGTTGAAAAAGAAACTCTTGGAAGCCACCGAGGCCATTACCTATAATATGCGCGCTAGAGGCGGCGGGATTTTAAATATTCACTTGATTGATAAGACCGCAGAAATGGAGAATTACTACCAACTCAAAGCGAGCTTTGATACAGTAGATTCAATGGGGGCTAATTTTATCAATTCTTGTTTAGAGCAGTTTGGAAAGACACTGCGTGAAGAAGTGCAAAACGATGAGGACTTTACAAAGCAAGAAAAAGAATCTCTTCAAGTGGTTATGAATATTCTATCGAACTACACCCCGGATTGTCTTGTTCGGGCAGAAGTAAGCTGTCCGATTGGGGAACTCAACGATGATAGTGGGATTTCAAACGAGGAGTTTGCTTGGAAGTTTAAGCAGGCGGTTACCATTGCGGAACTGGAGCCCTACCGGGCGACCACTCATAACAAGGGGATCATGAACGGTGTAGATGCCGTTGTTATTGCAACGGGAAACGATTTTCGCGCTACGGAAGCCTGTGCGCATGCCTACGCCGCAAGAGACGGACAGTATCGCTCTCTTTCCCACTGCACAATCGAAGACGGAGTGTTCCGGTTTTGGATTGATTTGCCAGTTTCTGTGGGTGTGGTCGGAGGACTCACCAATTTGCATCCTTTGGTGAAGTTTTCCTTTGCCCTACTTGGAAAACCCTCTGCACAGGAACTAATGAGTATCTTAGCGGTTTCTGGTCTTGCGCAGAATTTTGCGGCCTTACGCTCTTTAATTACCACAGGGATTCAAAAAGGACATATGAAGATGCACCTTTTTAACATTCTTAATCAGCTCAATGCAACGCAAGAAGAGAAAGACTATTTCGTGACGTATTTTAAAACCAAAACCGTGACCCATCATGAAGTGATTTCACAATTGAACCAACTTCGAGGTATTAAAGAATAGATAATTTTAAAGTAAACAATAAGAACAAATTTGAGCTGTATGAAAACATTAACCCTAGTAATCGGTGCCCTTTATGGTCTTCTGTCCGTGATTCTTGGTGCTTTTGGTGCCCATGCCTTCCGCAAAATCCTATCCGTCGAGAAGTTAGCTAGTTTTGAAACCGGAGTTCGCTACCAGATGTACGCCGCTTTTTTTCTATTAATCGTGGGCTTTATTTTGAAGTTCGACACAGGCGTGGACAAATGGATCTCATGGTTTATGATCCTAGGAACGCTTCTTTTTTCGTTTAGTATTTATGCGTTAAGCTTTCAAGAGTATTGGGGTGTGAATTTGAAATTCTTAGGACCCATTACGCCGCTTGGAGGATTATTCATGATTCTCAGCTGGGGCCTTCTGATCTATCATTTTTTGAAAGTGAAACTTTAGAAATAGAAATTTAGCGAGCGTGTTGGAGCGGGGAGATCTCTTTTCTTTTGTGCTTTTCAACGCGTAGAATTTTCAGGGGTAAAAAAATCTATTTATCCCACCTCTCAACTATTAACTTTTTCGTAAATTTGTGCGACTTAAGAATTTAAATCTAATTAAAATATTATGAATCTTCACGAGTATCAGTCTAAAGAGATTTTAGCAAAGTATGGCGTTGCAATTCAGCGCGGTTTTGTGGCAGACAATGTCGAGCAAGCTCTAGACGCTGCAGGTAAACTTAAAGAAATGAACGGCAACGAAGGTTGGGTTGTTAAGGCTCAAGTTCACGCTGGCGGTCGTGGTAAAGGTGGCGGTGTTAAGTTTTCTCCTAACCTAGAAAAACTTAAAGAGAATGCACAGAATATTCTAGGCATGAAGCTTGTGACTCCACAAACCTCAGCAGAAGGAAAATTAGTAAACTCAGTGCTAATTGCGGAAGATGTTTATTATCCAGGAGAAACTGAAACCAAAGAATTTTACGTTTCCATTCTTTTAGACAGAGCTCAAGGCAAAAACACAGTGGTTTATTCTACCGAAGGGGGAATGGATATTGAACAAGTTGCAGAAGAGACTCCACATTTGATTCACAAAGAAATCGTAGATCCGGCTTTAGGACTTCAAGGATTCCAGGCTCGTAAGATTGCCTTCAACCTAGGTCTAGAAGGAAATGCATTCAAAGAATTTGTGAAATTCATCTCTAGTCTATATAACGCTTATATTGGCATTGATGCTTCCCTATTTGAAATTAATCCAGTTCTAAAGACTTCCGACAATAAAATAATTGCGGTTGACGCAAAAGTAACCTTGGATGACAACTCTTTGTTCCGTCACAAAGACTTAGCGGAATTAAGAGACAAGAGAGAAGAAGATCCAATGGATGTTGAAGCTGGCGAGGCAGGACTTAACTTCGTTAAATTAGACGGCGACGTAGCTTGTATGGTGAACGGGGCAGGTCTAGCGATGGCCACCATGGATATTATTAAGCTTTCAGGAGGTAATCCCGCAAACTTCCTAGATGTGGGAGGAACAGCAGATGCAGCAAGAGTAAAAACAGCATTTGATATCATCCTTAAAGATCCTAACGTAAAAGCAATTCTAATCAATATATTCGGAGGTATCGTACGATGCGACCGTGTAGCACAGGGGGTTGTAGATGCGTACAAAGCAATTGGTGAATTCCCAGTTCCACTGATTGTAAGATTACAAGGAACCAACGCTGAAGAAGCAAAACAACTAATCGACCAAGCAGGACTTCCGATTCACTCTGCAATTACGCTTGAAGAAGCGGCAAACAAAGTGAAAGAAGTACTTGGGAAGTAAGACTAATCTATACACTTATCATAAAACAGCCTTCAATATTTTGAAGGCTGTTTTTGTTCCTATTTGTTCTATAAAAGAATCTTAGCTGAGATAAGGAAGTCCTGGGATCGAAGTTTCAATTCCCTCTTGATCCAGTCTGCTTTTAAGTTTTAAAATGGATTCACTTTTTACGTTTAGAATATTTTCTCCTTTCTTCATCGTAAAGCGTACTTCAATGCTGTAGATGCCCAGTTTCTGATCCATGACAAAGACATCAATATTTTTATTGGGTTCAACAAAAGGTAATTTCTTTGTTTCGTCAAGAAGGGATTGTTTCGCTTTTTGCAAATTTTGGGTGTTTGGAATTTCGAGTCCGATGGAAAGGACTCTATACTCGGAGGCACTATAATTGACAAAAGGAGCACTAAAGATTAATTGGTTTGGGATGTATACTTTGCGTCCATCGTCTGCAATAAGTTTTGTGGTTAGAAAGCCTATTTCGACTACTGTTCCTGATATTCCATTAATCGTTACATAATCTCCAATTTTAAATGCCTTATCAATATTGACAAGCATTCCCGAGAACATGGAGGAGACAATGTCTTTCAAGGCTACCCCCGCAATAATTCCCGCTACCCCTAAACTTCCTAAAAGTTTCATGAAAAAACCATTGAGTCCCATGATTTCTAAGGTGATAAAAGTGGCAATCAGTAAGATAAAGAAGCGGAAAACGCCCACTAAACTGACTAGTGTGTCTTTCTCACGGGTGCGAGGAAAGAGTTTATGAACGAGTTTTACGGTGATTTTTGCGAAGTATTTACTTCCGAAGGCAAAAATGGAAAACACCACGATTCCTACAATTAAGTTGGGTGTGAATTCCGCAAACCGGACTCTCCAGTCTTCTAATACGTGGGTCACTAGTTCAATGTAGGCTTTGCTTTCTTCCATAAGGGCTAATTTGATTTAATAGTTCGTTTGTTTCAAAAATACATGATTTTTTGCAAATAATAGACCACTTTGCTTTATCGTTGAGTGGATCAAGTACAAGCGTTTGTCTCCCTTTTCAATGGGGAGAAATTTTCTATGTCTTTAGGCCAGATTCTATGTTAGTTTCTGCGTATAAAAAGAAATCCAACGAAGATATAGGCTGCACTCACCAAAAGATAGCTGAGTCCATTTTGAGAACTTGCCGTTCCTATCAGGACAATTGCAATTCCCAATAGTGCAATAATTGCGAATATGGATTTTAAGGTTCGCTTATTGGATATCACACCCTCTCGTAGTAGTTTGAATAGTCCCATAAAAAGCGCACCATTTACCATGTAAATGAAGCCAATTGGAATCGCGGAGAGATCATAGTGGATTTCTGTGAATACGCGAAGCGTATTGGTAAGAAAGTAGGCGACGATATAAAGTGAAATCCAGGCATATGCAAAGTAAGCACTGCGAATAGGCATGCCCGTTTTGGGATGAAGCTTTCCTAGATGTAAAAATTTCTTGGTAGCTTTCAAATTATAGAATTGAAAAGGAACTCGAATCGAGGCGAGCATCAGCCCGTTTGCGGTCCCTAAAACAGATACAATGATAAAGAGTTGCATGATCCAAGAAGCGGCACTGGATCCGAATTTTTTCGAATATTCAATAATATAGGTGTCCTTGTATTGCAAAATGGACTCGGGGCTCATGCGCAGAACAATTCCAAGGTAGTAAAGAACATAGACTACGAGAACGAGTGATGTTCCTACAATGAGTGCCCTTGGTAGATTTTTTCGTGCATTTTTCACTTCGCCCGATATTTGCGTCGCAATGTACCAGCCGTCAAAAGCAAAGGCAATGGGAATGAAACTTGCGGCCACAAGGGTCCAAAAGCTTCCCTTGCTTGATTGCTGAGAAATGCTTGAAAACGTGATGGACGTGGTAGTGTCTTGCGACTCGGGAAGTAGGGTTAATACGCCAAAAGAGGCTATAAGTACAAGTGGAATTAGTTTTAAAACAGTCGTAAGTTGTTGGAATAGTCCGCTAGACTTAGGCCTATAGATGTTGAACAGAAAAAAAAGGAAAGAACCTATGAGTCCTATACTGCTGTAATGTATGAAGTTAGGTGTCAAGGGATAGAATTCCGCAATAAAATGCGAAATATAAATTCCAGAAACCGTAAATAAGACGGCTGTGAGTATAGGATAGAATAGGCTGAGGTAAATCCAACCGACCAAGGCCGCTGCTTTCTCGCCAAAGCGGTATTCGACATAACTTAGTATTCCTCCATCTTTAGGAATTAACTGCGAATAATTAGCCATTGTAATGGAGGCGAAAATCACACTGATTCCGACAATAAAAAAGCCCAGGAGTCCAGCAATCGCACTTCCTTCTGTTGCCAATAGGACGTCGTCTACTTTAAAGAAAATTCCAGAGCCAATAACTTGGCCCACCACCATGGAGATGGCGGTAAAAAGACCGTATTTTGCAACTAACTGTTTTGAGTTATCCATCGTTTGTGATGAGTTGTGAGGAGTTGTATTTTAATTCAATTCTTGGAGTTCAAGCCATCGGAATTCAATCTCTTCGAGTTCCTGGGTTAAGGCCTCAAGGGATTTACTAAGCTTTTCAATTTCCTGGTACTCACTTTGCTCGTTTAGTTGCTCCAGTAATAGAGATTTCTCAGCTTCAATTTCAGGCATTCTTTTTTCAATTTGCTTCAGCTCTGCAGATTCTTTGAAGGACAGCTTACGTTTTGTTTGAAGGTTTTGAGATCTTACCTCTGCAACGAGCGTGGCAGACTTTGTACTTTCTATTTGTTGTTTTCTTAGCTGCTCTTTTTCACTTAAATATTCTCTGTATTCAGAAAAATTCCCACTGTAATCTTTGATTTTTCCATCCCCTTCAAAAGCTAATACATGGTCTACAATCCGGTCCATAAAATATCGATCGTGAGAAACAATGACGAGCGTTCCCTGGAAATTTTGAAGGAAGTTCTCGAGTACAGTTAAGGTGGGAAGGTCTAAATCGTTGGTGGGTTCATCAAAGATTAAGAAATTAGGATTCTGATACAAGACTTGCATAAGGTGAAGTCTTCTCTTCTCTCCTCCTGAAAGTTTAGAAATAGGAGAGTACTGTGTTTGGTCATCGAAAAGAAAAAGTCGAAGAAACTGAGAAGCGCTTATCGTTTTGCCTCCCGCAATTGGAAAATTCTCCGAAATATCTTTCATGTAATCAATTACGCGCTGCTCTTCATTGTAAGAGAGACCTTTTTGAGAAAAATAGCCAAACGTAAGGGTTTCGCCTGTTTCAATTTGACCGCGATCCATAGGTTCAAGTCCTTGGATAATATTGAGTAAAGTCGATTTTCCTGCGCCGTTTTTCCCGACAATTCCGACTTTTTCTCCTCTTTGAAATTGATAGTTAAAATCTTTAATTAAAACTTTGTCTCCAAAAGCTTTGCTTACATTTTTAAGTTCAAGGATTTTCTTGCCCAGACGTTTCATTTCAAACTGAAGTTCGAGCGATGGTTTGGTAACACCTGATTTTGCCACTTTTTGCGTCTCATAAAAATCATCAATACGAGATTTTGATTTGGTCGTACGTGCCTTAGGTTGGCGTCTCATCCATTCCAGTTCCTTACGATACAAATTATTTGCTTTGTCAATGGTAGAGGCGTTATTATCCTCGCGAATCATTTTGTTTTCTAAATAGGTCGCATAACTTCCTTGGTGCACATACAGCTTTTGGTCTTCCATTTCCCATATAGTCTCGCACACGGTGTCTAAGAAATAACGGTCGTGGGTAACAAGCAAAAGGGTGATTTTTGCTTTTGAAAGATAGTTTTCAAGCCATTCGACCATTTCGACATCAAGATGGTTGGTGGGCTCGTCCATTATTAGAAGCACATGGCGATGCTCTGCTCTCGTTTCAGTTAAAAGTTTGGCCAGTGCCACACGTTTCACTTGGCCTCCTGAAAGAGTTCCCATTTTTGCTTCGCGCTGCGTGATCTTAAGTTGAGATAGGATCTGCGTTATTTCGGATTCTAGATCCCAAGCTTTATGAATTTCCATTTCTGCAAGTGCTTCTTCCATGGCACTTGGATCGGAGGAAACTAAGGCCTTTTGATAGTTTCGAAGAGCGACAATAGGTTTGCTCTCTAGGCTCATCATAAATTCCTCAACGCTTAGATTAGGGTCGAAGTCTATTTCTTGGTCAAAAAGAACAATTTGAATATCTTTCGATATTTTCACATCTCCAGTGTCGGGAATTTCTTGACCCATTAGGATTTTGAGCAGTGTGGATTTTCCACTACCGTTCTTGGCCACAATCGCAATTTTATCCCCTTCGTTGATGTGAAAAGTCAGATTTTGGAATAAGGATTTGATACCATAGGATTTGGAGAGATTCTCCACCGAAACATAATTCATAGTGCTTTTTGCTTAACTAAGGTCTAGAGCGGGCAAAAGTACGCAAATTCCTTTTCATTTCCTCTTTGCATAGGAAAGCGAAAGCGGAGTGGTTCAATGTCCTGCATTAGGGGATTGTGAGCTGCTCCATAGACCAAAGAGAGCCGTTGTAAATATTGAGATCCACTTTGGTGTTGATGCCGTTTACGATTCCATTTTCTGTAAATTGCCAAATCGACCACGGGATGCTTTCATGCGGCTCAAGCACATCGTTATAATTGGCAAGCCAAACAGGATATGAGGAAAAATCATCCGCTAAGTATTCATTATAATAATGATAGTATGTATAAAGAATGGGTTTTACCTTGTAACGCTCCTCCACAATGTCTAAGAAAAGTTGCAGGTTTTTTTTGAGTTTTTTCTTTGAAATGTTTCGAGGTGCTTTTTCAATGTCTAGAACAGGCGCAAGGTCTCCTTCTGCGAGTTGTACCGATTCTAAAAATTGGGAGGCTTGTTTAATGGGATCCTCATCAGGACGATAAAAATGATAGGCTCCCCTTAATTTTTTGTGCTTGGCGGCTAGACTCCAGAATTCTTTAAAATTCGAATCCTTACCATTTGTACCCATCGAGGCTCTTAGAATAATAAAATCAATGGGAATCGTTCCATGGCCAATGCTCAGACTGTCCCACTCAAAGTCCTTGGGGTTTTGGTAATGAGAGATGTCGATTCCAAAGGTTTTGTCTGCGTAATGAGCGGTGATTCGCTCGATACGCTCATGCTCACTGGGTTTGTTCTTTAGAAGTTTGTGCTCCTTTGGCGAAAGATAAGTCATCACGTACAGCGTGATTTTTTCCTTAAGCATATAGCCTGTTCCTAAAAGAAGTGCAGCAAAAATCATTAGCAGAATTTTGCTTCTTGCATGACGCCTTTTTTTTCGACGACGATGCAGGGCCTTAGATTTGGATTTCTTTTTTTTCGCCATGGAATTGCAAAAATAGTCTATTTTGAGTGCGCATTTTAAGCTCATTTAGACTTTCTTTTAATTCTGGTGAGCCTACTTTCCAAACGAGATTTAAGGGCTATTCGATTATAATTGAGTAAATTTGTACTATGGAAACAAGAGAAAAGATT
The DNA here is from genome assembly GCA_023387375.1 of Bacteroidota bacterium. Classification (GTDB taxonomy): domain Bacteria; phylum Bacteroidota; class Bacteroidia; order Flavobacteriales; family Weeksellaceae; genus Planobacterium_A. Next base: position 217,949 of record JAEWIE010000019.1, on the reverse strand, counting down.
GTAGTCATAGGAGGGGGCTTTGCAGGATTGCAGCTTGCAAAGACTCTCAATAATAAGAATAAGAAAGTGATTCTGATTGACAAGGTGAACCATCACATGTTTCAGCCACTTTTTTACCAGGTCGCTTGTGGGCGAATTGAACCTTCCAATATCTCATTTCCGTTTCGTAAAATCTTCCAGCGATCACGCAATACGCAGTTTCGGATGTCTAGCGTTCAGCGGATTGTGCCAGAGGAAAATCGAGTAATTACGGAGGAGGCTGAATTTCATTACGATAAACTGGTCATTGCGACAGGGTGCAAAACGAATTTCTTTGGAAATGAGAAAATGGAATCCCTAACCTTTGGCATGAAAAATACGCAAGAAGCGATTGCCATTCGGAATCACGTACTGCTTACCTTTGAGAAGCTCATCATGGAAAGAAGTAGGTCTGACGATGGCAACTGGAATCTCGTGATTGTAGGAAGTGGAGCGACGGGCGTGGAACTTGCTGGCGCCTTTGTGGAGATGAAAAAGGAAATATTGCCTCGGGATTATCCGAATATGAATTTCGATTCTCTAAATGTTATTTTAATTAGTGCGACCGACAAGCCACTAAGTGTGATGAGCGATCATGCACAAAACAAGTCTGAGGAATACCTGAAAAATTTAGGGGTAACACTTTTAAGTGGGGAAAAAGTAATTGATTACGACGGAGACCGCGTTTATATGGAAAGTGGCCTCGAAATTCCAAGCAATAACGTGATCTGGGCGGCAGGCGTCGTAGGCAATGTGATTGAAGGACTAGATCCTGAGTCAATGGTGCGCAATCGCTATGTAACCGACAGGTACAATCGAGTGCAAGGATACGATAATATATTTGCCATAGGAGATGTTGCCTATATGGAAACTCCACTTTATCCGCAGGGGCATCCGCAGGTAGCCAATGTGGCCATAAACCAAGGAAAACGACTTGGGAAAAATATTCTAAAAAAAGAAGAGAGTTCCTGGGTAGAATATGAATACATTGATCGGGGAAGCATGGCCACCATCGGTAAGCACCGCGCAGTGGTTGATCTGCCTAAGTTTAAATTCTCTGGTTTTTTTGCTTGGTACTTATGGATGTTTCTTCACCTAATGCTAATTTTGTCCGTTCGCAATAAAATTGCGATCTTTTTCAATTGGATGTGGAGCTATTTCAACAAGGACAGCTCTTTACGACTCATCATAATTCCCAACAAAAACAATCGAACAGAACAATGAGAATTGATATTATAAGTGTACTTCCCGAACTCATGGAGAGTCCATTCCAAACCTCCATCTTGAAACGTGCTGTGGAGAAAGGAATCGTGGAGGTGCATTTTCACCAATTGCGAGATTGGAGTATAGGGAAGCATAGACAGATCGATGATATGCCCTATGGGGGCGGGGCTGGAATGGTAATGATGGTCGAGCCTTTAGACAAATGCATTGCTGAGCTTAAGTCGCAGCGCAATTATGATGAGGTGATTTATTTAACTCCCGATGGAAAGACGCTTAAGCAGTCGCTTTCCAACCATTTATCGCTCAAAAAGAATCTCATTTTTCTTTGTGGGCACTATAAGGGTGTGGATCAAAGAGTCAGAGATCTTCATGTAACGATGGAGATTTCTATTGGAGATTATGTCTTGACCGGTGGAGAGCTCGCGGCCTGCGTTTTGGCAGACAGCATTATTCGTTTGGTTCCAGGCGTTTTAAACGATGAACAGAGTGCCTTAAGTGATAGCTTTCAAGACGATCTCTTGGCGCCCCCGATTTATACTCGTCCCGAGGAGTACAAAGGATTAAAAGTTCCGTCTGTTTTACTTAGTGGACACAATGCAAAAATTGAGGAGTGGCGCCATGAAGAGGCTCTAAGAATCACCTCTGAGAAACGTCCAGATCTACTAGAATAATTCAGGTGAAAATCAATCATTACGCCTTTAAATACAGTTTTAATGAATACCCCAAGTCCACGAGAAAGTATAGATAAAGTTTACATTCTGTTTTACAATGTGGAGAATCTTTTTCCACCTGATCCCGTGGCAAGAAGCAAGTTCGATCCTCGTCTCTCTGGACTTCCGAATTGGAATAAGGAGCGCTTTGAGACGAAGCTCAAAAAGTTAGCAAGCGTTTTTGAACTCGTACAAAGCGAATATGGGCAGATGCCTTTGTTTGTGGGGCTAAGCGAAGTGCAGGGTAAAGAGCCTTTAAAAGCCCTTTTGGAGAAAGAACCTTTTAATGGCAAGTTTGATTTTGTGCTCTACGAAAGTTTAGACGAACGTGGGGTCGATGTGGCCCTATTGTACGATCAATCAAAAGTGCAGATTTTAGAATCGAGACCGATGGTTTATTTTTTTGAAATCCCAGACAAGGATCCTGAAAATTATGATACGACGCGCGATATTTTATACTGCAAGATTAAGTTTGAAGGGCAAATTCTAAATGTATATGTTTTGCATTTGCCCTCGAAACGAGAAGATGAGATCAATGCGCCCAAACGAGAATTTATTCTCTCTGACCTTTCTAAAGCTTTGGAAACGCATCACAAAAATGGGGAGCCGGTGCTTGTAATGGGAGATTTTAACGAAGATCCCATAAGCCCAGTGATGGATCATCTTCTCTATGGAAATTCTGGAGGAGAACTAGTGAAAAATCCATTCCTCGAGCTGTATAAATCGGGTATTTATTCGACCTTTCATCAGAAACAAGGACTACTTTTTGATCAAATTTTACTCTCTGCTTCGTTTTTTGAAGAGCATGAGCAAAAGCTAAAATTTTTGCGGGCTCGTGTTTTTAACCATGCAAAAATATCGAACTGGGATCGGAAGTTTTCGGGAAGACCCTACCGCACCTATGCGGGACGTCGCTACCTGGGAGGCTACAGCGATCACTTTCCCATACTCGTAGAATTTAATGTATCCTAAAAAAATCGACACAATGAAAACCAATACAGACAAAGAATACGATTTAGATGCCATCGACAAGCGAATCATTGAGCAATTGACCAATAAAGAAAAAAGCTCCTTAGCCGTGATTGCAAAACAGATTGGGATTTCCACGACTGCGGTGCACCAACGTATTAAAAAACTCGAATTTGCTGGAATTATTGAATCCTCGGTCTCGCTCATTAATCCCAAAAAGCTAGGATATAAGGTGGTTTGCTATATTGGAGTATACCTAGAGAAGCCTAGTCACTACAAAGAGTGCGTGGCGGCTTTGAAGAAGGTACACGAAGTGGTGGAGGCACATTATACCACAGGAAATTACACCATTTTTCTTAAAGTCTACTGCCGTGACAATGATCATTTGATGCGTCTTTTGAATCAAGTTCAGAAACTTAATGGCGTAACGAGAACGGAAACTTTAATATCTTTGGAGCAAAGTATTAATCGACAACTTAAAGTATAAAACCATGAATATAGCTAGCTATTTAGATTCCACTTACCTAAAAACGCCTGACCAGTCAGGATTAACCCAAGAGCAAACGATGGATGTTGTCCTTGCGCTTGCAGAAGAAGCCATGCAGCACGATTTGTTTGCCGTCATGATTCGTCCAGAGTATGTGAAGCAAGTGAAAGAGTATCTTGTTTCTAAATCAAGTAATGTGCAGGTGGGAACCGTAATAGGATTTCATGAGGGAGATTACTCGATTGAGCAGAAATTAGAAGAAGCGAAAAAAGCAATCGAAGACGGAGCCGATGAGCTCGATTTTGTGATCAATTACAACGAATACAAAAAAGGAAATGTGGAACTAGTGAGCCGTGAATTTATCGAGGGCTCCAAGTTAGCTTTAGGCAAAAGCAAAATCGTCAAATGGATTATTGAAATTGCCGCCCTTACTTCTACTCAAATCGCGGAAATCACAGCTTTGCTTTCTTCCCTAGCAGAGGCTCATTTTTCAAAAGAAGAAAGAGGTCATATTTTTGTAAAATCCTCCACTGGATTTTTTAAAACACTGAATGGAGAACCTAACGGCGCGACTGTGGAAGGAATTAAACTGATGAAAGAAAATGCAGGTGATTTGCCGATCAAGGCCGCTGGCGGCGTGCGCAGCGCACAAGATGCAAAAGAAATGATTGAACTGGGAGTAACCCGAATAGGAACATCCTCAGCCTTAGCTCTTTTAGAAGGGAAGAAAGGAGAGGCAGGATATTAAGCTTCGCATGTTTGAAAGGAACAGACTGATTCAGGGCCAAGACCTGATTTAAATCTGTTTTATCTAGGCCTCTAAAAAGGAAAGCTCTCGTAATTTATCCGTAAATTTGCCTTCGAAAAGAAGGCGATTTCGTCCTCTTATTAATTTAGTATCATGATAGTATATTCAAGAAATAGAAGACTTCGGACCTCGGAGTCTCTTAGACAACTCGTACAGCAAACCGTATTAGGTGTAAACGATCTGGTTTTACCCATGTTTGTGATGGAAGGAAAAGACAAAATCGAGCCTATCGATTCTATGCCAGGTGTTTTTAGACGAAGCCTTGATCTGACCGTAAAGGAATGCAAAGAGATCTACAGCATGGGAATTAAAGGAATAAACCTTTATATGAAAGTATCGGAGGATCTCAAGGACAATACGGGGAAAGAATCATGGAACGATAACGGTTTAATGCAAACGGCGATTAAAGCCATTAAAGATGCAGTTCCTGGTCTTGTGATTATGCCCGACGTAGCGCTAGACCCTTATTCCATTTATGGACATGATGGAATCGTAAACAATGGAAAAATTGATAACGATGCGACGAACGATGCACTCGTGAAAATGTCTCTATCCCTTGCGAAAGCAGGAGCGGATATCCTTGCACCTAGTGATATGATGGACGCAAGAGTGGCTATGATTCGAGGAGCTCTAGAGGAAAACTCGTTTTCCGATGTGGGAATATTGAGTTATGCGGCAAAATATGCAAGTGCATTTTACGGACCTTTTCGTAGTGCGCTCGACAGTGCACCAAAAGAATCAGAGCTTGTTCCTAAAGACAAAAAGACCTACCAGATGGACTTTGCAAATTCGAGAGAAGCACTTGATGAGGTTTTGAAAGATGTGGACGAGGGGGCAGACATCATTATGATTAAACCAGGTATGCCTTATTTGGATATTGTTTCTGAAGTTAGAAATATGATTGATCTTCCTATTGCTGTATACCACGTAAGTGGGGAGTATGCCATGTTAAAGGCGGCTGCGCAACAGGGTTGGATTGACAATGACAAAGCGTTACTAGAAAGTTTGACTTGCATTAAAAGAGCAGGCGCTGATATGATTTTCACCTATGCAGCAAAAGAAGTAGCTACGCTATTGCAAGCATAAAAACTTCATTCCATAGAAAAAAGAAGCGAACATTTTTTGTTGGCTTCTTTTTTTTGTCTCAATTTCTTCTTTGTTGCGAAAATAAAAATTGCAAGCATTCGCCCTTTGGATGAGAGTTCGTTTGACTAAGAAGAAAAAGAAAGAAGGCGCCTCTAAACGACTGAAAATAGATACAGTGCTTGCGCTTGCAAGATAGTGCGCACTATTCGCAAAATAATTATATTTGTAGCTATGATTTTACGAGGGGAAAATTTAGTAAAGGAATACGGGCCAAAAAGAGTGGTCAAGGGCGTCTCTGTAGAAGTGGCTCAAGGCGAAATCGTAGGACTTTTAGGACCTAACGGTGCGGGAAAAACCACCACATTCTACATGACCGTAGGACTTGTGAAACCAACATCGGGTAAGATTTTCCTGGACGATAAAAACATCACTTCCGATGCCATGTACAAACGGGCTCAAAAAGGCATTGGGTACCTGGCTCAAGAAGCATCCGTGTTTCGTAAACTTTCGGTCGAAGAAAATATTTTAGGAGTTTTGCAATTGACCAAGCTTTCGAAAAAAGAACAGCAGTATAAATGCGATGAACTGATTGAAGAGTTTTCCCTAGAACATGTTAGAACGAACCGAGGCGATCTACTCTCAGGAGGAGAGCGACGACGTACAGAAATTGCAAGATGTCTTGCGACGAGTCCTAATTTTATTCTCCTCGATGAACCCTTTGCGGGGGTGGACCCTATTGCAGTAGAAGACATTCAAAAGATTGTCAGAAGTCTTACGGAGAAAAACATTGGAATCTTAATCACAGACCACAATGTGCAGCAGACTCTTGCCATTACGCATAAGACTTACATCATGTTTGAAGGAAGAATCCTTAAGGAGGGACTTCCATCTGATTTAGCGCATGACCCCCAAGTAAGAGAAGCGTATTTAGGAGAGAATTTCGTGTACCAAAGTATCGATGACAAACCTAAGAAAAAAGCAATTGGCTATCACATTTGGGCAGGAAATTTTGGCGATCGAGTCGAATTTCAAAATTTTGTCGACTCTCATTTTAAAAACGAAGAAAATCTGCGCTTAGTGCAAGGTTTTGAAGATATTTCTTTTGCTTCCCTAGCTAACAAAGACCTTGAACATATCTTCAAAAACCTGGTGGATCGAGAGGCAAACAATTCCTTTTTGTTCCAAAAAATTAATCTTCCTTCCGCTACTTATTTGGAAACCGAAGTTCAAAGAGCGAAAAGTTTATCCTCTGCTCAGTTGCACTACTTAACTACTTATTCCTCTGATTTCTCGTAAACTGGCGAGCTTTAGCACTGTTTTTGCTGTGTAAAACAGGTGGTAAAACCCTTTCAAAAAACAATCACGGTATTAGGTATCTATAAGCAGGTACGGCCCTTTATTCGGCCGTATCGTTTCATGATTATAGGTACGCTCTTTTTGACTCTGCTCGGCGCTCTTATGGCTCAGGTAAACGCGCTTGTACTTAAATACACCGTGGATCAGGTGGAAGCTTTATTGAAATTGCCAAGCCCTATGGTAGAAGGGATTCATGTTTTGGTGGTTATTTCTGCCATCTTACTTGGAAAGGAACTGGCTAACATCTTTATTAATTTCGGACAGAAATTCTATGGAGAAAAAATACGGATTAATACAAGTTCGGTTTTAGCCCAAACCGTGATTGATAAAATTCTCACTTATCGCGTCGCTTTTTTTAACGATGAGAATCATCAATCGGGAAAACTACAAACCCGAATTGATCGCGGTATTGAGAGCTTGACGCGCTTAGTTCAAAATTTCTTTATTGACATCTTGCCTCTTTTTGCGAATGCCGCCATCGCACTTGTGGTGATGTACATGCAAAATGTGTATGTTGGACTTGTTTCAAGTATCGTGGTGCCTATTTATTTTTATGTGAGTGCAAAGCAGGCCAAGCGCTTAAGTGGAGTGCGAAGACAGCTTCGAAATCAAAGAGAGAAGAAAAACTCGGGTCTTCTCAACTTGATTAATTCTATAATGGTAATAAAAAGCTTTGTGCAAGAAGGATTTGAAGGTACGAAGCAGTACGATTTGCAAATGCAATTAATGGAGAGTCAACTCTATACGCGAAGAACCAACTTTATATACGATGGACTTAAGACTTTCATTGAACAGTTTGGTTTAGTAATGGTTATTTTACTCACCGTTTATTTGGTTTTAAATCAGCAAATGACCTTAGGGGCGATTATGCTTCATATCATGCTCTTTAGTAACGTGTCTGCTCCCATTCGTCAGTTGCATCGAATTTACGACGATATGAACGATGCGGTTATCTATGCAGAGGGGTATTTTGAGATTCTAAATGCGGACGATGAGAAAGAATTGAGCGGTTCTCAAACGCCTGAGATTAAAGGAGAGTTTGAACTTAAGAATGTAGATTTCACCTACCCAAGTGGTGCACAGGCGCTGAAAGACGTTTCCATGAAAATCCAAAGTGGAAAAACCACAGCGCTCGTAGGTCTGAGTGGAGCTGGAAAATCAACTGTGATTAACCTATTATGTAAATTTTATTTGCCCTCCGCTGGGGAAATTTGTCTAGACTCTGTCGGGCTAGACCAGTATGACAATGCGTATTTGCGAGATGAAATCGGGCTTGTTCTCCAGCGTAACCATATTTTTCAAGGATCCATTGAAGACAATATACGCTATGGCGCTGTAGATGCTACGCTGGAAGAGGTGCAAGATGCGGCGAAGAAAGCTTATTTGCACGACCAAATCATGGAACTTCCTCAGGGATATGCTCATGATGCAACGCAGCTTTCAGGAGGACAGCAGCAGCGTATTGCGATTGCGCGACTTTTTCTCAAAGATCCGCCCATCATCCTACTAGATGAACCGACCGCAAGTTTAGATGCCATTGCGACTCAGCAAATCAAAAACTCACTAGACGCCATTAAAAAAGGGCGAACTGTGGTTATTATTTCCCATTCCCTTTCGCAGATTTTAGATTCGGACCAAATTTATGTAATGGAGAAAGGAAGGGTTGTAGAATCCGGATCTCATCAGGAACTTTTGGAAAACCACGGCACGTACAAAAAGATCTTTGATGCCTCGGCACGGAGTCTAAATTTAGATAAATTAGTCGAATCCTATAAGGAATAACTTTGTTTTTCGCTACATTTGAAGCATGTCATTACCGCCAAGGGTTTTGACCGTATTAATATAGGACTAGAAGTTACTGCATATGAAAATTTATACAAAAACAGGGGACAAAGGTGAGACGGCTCTTTACGGCGGAACCCGAGTTTCGAAGTCAGATCCAAGGGTCGAGAGTTACGGCACGATCGACGAATTAAATGCGTTTGTGGGTCTTGCTAAATCAGATATCCAAAATGAGGAATTGCTTTCACAGTTATCTAAAATTCAGTTTGATTTATTTACTGTGGGATCAGAATCCGCCACACCAGTGGACAAATTGTTTTTGGCTAATGGAAAGGCAAGATTGCCTCTTGTGATTTCCGATAAGGAAATTGAAGAATTGGAGCAGTGGATGGATAAACTAGATGAAAATCTAGAGCCTCTAAAATATTTTATTCTTCCCTCTGGAGACAAAGGGGCCTGTACACTTCATGTCGCTCGAACCATTTGTCGCCGTGCAGAAAGAAATTTGGTGGAACTAAGTCTAGCCGAAGATGTAAGACCTGAACTCATTAAGTACTTAAACCGCCTTTCTGACTATCTTTTTATCGCAGCTCGTTTTGTGGCTCATGAGTCGGGACAGGGCGAGTCGTATTGGAATCCGAACAACCGCTAAGTCGTGGAGAAGAAAGCTCTTTTGTTTATCAACGGTGATCCACCACAGAGCATTCCTTCTTTAATGGAGTATCATGTGGTCGCCTGTACGGACGGCGCCTATTTTTATTTGCCTTCTTTAAAGGTTGACCCGAGTGAACTTGATTTTATATCTGGCGATTTTGATTCTAGGCCCATCGATTCTGAGTCCGAATTTTTTGACAAGCATATATACACACCAGACCAAGAGCATACGGATTTTTATAAAGCGCTGGAAATCTTGGAAACAAAAGGCGTGAAAAAGGTCGATGTCTATGGTGGAAGTGGAGGAGAAATGGACCATTTTTTAGGAAATATTTCAGTGGCCTATCAATTTAAAAATAGACTAGAGATTCGTTTTTTTGATTCCTATTCTACTTACTACTTTATCCCGCCTTTCTATGAAATAGAAGTGGACAAAGGACAGCTTGTTTCACTGTACCCCTTTCCTGAGGCCCATGAAATTCAGTCCACTGGTCTTCATTGGGAGCTGAAAAAAGAGTCACTTTCCATTTTAGGTCGAATCGGCACGAGGAATTTTGCAGAAGCATCCAAAATAACGATTCAGTACACGAGGGGCGATCTACTGCTTTTCCTTGGTAATGAGTATGGGAATCGGCCTAAAATCTAAATTTTGAGACCTCTTGGAATTTTAGACCTTTATATCGCTTTTTTTTCGCAATTTTGCACGAGCAATTAACCCCAAATAGGCTTTTTAAAAAGAAATGAAAATAAAGTATTCAGAACTGATCGATCAGACACTTTTCTTCCCTACAGAAGAGTTCAACGTTTCTGAAAATAACCTTTCCTTTCACGACATTCCACTCATGGACGTGATTGAACAGTTTGGTACGCCTTTAAAGATTAGTTATTTGCCCAAGATATCTTACAATATCCAACGGGCAAAAGGATGGTTCAAAGAAGCCTTCGAAAAACATGAATATCGAAAAGGATATCGCTATTGTTATTGCACCAAAAGCAGCCATTTTAACTTTGTGTTAGAAGAAGCGCTGAAGAATGATATTTCGATTGAAACTTCCTCCGCATACGACATGGATATTGTAAAGGCACTCTATGAAAATGAGAAAGCGGACAAGTCGATCGAAGTAATCTGTAACGGATTTAAAACAGATGATTATCTTCTAAAAATTTCGGAGATGATCAACAGTGGGTTTCATAATATTACGCCCATTCTAGACAACTACCGTGAATTAGATAAACTAACAGAAAGTATTGATTCCACCTTTAATATTGGAATTAGAATTGCCTCAGAAGAGGAACCTAAGTTTGAATTCTATACCTCAAGACTAGGTATTGGATACAAAGATATTATCCCGTACTATTCCCAGAAAATCGCAGACCATCCTAATGCGAGGTTAAAAATGCTTCATTTTTTCATTAATACGGGAATAAAAGATACGGCCTATTATTGGAACGAGCTTTACAAATGTCTTCGTGTTTATGCGAGACTGAAAAAGATTGCGCCCGAAGTAGACTCTTTAAATATTGGAGGAGGATTTCCAATCAAAACGTCTTTGAATTTTGATTATGACTACCAGTATATGGTCGAGGAAATTGTCTTTCAGATCAAGAAATTTTGTGAAGAAGAAGGTGTAGAAGAACCAAATATTTATACAGAATTCGGAAGCTTTACCGTTGGAGAAAGTGGTGCAAATTTATATCAAATCATTTCTCAAAAAAGACAGAATGATAGAGAGAAGTGGAATATGATTGATTCCTCTTTTATGACTACGCTCCCTGACACTTGGGCTATTTCAAGACACTTTATTATGCTTCCTCTAAACCGATGGGACGATTCTTATGAGAGAGTGTTTTTGGGAGGACTGACCTGCGATTCAGACGATTATTACAATTCGGAACAGCATACAAACGCAATTTATCTTCCTGTTTTTAGCGACACGAAACCGCTTTACATCGGATTTTTCCATACAGGAGCTTATCAAGAAACAATCGGTGGATATGGAGGTGTACACCACTGCTTAATGCCACAGCCAAGACATGTACTCATTCAAAAAGATGAAAATGGCGAGTTTCAATATGAGATTTTCAGGGAGAAACAAGAGCCACAAGATGTCTTAAAACTTCTAGGTTATTAAATAAAGAGCTGCATTCGCAGCTTTTTTTATGCAAAATGCGCAGCGATTTTCTCTAGACGTAACTCATCAAAATCATTCACGACGATGTTGGCATTTGTATAATCTTGCCCTTCACTATGAGGGCTTTTGTAGGCGGCACAAAAGATACCCGCTCGATGACTTGCAAGGATGCCGTTTGTGGAGTCTTCAATGACCATGCAGTCGCGCTTGTCTTCCCTAGCCATTTGAGCCGCTTTTTCAAAGATCTCAGGATGGGGTTTTGATGCTTTTAAATCTGCACCACTAATTTTGCCTTGGAAATATCTTTCTAAATCAAAGCGTTCAAATACCCAATTGATTGTATTCATGTGAGCAGAAGAGGCTAGTACTAGGGTGAGCCCATTTTGATGATAATGCTGAATTAAGTTTTTGACTCCAGGAAGCAAATCAAAAGTAGGGTCATGGTCGAAAAGTTCTTTGAAATAGGCTCGCTTTAAAACGGCGATTTCATTCCACGAATGCTCTAAGTTGAAGTTGAAAATTAGACTTTCACATACTTTCTGTGTGGAACAGCCTGTAAAGGATGCGTAGAGCTGAGGGGTTACCTCGATGTTTAACTCGTCAAATGTTTTGAAGTAGGCTTTGCGATGTAGAGGTTCGGTGTCCACAATCACTCCGTCCATATCAAAAAGAATTGCTTTTAATGGCATTTATTTGGGTTTATTGCAAATTTACGATTTTGAAAATTCTTATCTTTGCCAAGCTTATCAATTAACTTGAAAAAAATGAATACATACGCAGGGATTCCACAGGAGAATGCATCAAAAGAAACATCGAAAGTGATGTTATTAACCGTTCCTTACGATGGAACTTCCACGTGGGGCAAGGGGGCAGACAAAGGACCAGAACTTTTTCTCGATGCTTCCGAAAATATGGAGCTATACGATATAGAAACGGGGACGGAACCCTATTTACACGGCGTATGGATGGCGGGAGAAGTTTCGGAAAATTCGACGCCCGAGAAAATGGCGCAAGCCGTATATGAAAGAACCAAAGAGCTGCTAAAGCAGGAAGATAAACTCTTTACCTTGTTTGGAGGGGAGCACTCCGTGTCAATAGGATCAATCAAAGCGGTGGGAGAAAAATACGATAATCTTACTGTATTGCAACTTGATGCCCATACCGATCTAAGACCTGAATTTCATGGCTCCGCCTGCAACCATGCATGCGCAGTATACCAAGCGAGCAAAGACCATAATTTAGTTCAAGTTGGGATTCGTTCAATGGATCAGGAAGAAATGGTCCATGTACCAAAAGGACAATGCTTTTGGGCGCATGAAATCCACGGGGATCAAAATTGGATTGAAAAAGTGTTAGAAAAAGTATCGGGGAATGTCTATATCACGATTGATCTCGATGCCTTTGATCCTTCCATTGCACCTTCCACAGGGACGCCAGAACCAGGTGGACTTGAATGGTATCCCACTTTAGAGCTTCTAAAAAGGGTCTTTGAAAAATGCAATGTGGTCGCTTTTGATATTGTAGAGCTTATGGATAGTCCTTACTCGAAACCGACAGCTTTTCTTGCGGCAAAACTGTACTATAAGATGCTTGCTTATTACCATACAACCAAATAAGCAGATTTCGCAAAATCAATTAAAGCCCCGTAGAGATTTTAGTTCTAAGGGGCTTTTTTTAGTTTAAATACGCAATGGGAAATGGCGGTAGTCCGTCGAAAAATTAGCTCGAAGAAGATTGTTGGTAGAAAAAGATTTAAGAAAAGTTTAATAGAAAAGAGACATTCGGCACAGTATTTATTGTTTACTTTTGAGTAACATTAAATCAATACTACTATGAAAAAGACTTTTGCAATGGCCGCCCTTGCGATTTGTGTATCCATGGCTTCCATTTCTTGTAAAAAGAAAGTATCAGATCAAGAACTTCAAACTCAAGCAACTACGGTTGTTTCAGCCAATCCTACAGCCACGGTTCAAGTGAATGACGGTGTCGCTCATTTAGGAGGATCTTTTGCCGACCAAGAATCAAAGGATGCAATGATCGCATCGTTAAAAGCAATTCCTGGTGTTAAAGACGTAATGGATATGGCTGTGGTAACCCCTCCAGTGGTTGTAAACGCAGTGGATCCTGCCGTTCTTCAAAAAGTGCAAGATGCGACAAAGGATTTCCCATCTGTAACGGTTGAAGTTGTAAATGGACAGCTTACGCTTTCCGGTCAAGTTTCTTCCTCGCAAGCAAGAAAGATTAAAGAATCAGTTGACGCTTTAAATATTGGCGCCTATAACAATAATTTAACCGTAAAATAGAGTAGACTATGAGTACATTACAAGACAAATATGCCACCGTCGTTTCCGCTGCTCAAACGGCAGGTGTTTCCAATTTACAAGTGCAAGAACAAAATGGCATTTTATATATCAGCGGAACTGCAGCGGACACGGGAGTCAAAGACGAAGTGTGGAACGCTTTAGGCGTAATCGATCCTTCGTACACAGCGTCTGACATAAACATTGACGTACAAGTCTCTGGACTAAGTGCAGGGGTTAATCTTACCGTTGCAACGGAAGAATCTAATCTGAATGTAAGACAGAAGCCGTCCACAGATGCTGCTGTGGTAGGAAAAGCGGCGAAAGGAGAACTTGTTACCTTGGTTGAACAGAGCTCAGACGATTGGTGGAAAATTAGAACTTCTGCAGGCGTCGAAGGCTATGCCTATGCACGTTATTTGAAAGCCTAAATATATTTCAAATCGATTTTTTAATTCCTCTTTTGATAAAAAGAGGAATTTTTTATTTTGCAATTAACAAGGTGGTCCTCAGGTTCTTGGTCGTTTTCAAGGGGCGTAAATTGCGTTAAACTCTCATAGGATGCAAGTTTAGTAAAAAAAACTATATTTGTAAATCTTTGAAAAATAAACCTATGAAAGGACAAAATAAACTCTTTTTTGCCATTATCATTGCCCTTATTTTAGGGGTTGTGGCGGGCGCAATCGTGCATTTTCGTTATCCAGAAAACGCCGACGGATTTTCTGACAATATTAAACTCTTAGGCACCATTTTCATTCGTTTGGTGCAGATGATTATTGCCCCCTTAGTATTTACAACCCTTGTGGTAGGAATTGCAAAGATGAGTGATATGAAAATGATAGGTCGGGTAGGAACCAAAGCCATGCTATGGTTTATAACAGCTTCATTAGTATCCCTAGTTATTGGACTTGTCTTTGTGAACTGGCTTGCACCTGGAAATGTCATTGAACTTGATTTAACCGATACTTCCTCAGCAGGAGAGCTTATCAGTACGACCAAAAGTTTTAGCATGGCGGATTTTGTGAACCATGTAGTTCCGAAAAGTTTATTTGAAGCCTTTGCCACTAATGAGGTGCTTCAAATTGTTGTTTTTTCGGTGATGTTTGGTATTGCACTTGCCAATATGGGAGAAGCCTATACAAAACCAATCGTCAATGGACTTAACGTGATTGCCAATGCGGTACTTAAAATGGTTGGGTACATTATGTGGATGGCTCCTCTTGGGGTTTTCGGTGCCATTGCGGCCATTGTAGCTACAAAAGGGTTTGACATTTTCACGGTCTACGCAGTGTACCTTAGAGATTTCTTCTTAGCCTTGCTTGTTCTGTGGCTTGTGCTATGCATTGTCGGATATATGATATTAGGGAATCGACTCTTTGAACTACTTCGCCGTATCAAAGAACCTTTATTGATTGCTTTTTCAACCACGAGCTCAGAGGCTGTGTTTCCAAAGTTAGTGGAAGAGCTTGAACGTTTTGGATGTAACAATCGAATTGTGTCATTTACCTTGCCTCTCGGGTACTCCTTTAATTTGGATGGGAGTATGATGTACATGACATTTGCTTCAATATTTATCGCACAGATTTATGGAATTGACATGACGCTAGGAGAACAAATCATAATGCTTCTAGTGCTGATGCTTACTTCCAAAGGAATCGCAGGCGTTCCAAGAGCGAGTCTTGTAATTATCGTGGCCACTTGTTCGATGTTTGGAATCCCGCCAGAAGGAATCGCTTTAATTCTGCCGATTGACCATTTTTGTGATATGGGAAGAAGTATGACCAATGTCCTTGGAAATGCACTTTCTACATCAGCCGTATCGAAGTGGGAAGGACAGCTTGAAAACCATGGAGGAGATCTTTAAATAAAGATTTAAGAATACGTAAGAAACGAAGAAAGGAAATGAAGAAATACTTTGGCGCTTCCATAACCCTAGGGTTTGCGCTTTTTGCAATGTTTTTTGGGGCGGGAAATTTAATTCTCCCGCCTTTTATTGGACTTCAATCTGGGCAAGAATGGCCCATGGCGATTGCGGGATTTTTTAGCACCGGAATTATTGCTCCCTTCTTAGGGGTACTTACGGTTGTACTCTATGGAAATAATTTTGTGGATCTTGGCCGAAGAATTCATCCTGTGGTTGTCAGTGTACTTGGACTTTTAATCATGCTGTGTATTGGGCCGCTCGTTGCGATTCCTAGAACAGGCGCTACTACATTTGAAGTCGGTATTCTTCCGATAGTGCCTGGATTCAATAAGTATGTTTTCGCGGTTTTGTTTTTTGCAATTGTATATTTCTTTTCGGCTTCGAAATCAAAAATTGTGGACATTATAGGAAACGTGCTAACGCCACTCCTCATTCTTAGTTTAGGTCTTTTGGTGATTGTAGGGATGGTGAGTCCGTTTGCTTCAAGTGTCGAAACGCAGGTTAGCCAAACCAAATCGTTCGTCTCTGCTTTTCATGAGGGGTATCAAACCTTAGATGTCCTCGCCTCCGTGATCTTTGCAGGGATTATAATTGCAGCTGCAAAGCAGAAAGGATTTGATACGCCGATTTCGAAATTTCGTGTGACGCTTAGTGCGGGTCTTATTTCCATGCTTGCTCTTCTGTTTATTTATGGTGGCCTCATTTTTTTAGGCGCCCATTCGGGAATTTCACTTTCTGAGAATCTTTCAAGAACGGAACTTTTATTGCAAATTTCAAGCGATTTATTAGGTTCTAGCGGCACCTATGTAATTTCGATTGCCGTGGCCTTTGCGTGTCTTACGACGGCGATAGCGCTTAGTTCTGCAATGGGAAGTTTTGCCGAAGAATTCAGCAAAGGCAAAATTCCCTATTGGATAGGAGTACTCACAACTTGTTTAGTCTCTGCTTTCTTTTCTGTGCAAGGTGTGGATGAAATTATTGAATATGCCGTCGTGATTCTAGGGTTTGTTTATCCAATCACATTTACACTTATTTTGACTCTATTGCTATTTGGAAAATTTGTTTTCTCAAAATTACCTTATCTAATTGCTATCGCAGTCTCCACAATTTTGGCTTTGCTGGCCGTGCTTGAGCACTTTGGAGTGTTTTCAACGTCCATCGAATCGTTTAGATCCTCTCTTCCTCTGTATGAGCATAGTTTAGAGTGGGTAATTCCTTCTTTTGTCGCATTTTTAATTGCTCTATTAATCCGTGGTAAGAACCAAAAAGTGAGCTCTGAGAGGCGACATGATTGATATCAGCCTCCCTTAATTATACGGATTCTAAATTGTAGATTAAATTCCGTAATTTTGTGGTATTAGAAAGTGAAATTATGCCAACAAAAATACAAGTTCAAGACTTCCTCAAAGAGATTGAAGTTGATGATTTAGTGACCAATTTGCAAGTGATGGGAGACGATGTCTATATCGACATGAAAGCACATTCTCCTGCAATGCATGAAAAGAAAAAATTAGAAGTTGCCATGAAGCAGGCCTTTGCTTCTCAATTTGGTGAAAATCTTGTGTTAAATTTAAAGATTTCGTCGCCAGAGCCTTCTGAAGTTCAACAAAATCAGATTAAGGGGAAATCGATTCCAGGTATTCAAAATATTATTGCTATTGCTTCAGGAAAAGGGGGAGTAGGGAAATCTACAGTGGCAGCCAATTTAGCGGTTACGTTAGCTAAAATGGGCTTTAAAGTAGGTTTGCTAGACGCCGATATCTACGGTCCTTCTGTTCCTACAATGCTTGATACAGAGGGGCAAAAGCCGATTTCTGTGGAGGTAAATGGGAAGAACCTAATGAAGCCTGTGGAAAATTATGGCGTAAAAATGCTTTCCATTGGCTATTTTTCAGGAGCTAATCAAGCGGTGGTATGGAGAGGTCCAATGGCTTCAAAAGCCTTAAATCAAATGATTCGGGATGCCCATTGGGGAGAACTGGATTTCCTTTTGGTTGACCTTCCTCCAGGAACGGGTGACATTCACCTTTCTATCATTCAAGAAGTTCCAGTGACGGGCGCTGTGATTGTAAGTACCCCTCAACATGTAGCTCTTGCAGACGTTAGAAAGGGAATCGCAATGTTTACGATGGATAGTATCAATATTCCAGTGCTTGGTTTGATTGAAAATATGTCTTACTTTACACCGGAAGAATTACCAGACAACAAATACTATATTTTTGGAAATCAAGGAGCACAGTATTTGGCGCAAGATTTAAATATTCCAATTTTAGGGGAAATTCCTTTGATTCAGAGTATTAGAGAAGCCGGTGACGTAGGAAGACCTGCGGCGCTGCAAGAAGGCTCAAAAATAGAAGAGGTTTACATTAAAACCGCACAAGCTATGGTTGAGAGTTTAGTGGAGCGTAATAAACATTTGCCTCCTACAGAAGCAGTGAAAATCACCACCATGGCTGGGTGCTCACCAAAAAAATAAAACAGACACAATGAAAGAAAATGGAGTTCATGAACAAACAGTGACCAAAGTGCTAGAAGCACTGGAAAGCATTCGTCCGTTTCTTAATGGAGACGGAGGAGATATTGAACTTATCGATGTTGAAGGCGATAAAGTGATTGTAAAATTGCATGGGAACTGCAACGGTTGTCCGATGAGCTTTTCGACTATGAAGCTCGGGGTAGAAAATACAATTAAGCAATTTGCCCCAGAAATTAAGGAGGTCGTGAATGTAGCGGACTAATACTTAAAATAATTTAGTAAGCAGAGCTGTAAGCGTTATTCGCTTGCAGCTCTGTTTGTTTTTTGGTTATTTTTGAGCCGCATTTCGATTTGCTTCGAGAAGAGGTAAGTTCCCTTCTGTTGGGATGTAAATGACTGTTTTGTCATTGAGATTGTTTTGTTGGCGAACCCATAGGTACTGAATGTATTTGTCTGACAAGGAACCGTTTTCGATTTTGATTGCCGCAGCGGCACCTTTGGCTCGTTCGACTTCCGCTTGCGCATTTAGTTTTTCAGCTTCAAGATTCGCTTTTGCCTCTTCAATTTTAATTCGTCGATTTTGCTCTGCTTTTGCAAATTCTGCTTTTCCAGCCATTTCTTGAGACCAGACTCTGTACATCGGAAAGGCCCAAAGAATTGCGAGGAGTAGTACAACGGCAAGTATACCAGGTAATATAAGGGTTGATAAAGGTGTTTTCTTCATGGGAATTATTATTTACTTCGATTAGGTTATTATTTTTGCAGTGAGCTTAAAGTTAGCTATTTCTTCTCAGACTCCAGATTTTCATAAATACTATGAATTAGTCCATCCGCTACGGAAATCTTAGGGACATATATTTTTTTGATCTGACTCCAATTCATTACTTTATTGAATATTTCTAAAGCGGGTACGAGAACATCAGCTCGGTCTTCGCGAATATTGTAGCGCGTCATTCGTTCTTGCACAGAGAGAGCAGAGAGCTCCTTGTAGTATTTTTTAAGAGTATGAGCGGAAAGTGGTTTTGAGTCTTTGGTTTTACTAAGAGAGAAGAGTTTATTGATATTTCCTCCAGATCCAATAGCTACTCTTGGCTTGTCTGTCAGGATGTTTGTTTTAATGGCCGTTTTTAGTTCCTCCCACTGGGTTTTTTCCACAAGACCGTTTAGAAGTCGGATGGTTCCGATATTAAAAGAACGCTTGTAAAGAAGCTTTTCGTTTTCAAAATACATGAGTTCTGTGGAACCTCCTCCTACGTCAATGTATAAATAGCCAAAATCTTTGTCTAGGGTTTCTGCGATATGGTTTGCATAGATTAAGCTTGCTTCCTCGTCTCCAGAAATAATTTCGATTCCAATGCCAGAGGATTGCTTCACTTTTTCAATGATTTGCTTGCCGTTGCGCGCATCGCGCATTGCGCTCGTGGCACAAGCCCTAGAATACTCCACGCCGTACATTTTCATTAACTGCGAGAATATCTTCATACAGTTTAAAATCATATTTTCACGCTCTTCACGAATTTCGCCATAAGAGAACACATCCATTCCCAGACGAAGAGGAATACGCAGTAGATTTAGTTTTACATATTGTGCTTTGCCTTTTTCTTTTGTAGGAATTACTTCGTTTATTAATAGTCTAGCGGCATTACTTCCGATGTCTATAGCGGCGATCTTCATGGGGTCTGGATTTAATACAAAATTAGAGAATTTGTGTTTAGGACTTCTTTTCTAATGAGAAACAAGTCTAGGCTTACTTATTACGAGTGGGGACTGTTTGGTAGTTTGGCTTTAAGGTACTTATAAATTTCAATTTGGGAACGAAAGGGGTTTTCGTTTGATTTTTTGTATTTGTTTTTTAATTTGTTGTCTAAAATTCTGCTTTTGACATTGTCTTTAAGCTGAATTTGCAAGATGTCTTTGATTTCTTGTTTTAGAGCTTTGTCCTTAATGGGAACAGCGGCTTCAATTCGATAATCGAGGTTTCTTGTCATCCAATCGGCTGAGGAGAGGTATACGTCCTCCGATCCTTTGTTGTAAAAATACATGAGACGAGAATGCTCAAGGTATTCGTCAACGATACTTATGGCTTCAATAGGCCTCGCAAAATCTTTTTGATTAACAGGGCAGTAAATTCCTCTGACAATCAGCTTTATTACCACGCCTACTTTTGCAGCAGCGTAAAGATACTGTATGATTTCTCGGTCGCTTAGTGAGTTGACCTTCACAATGATGAGGGCCTTACGTCCTGCTTTTGCCTCTGCTATTTCGCGCTCAATATGCCATTCTATTTTTTCACGCATGTATTTAGGGCAAACGAGTAATTTTTTGCACGTTTTTAGAGTAGACTCTAAATCAGAATTCGGCTTCTTTAACACTTCGAAAACCTTGTTGATGTCGGCCATTATTGTTCGATCTGAGGTCATTAAAAGGTTGTCTGAATAGATTTTAGCTGTCTTCTCATGCAGATTTCCCGTACTAATAAAACCATATTGATAGGTCTTATTATTGAGACGCTTTTTAATCACGCATAATTTTGCGTGGACTTTTTTATTTGGGATGCCAAGCAGCACTTTAATGCCTTCTAATTCTAGCCGTTCTTTCCATTTTAGGTTGTTTTCTTCATCGAACCTAGCTCTAAGTTCGAGCATAACCGTGACTTTTTTACCATTGCGCGCCGCATTTATAAGGGCGTTGACGATTTTGGAATTGGTCGCAAGGCGATAGGCTGTAATTTGAATCGTTTGAACATGGGGGTCCATCGCGGATTCTCGCAAAAGGTCAATAACCGGCGTGAAGCTATGATAGGGAAAGGTAAAAAGAATATCCTTTTTCAATACCACTTCCGTGACTCTTTGTCCTAATGCGAATTCAGGATGTGTAAAGCTTGTTCTCTCTTCGTTATTCTTGACTGCAGGAAAGACCTCTGGGAAATCCATGAAGTGCTTAAAGTTATGAATCTTTTGCCCTGGAATGATACTGTCTTTAGAGGTCAAATGAAGTTTTCGAATCAAAAACTCTAGCAGAGCTTTATCCATATCTTTATCAAACACGAAACGAGTAGGTTTTCCTTTTCGTCTCGATTTCACGGCTTTGTCAATTTTCTCCGCTAAGGTCGTTCTGATGTCATTGTCCAAGTCAAATTCGGCATCTTTCGTCACTTTAAAACAGTGCGCCTCAAATTCGTCAAATCCAAAATAGGAGAAAATATGGGGGAGATTTGCAATGATTACATCCTCGAGCAGCATTACATCTTGTTGTCCTTTTTTGGAAGGCAGTAGCGTAAATCTTCCTAGCATCCGAGAAGGCACCTCAATAATAGCATAGTTGCTATGGTATTGGTGTTTTTTCTTACGCATTGCAATGCCGATGTATAAGCTTTTATCGCGTAAGTAAGGCATCGTCGTGTTTTCATTAAGCAGAATGGGAATTACATTGCTTTCCACTTCTTTATCAAAATAGACGGCTACATATTCTTTCTGAGACCTACTGAGCTCATGGGGAGACCTTATGTAAACTCCTTCCTCAGCCATTTCTTTTTGGATCTCTTCCCATGTGCGATCAAAGGCTCTTTGTTGATCAATTACAATTTCATTGATTTTAGAAAGAATTTTGGAAGGAGGCTGGAAAAAAGAATCCGAAATGAATTTATCCTTAAAATCCATGGCTCGTTTCAAGCCGGCAACACGCACGCGAAAAAATTCGTCTAGGTTGTTTGAAAAGATTCCTAGAAATCGAATTCGTAACGGTAAGGGTACGCTTGGATCGTTCGCTTCTTGCATGACTCTTTCGTTAAATGCAAGCCAGGTGATATCTCGTGGATTAAATGGTGCCGACATGGATGTTCTTTTGTCAAAAATAGGAAAATTTAAGTTCGAAAAGATGATATATGTAGGCTAAGTCGGGGGGATTCGTAAAAAAAATCTTACTACCTTTGAATTCCATTAACCTTATACTTTATGGCTTTTTTGATCGACGATTGCATTGAAGATGCAGCCCTGTGTGAGGAGAAACGATACCGTAAAGGAGACCTTATCTTAAAGGAAGGAGAATGCGCGGACTGTTTTTATTATTTACAGCAGGGCGAGCTCTTTGTTTTCAATTTAACACGGGACGGGAAGGAATTTTTGCAGCACCGCGTAAGCGCAGGCAGTTTTTTTGCGGAACCCGCCGTTCTTTTGCAAAAGCCATTTCCGGGTCATGTGGAAGTGTACTCTGAAACCGCGCGCGTGTTTCGTCTTAACAGAGCACTCTTTTTAGAGTACCTTAAGAAGCGACCTGATCAAATGCTTTTCTTTACCATGTCGGTGGCAGAGAAATCCCTTCGCAAAAGCCTTTCGATGAAAAACCTTGTGGTTTTAAATCCAGAAGAACAGATTTACAACCATTTGATGGAGTATAAGAAGGAGCAGATCGGGGATGCCGAAGGCAAAACCAAGGTGGAGCTCACACGCAAAGATCTTTCCCTAATGACGGGACTTCGCATTGAGACCGTCATTCGAACCGTCAAAAAGATGGAAAGAAGCGGTCGACTTGACATTGTAAAAGGCAAAATATTTGTTTAAAGTCTTCGCAAATGAGTCGGCGGTATTTGATTAGAAAAAAGAAGCAACAAAAACAATTTCAGCTATGAAAAATCAAGCGTTCTGGTTAAAGTTCTCTATTTTGAATCTTTTTCTTGTCGCTGTATTGGGCACCTTAATGCGGTATAAAATTGCATTTTCTTTGCCTCAGTTAGACCAAAAATTTCTTCAAGAGGCTCACTCTCATTTTGCGTTCTACGGGTGGATAACCCAAGTGCTTTACGTATTGATGCTATTTTACCTTCAAAAGTATCTGACTATTGCAAAGCTTAAGAAGTATCAAGTGCTCCTGGTTCTCAATGCAATCGGTGCGCTTTTAATGATTCCCACTTTTATATATGCAGGCTATTATTGGCTGTCGATCGTGGCTTGTAGCATTTGTCTTTTTACTGGATTTGCCTTTTTTGCTTTTCTTTTAAAGGACTATTGGAAGGATTCTTCTCATATTGTACGATGGTTCAAGGTTGGGCTAGGACTCGCCGCTTTTTCCTCACTGGGTATTTTTTATTTGAGCTTTAGCAAAGCCTCAGGGCTGGTCGATCAGCAGCTTTATTTAGCCTCAAGTTACTTCTATCTGCATTTTCAGTACAATGGCTGTTTTCTTTTTATAGCCATAGGTCTTTTCTTAGAGTCTTTGAAGAGAATTGGAGTGGAGATTTCGTCTAGGGAAAGTCATCTTATTTTTTATCCCCTGCTTTTTGGTGCCGTATTTGGTTTTGGACTCTCGGTCTTATGGATGGATTTAAATCCACTTGTATACTGGCTAATTGTCGTCTCGGCTTTGGCACAAACCTTTGGCGCATATAGACTGCTTCGATTAGTGAAATTGAACTGGTCGAAACTCGTTTTGGCCTATTCACCTTTGCATCGTTTTACGCTTTGGTATGTGGGTATTGCTTTTGGAGTGAAAATTTTACTGCAACTCTTTTCTGTAGTGCCACAAATCAGTCAATTTGCGTTTGGTTTTCGAAATGTGGTGATTGCTTATCTGCATTTGGTGTTACTCATGTGTATTTCCATGTTTTTACTCAATCAAATTTTAGCGACCAACCGATTTTTTATCACAAAAAGAGTGACGCGCTCCCTTCAGAGTGTCCTTCTATTCGTTTTTCTCAATCAAGCGGTTTTAGGTTTGATGGGCGTGTTCTCTGTAAAATATATAGGAATTCCTTATGCAGCTCCAACGCTTGTAGCAATTTCAGTAGGAATTTCGCTTAGTGTTCTTTCTCTCTTTTTTAGTTTAAAAGCAAGACCTATCTTAAAAATAGTCCCTTTAGAAGATGAATAGGGGACTGATTCATGGGAAATAGAAGTAGTTTATTTCGCTCCATCAATCTCACGCATGTATTCAAGGAGCTGTCTCGCTTCTAGGTCTGTCAGCGCCTGATTCGGCATTCTAACAAGGCAGAGTTCCAACTGTTTTTGCAAAGCAGGATCCACATCGAGCATCGGGCCGGGGTTGGAAATAAAATTTAGAATCCAATGGGGAGTTTGTCTCTGGGTGATCCCTTTCCAACCTGGACCTACGAGCTTTTCGTCGGTTGTTTTGTGACAAGTGATGCATTTTACATCCGCAATGTCTTTTCCTTTTGCTGCCAGTTGTGGATTGAATGTGCTTAAATCTACATTATGCGTATCGTACTCTCCAATGCCTCGTGTCGGGTCGTAGGCTTCTGAGGTAGCCATTTCAGATTCTTTCCGATCGGAACTCTTTTGGGAGTCCGTCGGGATTGAACTTTCTTTTTGTTCATTTCCACACGAAATTAGGGCAAAAGCGAGTAAGGATAAGTTGAAAAGTTGGCGTGTTTTCATAAAATTTCTCGTTGCGTCCTCTCAAATTTAATGAATTTTTAGATAATATGTATATGACTAGGGTCATATACATAACGTGATTTTTGTTATCTGTCTTTGCATTGTTTAAATTTCTATATTTGCATTCAAACGTAATTAAAACCTATAATTAATACTTTAATTTTAAGACTATGAAAAAGATCGCAATGCTAGTTTTGATGGGTGCAATGGTAATTGCTTGTTCCAAAAAAACAGAAGATTCAGGAGTAGAATCCAATGTAATGATTGAAGAGCCAGTCGCTTCTGCTGAGGCAGCGCCAGCGCAAGATGAGGGCCTTACTTTAATTCAGGGTATGGACTGCTTAACTTGTCACAAGGAAGATGCAACCTTAATTGGACCTTCTTATAAGGATGTGGCTGCGAAGTACACAGATGCAGACAAAGAAACACTTGCTAAGCACATTATTGAAGGAAGTGTAGGTGTTTGGGGGCAGATCCCAATGACTCCGCACGCAGGACTTAGCCAAGAAAATGCAATTAAGATGGTAGAATACATTTTGTCGCTGAAATAGAACGAATTTAAAATACTAAGTGCGGCCAAAGGATTTCCTTTGGCCGCTTTGTTTATATAGAAAATAGCAAAGCGAGCACTTTAGCAAAGGGAATAGGTGGTGAATTCTAATTTTCAAGATTGACAGTTAAGAATGTCGCAATGCCGGGGTTCGTGGCAAAACTTGGAGCTCGGTTTGCGTAGAACTCTGTAGGTTTTTACTGTTTTCTATGTCAATTTGTCATATTTTTTAGCTTGGTATATTTTTAGAGATTGAGACCATGGAAATTAAAATTAACAAAAAAATTATATAGACAATGAGTAAAATAATCGGTATTGACCTTGGAACTACGAACTCTTGCGTAGCTGTAATGGAGGGAAAAGATCCTGTGGTTATTCCTAACGCAGAAGGAAAAAGAACAACACCATCCATTGTAGCATTCACAGAGGATGGAGAAAGAAAAGTAGGGGATCCTGCTAAAAGACAAGCAGTAACGAACCCGACAAAAACCATTAGTTCAATTAAGCGTTACATGGGAACGCACTTCTCTAGTTTACAAGGAGAAGACAAGCACGTGCCGTACGATCTTGTAAAAGGAGCGAACGATTCTGTGAAAGTAAAAATTGACGACAGAGAATACACTCCACAAGAAATTTCTGCCATGACACTTCAAAAAATGAAGAAAACTGCAGAAGATTATTTAGGACAAGAAGTAAGTAGAGCTGTAATTACGGTTCCAGCTTATTTTAATGATGCACAAAGACAAGCAACGAAAGAAGCAGGTGAAATTGCAGGACTTACGGTCGAAAGAATTATCAACGAACCGACTGCCGCTGCATTAGCTTATGGTCTTGATAAGAACCATAAAGATCAAAAAATCGCAGTATACGACTTAGGAGGGGGAACTTTTGATATCTCTATTTTAGATTTAGGAGATGGCGTATTTGAAGTATTGTCCACAAACGGAGATACTCACTTAGGTGGAGATGATTTTGATAACGTGATTATCAATTGGCTAGCTTCTGAATTTAAATCAGAAGAAGGAGTAGATCTTAAAGCAGACCCCATCGCTTTGCAAAGATTGAAAGAGGCTGCAGAAAAAGCGAAAATTGAAGTATCTGCTTCTACGCAAACAGAAATAAACCTTCCTTATATTACAGCAACGGCAAGTGGTCCAAAACACTTAGTGAAAACCTTAACCAGAGCGAAATTTGAGCAACTTTCTGAAGATTTAGTAAAACGCTCAATGGAGCCTTGTAAAAAAGCTTTATCTGATGCTGGACTTTCCGCAAATGATATTGACGAGGTAATCTTAGTTGGGGGTTCTACTAGAATTCCAAAAATTCAGGAAGAAGTAGAAAAATTCTTTGGTAAAAAACCTTCAAAAGGAGTAAACCCAGATGAAGTGGTAGCGATTGGTGCTGCAATTCAAGGGGGAGTATTAACGGGAGATGTAAAAGATGTACTTCTTTTAGACGTCACTCCACTTTCTTTAGGTATTGAAACCATGGGTTCTGTCTTCACTAAACTAATTGAAGCGAACACAACGATTCCAACGAAAAAATCAGAAGTGTTCTCAACGGCATCCGATAACCAACCTGCAGTAAGTATTAGAGTAGGTCAAGGGGAGCGTCCAATGTTTAATGATAACAAAGAAATTGGTCGTTTCGATCTTCAAGATATTCCACCAGCGCCAAGAGGAGTTCCTCAAATTGAAGTAACTTTTGATATAGATGCGAACGGGATTCTAAGTGTATCTGCAAAAGACAAAGGAACTGGAAAAGAGCAATCAATTAAGATTCAGGCGAGCTCAGGTTTGTCAGAAGAAGAAATTGAAAGAATGAAGAAAGAAGCTCAAGAAAACTCAGCTGCAGACTCGAAAAGAAAAGAAGAAGCAGAATCAATCAACAAAGCGGATGCTCTTATTTTCCAAACAGAAAAGCAACTGAAAGAATTCGGTGATAAATTATCAGCAGATAAAAAAGCGGGAATTGAGACTGCTTTAACAGAGTTGAAAGCAGCTTATGAAACCAAAGATCTGGAGTCTATTAAAACGAAAACCGAAGCTTTAGACGCTGCATGGACAGCTGCTTCTGAAGAGTTGTACAGCGCGCAAGCAGCAGCTGCAGGACAAGGTGCTGACTCACAACAAGATCAAGGGAATGGACCGGACGATGTGCAAGATGCAGATTTCGAAGAAGTGAAATAATCAGTAATTAATATCAATTATTAATGAGTGACAAACCGCTGTAAATAGAATGTTTACAGCGGTTTTTGTTTGTTGTGTTCAGTGATTGTGTAAGCCCTTTTTTTATTTTTTTTCCGAATCGGCCACTCTTTTTTCGAAGGAAGTCAAAATGATTAATGGATATTATTAATTTTTAATATTAAGTAGTGGATCGGAGCTTTGGATTTAGAAGGAATTAGATACTTTTGCATTTCAACAAAAATCAAAGAAATGTTTTCAAAAATTATAGTACATAGAGTAGGAAATAAGATCAACGGGGAAGCGCTACGTATTTCCTCTCAAGAATTGGAAGTGGAAGAAGGGATGAAGGAGTCGCTCACGGATTTTTTCTTAAAAGGGTTTAAGAGCGATGAGCAGTTTCAGTTTTATAGCGATACCTATTTAAATCAGAATCCTATTTATCAATCTGTAAAGCAGATTTTTGAGGATCCAAGCGAATTTTTGAGTGAAAGTGAAAACATTGCCACTCATTTATTTGAAATCGCACAAAACCCTAGAGTGCAGGGAGGAGATTTATTTGTGTGCTATTTTGAACCCGAAGAAGGAGATGAAACGTCAGTGGCGAAAGTGGGACTTTTTAAGACGGAAACCAAACTGCCCTTTTTGAAAATAGAACCCTCTGAAGAATCCTTTGATCTAGAAAAGGATTATGGAATTGGACTGACAAAGCTTGACAAAGGCTGTGTGATTTACAATGTGGATTCAGATCTTGGGTACGCCGTTTCGGTCATAGACCAAAACAAGAATGGGGATGAGTACTATTGGTTTGAAGATTTTTTGAAAGTAAAGCAAAGGAATGATGCTTATTTTCATACGCAGGAGACCTTAGCCGTCTACAAGGATTTTATAACCAAGCAACTTCCGCAAGAGTTTGAAATTTCAAAAGCAGACCAAGCTGACTTTTTAAATAAATCCATTTCCTTTTTTAAAGATAGGGACCAATTCGAATTTGAAGACTTCACTACAAATGTTCTGGAGGATCAAAACGTAATAGAGAGTTTTGTGAATTACAAAACCGACTATGAGCAAGATATGCAAGTTTCAATCGCGGACGATTTTGTGATTAATGAATCTGCGGTGAAAAAGAATGCGCGATATTTTAAGAGTGTGATAAAGCTAGATAAGAATTTTCATATTTACGTTCATGGAGATCGCAAGCTAATTGAAACAGGACAAGACGAAAAAGGAAAGTACTATCGCCTTTATTTTGAAGAGGAAAAGTAGGGGTTTTTATCTACGCAAAGTAAGGAAACTAAAATATGTAGGTTGAAATTGTGTAAAATCGAACTTATTTGTAAATTTGAATACTTGACATATCAATCTTTTTGAGTGTCCATTCAAAATGATAAATCTATTAAAAATCAAATAAAATTATGAAAGTAACCGTCGTAGGAGCAGGCGCTGTAGGAGCCAGTTGTGCAGAGTATATTGCCATGAAGAATTTTTGTTCGGAAGTGGTCGTAGTCGATATTAAGGAAGGATTTGCAGAAGGAAAGGCTATGGATTTAATGCAAACGGCCTCGCTCAACGGATTTGACACGAAAATTGTGGGGACCACTGGAGATTACAGCAAAACTGCAAATTCTGATATTGCAGTGATTACTTCTGGAATTCCGCGTAAACCAGGGATGACTCGTGAGGAACTTATCGGGATCAATGCAGGAATCGTAAGCGACGTGACTAAGAATTTAGTAGCGCATTCTCCAAACGTGATTATTATTATTGTATCCAACCCAATGGATACGATGGCTTACCTTGTTCACAAGACCTCTGGACTTCCGAAAAACCGTATTATTGGTATGGGAGGAGCTCTTGATAGTGCAAGATTCAAATATAGATTAGCAGAAGCGCTAGAGGCACCAATCTCAGATGTAGACGGAATGGTGATTGCTGCGCATAGCGATACGGGAATGCTTCCTTTGGTGAGCAAAGCAACAAGAAATGGAGTTCCCGTTAGTGAGTTCTTAAGCCAAGATCAGATTGATTACGTGGTTGAAGAAACCAAAGTGGGCGGTGCTACGTTAACCAAATTGTTAGGTACTTCTGCTTGGTATGCGCCAGGAGCTGCTGTTTCTGTAATGGTACAAGCGATTGCATGTGATCAGAAAAAGATGATTCCTTGTTCTTTACTTTTGGAAGGGGAGTACGGGCAAAATGACATTTGTTTAGGGGTGCCTGCAATCATCGGAAAAAATGGAGTAGAAAAAATTGTCAATATTCCACTAAGCGATACAGAAAAAGAGAAATTTAATGCAGCTGCAGAGGCTGTGAGAGCGGTCAATAATGATCTTAAATTTTAATTTCGGATAACCTATTTAAACCTCGCATCGGCGAGGTTTTTTTATGAACTTATCTGCCAAATTGAATCGTGCGCTTAACCTGTGTGTCATTCAGGTGTATTTTGGCTCTGGTTTTCAACTTTAAGAATTGGTATTCGGTCTCGGGATCGCACTTTTCGAATATTAATAAGATGTGAATTTTTTTCTTTGCTCGTTTAAATCGTCCATTTATGCTAAATTTGTCTAAATATTATACTATGCGTAATCATTTGAGATTATTATTTGTAGGCTTATTCCTAAGCCTGAGTCTTGGCGCGCAATCCACGACGTCCTCCAAGAACGAAACTCCGAAACTTGTCGTGGGCCTTGTGGTCGACCAAATGAGGTGGGACTATCTAAACCGATACCAAGATCAATATGGGAATGATGGATTTAATCGCATGATTCGTGAGGGGTATAGTTTTAGCAATGTAATGATTGATTACATTCCGACGGTCACTGCTTTAGGCCATACCTCAGTTTATACAGGATCGGTTCCTTCCATTCACGGAATAGCGGGTAATGATTGGCTCGATCGCGAGACAGGTGAAAATATATACTGCACGACAGATAAGCAAGTGAAAGGAGTTGGATCAAGTTCAGATAAGATTGGAGGCCATTCGCCGCAAAATTTGAACAGTACGACCATTACAGATCAATTAGGGATGGCAACAAACTTTCGTTCAAAAGTAGTGGGAGTTTCGCTTAAAGACCGTGCTTCTATTTTGCCAGCTGGACATAACCCCTTAGGAGCCTTTTGGTTTGATGAAGGAAATGGACATTTTGTGACAAGTTCCTACTATATGAATGAGCTTCCTAAATGGTTACAAGACTTTAACGCGAAGAACCATGCAAGAACTCTAGTTTCGAAAGGATGGAATCTCGTTTTAAATCCGAACGAATACAAAGAAAGTACTAGAGACGATGTTCCTTGGGAGGGACTTTTAGGAAGTGCAAAGTCGCCCACTTTTCCTTATAAAAACCTGTTAGCTGATTTTGATAAGGACAAAAATGTAATTCGTACAACACCTTTTGGAAACACCCTTACACTAATGGCCGCCACAGCGGCGGTGGACGGGTATGGTCTTGGTAAAGACTCCGATACCGATTTCCTAGTCGTAAACCTCGCTTCCACGGATTATGTGGGGCATAAATTTGGACCTAATTCCATTGAAGTTCAAGATACTTATATTCGTTTAGATCGTGATTTGGCCGAATTCTTCAAGGCTTTGGATCAAAAAGTAGGGAAAGGGAACTATCTAGTCTTTTTGACGGCAGACCATGGTGCTGCTCATTCCGAGGGATATATGAAGGAAAACAAAATGAAAAGTGGTTTCTTTGACCGCGAACTGATTGCGGATTTAAAAGAGGAATTAAAGGCTGAATTTGGAAAAAGTGATTTGATTCTAGGTTTCCAAAATTACCAAGTCTATCTTAATCGAAAAGCGATTAAGTCAGCCGATTTAGACTACGATAAGGTCGCTAGTCATGTAGTTGAGTGGTTAAATACGGAAAAGAGTGTACTCTATGCAGTAGAGCTTAGAAAACTTGCGCAGGCTGCCATTCCGGAGCCTATAAAAACAAGAATGACCAATGGATATCATTGGCAACGAAGTGGGGATATTCAGATTATCACTCAAGACGGCCTTCTACCTTCTTATTCAAAAACAGGTACTACGCATAGTGTTTGGAACTCTTATGATTCGCATATTCCACTACTTTTCATGGGGACAGGAGTTAAGAAAGGAGCTAGCTCCAAACCTTATCATATGACGGATATAGCACCTACGGTTGCGCAAATGCTAAAGATTGAGACTCCAAGTGGAACCATTGGTAATCCCATTTCAGAACTAGTCGATTAGAAAATGGATTCGGCGCAATTTTGCGCCCTCTAAATATAAATTCCGAGTCTCGTTACTCGGAATTTTTTTTGTGGATAAAAGACGGCTAGTCTACTTTGCGCCTATTTATTTTCCGCACCAAAGTGGCAAGGCAAAAAAAATCAACGTTGCGTCGGGCAACGTTGATTTTAGCGTAAATGTTCCGCAAATTAATTTGCTTTCGGTGGATAATTTGCCATCATTTCTTCAATGATTTCTGGAATTTGTTTTTGCTTTTGCTTAGGAGAGTCTACGGAGATTCCATCACCGATTCCTTGCCAAACCAATCTCTGCGTTTTTGCATCGATTAGATCAATGACAAGTCCGCCGCGATTGTAGTTGGTAGCCCATGTTCTTTGCATTCCAAAGCCCCAGCCCCAAGGGCTTCCCCAGCCGTACATACCGTATGGACTTGAGGTTTGGATGTCGTTTACATTTTTATGTCTCGCCTTTATATTCACAATCAGTTCTGGGTTTTGCGCAGGCATAAGCCCTTTGTTTTGAAGTTGCTTAGAGATTTCATTCAAAACTCGGTCTTTGTCAATGTCGTTTAATTTCAAATCTTGAATTCGAAGTTGATAGGTGCGGTACTGATTGAAATTGGTATTTTCTGCATAATCAGAGCGAACTTGGAAGGGGCTACAAGAGACCGCTACAAAACTCGCCACGATGAATAAAAGGAATGCGTATTTTTTCATTTTGATTTATTTTTATCTTGGTTTTTTTTAAAAGTATCTGTTTTCTTGTCGTAGCCATAAGGGCAATGCTTGCATCCATTTTTGCAGCAATACCCTCTTTTTAGGTGGTAGTTTTCCGTGAAAACCCTGTATCCTTGCTCGTTGTAATAATAGTCTTCATTTTCTTTGATGGGTAGACGGGGCATAAGTTAAATTTTAAACTACATTTTTTTTGATTAGTTTTGAACTATGGTTTTGGTCTGTTCATCACTTCTCAAAAATACAAAAATAAACGGCATCACGCTATATCCATTTGTGATTTTGCGCTCCACGCAGGATTTAGAAGATTCGGTTCTGCTTAACCATGAACGAATCCATTTACGCCAGCAAGTAGAACTTCTTGTCGTTTTCTTTTACCTATGGTATGTGGTTGAGTATTATTATTGGTTTTTTAAAGTAAAGAATGGTTCTTTAGCCTATAGATGTATTTCTTTTGAAAGAGAAGCGTACGCGATGCAGGAAGATATGACTTATCTAAAGAGTCGCAAATTTTGGAGTTTTTATAAGTTTCGAAAACGATAGAGAATTCAGGCAGCTAATAATCGCTCCTGGACGATCGTTCCTAAATCTATAACGAAGTGAATTAATCTTCCGCTATGGCTTTTTTGAGGATGGATTTTTTTTGCCTCTATCAAAAATTAAGCCAATTTTTAGTACCTTTGTCTTCTACAGATGTATCTATGAAAAAGAGTACCCTAAACGACATTTTACAAGAGTACAAGAAAGTACTTCACCATGACCTTACCGTATACGGCTGGGTTAAAGCTTTTCGTTCTAATCGCTTTATCGCATTAAATGACGGTTCAACACTTAATAATTTACAAATCGTGGTGAACCCGGAACAAGGGTTCAGCGAGGAGTTGATTAAGAACATAAATATTGGATCTTCTCTTAAGATTACAGGAGAGATCGTGGAAAGCCAGGGAGCGGGTCAAAGTGTAGAGCTAATCGCTAAAAAAATTGAAATTTTAGGCGATAATTTCTATGAGGAACTACAAAAAACAATTCTACAGCCGAAAAAGCATTCCCTTGAAAAATTAAGAGAAGAGGCGCATTTACGATTTAGAACTAATTTGTTTAGCGCAGTGTTTAGAGTAAGAAGTGCGGTGAGTTTTGCAATACACGACTATTTCAATAGAAATCAGTTTAGTTACATTAATACCCCAATTATTACGGGTGCAGACGCCGAAGGAGCGGGAGAAATGTTTGGAGTTACTGCGTTTGATTTAAACGACATTCCAAAAGACGATTCAGGTCAGGTTGATTTTGAACAAGACTTTTTTGGTCGTAAGACTTCACTTACCGTTTCTGGCCAGCTTGAGGCGGAAACAGCGATGATGGGACTAGGTCGTGTGTACACATTTGGACCTACCTTTAGAGCGGAAAATTCCAATACGACTCGACATTTAGCCGAATTTTGGATGGTCGAACCTGAGGTGGCATTCAACAACCTTGAAGACAATATTGATTTAGCGGAAGATTTCCTCAAATATGTGATACAGTATGTACTAGATAACTGCAAAGAAGACTTAGCATTTCTAGACAAACGTTTTTCAGAAGAGCAAAAGCAAAAACCTGAAAAAGATCGCGCAAAAGAAGGACTCATTGAGAAGCTAGAAAAAGTAATTGAAAAGAGATTCAAAAGAGTTTCTTATACCGAAGCCATTGAAATTCTACTTAACTCAAAAGAGAATAAGAAAGGCAAATTCCAATACCCAGTCGAGGGATGGGGTGCCGATTTAAAAAGTGAGCACGAACGTTATTTAGTGGAAAAGCATTTTGGATGTCCCGTGGTGCTTTTTGATTATCCAAAAGAAATCAAAGCGTTCTATATGCGTCTGAATGAAGACGATAAAACAGTATCTGCCATGGATGTTCTATTCCCAGGCATTGGGGAGATCATTGGAGGTTCCCAAAGAGAGGAACGTCTAGAGATACTTAAGAAAAAGATGGAGGAAATGGATGTGGATCAACAAGAGCTTTATTGGTATCTTGATACCCGCAAGTTTGGATCCGTGCCTCACGCAGGATTTGGACTAGGTCTAGAAAGACTTGTGTTGTTTGTAACGGGAATGACAAATATTAGAGATGTGATTCCGTTCCCAAGAACTCCAAAAAATGCAGAATTTTAATAATTGAATAAAAAATTTCGGTTAACCTATAAATTTCCCCGATAGAAAAGCCGTTATTTTTGTAGCTCGAACTGATATATGTTAAAACAAAATTTACAACTCAAACTAGGCCAGAAACTGGCTCCTCAACAAATTCAATTGATGAAACTGATCCAGCTTCATACGCTTGAATTCGAAGAAGAGTTAGAACGAGAGTTGGAGGAAAATCCGGCCCTTGAAAGGACAAGTGAAGAGGAAAAGGAAGGGGACGATTTTGAGGAGAATTCAGAGTTTGAAGAGGAGGGAACCGAATCCATCGATACAGACTTTGATGTAGATGAATATCTTTTTGACGATGAACCTTCTTATAAGACTGCTTCTAGTAATTATTCAGCGGACGATGAAGACTTTGACAATGAAAGCCTACTTACGGAAGGACAAACTCTTTATGATTATTTAATCGAACAGATTCGACTTATTAATATTGGGGAGGATGAGTTGAAAATTGCGGAATACATCATTGGCAACCTTGATACCGACGGTTATTTAAGACGTGAGCTTAAAGCGATTGTTGACGATTTAGCCTTTTCTCAAGGGATCTACACGACCAAAGAAGAAGTTGAAAACATCTTGGAGAACTATTTGCAAAAATTAGATCCTCCAGGTGTGGCAGCGCGAAGCTTGCAGGAATGTCTGCTGCTTCAAATTGAAAAGAAAATCACGCGCGATAAAACGGTTAGTTTGGCCGCTAACATTCTTCGCAATCAGTTTGATGCACTTACCAATAAGCATTATAGCAAGATCATGCAGAAGTATGATGTGGACGAAGAGGATCTTAAGGATGCATTAGAGGAAATATCTAAACTATCTCCAAAAGTGGGTGGGAACTTCGATACGCAAACCATCACTATCAACCAAGAAATCATTCCTGATTTTGTAATTCAGATCAAGGAAAAATCCAAAGGCAAATACGAAGTCGTTCCATTGCTTAATAGTAAAAATGCACCTACGCTAAGAGTCTCTGATGAATACAAGGAGATTCTATCCACCTATTCACACGACAAAACGTCGAGTGAACACAAGCAGGCTGCACTTTTTATTAAACAGAAGCTAGATGCCGCAAAATGGTACATTGATGCCATTAACCAAAGGCAAAATACGCTTCTTCAAACCATTACTGCGATTGTGAAATTGCAAAAAGAATACTTTTTAACGGGAGACGATAAGTCTCTGAAACCTATGATTTTGAAGGATGTTGCGGACATCACAGGGTTTGATATCTCGACGATTTCGAGGGTGGTAAAAAGTAAATATGCAGATACGCCCAATGGCATTGTCTATCTGAAAGATCTCTTCTCAGATTCCTTAACCAATGACGATGGTGAAGAGGTTTCAACCAAAGAGATTAAAATGCACTTGCAAGAGGTGATTGACAAAGAGAACAAAAGAAAACCATACACAGATGATGCTTTGGTTGGTTTGTTAAAAGAAAAGGGATATAATATTGCTCGTAGAACGATTGCGAAGTATCGTGAACAGTTAAGTATTCCAGTGGCCAGATTAAGAAAAGAATTATAGACTTCTTTTGTCAATTCAAAATTTTGTAACCAAAATTAAATGAGGCGTACTTTATAAAGTACGCCTCATTTAACTTTCGTTTGTATTTTCAATCTGCTGAAGTTGTTTTAAGTTTCTTCCTAAACGGCCCATTAAAATACCGTATACAAGACGGTAGTACCCCCAGATAAACACGACACTCAGTATAGTTGAGACAATTAATCCAGTGGCAAGTCCATAAAGTGTAGGGTTGTCGATTTGAACACTTTCTTGGTATATAAGAGCAAAGAGGAATGTAATAATTATCCCCATAAATAGTACAATTAGAACAATGTTGACTAAAATGAATAAATTCACCGTTTTTCGAAAGGAAACTATCTGAAGAATAAACTTTTTTAGATTTTCTTCCACCTTGATTTTTTTGTAAGCTCGATAAAAACGCACCACAAAGAAAAAACTCACTAAAAGGCTCGATATCTTTATTACGGTGTACAGCACCGAGAAAATTTGGCGGTAGTGTTCCGGGTGTTCGATTCCTAATTTTCCAACGGTTTTCATGAAATCTCCTAAATCGTCTCCGCTTAGAAGGTAATAGAGTGCGATTGCAATAAAAAGAGTGAATTCTGCAATGCTTATATAATAAATATACTTCACGTAATTGCGTGACTTCTTATTGAGCATTTCAAGGATTTCTGGCGCTCCGTATTTTTCTGCAGTGGGCTGTGACTGCCACTGCTCCTTCAAGCTATCTAGATCAAATTCAGGCATGCTTTTCCATCAATTCTTTAAGTGTCTTTTTTAGACGGTTCATTTTCACTCGAGCGTTTACTTCGGAGATACCTAAGGTTTCCGCAATTTCTCGGTAAGGTTGGTCGTCCAGATACATCACAACAATGGCTCTTTCTACTCTTGGAAGTAACTTAATTACTTTATAGAGAAGCGCAATCTGAGATTGTTTCTCATCGTTGTCGTCCTCGAGATAATCTCTTTGGTGGTGTTCCATGAGTTCATCTGTCTTGGGTGATTTCTTTTTCTTTCGAAAAAGGGTAATCGCCGTATTCAAAGCGACACGATACATCCATGTCGAAATTTTACTTTGTCCTTTAAATGTGTCGTAGCTTCTCCATAATTGTAACACAATTTCTTGGAAAAGATCTTCTTCATCTTCTAAGGAGTTTGTATAGAGGCGTGAGACTTTGATAATCAAGCCTTGATTGTCTTTTATTAATTTGGAAAAGATTTGCTCTTTTTCGCCCACCTCGTGTTATTTTGCTGGCGAAGATATTAAAATCTTAGCTTTAAATAAGAGGCATTATTTAGTTTTCTCAAATTTTTATAGCCTTTTAAAGAGAGGCTGTAAGCGTATGTGCCTTTGAATTCTGCATGCAAAATGGGAAGAAGTTGCAAGAAATGTTTTAATTTTGATCGCAATATGGAACTTCCCTTGACTACGACTCCCATTGTTGAGCTTCCGATTAGTGAACTGGTGCATCTCTATTTGAAGAGAGAGGATCAGATCGATCCTGAGATTTCAGGGAATAAATTCTGGAAGCTTTTTTATCCCATCAAAACTTTACTGGAAAACGAAGCGAAAAAGCCCATACTCTATACTTTTGGAGGTGCCTATTCCAATCATATTGCCGCCTTTTCTGCAATGGGAAAACGCTTTGGCTTTGCCACGCACGGGATTGTACGTGGTGAGGAGCTAAAAGAAAGTTGGATGCAAAACCCAACACTTCGTTTTGCCCACCAAAATGGAATGGAATTCAGTTTTGTATCAAGAGAGGTATACCGCGAGAAAGAACAAATTGAGCAACTCGTGAAGGCATTTGCGAAAAATGCAATTTTAATTCCGGAAGGGGGGACAAGTGAGTTGGCGATCGAAGGCTTTAAACATGTCCTAGGAGCTGAAACTCAAAGTTTTGATTATATTTGTGCACCCGTAGCAACGGGTGGAACCCTCGCAGGGCTATCCAAATATGCGGCACCCAATCAAAAAGTTCTGGGATTTAAGGTAGTCAAAGATGCACGTTTGGAGGGTATCATAAGAAGACTATCGGGAAGAGAGAATTTTGAATTACTCGACGCTGCAGAAGCTGGGTATGGGAAAATGTCTCATGAACTTATTGAGTTTTTGAATGCATTTTCAAGTCAGTTCGCGGTGGCCCTAGATCCCATTTATATGGGAAAAATGATGCAAAGTTTAATTAGGTTGATAGAGCAAGATTATTTTCCAAAAGGAGCGAAAATATTAGCGATTCATACCGGGGGACTGCAAGGAATCGCAGGGGCAAATCAATTTTTAGAATCAAAGGGCAGAACGTTAATTAAGCCCCTAGATGAAAATAGAGAACAAATTTATTCTAAATAGATAAGACATGAAAAAGAGCTTTGCTGCTTTTACACTTTTAATGATTTCTTTTTTGAGTGCTCAAAATTGGAAAACAGAAGATCAGTACATTCAAAAATTTGCTCCTTATGCAGTGGAAGAAATGGAAAAGTATCAAATTCCGGCTTCGATTACCCTTGCTCAGGGTTTATTGGAGACGGGTGGAGGTCAAAGTCGTCTCGCGCAACTGGGCAACAATCATTTTGGAATTAAATGCAAGGAAGAATGGACGGGGAAGACCATGTCTCATACGGACGATGCGCCAAACGAATGTTTTCGTGTTTATGAAGACCCACGCGAATCCTATGAAGACCATTCTAAATTTTTGAGGTTTAGGAAGTACTATCAGAATCTTTTCACCCTAGACATGTATGATTACAAAGCTTGGGCTCATGGACTTAAAAAAGCGGGATATGCAACGAATCCTAGGTATGCCTATATCTTAATTGATAAGATTGAAAAATTGAAATTGTATGAATTTGATCGTACCAATTCTAAAGAGACTTATTTTACGATTCTAAAGCTGTATCCGGAACTTCGAGAGGATAAAATCTTCATGGCGCAATTGGATCAAACCAATGCGAAAGCGAAGCCTGTTACCCTTACGGTGCCTTACAAACAGGTTTCCTATGCGCAACGAGTAGAGGATATTCAAAAGATGCATTCGGCGGCAGAACTCCTGCAAGGAATTCTCATTAAAAGTCATCCTAATTCTGGAAAGAAATTTATTATTATTCCTGCGCCCACTACGGTGGCCTATATCAGCAAAAAGTTTAATATTGGGGAGAAGCAGATCATGAAATGGAATGAACTTTCTAGTCCAGAACTTCAGAAAAATGATGTTCTGTTCTTAGAAGCTAAATCTTCCAAAGCGCTCGTCGCTACCTACGAAGCACAAGTAGGGGACACCATGCATGACATCGCTCAGAAATTTGGTGTGAAGCTTTCCCAACTTTATGCTAAAAATCGAATGTCTTACGGTGAACAGCCCCGTGTAGGGCAACTGATTTATCTTCAAAAGCGTAAGCCAAGGCGTTAAGTCTCCTTCTAATTTCGTAAATTTGCACACCTTGAACGAAGATTTTTTTTCGTTCTCAAATTGAATTATTATGCTATACCAAAGAAGTTCTGCACTCTTCGATGAGGCTAAAAAATACATTCCAGGAGGAGTGAATTCACCTGTGCGCGCTTTTAAGTCCGTAGGAGGAGTACCTGTTTTTATGAAGTCCGCGAAGGGGGCCTATTTAACCGACGAAGACAACCGCGTTTATATTGATTATATCAATTCATGGGGGCCTGCAATTCTAGGGCATACCCATCCTAAAGTTTTAGAAGCAATTCAAAAGCAGGCAGAAAGTGGTTTTTCTTTTGGAACTCCAACCGAACTTGAAACTCAAATTGCAAAATTAATTGTCTCCAAAGTACCCCATATAGACCAAGTTCGTATGGTTTCCTCAGGGACTGAGGCATGTATGAGTGCTGTCAGGTTAGCTCGAGGATATACAGGGAGAGACAAAATTGTGAAATTTGAGGGCTGTTACCATGGTCATTCTGATTCCTTCTTAATTAAAGCAGGAAGTGGGGCCGCTACGTTCGGGAATCCAAATTCACCAGGAGTAACGAAAGGCACCGCAAAAGACACTCTACTTGCGAAGTATAATGATTTGGAAGGGGTGAAATCAATCTTTGAAAATGAAGGAAGTGAGATTGCGGCTATCATTATTGAACCGGTTGCCGGAAATATGGGATGTGTTCTCCCGGAAGACAATTTTTTGCAAGCTCTTAGAGAGCTTTGCGACGCGCACGGCGCACTTTTAATTTTCGATGAAGTAATGACAGGTTTTCGTCTTGCGTTTGGAGGAGCACAAGAGACCTTTGGAGTTCGTGCAGACTTAGTGACTTTTGGAAAAGTGATTGGGGGTGGAATGCCAGTGGGCGCCTTTGCAGGACCGAATAAAATTATGGATCATCTTGCACCGAAAGGAGCGGTCTATCAGGCGGGTACTTTGAGTGGGAATCCTTTGGCAATGAGAGCAGGCTTAGTGACTTTAGAACAAATTTTGGAAGATAGTGAGTTCTATTCAAGAATTAACCGTACCACTGAGATTTTAGATCGTGAAATTTCCATTATTTTAAATGAAAAAGGAATCTCTCATCGTATAAACCGCAAAGGCTCAATGATGTCCCTGTTCTTTGAAACTTCACAAGTGAAAGATTTTGATCAGGCAGCGGAGGCAAATCACGCCATGTTCAATGAATTCTTTCACCATCTATTAAGCCAGGGTATTTACTTACCTCCAAGTGGGTTTGAAACCTGGTTTATCTCCGATGCGATTAAAGAAGAAGAACTAGAAAAAACATTAGAGGCAATTAGTAAGTTTAAATCGTAAACTTAGAATAGATAATAAGACCCTAGAATAATAATCAAATTAAGAATTATAAGGGGTAGCAGAAGCTTTTTCAGCCATCCCTTTTTTGTTAAAATATAAAGGAGAAATATAAGCCCTAAGAGTAGTAGAGTGGGGAGCGCTGGATAGGTGCGTAATGATTCGAAAAATTCGCCTTTCCATAACAAAGCAAAAGCAGTTTGCGCTCCACAACCATAACACTCAATGCCTAGATAGGTTTTATAGGGACAGCTCCAGAAAAAATCTTCTAATTTCATTCTAGTTTTGCTCGTTCGTACTGGGTTGGGAAACTATAATTTTCTTTGTATTGCATCGCTGTTTGGCTGGCGAGGTAGGGATTTCTAAGAATTTCTCTTCCTACAAAAATAAGGTCTGCTTTGCCTTGTGTTAAGATTTCTTCTGCTTGTAAGGCATTGTGAATTAGTCCAACAGCTCCCGTTTTGATTGAGGCCTCATTTCGAATGGCTTCTGAAAAAGGTACCTGATAAGAATCAAATACGGAGATTCGAGCTCCTTGAATATTACCCCCGCTCGATACATCGATTAAGTCCACGCCTTTCGATTTTAGAATTTTGGAAAGCTCGATGCTTTGCGCCACATCCCAACCCTGCGGTGCATATTCATCTGCTGACAAGCGAACAAGTAAAGGGTGATCCTGATCGAGTATGGGTATGATTTGATCCACGATTTCAAGTAGGAAACGAATTCGGTTCTCAAAAGAGCCTCCATACTGATCCGACCTTTGGTTGGAGAGAGGAGATAGGAATTGATGAATCAAATAGCCATGAGCGCCGTGTATTTCGATGAGGTCAAACCCCGCATCAAGTGCGCGCTCCGCCGCATCTTTGAAGGCTTGGACAATGTCCTTAATTTCCTGCTCACTTAATTCGTGTGGGACTCGTTCTGAGTCTTTGTAAGGGATCTTAGATGGAGCCACTGTGGTCCACCCCTCGGAGATAGGAAGCTGTACTCCTTCCCATGTTGATGCTTTTCTTCCCGCATGCGCAAGTTGGATTCCCACTTTTGTATTCGAATTTTGATGAATAAAGGACACTATTTTTTTTAATTGAGCTTTCTGCTCGTCGTTCCATAACCCAAGGCATTTGTGAGTAATCCTTCCCTCTGGCAAGACTCCAGTTGCCTCCATAATTAGGAGTCCTGTTCCTCCCATCGCTCTAGATCCGTAATGAACAAGGTGAAAATCATTGGGCATTCCATTCTCACAACTATACATACACATAGGAGACATGACCCATCGGTTTTCCAATTCTAAATTTCGTAACTTTAAGGGAGTGAAAAGTTTCATTGATACTTTATTTTTGATTGTATTTGATGTAAAATTAGCCTTTTTTACCTCATTAACCTAGGTTCAGGTATTGAACTCAAAGAAAAAGTACTACATTTACTCCCACTTTTAGAATTTTCAGATGAACAAAGAATTGACCATCGACTATGAATATTTCGATTCTGTTGAACAGTTAGATGAAATTACGCAGAAGCTCTACAAGGCAGCTCAAAAAGCTCGAGATAATGCCTATGCTCCATATTCTAAATTCCTCGTAGGCTGTGCGCTTTTACTAGAGAATGGAGAGATTGTTTTAGGGAATAATCAGGAGAATGCAGCGTATCCCTCAGGACTTTGTGCCGAACGTACAGCTATCTTTTGGACCTCGGCCAACTTTCCAAATGAGAAGATCCTTAAATTATTTGTTATTGGCGGTCCTGAAAGTTCAATGAAAAAAACGGTACTTGCCCCTCCATGCGGCGCGTGTCGACAAAGTATCCTTGAATACGAAAGCAAGCAAGAAAAAGAAATTGAAATTTATTTTGCATCGACCACAGGCGAGGTTTATAAAACGAAATCGATTCGAGATTTGCTTCCTTTTTCGTTTGACTCTAGCTTTTTATAAGTTTTTAGAGCAAGACACTTTCTTTATTCGTATCTTCGCAACGTTTTTAGAACAGGGAATGATGTGCAATTCATCAACTGTCCCCGCAACTGTAAATCACCTTCGTTAAATTTTTAGAATAGCCATTTTTACAACCTGTAAGGAGAAGGCCTAAAAATGTGAAAGTCAGGAAACCTATCTAAGAGCACTCGATTTATTAACGCTTTCGGAGGAAAAGCCTGATTATTCTTCGCGTCACCGCAAAGGATTTAGACTTTATTTTTTCCGGTAAGTAAACTTTAACCAAAATTATTCAGTAATGAGAAAACGATTAATTTTTGTTGGAGCGCTGCTTGTCGTACAATCGGTAGTGCACGCCCAACAAGAACCCTCAGTGGGTGAAATTCAAGAGGTAACGATTGCAGGTAAGCAGAGTCAGCAGCTCTATGCAACAGGAAAAAACGTGACGCTTTTAACGCCTCAAGATTTACAACGATTTAAAGGAAGTGATTTAAGTGAGGTCCTCCAAAGTGTGAGTGGTATTCAACTCACCGGCGCATCCAACAACCCGCAAGAACCAAAATCCCCAAAGGTAAGGGGTGGTAAACTTG
Organism: Bacteroidota bacterium; assembly: GCA_023387375.1. Lineage (GTDB taxonomy): Bacteria > Bacteroidota > Bacteroidia > Flavobacteriales > Weeksellaceae > Planobacterium_A. Next base: position 174,956 of record JAEWIE010000019.1, on the reverse strand, counting down.
CCAATGTACTAATTCTAATTGATGGTGTCCCTTTAAAAGACGTGACAGGAAACGATTATACCGCAACGGATCTTCGTTTAATTCCGTTAGAATCGATCGAGAGTATTGAGATTCTAAACGGATCTTCTTCTGTCCTTTATGGATCGAATGCGACGGTTTCGGTCATTAATATTCGAACGCTAAAAAGTACGCAGAGAAATCTACAGGGTATCGCAGGTTTAAAAGGAGGGTCATTTGGTCATTTTGGGCAACAACTTGCCCTTCGAGGAAAACTAGGTGCTTGGAGCTATCACCTTAGTGGAACAAATGAGAAACAGGATGGGCTTTCCTCCGCAAAAGGAGAAAATTTTGATAAAGACGGAAGCGAAAGACAAAGTCTAGGGGCTCGTATCGGGTATGACACCGATTCTTTTGGCCTCTATGCACAAGGAAATATATCGCATCATTTTCACGAAGATGATCAAGGTGCTTTTTCGGATGGAAAAGGAAGAGGAGACGATTCTCAAAACTTTATTGGATTAGGAGGGTATTACAACTACAAAGGTGGGCAGCTTGTGCTTAATTCTCGTTTGTCAGGATCAGAAAGAACGATTCAGAATTTGAATTCGGACCAGTATAGAGATGAATATTTCTATGAAGGCGAGAATAATTTTGTAGAACTTTTAAACCACTATACGTTTAACGAGCACATTTCTCTTAGTGCAGGCGTATCCTACGAGACGCAAAGAATGGGCTCAAAAGCTCTTCCTTGGGGAGGCGAATCGATGGAAGAAGTCCTTGTACTAAAGGACACTAAAGTTTCAAATTTTGATGTTTTTGCTAATGCCAATTTAAATTGGGGAGTGCTGCATCTAGACCTGGGCGCGCGAAACACCCATCACTCTGAATTCGGAAATCATCTCGTTTATAGTATTAATCCGTTTGTTCTGAAAGAATGGGGTTCAAACTATTATAAAATTGGCTATTCGTACGCTACAGCTTTCATTGCGCCTACTCTCTATCAATTTTATGGAAGTTTACCTTATACCATAGGAAACAAAGAACTTGTACCAGAAACCAATTCTACACATGAAATTAACTTCAGTGTAGGTCGCAAGGATCAGTCTCTTGTTTTGAATGGATCCTTGTTTCAACGTAACGAAGAGGATGTTTTTGCTTATGTGAACAATCCGGATTTCACAGGACAATTTATTAATGTAAATGAGAACAAAGTAAAAGGGTTTGAAGTTGGTTTTGATTCAAAAGTAGTGCAGAAGTGGAGGCTAGGTGCCAACTTTAGTTTTGTGGAGAAGGACAATGAACTTACCCGTTTGCGTCAACCGAAACAGAGGATTAATTCTTATTTACAATATGATCCATTTGCTAGCACTTCGATTGCTCTCTCTCATCAATTTGTATCTTCTCGCACTGACTCCTATTGGGATGAGCAGAGCGCAAGTGTCAAGGATGTGAATCTAGAAAGCTACCACGTGTTTCGCTTGAGCGCAAATCAGAAAATTACGGATGCTCTGCGAGCAAATCTAAACATTGGGAACCTTTTTAATAAGTCGTACACGGACGTTGCAGGGTATACCACTCTTCCGCGTAATTATATGATAGGTGTAGATTATCAATTCTAGGCCCTTTCAAAAAGAATCGAAAACCGCCAAAATCAAGTGATTTTGGCGGTTTTGTTTATGTTCGTTTTAAATTTAGTTTTTCAGCTTCTTTTAGAACAAATGAAATTGCTTGGGATTTTTCATTTTCAATTTCCCCTTCTAAAATTGCTTCTTTGACTTTCTCTTTGAGTATCCCGATTTCTCGACCAGGTGAAAGATTAAAGAGTTCCATAATTTCTTCTCCGGAGACCGGAGGTTGGAAATTTCGGATTTGATCTTTTTCTTCTACTTCCTTGATTTTGCGAGCGACGTAATCAAAATTCTTTTTAAAGTTCCTCTGTTTTTTAGCGTTTTTGGTTGTGATATCCGCTTTGCATAAAGTGAAAAGATCCTCCAGGTCTTCACCTGCATCAAATAGCAATCGTCTAAGAGCACTGTCCGAAGCATCATCCGTCACTAATGAAATGGGACGTGAGGAGAGTTTGACTAGTTTTTGCACATATCTCATATCTGCACCAAGAGGAAGTTTAAGTCTTTGAAAAAGTGCTTTTACCATTTTTGAACCTAGGTATTCATGGCCATGAAAAGTCCATCCAATTCCTTCTACAAATTTTTTGGTGGGTGCTTTTCCAATATCATGGAATAACGCGGCGTAGCGTAAATATAGATTCTCAGTATAGATTGAAATGTTGTCCACCACCTCTAGTGTGTGATAGAAGTTGTCTTTATGCGTTTGTCCTTCGATTTCCTCTATTCCTTTTAAGGCAACGAGTTCTGGAATGATAAGGTTAAGTAACCCGGTTTCTTCCATAAGGCGTAGACCACGAGAAGGTTTTTCCGAGAGCATAACCTTATTGAATTCGACTATGATTCTTTCCATTGAGACGATTTTTATTCGCTCTGCCTGCGTGGTGATTGCGGCTAGGGAATCAGGTTCAATGCTAAAATTCAATGTGGACGCAAAGCGAAGTGCGCGCATCATTCGTAGCGGATCGTCACTGTAGGTTTGCTCGGGTTCTAAAGGGGTTCGAAGAATTTTGTTTTCAAGATCTTCAATGCCATGAAACGGATCGATGAGCTCACCAAAAGAATCGGGATTAAGAGAGATTGCCATAGCATTTATCGTAAAGTCACGACGCATTTGGTCGTCTTTTAAAGTGCCCGATTCCACATTGGGATTGCGACTGTTTTCCGTATAGCTTTCTTTTCGTGCGCCTACAAATTCAAGTTCAAGGCCGTTATGCTTGAACATGGCTGTTCCATAGGTTTTAAAAAGCGAAACTTTTAAATTGGGTCCAAGTGCGGATGCAACAGCCTTAGCAAGTTCTAAACCCGAGCCTTCTGTCACAAAATCGATGTCTGTGGGTGTATCTCGCTTTAAAAGGAGATCACGTACATAACCTCCCACAATATAGGCAGTTTGCCCTGTTTCCTGTGAGACCTGTGAGATCGTTTTGAAAAGCTTGAAATTTTTATTTTGTACTAAGTTAAGTTTCATATTGACAAAAATCCTTGGATTTAGAAGGGCTAAATGCCTCGCCAGAGGAGAAAAAATACCCCTGTGGGCAAAGATACAAATCCTTTAGATAATTACTCACGGATCACATGGATTCGATTGTCACTCCAGATGCGAATGATGGAAGAACCAGAAAAAGTGGAAACCCTATCTAGGTCCTGGTTTACGACATAGTCAACACTAGAAACAATGTTCTGATGGATGTCTGAAAACTGCAGTGGACTTTTGTCTCCACTCAGGTTTGCTGAGGTAGAAACCAGAGGGCAATTGAGTTTTGAAATCAGTTTTTTTAAATAGGGCTCTTTGGTTAAACGAATACCAATGCTGCCGTCCGCTGCCAATAGTTCGTTTGGAAGTCCCTTGGGATCGTCGTAAACTAGGGTTAGTGGCTTTTCGGCAAGATCCATAAGGTCCCAAGCAATGGCGGGTACTTCTACAAGGTCCATCAATCTTTTTTCACTCTCGACAAGTATGATCATGGATTTGCTTTGTTCTCGAGACTTGATCTCATAGATTCGATTAATACCCTCTACACTAGTGGCTTTGCAGCCTAAACCCCAGATGGTATCGGTGGGGTAAAGAATGACCCCATCGTTATTTAAAACTTCAATTATTTGTTCCATGTCATTTTTTGAAAATAGCGTGATTTAAGGATTTCAAGATGATGCAAGTGATGGCCTAAAAGAAGCTTTCCTAATTGTTCAACTTGAATTTCGTGGCCGTTTGCAACGCCCGAAAATTGCAGGCTTTCTTTCGCAAGCCCTTGAAAAAATAGATAGGTGGACTTACGTACGCACTGAAACTCTTCAAGCATCTCCGGAAATGGGCGTGCATTTGCATTTGCATTTTGGGCGTAAAGTTGTTCGTCCCAGCCTTGTAAAGGTTGCGTGTCTCTTCTTGAAAAACGAAGGGCTCGGTAAAGAAATATTCTCTCGGCATCCATTAGATGTTGTAAAACTTCTTTGATACTCCATTTGCCCTCCTGATAGTGAAACAAGGCCTCTTGATCTGAAAGGGGATTTAGTAAATCTAGTGTTTTGTTTTTAGAAATAAGGAGTTCCTTTTTCCAATCTTCCGAGGGAATTAAAGAAATGTAGTGCTCTAGATACTGAGTGAATTCTGTCATTTTTCTAAATTTAGATTAAAAAAGAACGGCATTGCCGTTCTTTTTTTAAAAGGATAACGCGTTTTCTACGTCACTTAATAAATCGCTTGCATCTTCAATCCCGACGCTTAGTCTTACAAGATCGTCTGTGATGCCTAATTCCTCTCTTTTTTCCGCAGGAATCGAGGCGTGGGTCATCGTGCTCGGATGGTTAGCCAGGGATTCCACACCGCCAAGGCTTTCCGCAAGGGTAAAAATTTTGATGGATTCTAAAAACTTCACCGCTTCCTCTTTTTTGCCAGATTTGAAAGTGAAGGAAACCATTCCACCAAAACCGTTCATTTGTTTTTGAGCTAGCTCGTACTGAGGACTTGATTTGAGTCCTGGGTAATACACTTTGTCTACTTTGGGATGCTGTGCTAAAAACTCTGCCACTTTCATTCCGTTTTCACTATGACGCTCCATTCGAAGGGAAAGAGTTTTGATACCCCTTAAGACCAAATAGGAATCATGAGGCCCTAAAATTCCTCCACTTGCAAATTGGATGAAGTGCAGCTCTTCTCCAAGCTCTTTCGTTTTTGTGACCAAAGCTCCAGCCACTACATCAGAGTGTCCCCCTAGGTACTTGGTTGCGGAGTGCATTACAATGTCTGCACCTAAATCGAGTGGTCGCTGAATGAAAGGCGTTGCAAAGGTGTTGTCTACAGCCACTAAGATATTTTTCCCCTTCACTTGGTCAGCTACTTTTTGAATGTCCACTAATTTCATTAGCGGATTGGTAGGAGTCTCAAGCCAAATTAGCCTAGTGTTTTCTTGAATTGCGGAATCCAAATTCTCAGCATTCTCAAAGCTTACGAAAGAAAATTCTAATTGGTATTTAGAAAACAGTCTTGTGAAAAGGCGATAAGTTCCGCCGTATAAGTCATCCACGGCCACCACGTGGTCGCCTGGATTTAATAGCTTCAAGACGGCATCGATTGCCGCAAGACCCGATCCGAAGGCAAGCCCCGTGTGTCCGTTTTCAATGCTGGCAAGCGAATCTTCTAAGGCCTGTCTTGTGGGATTCGCTCCTCTAGAGTATTCATAGCCTGCTTTTAATTTTCCAGGCGTTTCCTGGGCAAACGTAGAAGTTAAGAAAACAGGGACATTGACTGACCCAGTATGCGGTTCATGTTGCTGACCGCCATGAATAACTTTGGTATTAAATTTCATTGTTTTTTACATTTTAATTGCTGATTTGCTAGCGAATTCTTCGGCCATTTCTTCCATCCATGCTGCTACATCCTCTTCACCTGAAGCTCTAGAATACGTATTAGCTAGGGAAATGAGAATCTGATGGATAAACATCTTCATTTGATCCAATGGCATGTCTTTCGTCCATAGGTCGATTCGAAGAGCCTCCATTGTACGATCGTCCCAAACCGAGATCATTGTGGCTTTCGTAGGCTGTTTTTCGACCCCGCCGTCTTGGGCATTCCACAAGATGGATTCAGGAACATTGTTTTCGTCTAGTTCGACATCAAGCGTGATTTGCGTTTTTTTCATTGTATTAAATTCTCTACTAAGCATTTGCTTAGGGATTAGTGACAATACAGGTGTTTGATAGGGAATTCAAAATTTCTTGTCTTTTTAGAAATAGATCAAGAATCCGAAGATTCAAAATAGTAGATTTAAAAAAAATCAAAGCTTCCCTTTCAATCTCTGCATGTCAATTGTTATCTTTACCACTTAATTAGTTTACAAAATTAAGTAAAATAAAAGGACTTGCCTTATAGAGAAGTTCGAAGTTCAAATAAATAAAGATGCAAAGCGAAAAAATAATTAATCGGATCGTAGACTGGCTGAAAGAGTATGCGCTTAATGCTGGTGTGAAAGGCTATGTGGTGGGTGTTTCAGGAGGAGTGGACTCCGCTGTGGTTTCTGCGTTATGCGCGAGAACAGGACTTGAACTTCTTCTGTTGGAAATGCCTATTCGTCAAAAAGAGTCCGAAGTCAATCGAGCTTGGGAGCATATTGAAGATCTAAAAACAAAATATAGCAAAATAAAAGCTTTAAAAGTCGATCTAACGGATTCGTTTGGGAATTTACAAGCCAAGCTGGAATCCAATCTACCTGTGCGGGACAATAAATTAGCACTTGCCAATACCCGGTCAAGATTAAGAATGCTCACGCTTTATTACTACGGGCAAACCCAAGGACTACTCGTTTGTGGAACGGGAAACAAAGTCGAAGACTTTGGCATTGGTTTTTATACGAAATACGGAGATGGAGGTGTGGATGTATCTCCCATTGGAGATCTGTATAAGACGGAAGTCTACCAGTTGGCGCGAGAATTGGATTTAGTAGATTCTATTCAAAATGCCATTCCTACTGATGGGCTTTGGGATGTGGAGCGAACCGATGAGCAGCAAATTGGAGCTACTTATAAGGAGCTTGAGGCGATTCAAAAAGAATGGGGACAAAAGTCACAGGACGATTATGAGGGGCGAATGCTCGAAGTTTACCAGATTTTTAAGCGCATGAATAGACAAGCGCAACATAAAATGAATCCTATACCTGTTTGCGATATTCCTGAGCAGTGGCGAGATTAAAATAAATTGACAAATGAAATCAGAAAGAAATAAAAAAGTACTCTTTTTCTTTATCGGAGCTATGACGATGTTCATTGCCCTGTTTTTTATCAATTCTGGAGATTTTCGAGATCTTACGGGGCAGAGCAGCGGAACGGTTATTGTGCCTGAGGCAAATAGCGAGTCCATTGACCCTATTCAAAGTGCAAAACAGAACGAGGATGTCGTTTTACAGTCGCAGGAAGATATAAAGGAATTGACGAGGCAAGACATTGTAATCGCCTATGTGAAAGAAAATGGACAATTGCCCTCTTATTATCTGACCAAATCGCAAGCAAGACAAAAAGGGTGGATTGCAAACGAAGGAAACCTTTGTGAAGTATTGCCTGGACAAGCCATCGGGGGAGACATCTTTGGCAACCGTGAAAAACTCTTACCGATTGAAAAAACCTACATGGAAGCCGATGTGAATTACAACTGTGGCCAAAGAGGGAAGGATCGAATTGTCTTTACTAAGAAAGGAGAGGTTTGGTTAAGCAAAGACCATTACAAATCATTTCAAAAACAATAAGCCTAAAACTTTATTAAATTATGGACAACAACCCCGTTTATATTGACTTCAGTATCATTGGTGACGATAGCGAATTTTATACTCAATTAAAGGAAAAACTAACGCTTCCGGATTATTTTGGAGACAATTTAGATGCTCTCCATGATTCTATCACGGGCGATGTGAAGCTTCCATTGCACATTGAATTTGTCAACATGAGTGTGGAGCAGCTCGAGACGTTTGAAGGCCTTATTGAGACGCTTGAAGACCTCGAAGAGGAACTAGAGGATTTCGAGTTTTCCTATTTTTTAGAGCAGTATTCAGACGAAGACTAAGTTTTAAGAAAGTCACTTTTTTCGTTTAGAATAGCGCAGTAGGTTTTCGGATTCTTCCGCTAGGATAAGAACTCATTTCGCCAAACTCCAAGACACAAAAAAGCCGCCAGATTTCTCCAACGGCAAAACCATTTGAATTATAACAGTTTAGAGTCCAGACCATCCGTTAGCCCATGTAGGGGTAGCAGAACCTGCACCCGCACCCGTAGCATTTTCATTAATGCTAATGGTTGACGCCGGAATGTTGACAGAAATTCCATCTGAATTTTTAGCAGTAGCTTCTTTTCCAATGTTCACATATTTTACATTGGTGATTTTATTACCCCCAAGGAAGTGACTTAAGGTAGAGTCATCTTCAAAATTGATTCCTGTACTCCAACCGTCAAGTACGATGTTGTCAAAAGTTCCATGAGTACCTACTCTTAATTTAATACCGTCGGATTCCCCAACGCCGGCATATCCGATAAAGGTTGCATTTTTGATGGTAGGATTAGATCTTGGATCCGCATCTTTGTTGTTAGAATTGTTGTCTGCTTCAATTCCACGGTTTCCGATTTTGTCAGCTCTTCTCTTAGTATAGACTCCAGTCGCTGTCCCGTTCCATCCTTCTGTCCAGTCAAATGCATCGTCTTCATTATAAACAGATACAATATTGGATACGTTTACAGTTCCACCGAAGAACTCGATTCCATCATCGGATCCGTTAATTAAGGAGACATTGTCGATTTTTGTACCGTTACCTACTCCGAAAAGTGAAAGTCCGTTAAACTCTTTTTCAGGGCTAAATAAAGCACCCGCATATTCAATTCTTACATAGCTTAAAGAACCTGAGTTGTCTGAGGCATTTGTTCCTCCATATTGAGTATTACCTACCTCCGCAGTGGCAGTAGTTCCTTTGTTGATTGGAGCCCTACCAGCTAGAACAATTCCTCCCCAACTTCCAGGTGTCTTTGCACTTGAGGTGAAGACAATAGGTTGAGTTGCTGTTCCGTTTGCAAAAATCTGACCTCCTTGTTCAACGGTTAAGTAAGCTGCGGTTCCCCCAGTTGCATTGAATTTAGTTCCTGCAGGAATGATAAGCTTACCTCCTTCTTTCACGTGAACAGCTCCTGTAACTGTATAGGTTTTGCTCGCGTCGAGCGTTACTGTTTCACCCGATTTAACTTCGCCTTTGAAATCATCCGGATTGTTTGCGATTCCTGTCGCAGGAGGCGTTACTGGATCATTTGAGTTGTCACAAGATTGAAGGGCAAGTCCTGAGGCAATTAGCGCACCAAGAGTCCAAATTTTCAGTTGATTCTTTTTCATTACTTTAAAATTTTGATTTATTTATTAATATTTGTTTGTTTACTTTTTTTGACTTGGATTTAGAACTCATAACTAACACCTGCTCCTATTGAAATTCCGGTTTTGTACTCACGGATCGTATGGTCAACAGTTGTGTTTCTTTGAATTCTAGAAAATGTAGGGTTTAATAGATTTTTCCCACTTAAGGAAAGTCCAATTCCATTGTTTAATTTTATTTTGGCAACCGCATCAAGTGTATTTATCGCCTTATCTATTTGATTGCCAAGACCTTCATAGCCTAGTGCGTAGACATTATCTGAAATGTAAGAGTAGGATACGACAAAGTCAAGAGTTTCGCCACGACTTCCTTTTTGTTGCCAACCTAGATTTGCATTTGCAATGAAATCGGAAGCGCCGGTCATTTTGTCCTTGTCTTTAATGAAGTTTACGGAAACGGTTGTGTTCTCTCTGCTCACTTTGGCCGCATCAAGATCTTGGCTTGTGTGCAGATATGTGGCATTTGCAAAAGCATAGAGTCTTGTGCCATTTCTTTCATATAAATCTTTGCGAATTTCTACTTCAGACCCAAAGATTTTACCTGTATCTCCGACATTTACAAATGAGGCGATATTCGCTGAGGAGGCCACAGTAACTCTTGCAATAGGATTTTGAATGAGTTTCGCAAAGGCCGTGATGGAAATTAGCTCACTTTTTTTAGGGAACATTTCCCATTTCAAATCCACGTTGTAATTATCCGATGGGTAGAGATCAATATTCCCATAGCTTGAATCGTCAATATCTTCGTATTCAAAAGGTGCTAATTCGATTAGTAAAGGAGATGTATACGTTTTTGAAGCGGAGAATCGTAAATTCTGAGTATCGCTAAGTACATACTTTAAATTAAGTGCTGGTAAGATTTTGGTGTAGTTTTTCTGAACTGCACCTCCGTTGGAAAAGATGGCGGTATTGTAAACCATATGCTGATCTAAATGATCCACTCTTACTCCCAATTGTCCTGTAAAGCGATCGCTAATTTGATAGTCTACATTGGCATATCCTGCGTTGTTGAAAACTTCTGATTGGTAAAATTGGGGGATGAGCGCTGTTGCGGCATTGTGAACAATATCTCCTCTAAAGGTGACAATGTCAAAATAGGCTCCTGTTTGGTAGTTTGCAAGATTGAAAAAAGAGTCGTAATTAGTAGGGTCGACATAATAGTTGAAAGGACCTGGTTTAACGCGGAAGTTATACTGGGTCGCTTGAAAATCGCTCTGCTGATACTTAGTATTGTATCCCACCGATACCTTTGCTTTGTCATTTAGGTGGTAGTCAAGAGATAGGTTCCCGAGATAGTCCGACTGAATTAAAGAATCAAAGTATCTATGATTCACCCCTGGATTACTACTCGCAAAGTAGCTTTGGGATTTTGCGCGGTCAAACACGGAAACATTTTGTTGACGGTCCGGATGTTTACTGTCAAGGTGGTTATAGCCTAGATTCCAATTTAGTTTCAAATCGTCTGATAGCTTGTGATCTCCTTGAAGTTGGAGAACAAGAAGGTCATTTACTTTGGTCACGGCACGACGCATTTGTGTGTAACCTGTCGTTTCGGAAGGATCGTCTAAAAAATCTCGGTTATGACCTTCGTAAAAACCTAATTTTTGATTCGTTGTATGAATGTAATTTGCTGTAAAATTGACGGTATGTCTCGAATTCATACGGTAGTTCAAATTGATAAGTCCCGTGGTGTTCGTTGCATATTTGAATTCTTCACTTCGAGGATAAAGTTTAGTGGAAGTAGTCCCACTGTCATAAGATCCCCCGAAAGTCCCCTTTGCGTACTGATGATCATTTTCGAACGCGCCGTAACCAAAGACCGAGAGTCTACCCTCGGAACCTATATTGAAGTTTCGACCAAAATCAAGGGCAAGCGAAGAGTTGATAGGGGTGAACATCTCTTTATTTTGCGTTCCCTTGGTGAAGGCAAATCCTTGGGTTAGAATCTCATTATCCGTTGGAATTGTGGCTCCATCCCAACCAAAAAAGTTAAGTCCTTGTCCTTTGTAGAACGTATTTTGCTTAAGGGTGGAGAGGTTTGCCGAACTAGAAAGATTTATCTTGAAATAAGGTTTTCCTGTGTGAATTTTGGATACAATATCCACTGTGGCTCCAGAAACATCTCCCCAAAGTTTTGGATGATATATTTTGTCTAGGGAAATGTAATCGATCATATCTGTTTTCAAGATACTGAGATCAATATTTTTGAACGTCGGATCGTTCGAAGGAATCAAAAGCCCGTTAATACTCGTTGCATTGCTTCTATCGCCAAGTCCTCGGACGAAGATCTGTCCAGTTCCTTGCTGCTTTTGTGTTCCTGTCGCTTTTGTAACGGCAAGTGAAACATCCCCGATTCCTTGTTTTTCTAATTGTAGAGAGCCTACCCGTTCTATGACCTCTAAAGAGCGTCGTTGGGTTTGAATAAGGTTTGCTTCTGCACCTTTGTTTGTCGTTCCGCGGATTACAACCCCTTCAATTTTTTTCTCGGTTCTTATTGTATCCTGGTTTTGTGCAAACCCGTAAGTAAAGGAGGCGAATAGAAAAAACGCCGCGATACTTATTTTACTTCTTTTCATTGCTTTTTGTTTCTGTTATAATTCGCCACAAAGGAACTCAACTTACGGCGCGGAGGTAGTTTAAGAATGTTTAATTAATCTTTAACAAAACTTTACGAGAATGAGGGTAAGATTAAGTTTTTGTAAACACTCGTAAGGGCAGGTATTCCAACTCAATGAAATTAGCTAACTTTACCTTTTTAATATGTGATCGCTTAAAAATGAGCCGAAAAAAAATACTTTTAATAGACGACGAGCATGATATTTTGGAGATTCTATCGTATAATTTAGAAAAGGAAGGCTTCGAAGTCTTTGTTTGTGATAATGGTACGGAGGGAATCGAAAAAGCGAAGGAAATTAATCCCGATTTAATTTTGCTTGACGTGATGATGCCAGAGAAAGACGGGATTGAAACCTGCCAAGAACTTCGCAAGATCAAATCTTTAGAATCGACCCTCATCGTATTTTTGTCTGCACGGGGAGAGGAGTTCTCTCAACTGGCAGGATATCAGGCAGGCGCAAACGATTATGTTGTTAAAGTAATAAAACCTAAAATTCTTATTTCAAAAATCAATGCTCTTTTGCAACTCACAAGCAAAAGTGAGGAGGTGAATAATGTACTTGAAGTAGGGGATTTAATTATCGACAAAGACAACTTCCGTGTAACGCAAAAGGGAAGAGTATTTCTAATGCCTAAGAAGGAATTTGATCTACTGTACCTACTGGCTTCTAACACACAAAAGGTTTTTAAGCGAGAAGAAATATTAGAGAAAGTTTGGGGAAATGATGTGATTGTAGGGGAGCGTACAATTGATGTTCATATTCGCAGACTTCGCGAAAAATTAGGGGACCGCCGTATTCAAACCCTAAAGGGAATTGGATATAAATTAGTGGTCTAATTTAAAATTCGACTTTTGATTTGAACCGAGTTTCTTCCATAGCGGCTTTTTTCATGACGTTAGCCATTACCGCTATCGTTTTGATGTATGATTACTACAAAGCGGCATACAATGCTCCTAACGATAATATCCTTCTTTTTATTATCAGCATTCTGCTCATTTTCTTTATTACCTATATGGGGGTGGATTACCTAGTGCGTTATTACTCCCGAAAGCAAATTCAAAAAATGGCCACAGAACTTCCAAAGGATTTTTTCGCCGATCCGAGCAACATTGGATTTAAAGAGCTTTCGGAAAAACTCAACCATAGTGCAAGTGAACTCGATATGATTAACGAGATGGAAACCTACCGAAAGGAATACATAGGGAATGTTTCGCATGAACTAAAAACACCTCTATTTTCAATTCAAGGTTATATCGAAACTTTAATTGACGGCGCGGTGGAGAATTTAAGCATTCGCGATAAGTACTTAACCCGAGTAGGGAAATCCGTGGAGAGGCTTTTGAACATTGTCAATGATTTAGACATGATAAATCGTTTTGAAGCGGGAGAAATCAAGTTAAAGGTGTCTAAATTTGAAATCCATAGCCTAACCCGTGAGGTGTTTGATATGCTAGATTTAGATGCGCAGTCACGCAATGCAAAATTAAGTATTACAGGAGCTTTGCCCCAAGTTTACGTGATTGCGGATAAACAAAAAATAGAGCAGGTTCTAATCAATTTAATATCCAACGCGATTCATTACGCTAATCGGCAAAAACCACAAATTAGTGTGCGTACCACGGTTTTAAAAAGCAAAGTGCTTATTGAGGTGGAGGACAATGGGATGGGCATAAAGCCTGAGGCACTTCCTCGTATTTTCGAAAGGTTTTACCGCGTAGAATCTAGCCGAAACCGCCGCGAAGGAGGTAGTGGACTAGGACTTGCGATTGTAAAGCATATCTTAGAGGCACATGGCGAGTCTATTCACGTGGAGAGTGTATATCTCGAGGGCACAAAGTTTGGTTTTTTTCTAGAAAAAGCGCCATAAAAGGGTCGGAATTTAATTATTTTTTTTGAATTTATTTTTGCAAAATTCTCGATTAGGATTTTGCAATTGTTATATATTTGCAGCTCTAATCAAAGCAAACAAATCAATAAAAATTAAAGTGCTGAAAAGACTATGGTTTACAAAATCCGTATTATTTTAGATACAAGGGAAGACATCTTTCGTGATATTGAAATCAAAGGGAAACAAACGCTATGGAACCTGCATTTAGGAATTAAAAGTGCATTTTCGCTCCAAGGCGAGGAACTGTCTAATTTCAACTTATTAGAACCGGACGGAACCGTATACAAAAGCGTTCCTCTTGAAGATATGAGTGATTTAGGAGATGGGGAAATTATGTCAGACATTTACGTAAGTGAGGTCTTTGAAACTGTTGGCGATAAGGTACAGTTTCAATACGGTCTGTTAGATTTATGGGAGTTCTTCCTAGAACTCATTGAGATTAACGAGGAAAAACCCTCAGTGAATTATCCCATCACGGTTTTTCGATTTGGAAACGTGCCGCTTAAGGCTCCGAGTAAGCAAGGCCCTGCTAAAGCAAAACCTCGACCACAGACGGGTGGGGTGGACGATGAATTTGGTTTTGATGAGGATTTTTCGGATGCCGATTTTGACGATGATTCACTCGACTTTGACGATGACGAGACAGACGGATATTCCGATTCTTCTTATGATGAGGATTTGGATTAAACGTCCTAGTACAAGATTATACAGAAAGCTGCACTTTTTTATAGAGGGCAGCTTTTTAATTGGGTATCTTTCGCTGAAATCCGTAGATTTGTGCATTAAGCTTTGGCCGGATTGCGCCAACAAAAAGCAATTACACGACTTAAACTTAAGCGAAAATTATGAATAAAATGATCCTTTTTGCAGCCCTTAGCCTTCTGTTTTTAGGTTGCAATAGCCCTAAAAAAGAAAAAACCATGAGTGAGACTCCAAGTGAATGGAAACACACCACTTCAATCTACGAAGTTAATATTAGACAATATACCCCAGAAGGAACCTTTAAAGCTTTTGAAAAGCATCTTCCCCGGTTAAAAGATATGGGCGTGAAGACCCTTTGGTTTATGCCTATTACACCGATTTCGCAAGAGAAAAAGAAAGGAACTTTAGGGAGCCAGTATGCTGCTGCGGATTACACCTCGATTAATCCTGAATTTGGAAGTCTTGATGATTTTAAGCACCTTGTTGATGAGGCGCATTCCATGGGATTTAAAGTCATTATCGATTGGGTTGCTAACCATACAGGTTGGGATCATACATGGACACAAACGCATCCCGACTATTATTTGATAGACCCTAAAACAAATACATTCCAAATTGCCTCTGGAATGGAGGACATTATAGAACTTGACTATAGTAAACCTGAACTAAGAAGAGCAATGATTGATGCGATGAAGTTTTGGGTGGAGAATGCCGGTATTGATGGATTCCGATGTGACCTCGCCTCTTGGGTAGAAGTGGATTTTTGGCAAGAGGCTAGAGCGGAGTTAGATAAGGTACGACCTCTTTTCTGGCTCGGAGAATTTGATGAACTTGACACGCCTGAGTATGGGAAAGTTTTTGATGCTAGTTACGTTTGGAATTGGATGCACAAAACCAGAGATTTTAATGAAAAAGACTTGCCTCTAAGTGAACTAAAAACGCTTTTACAGCGCTACACGGATATTGGAGATGGATCGATGCGCGCTTGGTTCACTTCGAACCATGATGAAAATACATGGAACGGGACTGAATACGAAAAGTACGGTGTTTTTGCTAAGCCACTGGCAGTTTTCTCCGTGACATGGAACGGTGTTCCCTTAATTTACAACGGACAGGAACTTCCCTTAGAAACCAAAAGATTAGAATTTTTTGAGAAAGATCCAATTCCTTGGACTTCGGAGCCCGCACTTCACAGCTTCTATAAAACGCTTTTAGAATTGAAAGCGTCGAATCCTGCACTTCGTGGCGGCGATCCTAATGCGAAAACCTTTTGGCTACAAACCTCACAGCAGGAGAAAGTCCTGGCGTATTTAAGAATCAACGGAGAAAAAGAGGTTCTTACACTTTTAAACTTTTCAAAACAGCCGGTACAATTTGAATTAGAGGATGTAAAGGTAAAGGGCACGTTCACTAATGTTTTTGATAAAACCAAAAAAGAATTTACTGGAAAAGTCGGGTTTGATTTGCCTATCTCTGGTTATCTTGTTTATGAGAAATAAAAGAGCTTTCAAAGCCCAAAGAAAAGCCGTCTCGATCTTAAGATCGAGACGGCTTTTTTAGCAAGGAGTCCTTTGCGACTCCATATCGAAATTGAAATATTAGTTGAAATATTTGTGGTATGTGCTCATCGAGGTTTTTAGGCTGTGAAGCGCATTTTCTCCTTGTACTTTGTCGGTACTACTGGCGAGCGCATCTAGGGCATGCATATGCTCTGTTAGCCACACGTGCAAAATCTCGTGGGATTTTCCTTCCATCGTGCAACTTTTAATTAGTTCTTCGTTGGCCTTCTGCATTTCTTTTCCTAGATCCGAGTAGGATTTTTCTTCGGGACTAAAGTCTGCCAATAGCGTTTCTTGTTTTTGGATAAAGGGCAGCATTTCAGGATTGGTCTCCCAACGTTCTGTGCCGTTTAGTTCAAGCGCGGCATGCGCTTCATTTGTCTTTGACTCCACGGTAGAATCTGTGGCATGAGACATATGCTCCTCATGTGAGTGATCTGAGGAGGTCGATTTTTTTTGACAAGCGTTTAGAGTAAAGAATGCACTAATCGCAATTACAAATAGTTTTTTCATGGGATTTGTTTTTAAGATATAAACAGGGTAAAGTTACAAAATTTTCAAGTAGATTTCATTGGATTGTCGAAAAGGATTAATCCTCTATGGAAAATGGCCTTTCCAATCTGGAAAGGCCATTTATGCTTGTGTTCGTGAAGACTACTTAGCTTGCGAACTGCATTGCAAAAAGGTCAGGATAAACGCCCAAGGCAATGAGCACTGCAATTATAAATAAGGCCACGATTTTGTACGTTAAAGAAGAGGTCTCAGAGGTCTTAAATGTTGACTCTTTAAAGAAGAACATAGCCATAATCAATCGTAAGTAATAGGCAATTGATACGGCTGAACCAAGGATAGCAACTAGTACCAAAAAGACCGCTCCGTCCATCGCTTGTGCAAAGAGACTGAATTTTGCCATAAACCCTGCGGTTAGTGGCACACCTGCCATAGAGAGTAGGGAGATGGTTGCAACGACCGCTAGGATAGGTTCCGTTTTGGCTAGTCCTTTAAAGGCGTTGTAGGAAGATTCTCTTTTTAGCTTTTCGACCCAAATTAGACATAGCATCACACCCACTGATGCGATCGCATAAACAAATAGGTAGAAGGCTAAATTGTAGGTGGATAGAGAATTGAGACCGTAGAAAATAAGTGCAATATACCCTGCATGTGAAACCGAAGAGTAGGCAAGCATTCTTTTTGCATTGGTCTGCGCAAGTCCCATGGTGTTCGCAAGAAGCAAGGTAATGATCACCATAATACCTAAAATATTGAACCATTGATCATAGACTCCAATAAAGGCAATGGTCATCAGTCGGAAGAGAGCGTAGAATCCTGCAATTTTAACCACACTCATCATGAAAGTTGTGATCAGGGAAGGAGAACCTTGGTAAACATCAGGACTCCACATATGAAATGGAGCGAGAGCTACCTTGAATCCCATGGCTGCAATCATCATAATCACGCCCATGATAAGCATTAAGTTCGAAGGATATTCAATTGCGTATTGGTGAATTTGATAGAGATCGAAGCTTCCTGAAGTTCCGTAGATTAGGGCAATGCCGAAGAGTAAGAATCCAGTTGCAAAACAACCCATTAAGAAGTATTTCACAGAAGCTTCATTGGATCTTAAGTTGGATTTGCTCGCTCCCGCAAGCACATAAAGCGGAATAGAGAGAATCTCAATTCCTAAGAACAGAGTCACTAAGTTTTGATACCCGAAGAGTACGATTGCCCCGCAAACAGAAAATAACATGAGAGCATAAAGTTCGGATTGATGCGAACGGTGGTTATTAAAAGAGAAGCCCCCTAAAAAGAAAAGCAGTAGGGTAATGACTAAGGTAAGTTTTGTAAACATTGCCGTATTGGCTCCGTATTCGTACATAGATTGGTACTGAAGAAAGAACGAATGCTCCGGCAAATAACTTACATATAAGGCGACCAATAGTCCTGCGATACCAATGTAGCGCGCATACTTGCCTTGGTTAAAAACTCCGGTAAATAGGGCTGCTATTGCAGTTATGAAAAGAATAATTAATACACTCATTTTATACTTATTAGTTTACCATAGATTGGTAGATAAACGTCAATGAACTTCCGACCAAATCAAGGATAGGTCCGGGCACAACACCAAAGAAAATCACGCAGCCCGCAATGACCGCCATCACTATGAATTCAGAGGTTGATAAATCTTTTGTGCTCTCAAGAAGGGCTGGATCACCTGAATTTAGCATCGAGTGACCGTAAGCTCTAAAGAGATATGCGGAGGCAAAAATAATAGTGAGTCCTGCGATGATGGCTGCAACGACATTGTAATCAAAGAGGGATTTAAGCAGAATAAATTCTCCAACAAAACCGTTGGTTAATGGGAGTCCGATTGAGCCCAGTAGGATGATCATAAAGAGCGCTGCAAATCGAGGCGCCGTTTTTGCTAGGCCGCCCATCTGGCGAATGTCTCTTGTTTGGAATCGTTTAATTAAGATATCCGCACAGAAGAATAGTCCCACGATGTTAAATCCGTGTGCAAAAGCTTGTACTAGGGCCCCTTCTCCTCCTTCAATGGTCCACGTACCGTTAAGGACTAAAAGTGCAGAGGCAAAAATACCCGCAACCATCAGACCGACGTGTGAGAACGAAGAGTAAGTGAAAATTCGCTTAATGTCGTTTTGTATGAGTGCTATTAAAGCACCATGAAGTACTCCTCCAATGGCAAGGATCAGAACAATGGTTCCCGAAATTCCTGCAATGGCGTCCGGTGCGATTGGAAGAAGATAACGGAAAATCCCGTATATCGCCATTTTAAGCATGATTCCCGCAAGAAGCATTGTCCCTTGAGTAGGAGCGTATGTATACGTATCGGGTTGCCATGTATGAAATGGGAATACCGGTAGTTTGACCGCAAATGCAAAGAAAATAAACCAAAAAACAACGGTTTGCTGATTTACATTCAATGCTGCATTGTACATGTCTGTAACGGCAAATGAGGGAGAATAAAGATAAACGTAAATAAACGCACCTAGCATAAAGAGCGAGCCCACAAATGTATATACAAAGAATTTTGTAGTGAACTTAAGTTTTTTGTCCTCTTGACCCCAAAGTCCAGCGATAAGCCAGATTGGGATTAAGGTCACTTCCCAACAGATATAAAATAAAAGTCCGTCCAAAGCTGTGAAAACACCCACGAGTCCAAACTGCATTAAAAGAATTAATGCATAGAAGCTGGATGGGTACGGATTTTTTTCATTGAATGAGGAATAGATAATCAGAGGTACCAAAATGTTGGTCAGTAAGAGCAGGAGCATTGACATGCCGTCGATCCCAAAGTGTAGGGTACTCTTTACAAATTGTAGCCAAGGATAGTTGATTTCATGCTGTAAAACTTGGTTTACCGTTAAAGACGAATCCAGTCCACTAAAGGTGCACAGTGTCACAATGAGTTGAACGATAGAAAGGCCTAGGGCAATAAATTTACTGCTTTTTCCTTTCAAGAAAAACAGAACGATAGCGCCTAGTAAGGGCAGCAGTAATAATGCTAATAAATGATACGACATTACTATTGTAATATAAAGTTAACGATCAAAATAAGTCCGATGGCTAGTGCCATCACGAGTAGGTAGTTCTCTACGTTCCCGTTTTGAAGACGTTTCATGGATTTTCCACTTTCTTCGGCACCTTCTCCTACGAAATCTACCGCTTTGTCCAGGATGGAAACATCAAACATTTTACCTGCGCGTCCCAGTCCTTCAACTGTGCGCACGATAAGAGCATTGTAGAGCTCATCAATATAGAGTTTCCGAGCAGAGAGTTTCTCCCAGCCTGTGTATTTTGAATCTTCTAATGCTAATTTTTTCTTTGTGACGTATAGGTGTCTTACGACCCACCATACAATAAAGAACATTGCTATAGTGAGTGCTAATAGAATTAGTTCTGTGGTGTGACTAAGTCCCTGTAAATTTGCCTGGATTTGACTCTTGGCTGTTTCCGTTAAAACAGGGCTTATCCAATGCTCAAGGTTTGCAAATTTACCCTCCGCAATAAGATGTGGTAAGTTTAGGAATCCACCCACTACAGATAAGATTGCGAGGATCATGAGGGGTAAAGTCATGTTCAGTGGACTTTCGTGAAGATGAGATTCTTGTTCCTTCGTTCCTCTAAAGCTTCCGTGGAAAGTCAAGTAGTATAAACGGAACATATAAGCCGCGGTCATGGCAGCAATGGCGAAGAGTAGTACCCAATAAAGTGGGTTTTTCGCCCAGGTGGCAACAAGAATTTCGTCTTTTGAAATCATCCCTGAGAATAGAGGCATTCCTGAAATCGCAAACGTACCGATTAAAAAGGTAATGTGAGTAATTTTAATTTTGTCTTTAAGTCCTCCCATGAGTCTCATGTCTTGTTCTCCACTCATGGCGTGAATGACGGAACCGGAACCTAAGAATAAAAGAGCTTTAAAAAAGGCATGTGTCATTAAATGAAACATAGCCGCAGAGTAGGCGCCTACTCCTAAGGCAACCACCATAAAACCAAGTTGTGAAACCGTCGAATAGGCTAACACCTTTTTAATATCGTTTTGTCTCAAGGCATAGAAAGCGGCTAGTAAGGCTGTGAGTAGTCCTATGAAAAGGATTCCATCCATTACCGTAGGGGCAAGTACATACAAGAAATTGGAACGAACCACTAGGTAGATTCCGGCAGTTACCATCGTCGCTGCGTGGATTAGAGCGGAAACCGGAGTAGGCCCTGCCATCGCATCGGGTAACCATGTGTAGAGTGGAACTTGAGCTGATTTTCCGACGGCCCCAATAAATAGAGAGGCACAGATGAAAATAATCACGCCTGAATCTAACTGAAAGAGCGATGCATTTTGTGCCACTGATAGGTAATCTAGCGCATTGGTATGTTGGGCAATCATGAAGATACCCATCAGTAGACCTAAGTCTCCGATACGGTTCATGATGAAAGCTTTACGAGCCGCTTTTCCAAATTCTTTGTTTTCGTACCAGAACCCAATGAGTAGGTAAGAACAAAGTCCTACACCTTCCCATCCAATGAAAAGAACCACATAGTTGGATCCCATCACTAGAAGGAGCATCATGAAGATGAAGAGGTTCAGATAAGAAAAAAAGCGATGAAACCCTTTGTCAGTGTGCATATATCCAATCGAATACAAATGGATCAGTGACCCAATCCCCGTGATGATTAGAATCATCATTAAGGATAGTTGATCGATTTGAAAACTAAAATTAACCTGGATTCCATGAATGGTAAACCATTCAAAGGCCCTTACAATGACTGGCGCTGAATCTGCTGTGAAATTTAAAAAGAGATACCCTGCGATTAAAAAAGAACCGAGAACCATGAGTGAGGCAAGGGTGCCGACAACAATTTTCGGTAAGTTTTTTCCAAAGAGTCCGTTAAAAACAAACCCAATGAGAGGTAATAATACGATTGCGTAAACCAAATTTTCCATTCTTTCTTATCCTCTTAGTTTGTTAAAGATGCTAATGTCAACTGATTTTGTATTTCGGTACAACATTGAAATTATGGCCAGACCCACAGCCACTTCGGCAGCGGCAACCACCATGATGAAAAACACTAAAATTTGACCGTGTCCGTCTCCACTATAGCTAGAGAAGGCAGCTAGCAAAAGATTAACTGAGTTTAGCATCAGCTCTACACATCCTAGAATAATGATGGCGTTTTTTCTTAGAAGCACTCCTGTAACTCCTAGGCAAAAAAGCAGTGTGCATAGGACTATGAAATAGTTCAGTGGCACCGTTTGAATAAATGTATTAACGTCTCCCATAACTTATAATTCTCTTTTACCGATTAATACCGCTCCTACAATCCCTGCAAGAATTAAGATAGAGGCCAATTCAAAAGGCAGTACATATTCATTAAATAACAATCGACCTAAATTTTTTGTCAGCCCAACTGTGTGGTCGATGCCCTCAGGGGCATAAATGTTTTCACTCACCCCTCTAAATGCACCAAGCATTCCAATAAGCAAGATTCCTCCTGCAAAAACACCTATGAATTTGAGGGTATTTTGTTTTTTACTTTCGTCCATCTCATTTAAGTTGAGCATCATGAGGATGTATAGAAACAAAACCATGATCGCTCCGGCGTAAACGATGATTTGTACGATTCCTAAAAATTGAGCATTTAAGAGTACATACATTCCCGCAATGGAGAACATCGTCACGATTAAAGAAAGAATCGCGTACATAGGGCTTTTTGCGAAGACAAAATAAAAGGCACTCACAAGGGCAATTGCAGCCACGAAGAAAAATAAATACTGTTCCATTACTTTACGGCCTTTTTTTGAAGTTCACTTTGGCGCTCTGTGATATCAATACGGTTGTTAATATCTTCTACAAGTTTATCCTTGCCATAGATAAAAGATCCACGATTTAAATCTACATCCACAAGTCGATCGGTTAAATAGATGGCAGACTTAGGACAGGCCTCTTCACACATTCCACAAAAGATGCATCGAAGCATATTGATTTCGTACACCGAGGCATATTTTTCTTCGCGGTATAGATCTTTTTCATCCTTGGTGCGCTCACTGGCTGTCATCGTGATGGCTTCTGCAGGGCAGGCCACAGCACAAAGTCCACAAGCGGTACAACGTTCTCTTCCTTCTTCGTCTCTTTTCAGTACATGAAGACCTCTCCATACTTTCGCACGTGGCTTTTCCACCTCTGGATATGAAAATACTTTTCCTTTTGGACCTTCAATTGCGTGGCGTAGCGTAATGGCCATTCCTTTTGCAATTTCCGGGAGGTATAGCTTCTCCATAAAAGTCATTTCCTTTTTGGAAACTACCTTGGATCTGTTTGTTAATTTCATCTGATTCTATTTTGGTTTGGATCCTTCGGCTCTTCGCCTGTGATCTACAAAATGTTTATTTTTTTAAGCACCTGCAAGTAAAATTACAGCTCCTGTCACTACAAGGTTTAAGAGTGCAAGTGGGATTAATGATTTCCACCCTAAATGCATCAATTGATCGTAACGGAATCTTGGAATGGTCCAACGAATCCACATAAAGATCATAATTCCAATTACTGATTTTGCAAGAATGGAAACGATGCTTAGGATTCCCGCAACGTTTTCACCCCAGTTCTGAGAAACCCATTCAATTCCTGGATAGTTAAATCCACCAAAGAATAAAGTTGCAATTAAGGCATTGGAAATAAACATGTTTACGTATTCTCCAAACATGTACATTCCAAAGTTCATCGAGGAGTATTCGGTCATGTATCCATTTACAAGTTCGGATTCACATTCAGGCAAGTCAAAAGGATGTCGATTGGTTTCAGCCATAGCCGCTACGAAAAAGATAATAAAGGCTAAGGGTTGATAAAAAATGTTCCAATTAAGACCATCGACAGAAAATAATCCCCAAAGTTTTCCACTTCCTTGATCTGTGACAATTTTCATTAAATCTAAACTTCCACTCATCATAATGATTGAGAGAAGTGAAAGTCCCATGGCAAGTTCGTAAGAAATCATCTGTGAAGACGCACGGATGGCACCAATAAGGGAGTATTTGTTATTAGAGGCCCAACCTCCAATCATCATTCCATAGACACCAATGGAAACCATTCCTATTAGAAACAGAACACCGACGTCAATGTTCGCGACTTGCACGGCAAAGGAATCGCCTCCTATGTTTAGCGTTTTGCCCCAAGGAATAACGGCTCCCGTAATTAAGGCAATAAACATTGTGATTGACGGTCCCAAGACGAAAAGGAAGCGTTCTGCATTTTGCGGAACGAAGCCTTCTTTAAAGAAGAGTTTTCCTCCGTCGGCTAAAGGCTGCAAGAGTCCAAAGGGACCCGCGCGGTTAGGACCAATTCGGTCTTGTAAAATAGCAGCCAGCTTTCTTTCTCCCCAAGTGGAGTAGGCAGCAACTCCCAGAGAAAGTGCAAAGAGACTGATCACTAATATGATCTTAAAGGTGATTAAATCCATAGTTCTATTCTTTACTTACCAATTGCTTTTCAATTGGATTTTTTCTTTTTTCTTTTTACGTGTGTGAAGAAGACTTTTTGTCTTCTGCACTAAGTTCTTTTGCGCCAGTATTGTCTAACAAAAGATGTTCGTCCTTAGGTTTTTGATAGTGATTAAGAGAGATGACCGAATGACGATCAATTGCTCTTGGTCCTTCTACTTTCCAATATTTAAGATCCTTTCTCTCAAAACGACAAGTGTTGCAGATCCATTCTTCGCTTTCGCCATACTGATTCTGTCTCGCGGTTACGCGGATTACTTCTTCTCCTTTCATCCATAACACGACGTTTCCAGAACATTTCTCACAATCGCAAGACGCATCCATCGGTTTGGTGAACCAAACTCGTGAGGCAAACCTAGAAGTGCGGTCGGTTAAGGCTCCTACTGGACAAACATCAATTACGTTACCGTAAAAATCACTTTCTAATGCCTTATTTAGGTAGGTTGAAATCTCAGCGTGTTCACCACGGAATAGAATTCCATGTTCTCTTCCTTCCGTTAATTGATTTGCAGCAAGAACACAACGTGCACAGAGAATGCATCGGTTCATATGCAGTTTAATGTGAGGTCCAATGTCCTCAGGTTCAAAAGTGCGTCTTTCAAATTCAGTTCGAGAATGAGAAACACCATGTTCGTAGCCTAAATCTTGTAAATGGCACTCTCCAGCCTGGTCACAAATAGGACAGTCCAAAGGGTGATTCACAAGTAGGAATTCGGTGACTGCAGCGCGGGCCTCTTGCGTTCTTTCTGAGGTAAGGTTTTTAATTTCCATACCGTCCATCACGGTGGTTCTGCAACTGGCAACCAGTTTTGGCATCGGTCTAGGATCTGCATCAGAGCCTTTAGAAACTTCTACAAGGCAGGTTCTACAACGTCCTCCACTGCTTTCCAGGGGTTTATAATAACACATCGCCGGAGGTACAGATTTGCCGCCAATGAGTCTGGCCGCTTCTAAAATAGTAGTTCCAGGATCGACCTCGACACTTTGCCCATCTACGGTGATTTTGAATTTTTTAACTTCTTCGCTCATTATAGTTGAATTCTAAAATGAATTAATCATTATTTTACTTTAAAAATATACCCCACCCCAAAATTAATCTGTCCAAATATAAAGTCTTGTGAGGCTTTATCAGGACTATTGTTTAAGGTGGTTTTAATGTCGGGCATGTTAATATATCCGACTTTTCCTTCTACTCTTGCCATCCATCGTTTCCAAAAGATGACATTGATATTGCTTCTCGCATCCAGACCGAAACCGGCCACGTGAAAACGATCGCTTCTTTCGTTTTCAAACAATTTTACATTACTCTTGGGCATTAGCATTCCAACTCCAGCCCCATAACTCCACAGTATATCAATCTTCTCCTTTTTAAGAATCGGTTTGTATTTCTCCAAACCTAAATTGATATAATTTAACCCATCCGTATGTTCAAAGGTTAAAAATTCGCTGTCACTTAAATCAACCTCTCCATTTTGAACTTTGTCCGCATAGACCGGGTTTGTGATTTCTCCTTTGAATGTGACCGTTTGGTCTTGGTCCATCACATACTTCATATGGTCTTGAGCAATCACTAACGCCAAATTATCCTTTACGAAATATCCGAGTCTAAAATTAAATTGAGGAATAGAAATTTTCCCAGGATTGATATAATCTAAACTTAATTTTGAAGGGCGATCATGAGCAACTACATTTTCCAATGTGAAATTATAGTCTGCACCTTCGAAACGAATATCAGAATCGGTAAATCCTGCTCTGTTCCAACCCCAAAAGACAAACATTTGTCCTTTTTTGGAGAGGGGTTGAATCTCTAATTTTAAATCCGAACTTAGATTTTGTAGTGTGTCCGATTCTTGGGCCGACACCATAAGCACAGCTCCAAAAAGAATCACGAAAATTTGAAAGATCTTCTTCATTTTATTCCGCGCTCGCCGCGACTGGGATTGGATCTGCATAATTTGCAAGTCCATAATTTTTGGTTAGGGCTTCTGGATTGTTAATATGCCATTCAAACTCATCTCTGAAATGACGAATTGCAGCAGCTACAGGCCATGCCGCCGCATCGCCTAATGGGCAAATCGTATTTCCTTCAATTTTTCTTTGAATATCCCATAATAGGTCGATATCTTCCATCGTACCTTGTCCTTGTTCAATTTTCTTTAGGATTTTATACATCCATGGCGTTCCTTCACGACACGGGGTACACTGTCCACAACTTTCATGGGCATAGAATCTCGCGAGGGTCATCGTATGCTCGACGATGCACTGGTCTTCATCCAGTACTTCGAATCCTCCTGAACCCATGGAAGTACCTGTCGCAAACCCACCGTCCGCAAGGGATTCGTAGTTCATAAGTCTGGGCTCTCCATTAATGGTTTTTAGAAGAAGATTCGCGGGAAGAATTGGAACAGAAGATCCACCTGGGATGCAGGCTTTTAGTTTTTTTCCATCCTTAATTCCTCCACAATATTCCTCCGAATAGATGAACTCTTCTACTGTAATGGTCATGTCGATTTCGTAGACTCCTGGTTTGTTTATATTTCCACAAGCCGAGATTAACTTGGTTCCTGTGGAGCGTCCTACACCAATTTTTGCGTATTCTGCGCCCGTCATTTCAATAACAGGAACGACAGCTGCAATGGACTCCACATTGTTTACAACAGTCGGTCTTTCCCAAAGACCTTTGACCGCTGGGAATGGGGGTTTAAGTCTTGGATTTCCTCGTTTTCCTTCTAAAGATTCTAAGAGTGCAGTCTCTTCTCCACAAATGTAGGCTCCTGCACCTCTTTGCACATAGATTTCCAAATCAAATCCAGAACCTAAGATATTTTTGCCTAGGAATCCCGCAGCTTTCGCTTCGTCAATAGCCTGTTCTAAAATATCAGGGATCCAAGAGTATTCCCCTCGGATATAGATATAAGAAACATTTGCTCCTAAACAATAGGAAGAAATGATCATTCCTTCAATAAGTAAGTGAGGCAAATATTCCATGAGATAGCGGTCCTTGAAGGTTCCAGGTTCGGATTCATCAGCATTGACCACAAGGTGTCTTGGAACGCCTTCGGGTTTAGCCAAAAAGCTCCATTTTAGACCGGTAGGGAAACCTGCTCCTCCACGTCCGCGGAGTCCAGAAGTCTTCACCTCCTCGAGAATTTGCTCCTGGGTCATCTTAAAGGCTTTTTCAGCCGCCTCATAGCCCCCGTGTTTGCGGTAGACATCAAAGTTTCTGATCCCTTCTATATGTGCATTTTTAAGTAAAAGTTTTTTACCCATTTTTACGTCTATAAATTAATCCAAAGCGAGAGCTCCTTGTCTGCATAGAGCAAGGATTTCATCCACTTTTTCAGTAGTTAAATTTTCATGATAAAATTTGCCGAGTTGAAGCATTGGGGCGTACCCACAAGCGCCTAAACATTCGACAGGTTTTAGCGTGAACAACCCATCAGGCGTAGTTTCGCCGTCATTGATTTGAAGGGTTGTACGAATATGTTCCAAAATTTTCTCACTTCCGCGCGTTAAACAAGGACCTGTTCTACAGACCTCCAGTACATATTTACCCACTGGCTTCATGTTGAACATCGTGTAGAAAGTCGCAACTTCGTATACTTCAATTGGTTTTATTTGAAGTAGAGTGGCCACGTAGTCCATTACGGGGACATCTAACCATCCTCCAAATTCTTTTTGGGCAAGGTGCAAAATCGGAATTAGTGCCGATTTTTGTCTCCCTTCTGGGTAACGGGCTATTATTTTATGAACCTTTTCTAAAGATTCGGGTTTGAAAGCAATTGTTTCGCTCATGGTATAGAATTCTAAAGTATTTTGCTTGGGTGTCAAAGACTTTGTTTTTCAAGCAAAATGGTTTTCAAATACGTCGTTTATTAGGCGTCAAGTTCTCCCGCGATGACATTCATCGAACACATGGTAACGATGGCATCCGAAATCATTTGACCTTTAATCATTTCTGGGTAGGCTTGGTAAAAAATAAAGCAAGGACGTCTAAAGTGAAGCCTGTACGGGCTTCTTCCTCCGTCACTAACTAGATAAAAGCCAAGTTCTCCATTCCCTCCTTCTACACAGTGATACACTTCACCTTTAGGAACCTCTGTTTCTCCCATAACAATTTTGAAGTGATAGATAAGAGCTTCCATACTGTTGTAGACTTCTGCTTTTTCCGGAAGATAAAATTCCGGCACATCTTCGTGGAAGTTTCCTTCCGGTAAATTTTTATAGGCTTGTTCAATGATTTTTAAACTTTCCCAAACCTCGTGTTGTCTTACCATGAATCGGTCATAAGTGTCCCCTCCAGAACCGATTGGGACCATGAAGTCAAAATCTTCATAAGAAGAATAAGGAGAGTTTACGCGAACATCATAATCTACACCGGCCGCTCTTAAATTAGGACCCGTAAATCCATAGCTTAAAGCGCGCTCTGCCGAAATTGGTCCCGTCCCAATGGTTCGGTCCATAAAGATTCTGTTTCTTTCATTCAAGGTGCAGAATTCCCCCCAAATTTTAGGGAATTTTTTTAACCAGGTCTGAAGAAGCTCGTGAAATTTGGGAGAGAAGTCTCTTTCGAAACCTCCAATTCTACCCATGTTCGTCGTCATCCTTGCACCACAAATTTGTTCGTACATTTCATAGATGGCTTCACGCTCTCTGAAGAGATAGGTAAGTCCCGTGATGGCTCCTGCGTCCATTGCAGTAACTCCGTTACAGACCATATGGTCAGCAATTCGGGCGAGTTCCATCATAATTACCCGCATGTAATCAACACGTTTTGATACTTTGCATCCAATGAGTTTCTCAACCGTCATGTGCCAGCCGATATTGTTGATAGGGGCTGAGCAATAATTCATTCGGTCGGTTAGGGTTGTGATTTGCGCGAAATTACGACGCTCCGAAATCTTTTCAAACGCGCGGTGAATATACCCCACGGTTTGCTCATCGTGTACAATTCGTTCCCCATCCATTGTCAACACGTTTTCAAAGATACCGTGTGTGGCAGGGTGAGTAGGACCAAGGTTCAGGGTATAGAGTTGACCGTCTATTTGTTCCTTGGCATCAAATTGGTTAATTATATTGGAGAGTTGATTGTCTTTCATAATAGGCTCTTGTTAGGGGTAGGCATTATCTACCAAACATGTTATCGTCCTTGTCGCTACGAGTTCCGTCTTCAAGGCGGTATTCTTTCAGCATGGGGTGGTATCCCAAATCCTCCATGTTAAGGATCACGCGAAGGTCAGGGTGTCCCGTGAATTTGATTCCAAAAAAATCATAGGTTTCTCTTTCCATCCAATTAGCACCCGCATAAAGATCAGTAAGAGTTTCAAACTCAGCCCCTTCTTTCTTTGTGAAGGATTTAAGTCTTAAACGGAAGTTTTCCTTCATATTGTGAAGATGATAAATGACTCCCAGTTCTTTGTCCGTATCCTCTGGATAGTGAATGCCTGTAATGTCGGTTAGAAAATTAATCTCGAGTGAAGAATCACGTAGAAAATGGACGATTTTTTTTAAATCTCCTTTCTTTACTTCTAGCGTTAGCATACCATAAGGTTCGCTAACGGCGAGGATGCTATCTTGAAATTCTCTTTGCAGAGCTTCTAAAACGAATTCGTTATTCATGTTATTTCTTTATTTGCGCAGACTTTTGAAAGAGACCTGCTTATTGTGCCCTCAAATAGTTAGTTAATTCCGTAGGACTCTAAAAGTGCTTTGTACTGTTCAGAATCTCTTCGACGAATGCTTTCACTTTCTGCGAGTGCTTGTACTTGCATTACCCCTTCAATGATTTGCTCGGGTCTAGGAGGGCATCCCGGTACGTAAACATCCACTGGAATGATTTTGTCAATTCCTTGCAGCACAGAGTACGTATCAAAAATTCCTCCGCTAGATGCGCATGCACCTACTGCGACTACCCATCTTGGTTCTGCCATTTGGGTATATACTTGCTTAAGCACGGGGCCTAATTTTTTAGAAATAGTTCCACAGACCATGAGCATATCTGCGTGACGTGGAGAGAAAGAGTTACGTTCCATACCAAAACGACTTCCGTCGTAAGTAGGATTTAAAAACGCCATGTATTCAATTCCGCAACATGAGGTCGCAAAGGGAAGCGGCCAAAGAGAGTGCTTTCTTGCGAGTCCCACCACACTGCTGAGTTGGGTAGCGAAGAAACCTTCTCCTTCAAGTCCTTCCGGTGGAGTTGCGTCCATTCGGATTACAGGTTTGTTATCTGACATAATGTTAGTTTTAAAAATTAATGATTATCTGTCCCAATCTAAGGCTCCACGTTTCCAAACGTATAGAAAGGCCAAAAAGAAAACAGAGACAAACGTAAGTACGGCTAAAAAGCCTTCAATTCCAAATTCACGGAAATTCACCGCATATGGATAAAAGAATACGATTTCTATATCAAAAAGTACAAATAGAATCGCCGTCAAGAAATATTTAACAGAAAAGGGTGTTCTTGCGTTTCCTTCTACATCTACACCACATTCGAAACTTTCATTTTTCTTCGTATCACCCTTTGCTTGCTTAGGGCCAAGAAAATGGGTTCCTAGAAGAGATAAGAGCACGAAACTAAGTCCTATCAATCCTTGGAAGAGTATAGGGATATAATTTTCAGGTAAATTCATAGCAACTGCATTAAATAGTAGATGCAAATTTAATGAATTAATGATAGAAAAAAAATTAGAGGTAGTGAAAAGACTTTTTTATTGAACAGTGGGTGTTTAATTTAGAATTGTTATAAATAACTAATCTTTTTTGTCTTTTTTGAGCTTTCTGAGTAAAACGAATGCAAGAACTGCGATATACAAAAACAGCACACTCGTCGCTAAAATGTTGATCGCATCATTGGTTCTTGGGTCCTCTACCTTAAAAAAAAGATTATAGGCAATGTAGATTATGACCAGTGCAGCGTATACGAGAAGGTGCTTTTTCATTTAGGAATTTTTATTGCTGTAGGTTCGTCTTCGTTTGTGATTTACGGGATTGTAATCCTGCCACAAAACTTGAATGTTTTTATTTTCTTCTAGTTCGGGATTGGTTTCTAAGAATTTAATTCCTTTTTTTCTAAATGATTTGTAAATTTCGGTAAAGATGATGGATGTGATTCCTCGTCTTTGGTATTCCGGATGAATGCCAATCAAATAAAAATTAGCTCGTTCGTTTTTGCGTCCTGCAGATAGGAAATGCATCCAACCGAACGGCCACATTTTTCCTTTTGATTTCTGTAAAGCCTTTGAGTAAGAAGGCATAGTAATAGCAAAGGCAACTAGTTTTCCCTTTGGATCGCTAATGCAGACTACATAATCTTTGTGAATGAAACTGAAGTATTTCTCCTTGTACATTTTGATTTGTTCGGGTGAAATAGGGGTATAGGTCGATAAATTCCGATAGGTTTCGTCAAGGAGTTCAAACATCGGTTCTACAAGCGGAATTAGTTCTTTTTTGGATTTGAATTCTAAAACCTTTAGACCGTATTTTTCTTTCACGAGGTTGTAAAAACGCATGACCTTTTCAGGAAGAACCTCGGGGAAGCTTAGTTCGTATTCAACCCATTCTTTTTCTTTTGCAAGGCCGTAGTGCTCTAAATGCGTAGGGTAATATTCGAAATTATAAAGACCAATCATAGTGGCTAAACGGTCAAAGCCCATAGTAAGCATTCCTGCTTTGTCAAGATTTGTAATTCCCATCGGACCCTCGATCGTGTCCATTCCTTTTTCTTGCGCATAGTGGATCGCGGTATCAAGTAGTGCTTTGGATACCTCTAGATCGTCAATGAAATCAAGCCATCCAAAACGTACTTTTTCTATGCCCAATTCTTTTCTCTCTTTGTGATTAATCATGACAGCAATACGTCCTACTACTTTGCCTTCTTTTAAGGCAATGAATTGCTTCGCTTCTGCGTAGGCAAGTGCAGGATTTTCGGTGGGATCCCAGATTGATTTTTCATCCTGAATTAAAGAAGGAACGAAATACGGGTTGTTTCGATATAAATCCATCGGGAACTGAATGAATTTCATCAAGTCATCCTCAGATTTAACTTCTTGTACAGAGAGTTGTGGCATTTTACTAGATTGAATTGGCAAAGATAAATATTAATTTTTTAGTGGACGTATTTGGCATGGTTTTTCCTTCTTTTTTAGTATATTCGGCATTCGAAAATTAGTAAGTAATACAATTGAAATATGAGTAGTTATTATTTGATTATAGGGCTGGTATTTATTATCAGTATGATTGTGCAAAATAGGCTGAAGTCGAAGTTTGCACATTATAGTAATGTTCATTTGCAAAATGGACTTTCTGGAAAAGAAATTGCAGAGAAAATGCTTCGCGATAATGGAATCCATGACGTGCAAGTGATCTCAGTGCCCGGTCAATTGACAGACCATTACAATCCTCAGAACAAAACGATCAACCTTTCCGAGGGGGTATACATGCAGCGCAATGCGGCGGCGGCAGCTGTGGCTGCTCATGAAACGGGACATGCCGTACAGCATGCAACTGCTTATTCAATGCTAATGCTTCGCTCTAAGATGGTGCCTATGGTAAATATATCCTCAAGATTGCTTCAGTTTGTTCTTATGGCTGGCCTTGTAGTGCTTGCGATGAGCGGCAATAAAACCGTACTTTTAGTAGGTGTAATTTTGTTTGCTGTGACTACTGCGTTTGCCTTTGTTACTTTACCTGTAGAGTATGATGCAAGCAATCGAGCATTGGCTTGGCTCAAAAGCAGTGGAACCTTGGCGAATAAGACAGAATACGAAGGAGCTGAAGATTCCCTAAAGTGGGCTGCGAGAACTTATGTAGTTGCAGCTTTAGGTTCGCTTGCCCAATTGATTTACTTTGCTTCTCTGCTTTTTGGCGGAAGAAGTAATGATTAGAGCAGAATTAGAAAAGATCCTCAATTTCAAATAAAACAGACGGCATTTCATCAAATTGTTTTGAAATGTCGTCTTTTTGTGAGCAGTTAATCCTGGCTGTGATTTTACAGCTTTGGTCTGCGTCAAATTGAAGAACTTTTGCTTGCAATTTGTTTAGATGTGTGAAAATGACATTTTGCATAGCAAATGGAAATTGGATTTGCACAAGAGACTCTAATTGACGCGTGACAATTTTACACTCGTCGAGCGTTAAGATAGCCGATTCTTTATAAGCCTTGACAAGTCCTGAAACCCCCAGTTTTGTTCCACCATAGTAGCGGACAACAACGAGTATAACATTGGTTAAGCCTGCGGAAAGCAATTGATTGTAAATTGGTAGTCCTGCACTGCCTGAGGGTTCGCCATCATCGTTCGCGCGGTAGGCTTCCCCTTCAAGCCCCAGACGATAGGCATAACAATGATGAGTTGCTTTTGGATGCTGAGCTTTGATTTCCTTGAGCGCTTCTTGTACTTCCTCTTCCGTGGAAACAGGAAACAAATACCCGATAAATTTACTTCCTTTTTCTTTTGTTAAAATGTTTTCGACCTTTGAGGCTGCTGTTTTAAACTCCGTGCTCATACTGCGAAATTAAGAAAAGTTTTGACCAAAGAAAACTGCCCTTGAAAAGGGCAGTGAAAGGCTAAATCATTTATTAACTAACTTGGTGTTTTTATAGCCTGACTTTTGCTTTGCAAGAATGCAAATAGAATTATTTGGCTGCTAAAACCTTCGATTGGAATTTTTGCCAAATAGAAAGAGAAGGTTCGATGCGAAGTAAATTAGCCTTTTGTAAGTCTTCCACAAAATCATTTTCATTTTCAAAACGCAAATAGATTTTTTCAAAAGTAGATTTACGATGTGAATAGGCATGCATAAAGTCCAGATTGTTGTCCCATAGTTGCATATCATGGTTTCGCATCCAGGTTACAAAATCAAAGTTATTTTTGCGTTTAATACTTCGGCCTCGACGTAGTAATGTGTAAATCATGGTGTTAGTGGTTTTAATCAAATAATGCTAGGTTTTTTAAGATACCGTTCAAACAAACTCATTTTGATCTGCACTAGTCCTAGCTTTTCAAGATCATGAAGGAAAAGTCTTTCATTTTGGGTGTTGATCTCAATGTTTAGCTCTTTTGCAAAATGCGCCATGCA
Source organism: Bacteroidota bacterium (assembly GCA_023387375.1). Classification (GTDB taxonomy): domain Bacteria; phylum Bacteroidota; class Bacteroidia; order Flavobacteriales; family Weeksellaceae; genus Planobacterium_A. The sequence continues at coordinate 141,086 of JAEWIE010000019.1, read as the reverse complement.
TTGTCCGTTGCTAATAAGTTCTGGATACTCGGCTATTCTTAATTTTTTGACCAGTTCAAAAGGAGTATTGAATTGAATGGTTTTTAAATTTTTTACAAAGATGCAGGTCATAATTAGTTTTCTTTTGTGTCTCGCCCAAATGTAAAAAAGTAATATATGTTTGGTCAAAATTGAGAGGGGACAAAAGAGGGACTTCGCATCATAAATCACTTTTAAGGCTATGAAGAGGGCGTTTAGTGGACTAAAAACGAAGATTTGAAAATATGTAGTTTGTTATCAAAAAAATGATTACTTTAGGAATCTAAAAACTAAACCCTTGAATTTCAACGAACATGTCCAGAATTTTATGGTTGCTTCTCTTTGCAAGTACTTCACTTTTCTCACAGAGTTTGCATATTTTAAGTCCCGCTACATATTCAGCTAAAGAATTAGAGCGTATAATTAAAGAAAGGAAGTTTTCCTTATGTGAAGACCAGAAAGAGAAGGCGTTTCATAACGATCTTTTAGATTCGAATCAGCCACAATTGCAGGTTCTTGGTTTGCTTTTTCAAGCAGACGACATCTCCAGATGCTATGACCAAATCAATTTACAGAGTGAAGTCTTATATCAGCAGGCGATTAAGAAAGGTGAGATTATTTCGAAGGAATTGTGGATTTATTCCCAGCTCGAATATGCTAATTATCTTTATCGCTATCGCAATATGTCGAAGGCACTTACGTATTACCTTACAATTGACCAATCCATAAAGAAAGGGAATTTAAAAGATCCAATCCTTTATTCCTTCACTTTGAGATCATTAGGCTATTTTTATGGAACAATCGGTGCCCGCGATGAGGCGTTTTATTATTTGAAGCAGGCACTTATGCAGTCTTCAAGCGATGGGAAAGAGCGCGCCGCTATACTCGATGCTATGGGTAACTACTACTTAGATGCAGGAAAAATTGATAAGGCAGAGTCATTTTTTAAGGAAAGTAAAAAAGTGGCATTAGAAACCAATGAGGAGGTTCGATATGCCAAAGTGCTTGGTAATTTAGCAAGAGTGGAAATGAAGCGACAAAATTTTCCACGAGCACTAAATTTGCTGCAAGAAGATATTGCGATCTCCCTTCGATTTAACGAGCAAATGAATTTGATGTTTGCTCGAACCACTCTTGCACACCTGTATCTTGAATTACGTGATTTGAAAATGGCTGAGAAGAACTTAGAGTTAGCCACTTTGTTATACAAATCGAAGCCCTATTATGCCATCAATGGACTCGATATTGAAAAATTGAAGCTTCGCGTATATGAACTACTAGGACAAAAAGACAAGATTTTAGAGACGTATCAAGTAATTTCCCAGTTGGAGAAGTTTGTCGAGACACTGGATGGAGATAGAGCACTAAATAAAGCTAATCTTTCACTGCAAAAACTTAATTTAGAAAAAGCGATCAGTGAGTCGGAGCAAAAGAAGAAATTACTAAATCGAACAATTTTCTTTTATAGCGTAATTCTTGTACTTTTGATATTATTGACGATATTTCTTGCGAAATACCAAAGGAATAAGGTCAAGAATGAAAGGCTGGTTTATGAAGATAAAGTCAAAAGTTTGGAGTTATTAAATCTTCAAGCCCAAGCAGAACTATTAAAAGCAAACCAAAGTATTGCCTTGCAAGCTCGGTATATAAAGAACAAAAATATTCATGTCATAAACCTGCGCCGTGAAGTTCAAAAAGTGCATTTTTCTAAAAATGAACTCTTAAAAGATCGGCAAACTAGGATTGAGCATATGCTAAGCTCCCACCTGATGACTCAAGAGAATTGGGATATATTCAAACAAGAATTTAAAGTTGTACATAACGCTTTTTACAAAGCCATTGAAACGGATTTTGCGGAATTAACAGAGTCAAATAAACGAATTGTATTTCTTCGGAAATTAGGTCTTTCCTCGCACGAAATCTCACAGTTACTAGGCGTGACTCAAGAGGCTGTAAAAAAATCAACTCAACGACTCAAAAAGAAACTAGCAGAGCGATATGCTCTTCTAGAAAAGCTGTTGAAAGAGCAGGGTTAGTCGTTTTTGAATTCAGCTAAGAGGTTGTTTCCAAGGGTCCATTGTTGCGCTACAGGACGGTTTATTTGGGGGGCTCGGGTCCCTTTTTTTAAATAAAGTTCAGGATTTTGAATTCGATAAGCGTTGTCCCAAAGACCAAGCTCGAGAAATTGCTTATGCATTTGCGCGCCTCCTTCAATGAGAACCGATTGGATTTGCCGAAGATGAAGTTCCTTTAATAGACTTGGAATTAAATTGGAAGAATTTATTTTTATGTATTCAATATGCTTATGCACTTCCTCTTTTATAGAGTTCACTACAAGTGTAGGGGCATCGGAATTAAATACGGGAGACTCTAAAGAGAGTTTCAAATCTAAATCAAGCACAACTCGTATTGGATTTCGACCTTCAATGTGACGTACCGTTAAGCTAGGTCTGTCTCGCTCTGCAGTTCGAGTACCCACAAAGATGGAATGCGCTTGATGCCTTAGTAAATGCACCCACTGATTGAGCTGAGAATTAGAGATCGAAGTAGGTTGGAAATGATCATCAAGAAACCCATCTGCCGATTCCGCCCATTTCAAAGTAATGTAAGGTCTTTTTTTGATCTGGGAAGTGAAAAACCGTTTGTTTAACTCCTTTGCTTCTTGTTGAAGAACTCCTACGCTCACTTCAATTCCTGCTTCCCTAAGTAGAGCAGCTCCTTTTCCATCTACTTTTTCACTTGGATCGAGTACAGCAATCACCACTCTTTTAAATCCCAGGTCTTTTAATCGTAATGCGCAGGGAGGGGTGAGTCCAAAGTGACTGCAAGGTTCTAAGGATACGTAAATAGTAGATTCCTTTAGAATGGATTGATCCTTAATTTGACTAATTGCATTGATTTCGGCGTGGGGAGATCCCGCTCTTTGGTGAAAACCTTCCCCTATTATTTTGTCATTGTGCGTAATGACTGCGCCAACGATTGGATTAGGATAGGTGTCACCTAATGCCTTTTGGGCAAGTTCGAGGCATCGCGCCATGTATGCTTGATCCGTCATGATAAAAATTAAAAAAAGCATCCCTTGGAAGAGGGACACTATAAGGTATGTTATTCTCCTGTAATAATATGATGGAGACTTGCTTTGAGTCGTTCCAATTGTTCTTTTTTCTCATCAAGCTTTTCATACGTATCTTTTAGTAATGGATTCTCACGTCCTGGCGATTGGAAGAAACTTAAGTTGGTCTCTAGATTGGTTACTTGGGTTTCAAGATCAGCAATTTGATTTTTAATCTTTCTTGCTTTGTCCGTTAATTGGCTCTCAGATAAATTTTCATCCTTAAGATCGTATTCGCTTAGATTGTTTAGTTTTAATTTTTCACGTAGGAGTTTATTGAACTGACTATGAATATAAAGTCGGTCTTTTGGAACTTTGCCTAGGGCATTCCAACGCGCTTTAATGTCTTCTATTTTTTCCACGCTATCCGCCTGGTTGGTTACGGATGCGAGCTCATCCAAAAGCAATTTCTTCTCTTTGAAATTGTCATGCCAGTTGTCTTGTGCCGCTGGACTTTTCTTTCGGAAATTTGTGAAAAACACGTTGCATGCCTCACGAAAATCATTCCATGTAGACTGCACGCTATGACGTGGAGGAGGTCCAATGCGTTTCCATTCGCTTTGTAAATTTTTGAACAGCGGTACCATCTTGTCCCAATCTTCCGAATGCATGTTTTGCTTGGCTGTTTCAATTAGCGCCAATTTTTTCGTTAGGTTTTCTTGTTGGGCACCTTTAAGGGATTTGAAAAATTTGTTTTTTGCCGAATTGAATTGGCGGATTACTTCTTTAAATTCAGACCACGTTTCATTTACTTTGTCTTTTGGAACGGATCCTATTTTTAAAAACGTAGTTCGTATTTGTTCTACTTTATTTAGAGTGTCCTTGAAATTTAGGTTGCTTCCAGGAACAATCGTATTTGTAATTTCTTTTATTTGAGCAATTAACTGCTGTTTCTTTTTTAGGTTCTCCTCATGCAGCGCATCCATTTGCGAATGAAGCTCTACACGACGATCGTGAATCTGATTGGATAGAGCTCTAAATTCATTCCAAGTGGATTCACGGAACTCTTCGGCTACAGGTTCCCCTTCTTCTTTCCACATTTTATGAAGATACTGAAGCTCATTGAGCGCTTTTTGAACCGGTTCTTTTAGTAAATCCTTTGCGCGCTGAATGATGTGCTGACGCTTTTCAAGGTTGTGAGCATACTCCTGCTCCAAATATTCTTTGTTAAGGTCTAATACCTCATAAAATTGATTCAGATGATAGTAGTAGTCATTGTTAAGCAGCTTAAATTGAGACTTAGCTACTTGTCCAGCTTCGTTCCAGTCTTTTTTAATGGCTCTGATTTCGTGGAAGAGGTTAATTCCAGGTTCGCTCGCGGTATATAGGTTTTTTAGTCTCTCTATAATGGCTTGTCTTTTTTCGAGATTTTCTTCAAACTGTTTTTCTTGTTTTTTGAGCCATTCTGCATGCTTTTCTTTGAATATGGAGCTAAGGGCGGAGAGTTTGGATTGAAAAGGATGTTCGTATTCAAAATCGGATTCTAGACTGCCGTCTGCAAGGAATTGCTTTTTTTTCTGATTCGTTTCGTAGGATATTTTCTTTGTTGACCAGTCTTTCAATTGATTGAACAAACGAATCCTCTCCCCTGCATCGGGAAGATTTACTAGTTTTTCAAGATCATTCAGAAGTTTTTCAATGGAATCGGATTCGTGCGACCCTATTCTTTTTGTAAGGGCAGAATTATCCTCTTTATTGGTTTTGGAAGTTGCAGATTCCTTCTTTTCTTCACGATCAATTTCAGAAAGTACTTTTTCTTCTGGAATTTCTAAGGAAGAAAGAGTTTCCACATTTTGTGCATTGTCAGAGGGTTGAGTCATGATTTCGGTTTGCGAGCTACTTGGCGAGTCCGCGGCCATTTCATCTGTCAGTTGCTCCTGTTTGTTAGGATCAATTTCGGATAGCACCTTTTCCTTAGGGATCTCGAACGGTTCTTGCTGCTCGATGTTTTGGCTTGGATCTAAATTTTGAGGCGTGTGCTCGATCGGATTTGTGTTTTTTTCGGAATTTGTCGCATTGGGATCCTGCATACTCATAGCTTCTGACTTTATGTTAGTGGTCTCTTTCACTCCAAGTGGGTGAATAGCCCGTTAAATATAAACATTTTTTCGATTTCTTTCTTCGATTCCTTTTTTTTCGCTTACATAGAGGACTGGTTCCATAGACTCCATGCTTTTTCTGCTTGCTGTTCTAGCATAAAATAGCCATTTAAGCATTTCGCGCCCTGGTCACTTGCTTTCTTTATAAACTGCGTATATTCTGGATTGTAGATAAGATCAATAACCAAATGCTTTGTTCCTAACGCTTCAAAAGGAAATGGGACACTGTTTTCTAGGTCTGGAAAGGTGCCAACGGGTGTGCATTGCACAATGATTGAAGCGGATTCTACCTCGCTTTTGGTTAAGGTCTCAAAATTTAGAGAAGACTTGCGTTCAATAACTTGATAAGGGATTTTAAGTTTGTCGAGGACAAACTTAACAGCTTTCGCCGCGCCGCCATTCCCGAGAATAAGTGCAGAATTGTGGTGTTCTTTTCTATGGAGTTCAAGCGTTTTCTCAAAACCATAAGCATCGGTATTGTAACCAATCCATTTCCCGTTCGTAATTTTCACTGTATTGACTGCCCCAATTTGCTTTGCTTCAGGACTAAGATTGTCAAGAAAAGAGATGATTTGTTCTTTGTAGGGAATCGTGACGTTAAATCCTTTTAAATTTTCTTTTTTAACTCGCTCTTTCACATCGCTTAAGTCTTCTAGATCTAAAAGAAGATAGTTGTGATTTTTCAAAAATAGTTTCTTAAACTTTTGGGTAAAGTACTTTTGAGAAAAAGAATAGGAGATTCTTTTTCCTACTAGCGCGTAATTTGCCTTCATTTCCATAAATCAAAGATACATAATTTTAAGACGCATTTATCCGGCTAGAATCGCTTCATTCCGTTATTTGCGAAAATTTTCGTGATGTTTCTTAATTTAGGGGAAGGGGATCTTTCTTAATTTTAGAAAACAACCAAGAAACGAGTAGTCCAAATAGTAAAGCTATGCCTGCGACAATGAAATAATTTTCGAGCGTAATTCTAACAGGGAATGGAAATTCGACTCCCGCTTTGAAAAAACCGGTTTGCAATTGAATCACACACAGGAGGGTTCCAATCGCTAACCCTAAGAGTATACCTATCAAGACGATAAGTACTCCTGTATAAAAATAAATTTTACGTAGTTGCGAGATAGGAAAGCCTAAAGAGATTAAAGAGATGGCCTGTCTTTTCTTATCTAATTGAAGGATGATAATGGCGCCAGCAAGATTGAAAGTCGTGATCAGTATAACAAGCGAAAAGATAAGGTAGATCATTAGCTTTTCTGTGTTGATCATTTTCCAAAAGGCTGCGTTTTCTTCGTTTTTTGTGTTAATTTCATACTCGCTGCCCATTTGTTTTTGTAAGGCGGCTTTTACACTTGTGGCTTTTGTAGGATCATGTAATTTCGCAACTATTTTATAGGCGCTTTCCTTTGAAGTGCCTAAGAGTGTTTGAGCAAGACTCAAGGGTGCAATAATGTAATTGTCCAATTGGTCATTTCCAGGGAATACCCCAGTGGCTATAATTTCGTGTTTTTCAAAGATATCCGCCTCGGAATTAATGAGTCCAACCCCTGGTTTGGGCATGTAGATGAACGCAGGATTTGGAGTTTCACCTACTGGAATTGAAAGTCGGTTGTCTAAGTTGTTCTCGAGAATGACTTCTTTTCCTTTTCTTAGATCTGGAAGTTTACCAAAGAAAATTCTTTTGTCTATAGGATTTACTTTGGTGTAATTCGAATCGACTGCCCTTAGATATGCGATTTCACCTACGCCCCCATAATTGAGGTATACCTTTTCTTCAATTAATTTAGAAAAGGCTTCTACTTCTTTTTCTTTTTCTAAGAGTTTTGAAAGGAAAACAGGGTCCTTAAGCTGTTTTTTGGTGGCGCTTGAGATGGTGATGTCTGCATGCAAATCGGAAATGAGCGCCTTGTTTAAGTCTTCTAATCCTGTAAATACCGAGACGATGATGAACATAGAAGCGACAGCAGTCATCATTGCAAAAGCAGCGAGCCACGTAATAAACGTAACCGCCGTAGAGCCTTTTTTTGCTATTAGATAGCGTTTTGCAATATAATACGCTGTGCTTGCCACCTCTTCTTATAGTATGGGGTTGTCTCCGTCTCCTTTCAATTCTTTCTCGATTCTTTCCACATCATCAAGTGAAGTGTCTAAGTAGAATTGAAGATCTGGGATAATACGAACCTGTTTGCCCATTTTCTTACCTAAGAAATTGCGGTATTGAGACTTGTTCTCTTCAATTTCTTTCATAATTGCTTTACGGTAATCGTTCGGGAAAATACTTAAGTAGATTTTTGCAATACTTAAATCCGCCGAAACTTTTACCCCTGAAACACTTACAAGGAAACTTTGCGTGCTCTCTGAGGCTTGTTTTCTAAATAATTCAGAGAAATCTTCCTGAATGATTTGGGCGACTTTTCTTTGTCTGTTACTTTCGTTCATGGTGCAAATTTACTACTTTTGTTTGAATATTCTCGCGCGAGCGGTGCACTCGAAACAAGGAGTCAGCCAAGTCGTATTAAGAACTTAAATACTATGAAAATTGAACATTTAGGAATTGCTGTGAAGTCCCTTGCAGATTCTGACTCTTTATTTGAAAGATTGCTTGGAAAAGGTAGTTACAAGAAAGAAGAAGTAGAACGAGAAGGAGTGGTTACATCTTTTTACCAGATAGGTGAAAGTAAGATTGAACTTTTAGAATCGACTAAATCTGATTCTGCTATTTCAAAATTTATAGAGAAAAGAGGAGAGGGGATTCATCATCTTGCCTTTGGAGTAGAAAATATCGAAGCGGAGGTGGAGAGGCTGAAAAAAGAAGGGTTCGAATTCGTTTCAGAAGAGCCCAAGAAAGGTGCAGATAATAAGATCGTTGTATTTCTTCATCCTAAATCCACGGGTGGAGTACTGGTTGAATTGTGTCAAGAAATTAAATAATTCTTTCAGAAGTCGGCGGAAAATCTTATTTTTGCAATCCAACAAAAGTAATAAATTACTAAGGTCCTATAGCTCAGTTGGTTAGAGCACCTGACTCATAATCAGGTGGTCCCTGGTTCGAGCCCAGGTGGGACCACACTTGAAATCAAGCACTTACAACACTGTGAGTGTTTTTTTTGATTAAATCTAAACAAATTGTTGTAACGAAGATAATAAATCGTTTCGTTTGGATGGTTATTCGACGCCGCTTTAGAATTTGTCATTTCAATCAAAAAAACCAGCCTATTAAAGCTGGTTCCATTGATATGAAATTTTGAAATGAGTATTATTTTAAATCGAACGATACCTCAGAGCGGATATCTCTCGAAGAGGCTCCGATAAGCGCTTTGAATGCGCCAGGCTCGGCAACCCATTCGTGTTTCTTGTCGTCAAAAAAGCTCAGTGCAGATTTGTCCAGTGAGAAAGTAATCGTTTTTTGCTCCCCAGGCTGAAGCTCTACCTTTTCAAAACCTTTTAATTCCTTAATAGGGCGAGGAAGTGAGGACTTAAGATCAGAAATGTAAAGCTGTACAATTTCCGACCCCGCTCTTTTTCCAATGTTCTTTACCGTCGTCGTAATTGTAAAAGTATCGTTTTGAGTAAAACTCTTTTTGTCGATTGAAGCTTTTCCATATTGAAATTTAGTGTAGCTAAGTCCATGTCCAAAAGGAAACAGAGGCTCAATATGCTGCTTGTCATGCCATCTATAGCCTACAAATATGTCCTCATTGTAGCGTATGGTATCGTCTCCAGGAAATTCCCCCAAAGCATGAGCTGAGTTATCTGATAATTTGACTGGAAATGTAAAAGGCAGTTTTCCACTAGGGTTGACATCACCGAAAAGAACTGATGCGATCGCATTTCCAGCTTCTGTACCTAGAAACCATCCTTGTACAATTGCATTCACCTCATTTACCCATGGCATCGCTACTGCGTTCCCAGAGATATTTACGTAGACTAGGTTCTTATTTGCTTTGGCAAGTTTCGAAAGAAGTTCATTCTGTCCATAAGGTAGTTCAAGTTCTTTGCGGTCAAATCCTTCGCTGTCTTGGTAATCACTTTTGTTTAGGCCACCGATAAAGATTACTACATCCGATGCTTTGGCTAGGTCGAGCGCTTCTTTAGTTAGTTCCTCAGCTGAGCGATCATCCTTTAAATTCTGTCCAGAAACGACGCCATTGTAATCCCCAGTAGGATCTCCTACGTATCCACGTGCATACGTGACGGTGGCATTTGAACCTACGCGGTTTTTGATTCCTTCAAGGGGAAGAACTTCGTATTTAACTTTAAGTGAGGAGCTTCCTCCTCCTACAGTCATCATTTTAATTGCATTTTCCCCAATGACAGCAATTTTTTTAGCAGAATTTAGGTCTAATGGCAAAAGGTTGTTTTTATTTTTGAGAAGTACGATTCCTTCTTGCGCAATTTTTCTGCCCGCTGCAGCGTGCTCCTCCGTACCGAAAGAACCAAATGGCTTGTCTTGGTTCATGGAGGTTCTAAAGGACAGTCTTAGTACGTTACGTACTTTCGTATCCAATTCTTCAGTGCCTACTTTTCCTGATTTAATTAAATCAAGATAGGGTTTTGCGAGATAGTAATTATCGTAAGCATTGGTTTGTCCCATGGTAAGACCGTCGGTCCAAGTTCCAAACTCAAGGTCTAGACCGTTATAGATTGCTTCTTTTGTATCGTGAGCTCCGCCCCAGTCTGCCACAACGGCTCCTTTGTAGTTCCATTCTTTTCTAAGAATGTCTATCAGAAGGTATTTGTTGTGGGAAGCATGCTGTCCTTTGTATTTGTTGTAAGCACCCATAATGGTCCAGGAATCTCCTTCTTGAACCGCGGCTTTAAAGGCGGGAAGATAGATTTCGTAAAGAGCTCTGTCACTCACAATCACATCGTATCCATGGCGGTTGGTTTCTTGGTTGTTAAGGGCAAAGTGTTTTACACTTGTGGCTACCCCGTTGGATTGTACTCCTTTAATGTAAGGAACGACCATTTGCGAAGCTAGAAAAGGGTCTTCCCCCATGTATTCAAAATTTCTTCCGTTCAAAGGGGTACGGTAAATATTTACTCCAGGACCAAGTAAAACGTCTTTATTGCGATAACGTGCTTCTTCGCCTAAAGATTTTCCATAAAGCAAAGAGAGATCGCGATTCCATCCTGCCGCAAGGGCAGTTAAGGCAGGAAATGCAATGCAAGAGTCGCTGGTCCAACCCGCTTGCTCCCATTCGTCCCATAAAACTTCAGGGCGAATTCCGTGAGGACCGTCCGTCATCCATAGCTCAGGTATGCCCAGACGAGGCACGCCCGCTGAACTAAATTTAGATTGGGCGTGAATCATACCAATTTTTTCTTCAAGCGTCATTCTTGCGAGCGCATCCTCCACACGCTTTTCGATAGGTTGAGAGGAATCCAAGTAGATTGGAGATTGCTGTGCACCAATTCCGACGAAAAGTCCAACTGCAAAGCATAGCGTCAATAATCGTTGTTTCATGAAATTACCTTTAAAAAGTTTAATGTCTAATTTTGAGATATTAAAGATATAAAATATTACGATACAAAAGGATATATTTTATTTTACTGATAACCAGTGGGGTATTGGGTTTTTAGTAGGACGTTTAAGGTTTAGGATTCCTTAACAAAGTCGAGATTTTGAGAATTAGCGCCAAAAATGCACAAATCAAATAGAATGCCCGTTCAAAGAGGATCAAAAATTCGTTGTAAATTGCAGAAGTAAGCGCAAAAAAAATACTTTTATTCTATGCAGATTACTCCTTTACGTCTAGGTCACTTCCATGTCGATTCGAATGGCGATTTTTCCTTTTTAAATCCAAGCTCTCCAAGCTCTGGACTTAGAATGGCAGTGCAGCCTTTTTTAGTTCGAACAGAAAAGGATTTAATTCTTATGGATTTGGGTGTGCAATTGGAGAGCTCTTCCCCCTCTCTACTTTTAGAGGCATTTAAGGCCGAGGGTATAAATCCAAAGGAAGTAACGAAAATTTTGCTCTCTCATTTGCATAAAGATCACGTATTGGGGTTAGGAAATTACACATCGGGAAAGTTTGAAATGAACTTCAAAGAGGCGGAGATTTATTTGGTGCGCAAAGAGCTCGAGAATGCACTGCAGAGTAAAGACCGTATGTCTTATATAGTGCCCCCACTGGAAGCGTTAGCCGATTCAGACCAAGTTCGCTTTTTAGAAGAGCCAAAAGGGTGGATCACACCCGAGATCTACTATGAAATTTCAGGTGGACATACGCAGTACCATCAAGAATTTTGGATCGTTTCTTCAGGGCAAATCGTTTTTTACGGGGGAGACAATCTTCCTCAGTACAGTTATTGGAGACACAAAGTCGCATATAAGACTGATTTCGATGGGAAAACAGCGAGTGAACTTAGAGAAAAATGGAAGCTTGAGTCTCAAGAAAAAAAATGGACTGTACTTTTTTATCACGATTTAAAAAAGCCCATCGTATCCCTTTGAAACCATAGGTTTCAAAGGGAGCAGGTTCTTGCTAGGGCTGGTTAAATGGGAGAATCAATATTTCGTTTCTTCTTTTTAGATCTGCCTCGCCAAACTAAAAATCCTGTGATGGGCAAACTGGCACAAATCAAACTTGAAATAAGGGCTAGGATTTTTCCAAAGAGACCAAGAATAGCACCCACGTGGATGTCATAATTCGCGGCAATGTATTTTTCGCCAAAGTTTCGCGATTCGTAAGGTCGATTTAATAGCAAACGTCCTGAATTTTTATCGAAGAATACTTCACTGTAATTGTAGTATTTTTGAGCGTAGCCCCGAACATAGACGGCAAGGTTGTTCTCTGGATCTTCATGATCGAAAGGGTGTTCATGGCCTAAATCAAACGAGTAGGCGCTTGCCTCAGGATACATTTGATCAATTTGACTTGCTACTCGATCAAACACATGTTCAGTAGGCGCTAGGGGTTTGTCAGGGGATTCCAAATGAGAGTAATCTGGATAGACAGTGCTACCTCCTGAAAAAGCAAAGTACAGGGCAGCTTGGATAAAGTAGAAGCAGTAGAATAGACCTGTAATGGTTACAATCAGCGCAATAAAGGAGGCGTAAAAGCCTAAAATACTGTGCAAATCGTAGTTCTTTCTTCGCCAGTTTTTTATGTTTTTCCATTGAAACCAAAAACGCTGCTTGCGTGCAGCTTTGTTTTTAGGCCACCATAAAATAATACCTGAAATTAGCATAAACAAGAAGCAGATGACGGGTATTCCCACGACATATTTGCCCCAGTCAGAGTTCAGCATATAGCTCCAATGAATGGACTTTATAATGGCAAAAAAGTTCATTTTCTCATCCTGTACAGAAAGTACCTTTCCCGAATAGGGGTTGATGTAGACCGATTTGTAAATGGGGTATTCGTCAAAATAATTCCAGGCGTCTGGATCGCGTTCAAAATAGAAAAACTTGTAGGATTTGCTTTTGTCAATAGGGATTTCCACCCAATGAAGAGGATAGGGTTCACCTACTTGGATTTCAATTTGGTTTTCTAACTCTGCAATTGGGAGTAGTTTTTTGGAATGATAGTTTTGTTCTCCATGGTAAGTGATTTCTTTACGCTGCACTTTCTCAAAGTCTTCTTTGAAAACATAGAGCGCACCTGTAAGACTGATTATTATGATTAGGATTCCAATTGTGAGACCAAAATATAAATGCAGGCGCTTGGTGATGGACTTAAATCGACTTTTTTTCTTTTTTGAAGTTCGAGAATTCATGCGTTTTTGTTTTTGGAGAAGTAAACTGTTTTGAGAATTAGGTTTGTTTTTGAAAAATTCTGGATGGTTTAAACCATCCAGAACAAACGTGAAAATTAAAACCTAGAAGTTAAACCCTAAAGAAAGGGAAAGCGTTCTTAGTTTTTGGGGACTTACTGTACTCCATCCAGAGAAGTAGTGCTTGTTGGTAAGATTGTCAAGCTTCAATGCGATGCTATAGCGCTCTGGAAAATACCCGACCATTGCATTTAGCACCGTGTAACTTGGCAGAGTAAACCTTCCTGTAGTTGTGCGGTTTAGAGTGTGCTGCTCGCTGGCATAGTTCAAACCTGCACCAAACGATACATCCTGAAGAGTTCCAGAAGGGACTTTATAGTGAGCCCAGAAATTTGCAAGTATTTCAGGTCCTGCTTCTTCCGGGCGCTGATGGTCATAGGAAGGATCGCCACTTAGTTGAGTCGCAAAGTTTTTACTAAATCCAGCAATTAAACTAAGTCCTTCCATAGGATTTCCTACGGCGCTTAGTTCGATTCCTTCACTTAACACTTCACCTCCTTGAATCGAATTGTTAATATTTTCAGGATCCGTCATGATTTTGTTGCTAACTTTAATATGATAATAGCTTAGTGTAAGAGATAATTTATTTTGAACAAGGTTGGCTTTTGCACCTGCTTCCCACTGATTTGCTCTTTCAGGGTCAAATATTTTTAAAGTAGGAGTTCCACCTCCGGGTGCTGTGACTTTGACAGGTGTAAGGTATTGAAAACCATTCATATAATTCGCAAAAAGGGAAAGCGTGCCCAAGATGGGCTGATACACCACTCCAAATTTTGGGGAGAAAGTAGTTTGGTTTTCGAGCTTATCCGCCGACCACTGGGTAGGTTTACCACTAAAGTTATCGACACGTAGCGATACCATAGCAGAAAGTTTTGGAGTGAAGTTTAGCACATTGGAAAAGTAAATACTTTTGATGTTTGTTTTTGCCTCGGCAGGTACCACCTTCGCATTAGCTAGCGCTTGATCAGCTCCTTGCGTGGTTAAGACGCCCGTGTCGGTTTGGTTTTTTAGTGAAACGGTTCCGTATCCAACCCATTCTGAATCGTTATTTATAACATTTGTTCCTAGGTAATCAAGTCCGACGACTAGGCGGTTTCGCATGGTACCGATGTTAAAATCGCCAATGAAGTTTTGCTGGATCCCTGTGGCTAATGTCTCACTGTTTGCTTTTGATACCAGTCGACTGAATTCATCCCCGTTAGAACTATCCCATAAGTAATGATAGTAACCAAGAGCCTTGCTTGAACTTGAAGAAACCAGTGTTTGCGAGGTCCAGTTCGGTGAAAGTTTGTAGATCATCTGGCTCTGAATGTTGAAACTAGGATTCTCTGTCGTCAAATTATTACTCGTGTAAGACTTTTTGTAGCTCTTCTCAAATAGATCCATAGAGTGAAAAGAGAGCGGTGCATTTCGATTTAAAAAGATCATCGGTGCATTCGCCGCTTCATTGCTTTTGAATTCTGTATTGACAAGAAAAGTTAGGCGTTCGCTAGCTTTGTACTTCAGTGACGGTGCAATAAAGAAGGAGCGAGTAAAGCCCGCATCTTGGAACGAATTTTCTTGATGGTAGGCGGTATTCAACCGTAAGAACAGTCCGTCTGCAAGGGGAGTGTTGATATCTGCAGTAACGCGATGCAGAGCGTTGGTCCCTGTAATATAATTGATATTTCCTTTAAAATGGTCTTCTGGTTTTTTAGTTTGAATGTTGATTAGTCCTCCATAGGACACAAGGCTTCCTCCATAAAGCGTTCCAGAAGGTCCTTTGATGACATCGATGTTTTCAATGTTTGCAGGGTCTAATCCGCCATTGTTAAAGCTAGCCATTCCATTTACAAGACGAGACTGGGTGGAAAACCCGCGCATGGTATAGTATTCGGCGCCATCGCCTCCACGAGAGGTACTCTCCCAAAGTCTTGTGATTCCGGTGGCGTTCGAGAGAACACTTTTGAAATTGGTAGCTACTTGGTCTCTAAGCATCACTTTTGGGATGCTGTTGTAGACCTGTGGATTTTCAATGTCTTTTAGATTGAGTTTAGAAACCGCGAATGCGTTTTCATTTTTATAGGTTTTCGTTTGGTTGATGATGACCTCGGTGATATCTTGAACTTGGGTCGTGTCAACTTGTTGTGCATACCCAAGAGTGGATAGAATAAGCAGCGCTGGTAGAATCGTTTTTCGCATAGACTAAATAGTTTTTTGTTTCGGGAGCAAATGTAGAAATTAATTAGAACTATTCTAAATAAAAATAAAAAAACTTACGTTCGTTATTATTTATTTTTTCTATACATTTATGTCATTATTTATGCTGTTTATTATTTTCCATTATTAAAATGGTTTTATCGATAAAGTGAAAATAAAAAAACAACTCCTAGATTATTTCTAAGAGTTGCTTCTGAAAAAAATGAAAAAAACGAGGTTTGTTTACTCCGTTAAGTACATGAGTAATTTATAAAGCATTCACAGCGCTTATGATCTTGTCGTGTTGAACTGTGCCTTCTACTTGGCTAACTAAGACCCCATCTTTGTCAAAGACGCTAATGATGTTAGAGTGGGAGAACTCCATTGGGGATATTTCTTTGTATTTAACAGCTAGCACGTTGGCCAGGTCGCGGATGCTTTCCTTATCACTAGTCAAAAATTGCCAAGGTTCCTGATCCATTTTTTGGGTCTTTGCAAATTCTTTTAGCACTTCGGGTGTATCGGTTTCAGGATCAATAGAAATAAGTACCATAGAAGTAGACTGCTTATGTTTATTGTCCATTCCATTGTAAATCTTTTTCATGTCTGCAATGAGAATAGGGCATGCGGTGGTACAAGAAGTAAAGATCATGGCTACCACTGTGTTTTTTCCTTTTAAGTGTTCAAGTTGAAAAGTTTCCCCATTTTGGTTCTGCCACTTTGAGTCTAAAAGGAAAACAGAATTGGATTGTGAATCCGTTTTAGAATGAGAGGCTCCGGATTCTTGGCAACCCATAAAAAGTAAGGCGAAGATGAATAATAGTAAAGTTCTCATAATTTAAGGGTTTATGTCTTTCGCACAGCGAAAGCCTAGGTTTGCGATAGAGTAATCTGCTTTAAGACTTGCCCTAAATGCATAGCGCATAAAGGCAGCATAGTTTAATATGTCTGTGGCGGAGGTTGCAGCTCCTGCACAGAAAAGTCCTTTGTCGTCATAGGTTCCTTTTCTCGAATCGGAAGTGGTCATAATGGAATTGTAATCGCTGGTCCATTCCCATACGAGATCAAAGAGATTGTAGACGCCATAATAATTTGGGCGAGTTTTCTTCACTTCTCCTTTTTCACGGAACTTTTGATTGTAGAGTTCAATGATATGTTCAGAGTATTTCGGATTGGATCTCGCGTTTTTTGACGTTTCGTCTGCCATGGCTAAGTATTCCCATTCATCGAGTGTCGGTAAACGTTTGTTAGCGCTCTTGGCGTAGGCAGAGGCTGCAAACCAAGAGACGTACACGACAGGTGATTTTGGGTTAGTGTTTTTAGGCAGAGTCAAATCGTCTGGCCAATCTTTCAAATAGTCTTCGTCGGCAAAAAGCGCTCTCACTTGACTTTTTCTCCATTGAGGATTCTTTCTTACAAACTCGAGATAATCCTCGTGGGTTACGGCATGCTCGTCAATTAAAAAATCTTGCACTTGTACTAGTGCTGAATCGCTACCGTAGAAAGGCTTTAAAAGTCCCCCTTCTATTTTTACCATTTTGACTGTCGGACTGATTTGCTCAGTATGGGTTGACGCACTGATTTCAGTCTTTTGGTTTTGTAAGGGTTTATGACAGGAGAAAAAGACAAATGAGAAACCCATAAGCAAAATGCTCCATTTGGTAATTGTTTTCATTGGGTTTCTCATTTTTAGATTAGTTAAATAGTGAAATAGATGTTATTGTACTTTGTGAAAGACCTTTTGGTTTTCCTCGCCTGTGACGATTAGTTTACCAATGGCACCTTTGTTAAATGCTCTAAAGATAGAGTGGTCTACCAGGATATATTCACCAGGAACCTCCACTTTAAATTCTACGATAGCTGCTCCCCCTGCAGGAATGACGGTCGTTTGAACGTTTTCATTGATTTTAGATCCGCCCTCCATATACACTCGGTCGAAAATTTCTCCAATGACGTGGAATGAACTCACTAAGTTTGGTCCTGCATTTCCTACGAATAGTCTTACAGTTTCTCCTACTTTTGCTTGTAGTGCATTAGGACCCATCAGTGCATTTTTCTTTCCGTTGAAAACGACGTAAGTTGGATTTTCGTCATTTCCTTTTTCTTGGTCAAAATCTTGTAGACCTTGCTCGTCTGTTTTCCCTGTTGTATAAAATTCACTTTGCATGATGTAGTACTCACGGTCTACTTTTTCAAGTCCACCTGCAGGTTCAACAAGTATAAGTCCGTACATACCGTTTGCAATGTGCAGTGGGACTGGAGCCATCGCACAGTGATAGACAAATAGTCCAGGTTGAAGAGCCTTAAAATTAAAGATCGCTGTTTTCCCAGGGGCTACGTTAGTGGCCTCTGCTCCCCCTCCAGGTCCATTGACAGCATGTAGGTCGATGTTGTGTGGCATCACACTGTTACTTGCGTTTTTAAGATGTAGTTCCACTTCGTCCCCCACTCTTATTCGAATGAAGGTTCCTGGAACCGTGTTGTTAAAGGTCCAGAACTTGTAAGTCACGCCATCGGCTAATTCCCCCTCGATTTCAGTAGCCTCTAAGTGAACAACTACTTTTTTCGCCTCTCTATCTCCGACAGGAGCGGGAAGGGAAGGTGGGTTTGTAATAGCTTGGGTTTCGGGAGCTCCGGTCGCCTTGATTTCGAGCGCTTCAGTCGCGGTCATTTGTTTCGCGTCTTGCGCAAGATTCTGTTTGCAGGCCACAAAAAGTAGGGCACTGGCACTGAGTAATAAGAATGTTTTTTTCATAACGATTAATTTAATAGGACAAAGTTATCCGAATTAAATGAAATAAGAAAGTTTCTCAATATGACTTTTGTCATTTAGGTCGTAATGGAAGGGGTTAGCGGTTGTTTAGCTCCTCACGACCTTGGTCTGAAACGAAGTCCATATTCCAGGCAGGCTCAAAGGTTAATTCGATTTCGATCTCTTCGCCGGGGAACTCGGCTTCAAGTGCATTGATGACACCCGTTTTAATGGCGTCTCCCATGGGGCAAAAACGAGAGGTGAGGGTCATTAGGACATGGACGGTCTTAGGTGCGAAAGTGATATCATAGACAAGGCCTAAATCTACAATGTTTACATTAAGTTCAGGATCGATAACATCGTAGAGCGCGTTCATGGCTCGTTCGTCTTTAGGTAAGGTATTTTGAAGACTCATTCTTGGGTCGTTTTTATTAAATGTTTGAATAGTTTAGTTACGTTTAAAAGATAAATTACAGCGACACTAACCCATAGGAAAAGTCCTAATTGAATAATTAGCTGGATTTTGCATAGTATCCCCAAACTTAAGATTGTAAGAGCCGCAAGATAAAGAATAAACTGAAATTTCACGAGCTTTTCACTGTAGAGAGTTTTGGGTAGGGGGATGTTTTTTTTACCGGACAAATGTTTATACCTCGAATTCCAAATAATAAATGGAAGGGTCTTGAAAGTTTTGCCTAAAATGATACCTGTGATCCAGCCCATAAAAAGGAGTGTACCGTAAAGGAGCGTGATGGAGGTAGAACTTGTGAAATATATGACGGGTATGAGACTTAAGGAAAGGAGTAGAACCATCATGGAAACAAAGGTATGTTTCATGAGTAGCTCGATTTTTTTCCTAAGCCTGTTTTTAAAGGCATCGTATAGGTATAGCATCCAAAGAAGGATGCCCATTAGGGCAAGCGCTAAATAAAAAAGAACACGAAAGGTAATTCCAAAAAAGAACCCATCGATTAAGAAAAGAATTAGGGCTAAATTTTGCAATACAAAACTTGCCAAGAGGTAGCGTTCTTTTTGAGATTTGCCAAGCAAAAACATAGGAACAAGTTTGGTGCTGACGCCTGTAATAAGTTGTAAGAACCATCCTGCCAGACCTGCGTGCGCATGCAATTTTAGAAAGTCCAAGTGACTTCTAGAAATATAGGGGAAGGCTAAATTATAGGCAAGTAAAACCCCGACACTGGTTGTAAATACGAGCCAAAATGCAGAACTCGCCATGAATAATCGTTGAATAGAATATTTCTGGCAAAGGGCCGCCGTTTTTAAAACATTGATGAAGTAGCATATGGCTGCGGAAACGACTAGGATTCCACCACAAACCATAAGCCATCCCGTATGGTAAAACCAAAAACTGCACACGAGAATGAGTAAGCCAACTAGTAATAGCGCCCAGGACGTCAGAGCTAATTTTTCACTAAAAAGGCTTCGTTCGCAAATGACGGGTAAGAGTTGATAAGAAGCACCGAAGATAATCATGGTTCCCCATCCAAGTGCAGCCATATGTACGATGGCAAGAAGGTGAGGGGAGAAGTAATGTTCGAGGAAAACCCTAGACGAAAATAACATCATTAAACACAGCAGGAAAAAGCTTACAGCTCCTGCAATGTAAAAGGGTGCGATAGCGACATTTTTGGGCGCTTTTGCAATGTTAATGTCTGCCATGTTACTGTTTGAAAATCATTTGAATGTCGGACTCTGATTTTTGAAGCACATGCACTTCGAAATCTTTTCCGCTCAATTCCTCTAGTAAATAAATAGGAATACGTTTGTGATAAACGAAAAGTAAGTGATTGGAAGGAAGTTCCTTTAATTCCCGTAGGATTGCTTCCATAGGACCCGGCATTTCGAGGGAGCGAACATCAATTTGTTTTTGTCTTGAAAGGGGAGTCTCTGCCAATAGCGCATCGAACGATTCGGGCGAATGGAATACTAAATTTTCCTTTGAATTTGACTCTAGCTGGCTTGTTTTACTTGCCGCGGGGTCAAGGTCATTTGAAATGTCTTTGGCTTGTTTTAGGAAATAGGTATAGAATAGTTCTTTCGATTTGCTTTCTACGTAGGCGTCTTGCGCCTTATGTTGTTTTAATAAATGGATCAGCGGAGTCGGTATGAATTTATTTATGACACATAGGATTTCTCCTGGCTTGATGGTTTTAAATTTACCGAGAATTTCTTTCAAAGGATCACTTCCGTTTTCAATGATATCTCGCACATCAAAAAGAGTGATTTCGTTATCACTTGCGCAGAGTAGCCATTCTGGCTTTTGCTCGTTTTTATTTTGTTTTTCTGAATCTCCCAAATCCAGTTCAAATCCTAGGGGCTCTAAAACCCTTTTAAATGCATCTAAACTCACATTTCCCATTTTGCTCGCTTCTAGTATTGTGACCCTAGAAGCCATGATCTTGCGAAGAATTGGGTTTTTGAGTCGAGTTAAGGGTTTGGATAAAGAAGCGATGGCCTCGATCGCTTTGGGATCGAGGGCTATCACTTCAGCTATTTTTGTGGAAGGTAGAATTACTTTCATAATCAATTTATTTTTTGTCGACATCCCAAAAGGGATCGTCGTAATTCTCCTCAGCACTATGCTCTTCCTCATCGAGAATTTTACCAATTCGAATTAAATCCTGAGGTGCGAGAGATTTTTCAAGCCAAGGAAAAAGTTCCCTTTCTTCGTACCGAGTATGTGAGTTCACAAGTCCGGCTAGTTCTTGAATTTTTTCACTTGGATCTCCTTGTGCGTTTTCAATTTCCTCAACAAGCCATTTGATTTCTTTGTGCTCATGCAAAGCACGATTGACTAAGGAATCAGTGGTATCGGTAAAAAGAAGCTGCTCTTCTGTTTTAAAATGAGGTACGATATGGTTTTTGTAAAACCACGAAACATACCTCGAGAGTCTTTTGACGTCGATTCCTTTCTTTGCGCCGGATCTTAGTTTCCAACAAAAAAGGAGTGTCGCATGATGCTCTCTAGAAATGGGTACAAGGTTCGAGTCTCGTCTGATAGGTCCCTCAATCATATGGATATATATTTCCGTTAAAATTAAGAATTTTTATTGGTAAAATGGATTTCTCAATTTATTCTGAACATTTAAATTGCACTGCTTTGTCCTTAAGTAATTGGGCTTTTTTTAAATCTGCTTCTTTGTCGTCCGCTTGACTGTCGGTTGATTTAAGTGCCATTTTTACTTTGTACCATTCAGGTCCTTTTTCAAGATACTCCCATGTGAAAATATCTCCACGCTCGGCAAGCAGTTCATAATAAAGTGGTTTTGGATCATGATCGTTTTCAATCACAAGGGTGTCTCCACTAGTTAAAGCATCAAAATATTGAAAAACTGTTGGGTGTTTTTCTCTAGGAGGCAGTTGAGTAACGTCTAGAACTTTTTCTGTTGACATAATAATAAAATTAAAAATTATACTTAGGTTTATATCAGGACTTTTTTGTCCTGTTTAGGGTTAAATTTTTTTGGCGGGTACTTTTAATACATAATAGTTTTCATTCTCTTTAAATTCCTTTAAGTAGGTAGATTGGTAGATAAGAAATATTTTTTCTTTTGCTCCTTTGTACTTGTGATGAATTGGACAGGGGGAGGTTTCGCTACATTCTTGTAATCCAAGTCCACAACCTGTAAATAGCTTATCGCCGTCCACGGCTTTGATGATTTGTGCAAGGTTGGTTTCGAGTTGGTGCTTCGATAGATAATAACCCCCAGTGCGTCCTTTGCTTGAAAGTACAAAATTCTCGCGACAAAGCTGTTGAAGAATTTTGGCAATAAAAAGCTGAGGAGAGTCTATATTTTTAGAGATTTCTTTGATATTGATTTTCCTGTTTTCATTCGAATGTTTTGCCAAATATATAAGGGCTCTAAGAGCATATTCGCAGGTTTTTGAAAGCATATCAGTGGGTAATTGGATACAAATTTAGAAAATATTTTCAAACAAGACAAATTTATCCGATATAGAAATTTCAAGGTACGATTTAAAAATTCTTACATTCAATCAAATGGAAAAGAGGGAGCGTAAGATTTGGCATAATAATTTCAAGAGATGAGGATATTTTTTAATTATGAAAATTCAACCTACATTTCTTGTCACTTTAATGCTTATTATAGGTCTTGGCACTAGCGCTAAGATTTCCGCTCAAGAGAAGCCGATTCGCCATGTATACTCCTACGATGGAAGCAATGACAGGGCACTCGTGAAAGCGAAAACAGATCTATTTTTATTAAATGTGCTCGCTTCCGAGAAATTCAAAATGACAACCAATTCTTCAGGCGATAACCACCTCGATATTAATCTACTTACTCCCTATGATAAAGGAGAAATTTCGACCAGAGTGAGATATGATTTTCTGAAAGAGGGATATGTTGTTTCTCTGTCTAATACTGAGATACATGGGAAGGATAAATCCGTGGTTCGAGTGAACGATTCGAAAAATAAACTCCATCAAAAGCTTTTGGGGCAATTGGAAAAATTGTTTTTCACGACTTACGAAAAGGAGATTCAAAAATCATAAAGCCTAAAAGGGGTTAATTCCAATTGCATGGGTATTCCGCGTATAAAGGTATACTTCTTTACCACTAAAGATTTTTAGTTTATCTCTATTGCGAGTGAGAGAGCCTTAGGTGGCACAAGTTTGTGCTTTGCGGCAGCATAATTAATTTAATACCTTTGCTACCATAACCAATTGAGAAAACACATTTTTTGGATATGGCAAAATCAAAATTAAAAGATTCAAAGGACAAAAAGCCCTCGAGATCGACAAGAAAAAAAGGGCAAGTTACCTCCGTTGGTGTTTTAGGTAGTGGCAGTTTTGCGACCGCAATTGTGAAAATGCTATCTGAAAATTGCACCGAGATCCATTGGTGTGTTCGTAATGAATATATAAAAGGTGCGATAGAACAAAGAGGACATAATCCATCGTATCTTACGTCTGTTAGTTTCAATACAAAACATCTAAAAGTGACCACCGATTTGAACGAACTCGTTTCAAATTGTGAAGTTATTATACTTGCAACGCCGTCGATTTATTTGGCAGCCGCGCTTGAGAACCTCACATGTGGCTATGAAAATAAGATTTTTGTATCGGCGATTAAAGGTATTGTGCCAGAGCATAACGATATTGTGGCTCATTATCTTCGAGATAAATTTGAAATTGGTTTTCGAAATCAAGCGGTGATTGCAGGTCCATGCCACGCGGAGGAAGTGGGAATGGAAAGACTGTCTTATTTAACGATTGCAACCGTTGAGAAATCCATGGCTGAAGTCCTAGATCGGCTCTTTGTCTCACGTTTTATTAAAGTAAATCATTCCACAGATATTTTAGGAAATGAATACAGTGCAATTTTAAAGAATGTCTATGCTATAGGCGCGGGGATTGCTAGTGGACTTGGCTACGGAGATAACTTTACTGCTGTGTTTGTTTCCAATGCAATACGAGAAATGGAAGTGTTTCTAGAGTCTGTATATCAAGCACCTAGAGATGTAAACGAAAGTGCTTACTTGGGTGACCTTTTGGTGACTGCTTATTCTCTCTTTTCAAGAAACCGAAACCTAGGAAATTTAATTGGCAAAGGATATACGGTCAAATCTGCCATTCAGTCTATGCAAATGGTAGCAGAAGGATACTATGCGGCCAATTCTATTTTTACAACGGCAAAGCAAAACGGATTGAACACACCTATTATTGACACCATTTACAACATTCTCTATGAAGAGAAAAATGCAGAGAACCAAATAAAGAAATTGACTGCAATTCTAACTTAAAAATTGCATGATAATTGCTTCATTTCAGTCGAAATGAATAATTGATTCCGACGAGCTATGAAGGAGCTAATCCCTGACAGGGCTTCCTAGGAAATAGAACCGAAAATAAAACAAAATGAAATCATTTTCAAAAACTCCTAAATCAAAATACGACGTTGTATTGATTGGAGGAGGTATTATGAGTGCGACGCTTGCGGCACTTTTGCATGAACTAGAACCTGAACTTAATATTGCGATTTTTGAACGTCTGGGACGCTTTGCGAAAGAGAGTTCTGCCCCTTGGAACAATGCAGGTACAGGTCACTCTGCTTATTGTGAGCTCAATTATACGCCGATGGACTCTAAGGGCAATGTAAATATCTCGAAAGCCATTTCCATTGCGGAGCAATTCGAAATTTCAAAACAGTTTTGGTCGTACCTAATTTCAAAAAATTACATTTCAAACCCGCCACAATTTATTAATTCTTGTCCTCATATGAGCCTTGTATTTGGACAAAAAGATAGCGAGTTTTTAGAGAAGCGACACCAAGCAATGATAAAATCGCCTTTGTTCGAGGCAATGCAATTTTCGTCTGAGGTGGAGACTTTAAAAAAATGGATTCCCCTTATAATGGCCAATCGTCCCGAAAGTGAGAAGCTTTCTGCCACAAAAATGGACTTAGGAACAGATGTGAACTTCGGATCTCTTACTCGTAAAATGGGGCAATTCTTAATTCAAGATTCTAGGGTAGAAGTCTTTTTATACCATGAGGTAAAAGACATCGATCCTATGAAAAATAATCAGTGGAAAGTAGAAGTGAAGGATCGCTTGAAAAACAAGAAGCACGAGATAACAGCGGACTTTGTGTTCATTGGAGCTGGGGGATATGCACTACCTTTGTTAGACAGCTCGGACATCAAGGAAAGCGAGGGTTATGGAGGATTCCCCGTTTCAGGAGAGTGGCTCGTTTCGCATAATGAGGAGCTAATTAAGCAACACAAAGCAAAAGTCTATACATTGGCCTCTGTCGACGCGCCACCAATGTCTGTGCCACACCTAGATTTACGGATTATTGATGGGAAGGAAGCGTTGTTATTTGGGCCTTTTGCTGGCTTTTCGACTAAATTCCTAAAGGAAGGCAGTTATCTCGATCTTCCCGAAAGCATCAATTTCAAGAACATTCGATCGCTTTTCGGAGCCTGGTGGCATAATTTACCTTTAACCAAGTATTTGATTCAACAAGTTGCTATGACAAAAGCGCAAAAGATGAATCATTTAAGACTCTTTATCACCCAGGCAAAGGATGAAGATTGGGAAATCAAAATTGCAGGACAAAGAGTTCAAGTTATTAAAAAAGACGAAAAAGAAGGCGGAAAATTGGAATTTGGAACCGAGGTCGTGGTCAATAAAAGTGGCTCGATTGCCTCCTTGCTAGGCGCTTCACCGGGTGCATCTACGTCCGTATACGCAATGCTGGATGTACTTAAGAGATGTTTCCCTGAAAAGGTAGATGGGCCATGGAAAGAGAAATTAGAAGAAATGATTCCGTCTTTTGGTAAGTCTTTAGCAGAAAACCCAGAATTATTAAAAAAGGTCCGAGATTTCTCCAAGGAGAAACTTGAACTTCAGTATTAAACAAAATTTAGAGCTTTGAAAGTTATTGAAAAGCCGATATTGGAAAGGGACTTACTTCAGTCCCTTTCCCGCACTATTAAACAAGAAAAGCAAGTAATCCTGCACGTGCGTTATGCAAATACGGCTTTATTCGGTAGTTTGATTCGCATATGGAAGTCGAGTTACCTCTTAGAGCATGAGACAGGAAACCGTAGCGAACTTATTCATGCAGAAAACATAAGTTTTTTCCCTGTTTGGACAGAAATTCCGCCCTTTGCATCTTATGAGTTCACTCTTGTTTTTTCCGGACTAAGCGAAGAATGCAATGAATTTGATTTTGTGGAACTTATTCCCCAGAGTGGAGGCTTTAAAATTCCTAATATAAAACGCAATAAGTCCGATGTATATCGGGTAGAATTAATTGACTTATGAGACCTATTCTGTTTTTATTGTTTGCACTTTTCATTTCTTGTTCGACTCAGCAAACTCTTTCAAATCGCGAGATTGAGAAGGATATCCACTCCTTTCAAACGAGCTTAGATAAGGAATATTTAGACTCTGTAACCACACCTTTAAGAGGCGAAAATTTTGAAAAGTTTAAGGCACATCCATTCTTTCCCATAGACTTAAAGTATCGCGTGATTGCCACTCTATCCAAAGTGAAAGACCCCAAACCTTTTGAAATTCCAACTTCTTCTGGAAAAGTAAAAGTTTATCGTCCTTATGCCGTGGCCCAATTCGAAATCGAAGGTCAAAAATTAGAATTAACTCTCTATCAAAGTATGGATCTTATGAAAAAAGAAGAGTACAAAGACTATTTGTTTTTGCCTTTTAGAGACGCAACGAACGGCGATACGACATACGGCGGCGGGAAATACATAGATTTAAGAATTCCAAAAGGGAGACAAAACAGGATCCTAATTGATTTTAATAAATCCTATCACCCATATTGTGCATACAATGCATACGATTACAGTTGTCCCATTGTGCCAGCGAAAAACAAATTACCAATCTCGATTAAGGCAGGAGTGATGTATGAGCCAGTCTATTTTTAATGGTCTTTTCAACGAGATTTCACTAAAACAGCTCCTTGACAATTTCTAAAGAACGTGGAACTTTAAAGTTTGCATGATGGTACTGATAGTAGATCATTAGCGTTTCTAAAAATTCCTTGCGTTTGGAAGTAGGTATTTTCAATTCGTAAGGGGATTCGCTTAAAAGTATTTGACGATATAAATCAGAAAGATCTTTATGAAATAGGTGGTGGGTTTGCCTTTGCACAAAGGCACCTGCTTCTGGGTCTAGATAGGGATGCTCATTGACGAGCGGATAAAATCCTTGAATTTCGAGTATTCGTGCGAGAAAAATGAGATGACTTTGAAAGTTTCCCTGACTTAATTCTGAGCTGCATTTTGTGATTTCATGATACAGCGATGGATTCTGCGATTCTTCGCGTAGAATTTGATTTAAAAAATCAGCAACAAAAAATACAACGCAGGATGCTTTTATATTTTCGCTCCAATCTATAGAATCAAGTCCTTCGAGGGTAGAGAGCTGTTTTAATGTCGCGTTTCGTTTGGAGGGACGAACCGTAAGTTGCAGCTCGTTTAGTGGACTGAGATACGCCTTTTTTTTGCTATTCGGAGCGTAAGCTCCCCGCAAATAATAACTTTGATATCCTTCAGAAAAAGTGAATACGTGCAAAATTGCATCCTTATCAGAATATTTAAGGTAGGAAAGCAAATACCCTTTGTCGGTGTGCATAGTAAGGATTCATATAGGAGCAAAAAGCTGCTCTTTTCAATTTTATCGTTTAGCCTAGTAAAGAATCGCTTGTGTGATCAATGGGGAGTGCTCGCGACGCAATCGATTTTATTTTGTTTTTGCTGTCAAATACAAAATCGAGTCTTCCTAGAAGTAACCCCGCAAATCCAACCTGGTTGACAAGTACCTTCTTATTCTCGCTATTTTGGTACTCTTTGGGACGATCAAAAAAAGTGTGGGTGTGTCCTCCCAAAATTAAATCAATACCGCTTGTTTTTTGTGCCAGTACCACATCGGAGACTTTTGGCTTTTCGCCATAGTCAAAACCAAGATGTGAGAGGCATATTACCAAATCGCATTTTTTTTCCTTTCGTAGAACTGCACTGTAGTGGTTAGCCATTTCGATGGGATCTAGATATTTAGTTTCGGCATATTGCTTTTTCCCTACAAGGCCGTCCAGCTCAATACCTAAGCCCAATACTCCTACGCGGATACCTCCCTTTTGAAATACTTGGTATGGGGTGGTTTTTCCTTCTAAAATCGTGTCTGAAAAATCATAATTGCTACAAAGGAACGGGAATTTTGCATTTGGAAGAACTTTTAGAAACCCTTCTAGACCATTGTCAAAATCATGATTCCCCATAGTGGATGCATCATAGCCCATCATAGACATTAATTTGAATTCGAGCTCGCCCCCAAAGAGGTTGAAATAAGGAGTTCCCTGGAAAATATCTCCTGAATCTAGGACTAAGACTTGGGATTCTTCTGCACGTATTTTTTGAATGAGAGCTGCTCGTCGTGCAAATCCTCCTTTGCCTGCATTTCTACCTCCCGTTTGATCAAAAGGCTCTATTCTTGAGTGCTGGTCGTTGGTGTGAAGGATTGTTAGCCGTTTTTCTGAGGATTGAAAAAGGTCTACTGGGCTTTTTGCGTGCACTATATGAGGCGCAACACTTAAGGCAAGTGCCGCCTTTCCAGAGAGTTTTAGAAATTCTTTTCTTTGCATTACTCCAATGATTTCTTAGGGTTAAATTGTAATCGAAGATCGGTGGGTACTTTGATCTCCGGATTCTGCTTAATGAGTTCAATGTAGAGATCTCGAAGTTTAATCCCTGTTAGAAGAGTCTTTCCTTCTTTGAAAAAATCCATATTATCACCTCCGAATGCTAAATAATCAGATGTGGCGATGTAATAAGTTTTGCTAGGATCAAGTGGTTTTCCATCAATGAGTGTTGTGACGAGTTGGGAATTCAAAGTCTCAATAAAAAGATGAGAAACCGGATTGTTCTTTTGGGTGGTAGCATAGTACTCAAAAAGATCCTTCATCGCATCTGCGTCCATTTTTACTACAACGAGTTCGTTTTCAAAAGGCATCACTTCAAAAACATGTTTTAAAAGCACGTCGCCTTTTCCAATGGATGTTCTTAATCCTCCAATATTTATCACAGCCGCATCGACAGCAATACCTTGAGATTTTCCCCATTGTTTTGCTCCTTCATACGTATAATCTGCAAAAACATTCCCTAAGGAGCTATTCTCGCCGGTCTTCGTTAATTCTACTTCTGTGTGTCCAATCTTAGCATTCATTTCCTTTTCAAGAGTTGACTTATAAGGTGAAATGAATTGAACCATAGCCGAGTCGCTTGGTAAAGAAGAGGAGATTTGTATGTTAGGTTGCGTCTTTATTTCTTCAAGGGCAAGTGAACTAGCACAACTGCCTAGAAAGAAAGGAAGTAAACAAAAGAGCCAAATTTTGTTTTTCATAAACTTTAAGCTTTAGACAAAGATAGGGAAAGCGAAAGATTCCTAGGAATAAATTCTTAATTCTTTGCTTAATTATTCCTAAATTTGAATTCTAAATGAAATAAAAATGCATAGACTAAAAGGAGTAGGAGTGGCCCTTGTCACTCCTTTTAACGAGGATTTATCAGTAGATTTTGAATCCCTCAGCCGACTCATAGAGTACAATATAGAAAATGGAACCAATTATTTGGTGGTTCTAGGAACCACAGCAGAGGCTGCCACCTTAAGTTCTGAAGAAAAAAGAAAGGTTGTGGATCATATTGTGGAGGTCAATGCAAATCGCCTACCTCTAGTTTTGGGAATTGGTGGAAATAATACTCTTGCGGTTAAAAAAGAGATCGAGTCTACAGATTTATCGAATTTTGAAGCAGTACTATCGGTTTCTCCCTATTATAACAAACCCAACCAAGAGGGAATATATCAACATTACAAAGCACTTGCCTCCACTGGAAAAAAGATCATTATTTACAATGTACCTAGTCGTACAGGTCAAAACGTAGAGGCAAGCACCACTCTTCGTTTGGCTAGTGAATTCAAGAATTTAATCATGATTAAAGAGGCTTCTCCGAATATTACTCAATATTTCGATATAGTAAGGCAAAAACCAGAAGGATTCGAACTTGTATCTGGAGATGATGAATACACGCTTCCCGTTACACTCGCAGGAGGGAATGGGGTGATTTCAGTGATCGCACAGGCTTATCCTAAAGAATTCTCCACTCTTGTTCAACTGGCCATGGAAGGAAAGGCGAAAGAAGCTTACAAGATTCACAATAGCCTTGTCGAAATCACTCGATTAATCTTTGCCGAAGGGAATCCATGTGGGATTAAAACGGTTCTTGCTGAAAAAGGACTAATTAAAAACTTTTTAAGACTCCCGCTTGTGGAAGCTTCAAGTTCACTTCAAGTCGAGATCAAAAAAGAAATGCAAAAATTAGCTAACTAATTATTGACTTGCCCAAAGAAGTAATGAAATTTAAAAAGGCAGAGGTGGGCGATATTGCCTTAATTCAAGAGCTCGCACGTGAATCTTGGCAAGTGGCTTACAAGTCAATCCTTAGTGAGGAGCAAATTCACTACATGCTTGAAACCATGTATAGTGAAGCGGTTCTTAAGTTACAATTAGCGCAAAAGTATTACCGCTATTATATAGTCCTAGAAGAAACGGGACTTGCTGTCGGTTTTCTTGGGTTTGAACATCATTATGGGCCCTTAACTACGAAACTGCACCGTATATATCTTTTGCCCTCGATTCAGGGCAAAGGGTACGGATCGAAGGCCATTGAGTTTCTAAAACAGAATACTAGAAAAGAAGGCGATACTCGAATCGTCTTAAACGTCAATAAAAATAATAGGGCAAGAAAGTACTATGAGCAAAATGGATTTCAAATCTATGACCAGGGTGTTTTTGACATCGGAAATGGATTTGTGATGGATGATTATTTGATGGAATTTACGTTTTGAAATTCGTAGATGCTTTAGGGTTTTGTAAAATAGGAGCAGATCAATTTTGACTAAAAAGGACTTGGAAGGGCAATTTTGAATTGTTTTCATCATAATAAAGAACAATTTGTATATTTACTCAATTAAAGAAAGAAGGAATGAAAATGAATGTGAAATTCGACTTTAACACCATTTGCAAAAAGGTATTGGAGGAAAAGCTCAGTTCGCTTGATATTAGGTACAAAATGTTGAATTTCGGTGAAATTGAACTTCTTGACAAAATTTCAACTCAAAAACAGCAGGAATTAAAAGAGATATTAAGTGAGTATGGTATCGAAGTGATTGAAAACCAAAAAACACTTTTGGTGCAAAAGATTAAAGATGCGATTGTAGAAATGATCTTTTCAGAAGAAGTGATTCATGTAAAAGTATCCGTGTATTTAGCCGACAAGTTAGGACATAGCTATGGGTATATTTCTAATATTTTCTCGCAAGTCACCTATACATCGATCGAAAATTTCATTATCCTTCAAAAAATTGAATACGCGAAGCAACTTCTCATTTTAGAGCAGTTATCTTTAACGGATATCGCTCATCGACTTAATTATTCAAGTGTCGCCCATTTAAGTACTCAGTTCAAAAATACAACAGGGATGACTCCGTCCCAATTCCAGAAGATTATTAACAAGCGAAGAGAGGCTGCCATTCAATCCTAAATTATGACAAACGAGTATACCTATATTTTTCTAGCGGACGACGACGAGGACGACCGTTTGCTTTTCACAGACGCATTTGAAGAACTGAAAATCACCACCAAAGTAAAAACCTTTAACGACGGTGCTGAACTGATGGAGTATTTAAACGATGAAAATGCAATTCTCCCTGAGATTTTATTTCTGGATTTAAATATGCCGAGAAAAAATGGCCTAGAGTGCCTAAGTGAAATCAAGTCTTCGAATCGATTTTCGGATATGGCGGTAGCCATATACTCGACCTCTTCCTCCGAAGAGCACATTGAGGAGACTTTTATTAAAGGGGCCAATATTTACATTAAGAAGCCAAATGATTTTCAAATCTTAAAAAAAGTATTATTAGATGTGGTCACAATGAATTGGCAATTTCATACCTCTGGAATGAACAAAGATAATTTCATACTTAGATTCTAAAAATGCCTAATCGCCTTGAACGTTCTTTATACTTACTTAGACTAATTTTTGTCGTTGCGACGGCCCTGATATTTTTCTTAATGGGGCTGACGTATAAGCATATGGATCAGATCGGGCAAACTAATTCTCAGGTAAACCGCTCGTTTGATGTTTCCCTAAATTTGGAAGAGCTTTTGTCAAGCGTCAATTCGATGGAGGTTGATCTGCAGAATTATATTTTAACACAACAGCTGCTTTTTAAGAACCGTATTACTGAAAAAGAGGAACGGATTCGTGAGAATACACAAAAAATTGCGGTCCTCACCTATAAGAATGAACGCCAGTTTAAAAACTTGGTAGCTTTAAGAAGCTTAATCACTCGAAATCTAAACCTCCTAAAAGAGACAATAAATAATCATGAGCATAATGTCTCGCGCGAGGAGTTTTCTAAGCTTGTTGCGGAGCGCAGCCATATGAGGTCTCAAATTGTGGGTCAGATTGAAGTGATGCAGGTACTTGAACATAGGCATTTAGAGGAACTTCGTGAGGAGCTTCTTTTTAGTCAAAAATACACTCCAATTTACCTTTATCTTATATCTCTTTTCTCTTTGGGGCTTCTTGCTTTTTCTTTTTTTCGAATCAATAAAGATTTCAAAAAACAGAAGCTGATCAACCAGGAATTGCAATTGTCTATTGATACATTAGAACTTGCAGAAACAGTAGGAAATAACGGGGTATGGACTCTTGATCTGAATTCGGGAGCGCTTAAATTTTCAACCAATCTCTTTAAATTGCTCGGGCTTCCTGAGACGTCAAGGGTCGGGCTTGATCTATTTATGCGACAAGTACACCCTGAGGACCAACCCTTTGTTGAGGGAAAAATTAAGGATTTAAAATCGGGAAATGAGGTGGGCTCGTTTCGTTACCGCGTCGTTCATCCTGATGGTCAGCAGCGTCAGTTTCAATCCTTAGGCCGTATTGTAAGAACGGGAAACAATCAATTAATCCTTCTTGTCATGACCACCGATGTGACGCGTGAATTTGAAGATCAATTAAAACTTGAGGGAATTAATTATGTTCTCACCGAACGAAACAAAAATTTAAGCGTTGCCAACGAGACTTATTTGGAAGCAGAAAAAATTGGTTATTTTGGAACGTGGCAGTTCTTTTACAAAGAAAAACAATTCGTATTTTCACGAAATTTAGTGCGGCTCTTTGGCGTGGATCCGGACAGCTTTTCGCAGCAAATAAAACACCTTCTTCCTTATGTTTATAGTGAAGACCGGGAGCTTATTTCTCAAGTCATTCAAAAAATATATGAAGGTGAGGAATTCGAACCCTTTGTGAGTCGTATTATTCCCAAAGATCATCCTCAAATGAGGTATGTTTCTACCACAGGGAAAAGAATTTCAAATCCATTCACAGGAGATTATTTACTCGTCATTACACAAGACATCACAGAGGAATTTTTAATCAAGCTGGATTTAGAGCAAAACAATGTTGTTCTGGAGGCAAACAACAGTGAACTGCAAGCATTCAATTACGCAGCGAGTCATGATTTGCAAGAGCCACTTCGGAAAATAGAGACCTTTCTCTCTAGACTTCGTGACACCAATTATGAGAACTTATCCGACAACGGTAAGCAGTACATGGATCGGACCCTTGTGGCGGCTAATAGAATGCGAAGTCTAATCGATGATTTGCTCCATTTTTCTAGAACAACTCGCTCCGAGGCTAGTTTCGAAAGAACAGATCTAAATCTTTTGCTGCAAAATGCCAAAGAAGAATTAGCTCATCTGGTAGAAGAAAAAAGAGCGGAGATTACGACTGAGCCTTTACCGGTCTTAGAGGTAATTCCCTTTCAAATACAACAAATGTTTGTGAACCTGATTGGTAACTCTCTTAAATATAGCAGTTCCAATCGCGAACCTCGTATTGAAATTACTTGCACAAAAACATCTTCAGATCTTGAACCTGTGATTCGCAATGAGGTGAAAACTAATTATTATAAACTTGTTTTCAAAGACAATGGGATTGGCTTTGAAAACCAATATTCTGAGCGAATATTTACGCTTTTCAATCGACTTCATTCGCGTGAAGACTATCGTGGAACTGGGATCGGACTTGCGATTTGCAAGAAAGTGATTGAGAACCACAATGGCTATATTTATGCGCAGGGCGAGCCGGGGGTGGGTTCCATTTTCACAATACTTCTACCAGAGCAGTTGTAAGGATTATAGCTCTGCCTTACGTTACTATCGTCTCGTTTTCTGAACTAAGGTACACTAGTTCCCGAATGTTGAAAGTTATTCTCAAAATTTTGTAAGACAAATCCTCTTGTTTTTAATCATTTTTGTTTTGTTCAATGGGGTCATTTTAGACCACCTCGCCTTGTTGTAAGGCGGATGGTAGTCACATGAAAGCTGAAAATCTTGAAGAATTATTTTTTGGAATTTTTAGTACCCAATAAAAGCGCAAAAAAATGAAATTTGAGGATTTTGGCTGGGGAAATAAGGAAGGAAATCAGAAAAATATTCCTTTGTGGATAGCGGGAATTTTATTTTTGATCTGGTTTTTAGCCTTTATGGTTTTTGACATGGACAAAGAAATTCATTTTGTGTTTTTGCTTGCGGTTCTAGTCCTCGTATATAGGCTAGTTTTCGAATATAGAAATACAAATTAGACTTTAATACAACCTATAACAATAAATGAATTATGAAAAAAATTAGTTTAGTGAGCAAGCTCCAAATGATTGCTTTCACAGTTTTGATGAGTGTTTACAGCTTTGCTCAGGAAGCGGCAGATCTGAAAGTGGATGTCGATATTGACAAACCTGGCGACGATTTAGCCAGCGGAGAT
Organism: Bacteroidota bacterium; assembly: GCA_023387375.1. Lineage (GTDB taxonomy): Bacteria > Bacteroidota > Bacteroidia > Flavobacteriales > Weeksellaceae > Planobacterium_A. The sequence continues at coordinate 106,756 of JAEWIE010000019.1, read as the reverse complement.
TGGATGTCTAATCCTCTTGTTTGGGTCATTGGAGCCCTGGTTTTAATCCTCATTATTGCGCTGGTCGCTAGAGGGGGTGGGAATAAAAATTAGATCCTAATACTCCTTCACTTAAAACTTTACACTTAAATTAAATTTGCACCTGGACTTTGAGTTCAGGTGCATTTTATTTACGAGATTTTGCTCCATTTTGTTTTGGCTCTGAAGTTTTTCAAATAAAAGGCTTTCATCGATTGATTAGATAGACTCTGAAGTTGAGGGTCTTTTTTTAGTATCGCTGAAACTAAATCCTTGGTTTGTTTGATAATTGAAAAGTCTTTCAAAAGGTCTAGCTTTTTAAAATTCACGACACCGCTTTGCTGCGTGCCTAAGATGTCCCCAGGTCCTCTAATTTCTAAATCGACCTCTGATATTTTGAATCCATCGTTGGTTTGACAAAGAGTGGAAATGCGTTTGCGGCTTTCGCTGCTGAGTTTCTCAGAGCTCATTAAAATGCAAAAGCTTTGATCGGCTCCCCGTCCCACGCGACCTCGCAATTGGTGTAATTGAGAGAGTCCAAAGCGCTCTGTGCTCTCAATGACCATTACAGTGGCATTTGGCACATTGACCCCTACCTCAATCACCGTGGTAGCCACCATGATTTGGCTTTCTCCGCTTGCGAATACATCCATTGCTTTTTCTTTCTCTTTAGGCAGTAGTTTTCCATGAAGCATGCTCACTGTGTACTCTTTAAAATACTCGGTTATATGCTGAAACCCTTCTTGTAGGTTTTTATAGGCTAAAGTTTCACTTTCCTCAATGAGGGGATAAACAAAATAGACTTGTCTTCCTTTTTGGATTTCGTCTTTGCAGAATTTGTATACGCTAGGGCGGTCCTTTTCTTTGCGATGCACTGTAATGATAGGCTTTCGACCTGCCGGAAGTTCATCAATGACGGATACATCTAGATCCGAATAAAAACTCATGGCAAGTGTTCTTGGAATTGGGGTTGCGGTCATTACTAAGATATGGGGAGCAATTTTATTTTTCTTCCACAGCGTGGCTCTCTGGGCGACACCAAAACGATGCTGCTCATCAATAATACAAAGTCCCAAGTTTTTGAATTGTACGGACTGTTCAAAAACAGCGTGGGTTCCAATTAGGATGCTTACAGTTTGCGCTCTTAAATCTTCGTGAATTACTTGTCGCTGCGCTTTTTTTGTACTTCCTGTTAGCAAATGTACTCTTATATCCGTGTCTTTTAAAAGCTCAGAAATTCCGAGATAATGCTGTTGAGCCAGGATTTCTGTAGGAGCTACAAGACAACTCTGAAATCCATTATCCATCGCCAGAAGCATTGTGAGAAGTGCAACAATGGTTTTCCCCGATCCTACATCTCCCTGTAAGAGTCGGTTCATTTGGATGGGTCTTCTTAAATCAGAGCGTATTTCTTTGAGTACCCTTTTTTGCGCAGAGGTTAAATCAAAGGGCAGGTGATTTTTGTAAAAATCATTGAAATGACTACCCACCTTGGTGAAAGGATGACCAATAGCACTCGTCTCATGATGATTCTTTTTCAGTCCATAAGACAGTTGAAAAAAGAAAGCTTCTTCAAATTTAAGTCGTTTGTCCGCCCTTTGCTGCCACGCCAGATCTGTCGGGAAGTGAATATGGCGATAGGCCATTTCACGTGATAACAAATCATAATGAGCGAGTACTTTAGTAGGGAGGTTTTCCTCCACTAATGTGGGCAGTTCTTGACAAATTGACTTAAGGATCGCTCGAAAGAACTTTTGAGAGATTCCTCGCTTCGTTAGTTTTTCAGAAGTAGGGTAGATTGGGAGCAAATAAGCAGGCCTGGTTTGACTTTCTTGAATTTCAATTTCAGGATGTGCCATGGAATAGCTCTGATTGAATTTAGATACTTTCCCAAAGATATAGAGTTCCTTTCCCAACGGGATTTGTTCTTTCAGCCATTTGGAGTATTGAAACCAGATAAGTTCCATCGAGCCCGTCGCATCTTGAAATTTAGCCCAAAGCCTCTTGCTTCTTCCAACGCCCAGTTCACTCAAGTCTAAAATTTTCCCTTTTAGTTGTATTTCAGGGAGATTTTCTGAGAGCTCAGAGATTTGGTAAATTTTGCTTTTGTCGATATACCTCAAGGGATAATACTGAAGGAAATCTTCCACAGTTCGAATGCCCAATACAGTGTGCAAGAGCTTCGCTCGTTCGGGGCCAATGCCTTTCAGGTATTCAATGGAAGTATCGAGAGTCAAGGGAATAGATTAAGTGTCGAATTTCGGAAAATTTAACTCAAGTACCAAAAAGATGCGAATGCATAGAAGACAATAAAAAAAGAAAATGAATAGAGTCTAGTCTTTGATTTTAGATTTAATCTTTTTGCGGTAGTTCTCCCACTCTTCGCTTGTCGATATTTTTAAGTAATCTCCGCGTCCAAAAAAGATCAAATAAGGTTCTAATTCTTTTGCACTCCACGATCCCTGAATAGTGGTGATGGGCATACTCTGTTCATCTAAAAAAGCGATGCTTGGCACGGAAGTAATATTCATAAACCTTGCAAAAGAGTGATATTTTGTTGGCTTTTTCTCACGCGAATCTGTGCCTACGAAGTCCTTTCCGAAGGCCGTAAAACTCTGGGTGCTTTGGACGTCAAATTTTACTACGTAGTAATATTCCCGCAGATCGTTTTGAATCTCAGGGGAATTAAATGTTTGCTGCAGCTTTTGGCATGAAGCACAATCGGACTCATAGAAAAGAATCAGAATCTTTTTAGGGGCTTTTTGCTGAAGCTCAAATGCTTTTGTAATCGAAACCCAGTCCACTTGAGCATAAAACTTTGCGGTGAAGAAAATAAAAACAAAAGCAAGAATTCGTATCATAGTGTTTGGATGGAGTTTAGGCTCTAAAGTTAAAGGCCTTAGCGAACATCTTGCATTAGTTTTTTAATAAGAGGCGAAAGTAAGATAAGTATCACCCCTGCAATAAGCGCATATATTCCAAGCTGTTTGTAACCATCTGTGTAGGTGATTAGTGCTTCGTAGTTGGAAGCTCCGTCTTTAGCTTGTGACATTTTTGAACCGATGATACCCGCAACATACTGTCCGTAAGCAGAGGCTAAGAACCATAGTCCCATCATCATCCCTTGCAAGTTCTTGGTCGATAATTTGGTCATAATGGAGAGTCCAATTGGAGAAAGACAAAGCTCTCCAAAAGTAATGATAAGTAGCGCTATAGCAAAAACATTAAGCGAGGTAACCCCTTGCAAATTGGCAAAGAATTTTGTTGCGTAAAGTGCATAGAAACCGAGTCCTAAGAATAAGAATCCAAGTCCAAATTTCACAATCGTATTGGGTTCAAGTTTTCGTTTGCTGAGCCAAATCCAAAGTAGACCTGCAAGCGGAGCAAGCAGAATAATATAGAAGGCTCCTCCCGAGTTGTTTACGCCGTTTGGATCAAGGCCTAACAAATCGTTATTAAGGTTTTTCGCTGCAAAAATACTTAAGGAGCCTCCACTTTGTTCGTAGATTCCCCAGAAGAGAATGGAAAATACAATAAAGATAAGGGCAGCCCAAAGCTTTTTACGTTCTGCAGGCGTCACTTTGCTCATTTCATAAAAGAGATAAAGAAGCGTGACAGGGCCAATGATATACATAAATAGATCTGTATACTGTGTTTTGGACACCATCGTCATAATAATTGGAATTAGTACAAGGGTACCAAAGTAAACCGCATATTCATGCCATTTTTTAACCTTATGGTCTTTAAGGTCTGAATCGGGATGGCCAGGTTGAAGACCAATTGAACCTAAATTACGTTGTACAAAATGGAAATTGACAAGACTGATGATCATCACTACGGCTGCTAATCCAAAAGCCACGTTCCAACGTAGAGCCTCAGGAATCCATTGACTAAAGAGTTCTCCTTTTCCAATGGCAATACATAGATAGCCTCCAAGTAAAGCCCCTAGGTTAATCCCCGCGTAAAATAGCGAAAAACCAGCGTCTGTACGAGAGTCGTTGGGACGGTAAAGTTTTCCTACCATCGTGGAGATGTTCGGTTTGAAAAACCCTGTACCGATAATGGTGAAAGCGATTCCAAGAAAGAAATTATCATGTGGATTGCTCGCTAAAATGGCACTTCCGACGATCATCATAAGACCACCCCAGAATAGGGATTTACGAAAGCCAAGGATTTTGTCTGCAAAGAGTCCTCCGACAAAGGTAAAGGCATAGACAAAGGCCTGAGTGGCCCCATACTGAAGTTGAGCAATGTCTTCTTTCATGAGCAGCTCTGTAATCATGAAGTAAGTGAGCATGCCTCGCATGCCATAAAAACAAAATCTTTCCCACATTTCGGAAAAGAAGAGTCCCCATATTTGTTTTGGGTATTTGCCTTTAAAGTCCTGTATTTGATCTACTGATTGTACCATTGTAATTAATAAGATAGCGAAATTAGAAAAAACCACTGAAAGTTCAGTGGTTTTGAGTTATTTAATTTTCATTTATTTTTAGTGAATTCCTTTCATGAACTTATTCAAAATTGGTGAAAGAAGCAGAAGTAAAACTCCTGAAATGACCATTAGATAAGTAATAAAAGGATAAAGATCAAATTCGTATTGAACCAAGATTTGCTCAAGAGTAGCTGCAAAGTAGTTTCCTAGTGCAAAACTCGCCATCCATACTCCCATCATAATGGAAACAATTTTTCCAGGCGAAAGTTTTGTAACCATAGAGAGGCCAATAGGAGAGAGGCAAAGCTCACCCATGGTAAGTAGGGCGTACACTACCACAAGCCACATTGGACTTACTAGGTTTCCATTCTCCGCTTGGTTGCTTGCTTGAGTCATGATGAAAAATGCAATCGCACCGATAAACATAGCAATGGCAAATTTCACAGGAGTTCTAGGGTTTAATTTGAACTTATCTAGTTTTACCCATAAAAGAGAGAAAAGTGGAGCAAACAAAACAATTACAATTGGATTAATGTTCTGAAACCAAGTCGTTGGGATTTCAAATCCACCCATGACGCGGTTTGTGTTATCTTGTGCAAATAAGTTGAAAGTACCCCCAGCCTGCTCAAAACCAGCCCAGAAGACAATATTAAAGAAGGCAAGAATTAGAATAACAAATACTCTTGTCCATTCGGTGGTTCCGCTGGTTCCTTTGAAAATAGAGAGTCCAATAAATCCGGCACCTAGAATCCCAAATACCCAGATTATAATGGAATGAATTAATTCGTTTGTGTTATTCCAAATAAGCATAATTAAAAAGACGGCAGCCACATTTGCAATCGTGTAGAGCAGAATGTCTCTCCAGTCTTTAGGTAGTAAATGTGTTAGTCCTTTTTCTTTGTAACCAGGAGGAAGTCCCTTGTCTTCAAGTGTACTTCTTCTTACATAAAACCAAAGAACCCCTAGAAGCATACCTAGACCTGCTGCTAAATATCCATAAGGCCATCCCACTTTTTCACCCAGTGTACCCGCCACAAAAGGGGAAAGGAAGGCTCCAATGTTAATACCCATATAGAAGATGGTGAATGCACCGTCTTTTCTTGGGTCAGAGTTGTCGTATAAATCTCCAACAACTGTAGAAATATTCGGTTTAAAGAATCCATTCCCTAAAATGAGAACCCCTAAACCTAGATAAAATAAATGTTGACGGGAATCTAAATCGCTTACAAAAGCAGAGGAGGCTCCTGCTGCAAGTAAAAACTGCCCGATGGCCATAACGAGCCCTCCAATGACAATAGACTTTCTTTGTCCTAAGATTTTGTCAGCAAACCAACCTCCTAGAATCGGAGTAAGGTAAACCAAGGCAGTGAATATACCATAGATTTTAAGTGATTCTGCTCGGTCTAGACCAAATCCACCCGTAGCTAATTCGGCAGTTAAGAAGATCGTTAATAACGCTCTCATTCCATAATAAGAGAAACGTTCCCACATTTCTGTGAAAAATAAGGTATAGAGCCCCTTCGGGTGACCTTTTTTGGCCTGTACTGTATCCATAAATTTAATTGTTAATTAATGTTAAGCATAGCAAATATACTTTTTTTTAGAAACCCAGCAACACTAAAAACTGAAAATCGCAGCCTTTTGCTACGATTTTCAGTAAGTATATTTAATAGGGACTTAGTTTACATCCCGCTCTTTCATAACTTTGTTTAAGCCTTTTAGGATAGAGAGTCCTAAGAGAGTGGCCAAAAGAAGAAGACCGAAATTCACCCAGAAGAAATTTGCCTTGTCTTCGTAATTGTACCATAAACTCGAAAGCACACCCGAGAGCTTGTTCCCGATCGAAGTGGAGAGGAAAAATCCTCCCATCATAAGAGCGGTGATCCGTGGAGGTGAGAGTTTAGAAACCAGCGAGAGTCCCATAGGGGAAAGACATAGTTCTCCCACGGTGATTACTCCATACGCCGCGATGAGCCACCAAGCAGAGACTTTCTCCAGTCCATTTCCTCCGACATAAACTGCGCCCACCATTACTAAACAAGAAAGAGCAGAGATAAAGAGCCCCAGTACAATCTTCGAGGGCGTCGTAGGTTCTTTGCCCCTACGCCTTAGGAACATGAAGAATCCAACTACGAGTGGGGTAAGTACGATGACCCAAAACGGATTGACGGATTGAAAGAGTTCCGTATTGAGTAGGTATACGTTCTGCTCAGGATCTTTTTCAAGTTCGGATTTAAACTCCGGCGAAATATTACGGAAATAGATGTCTTTTCCGGGTTCTTTAATAGCGTTGCCATTCTCATCCAATTGGGCGCGGTACTGATGATCGTACACCGTGGCATCTTGCGTCGCAAAGGTTTTGGTTTCCACCAAATAGAGTGCTTCCAAAGGTTTTTCAACGGCTTCGGGTGCCGCGCGCTCCGTGTAATAATTCGCCCACCTTGTCAGGGCCGTTCCGTTCTGTTTGAAAACAGCCCAGAACATAAGGCTAACCGCAAAAATTGCAAGTAGTGCCCCGATCGGTCTTTTGTCTTCTGCATTGGCCTTTGCATACAAACTGATATAGAAAATGACTACAGGAATACAAGCAAAGATAAAGGCATCTGTACTATCGCTCCCGAAGATGTTGCCTGGAATAATCCAGCCCACAAGTCCTGCTAATATGGCAGGTAAGAAAACTTTAAGTAATACCGAAGATAATTTTGTATCTCCTTCTTGAGCAGGTTTTAAGATATTTGCATCCCGAATGTGTTTCATTCCGATGGTGAAAACCGTAAGTCCAATAAGCATTCCGACTCCCGCCGTAATAAATGCAGGACCCCAACCGTATTTGTTTCTCATATAGGCAGCCACAAAGTTGCAGATTAAGGCTCCAATGTTAATTCCCATATAAAAAATATTGTATCCGGCATCTTTGTTTGCCTTGTATGGCTCTTCGGAATATAGATTTCCAAGAAGAGTGGAAATGGAAGGCTTGAAGAAGCCATTTCCAAGAATGACAAGTCCTAAGGAAGCGTAAAACATAGGAAGGCCTTGGAAGAGACCCACGCCGATATATCCGGCTGCCATAAGAAGTCCTCCAATATAAATTGCTTTTACATACCCAAGCACGCGGTCTGCTAAAAAACCACCAAGAAAAGGGGTTAAATACGTTAGGGCAATGAAAGTTCCAAAGATATCGTCAGCGGTTTTGTCAAGAAAACCGAGCCCGCCTGTATCTTTTGGGTCAATCATGTAGAGGACAAATATCCCCAAAATTAGATAGTATCCAAATCGCTCCCACATTTCCGTGAGAAAGAGGTAGGGCAAGCCCTTCGGGTGTTTGTTCTTTTTTTCCATGTAAGTTTCTATAAAGGTCTAATATGAATTTATGAAATTAGAGATTTTCGATGATGAAATCAGTCATCATTTGATAGAGTTGTGCACGCGTGTTACCTCCAGAGATACCGTGGCTTTTGTCTGGATACGTCATGAATTGGAATTTCTTTTTCTCTTGGATTAAGGCCTCGGCAAATTCAACCGAGTTTTGGTAATGCACGTTATCATCAGCTGTTCCATGGACCAAAAGGAATTTGCCTTTCAAAAGTTTTGCAAAATTAATAGGCGAGTTTTGGTCGTATCCAGATGGGTTTTCCTGAGGAGTTCTCATGAATCTCTCCGTATACACCGTGTCATAATAGCGCCAGTTGGTCACAGGAGCCACAGCAATCCCTAATTTAAAAGTATCTGCTCCTTTGGTTAGTGCTAAACTAGCCATGTAGCCGCCAAAACTCCATCCGAAGATTCCGATGCGATCTTTATCAATATAGGACTGGTTTCCTAGCCATTTTGCGGCTGCAATTTGATCCTCAATTTCGTATTTACCAAGCTCCATGTAGGTGACTTTTTTAAAGTCCGTTCCTTTTCCTCCTGTTCCTCTCCCATCTACGCATGCAACGATGTAGCCTTGCTGTGCTAAATGGTTGAACCAGATTCCATTTCCGCCATCCCACGAATCAGTGACTTGCTGAGAGCCAGGCCCTGAATATTGGAACATGAACAAAGGATATTTTTTTTGTGGATCAAAATCTTTGGGTTTAATAATCCATGCATTCATCTGATCTCCCACTTCGTTTGGAATGGTGAAGTATTCCTTTGCTACCCAGTTGTCTGCTTTTAACTTGGCAAGCATCTCCGCATTGTTTTCAAGCTCACGCAGGGTTTTTCCCTCGCCGTTCTTTAGCGTGAAGGTATAAGGAGTCGTTGCGCTTGAGGAAGTTTCAATGAAGTAATTAAAGTTTTTACTGAATTTTGCACTGTTAGAGCCTGTTTTGCTTGAAAGGAGTTTGCTTTTGCCTGTGTCGATATTCACTTTGGAAATAACACTGTAAATGCTTCCTGTTTCATTCGTTTGAAGATAAACTTCTCGTGATTTAGGATTAAACCCGTAGTAGTTTTTTACTTGCCAATCGCCTTTTGTGATTTGCTTTTTTAAACTTCCGTCTGCATTGTACCAATATAGGTGTCGGTTGCCATCGCGCTCACTACCCCATAGAAAAGAGTTATCCTCTAAAAATTCGAGAATGATGTTGTCCATTTCGATCCACTTCTCGTCAGATTCCGTGAAAAGTTTTTTCGCTTTGGCTGTTTGGGTATCCACCGAAATAACATCGGCTGAATTTTGGGTTCTTTGCGAAGTGATTAAAATGATTTGGTCATCGCCGGCTGTTTGAATGACATTAGAGATATAGTAGTTCTTAAATGAAGATAGATCAATAGGAGCTAGCGTTTGCGATTTCAAATTGTAGACATGGGCAGAGACTACTGAGTTGTTTTCTCCTGCTTTAGGATATTTGAATCGAAAGTCTGTAGGATAGAGGTTCTTGCCATAAATCTGCATATTCATCTCTGGAACCTGCGTTTCATCTGATTTGACAAATACGATGGCGGAGGAATTCTTGGTCCATTCGTATTGTCTTGCATGACCAAACTCTTCTTCATATACCCAATCGGCAAGTCCGTTAATAATGCTATTCTTCTTTCCATCGTTGGTGATTTGTACGATTTCCATGGATTTGAGATCCTGGTAAAAGAGATTGTTATCTGCGATAAACGCGACTTTGCTAGCATCTGGAGAAAAAGTAGGTTCTTGGACAAAGTTCCCTTTATTGAGAGGAATTGTCTTCCCTGATGCCATTTCCTTAATTTCAAATTTACCAAGAAAGGAGTGACGGTATACGCTTTGGCTTTCGGTTAGTAAAAGAATTTTACTTTCATCTTGTGAAAAATTATAGCTTTGGAATCGACCTTGGGCAATCTGCCCTTCTTTTTTAGCTGATTTATATCCATATTTGGATATGCCTCCAGCTTCAATGACTGCATATTGTTCGCCGCTTTTTAAAGAAGCAACCCCCGCAATTCCTTTGCCTCGGTATTCTCCCGAGTAGATTTTGTCTAGTGTGATTTGCTGTGCACCCAGATAACTGAGCCCAGAAATAGCCAGTACACTTAGTATCGATACTATTTTTTTCATATGATTTTTTTGATAAGCCTCAAATATATTAAAATTTCATAGAAAGATTTTAAGATTTTAAGATTTGTATCACTTGGCAAAGGAATTGGTGGAATTAAGCTTAAATAATTGCTAATTTGTTGTTATGGAAAAAGTAAGTTCAGAAAATCAAAAATTAAGAGAATATGCCCTATCGGATAAAAGTATATTTACAGGTTTTGCATCCTTTAAAGATGCAGAGTTGTTTGCGCAGCATAATGGAGGAGAAGTCGTGGAAGTGGGCTTTAGAGATGGAAATGACAATCCAGAGATTACAAACGAGGCGGATCTAGTGCGAGATAAATTGCATTATAAAGTAGATGCGGGACCTGATTATGAATTTATTCATTCGGCCCATCCTGGATTTCGAGAGTACGCAGATGAATTGCAAAAATTCAAGTCGAATCGATTAGATCACAACAGTCCTGAAGAGAAGTTTATGTCCAATGGCGAAGTAGAAATTGCTGAAGATCCTATTGTCGTTCTATACCGAGGGGAATTTGAGTCTGTGACTTCCCGGGAACGCTCGAAGTATCTTAAGCAGGCAAATGTATATGAAATCGGTGTTAAAATAAATCGATAACTATGTCTTTGTTTTAATTCTCATCCATTGAGAAGTGATGGACGTGCCTCTAATAGAGGTGCGTTCTATTATTATACGGTTGATTGCGCTCTCGAAAGCGTGTGCTCGTGTTTATCTACCTTGAGATTTGCGAACAGTAGTGAGTTGCAAAAGAAGGGTTTTTGTTGTGCTCTATAATTGTATAAAATAGATTTACATTGTGGTACCTTTAATCACTAATTTGATATCAATAAGGGGTTATATATAAAATTATCCATAAATAATTTGTGTATTTATTTATTTATACTTTAGGCAATGATATGACTATAAATGTGTAGTGATGTGTTGATTTTCAGTGAAACATATTATCAATATTTAGGCTGTGGATTATACTAATAAATTCATATTTTATTGCATTGACAATATAAAGTGAAAATTGATTTGGGAAATTGCAATTAATTTTAAAATAAGAAAACTTTTGTTGAATTTAAGTAATAATACAGTTAATCCTATTAACTGGGAGCTAAGTAAAAGTTCTCGGCTTAGATTTCAAATTTATTTTTTGAGAACAAAATACTATAATTATGAAAACTTTTTTTAAAAATTTTACCGTGTTAATGGCGGTGCTTTTTGCTGTAAACCTGTACGCTCTCCCAGTCCCAGTCAATCAAAGTGAAACAAGAAATGGAATTGAGGTTAATTTAGTGGATCGTAATGGTGAAAAATCAATTGTTACAGAGGAGGAATACAATTCTGCAAATGATTTCGATCGAAGAATGATAAATCAAATTGATGCTGCAATTGCTGCTCTAGAAGTTTTGAAGGAGAATGCTGATAATTCAGATTTGTCTGCGATTGTATCTGTAAGTAAGAATAAAAACAATGCATTTAGCAATGCAATTATTATTGCAAAAGAGGAACTTTCAAATGATGAAGAGGTTAAAGCATCCTGTGAAGTATTTGGTGTTAGAAGTGCGTATTCGTGTTTGAAAAAAATTACAAATGATGAATCTCTTGGAGATGAATTTGATGTCCATGTAAAAAGAAAATCTAATGGCTGTGTTGAAATTTCATGGTAGGTATGACAAAAGGTTTATCTTTATATAGGATGTCTGTTCTATTCATTTTTTTATTACTATCCAATTTTTTATTTGCGCAACAAGTTAGCATAGCATATCTTGTGGAGAAGAAAGGAGAAGCATCGCAACTATTTGTTCTTGATATAAATGATAATGGTACTCTTTTCTATTCGAATGAATATTGTGAAAGTACTGATCCAGAGATCTATAATTTTACAGTAGTTGAAAAGAGAAAAAATTCAAAATCTTTCATCCTTCATGATCAACTTGAAGATTTAAAAGTCAGGATAAATTATCCTTTTATATTAGATTGGAAGCTCGAAAAAGAAGAAAAAATGAAAGACGATATTAGATTGAATAAGGCAACGGTAAAGTTTAAGGGCAAACAATGGATTGCGTGGTATGATGCGAGTTTTGCGCCCGCTACTGGTCCCTTCTTGTTCAATCAGTTGCCTGGATTAATTTATGAGATAGAATCAGAAAAATTCCAAATTGAACTAGTTAGTATTGCTAATAATGTTAAAAATTGTGCTTCTATATCACAAAATGAAAAAGAAATAGATTTTGAGAGGTATGAAAAGTATAATCATGAACTAATTGATTTAATACAAGATGGATATAGACGTAAAATTAAAGGTGTAGAAGGAAATACATTACAAGATTTAATTGAGAACTCTATACGTAAAGATTTGTTTAAGGAACTTTTATGACATACTCCGGTTAAGTAATTAATTACCTAGAAGTAAAAAGCCGTTTCCAAAACTGGAAACGGCTTTTTCAATTCCTTACTAATTGTAAATTAAATCATAATATTCTTTAGCCATACGATCACTATTGAATTTTGTTTTCACGTCCTCCATAGCGGTGTAGGCAATCGTTCTCCATTTTTCTTTTTGGGTGTAATAAGCTGGGAGAATTTCATTTTCCAATAGATCGTAGAGAGAATTTAAATCGTACTGATCCTGTTCATATACACTCATGGTTTCATAGTTCGCTTGAGGAGCGACAAATGCATTTTTACCTGAGATCGCAAATTCTGGAATCCATCCATCGTCTGTGGATAAATTCACCGATCCATTCATTGCGGCCGTCATCCCTGAGGTTCCACTGGCTTCACGAGGAACCCTAGGGTTGTTTAACCAAAGGTCTGATCCTTGTTTTAAAAGGCGGCTGAGTGATAGTTCATAGCCTGTTAAAACTGCCATGTTTTTATGCTGAGTGCTTTGTTCCACTAAGTGATTAAAGGTGGAAATAGCGGAGTAATCCATGGGGTAGGGTTTCCCTGCCCAGATGATCTGCACCGGAAATTCAGGATGGTTTAATAGCCTCTCAAATCTAGCTTTGTCGTGCAGTAACAAATCAGGTCTTTTATACCCTGCAAATCGTCTTGCCCAAACAATGGTAAAGATTTTTGGGTCAAATAGTTTACCGCATTGGTCTGCAACGGTATCGAAGAGCTTTGATTTGAGGTAAGATTTACGATTATCAAAAGTCGAAGAATCGTTTTCGTCTTTCGCTGCATAAAGAGTTTTGTCCGCCCAATAATTAAATTCTTGTGCGTTCGTGATGGATTTGATTTCACAAATTCCGGGATACTTGCCCCACATTTCGCGTGAAACATGTCCATGCAATTGTGACACTCCATTGGCCATTCTTGCCATTTTAAGAGCGCATAGCGAGTGATTGAACATTGATTCATCACCATAGCCTTCAATGGCTTTGACTTCTTCTTTTGAAAATCCAGAGAAATAAGACATGGTATGACACATTTCTAAGCTATGTTTTTCATTGCCTGCTTCTTCTGGTGTGTGGGTCGTGAATACCAACTTTTCTTTGACGGCCTCTATGTTTCCTCCGTATTTGCGTAGTAAATAAAACGCAGCAGGAAGTCCATGCGCCTCATTGAGATGATAGACGTCTCTCTCTAAATTCATCATGTCTAGCATCTTAGCCCCACCTTTTCCAAGTAGGATGTACTGTGCTAATTTTGTGGCCTCATTCGCATCGTAAAGTTTATGGCAGATGGTTTTAGACAAATGGTCGTTTTCAGGCACATCTGTGGAAAGCAAAAACATCGGAGCTGTATGGAAGATTTCAGGATCCAAATACCACACTTTTACCCAAACAGGCGCACTGTGAATGTCTATCTGAAATTGAATGCCTGTGTCTTGTAAATAGCTATACATTTTCCTAGTCCAGGTCGGTTGTAGGCTTTGGTCGTGGTTACGTGCTTGGTCGTAATAGCCAAACTTCCACAGAATTCCAATACCCACCACGTCTTGCTTAAGGTTGTATACGCTTCGCATATGGGAACCGGCTAAAAATCCAAGTCCACCCGAATATATCTTGAGCGATTGATCGATGGCAAATTCCATGGAAAAGTACGCGACTTTTTTCGAATACTTAGGGTTGATGCTGTAAGGCATCGTAAAATTTTTAAAATCCATTTCTCTCTTTCTTTAAAATTTGACAGGCAAAGATACCTTTTTTACGAGCGTTGCAAAGAAGGACCTTATCTAATTTAGCAATAGATGAGAAGTATTAGGTCGCAGAAAGTTCGGTACGAAAGCACATCATAATCTCCGGTTTGCTTTTTTTGACGTTGAAATAGGAATTGATAACTTTGTTGGAAAATGCAGAATGAATCATCTACTTCACTTCAAGATGGAATTTCTTTCACTCCTTTCAAAAGAGAAACAGCTCCATGAGAAATACACGTTCGATCTTCAAAGAATCCAAGGCATAGAAAAAGTGCAATTCTATGTGGAAGATTGGAATTTGAATGAGGAGATGAATTGTATTAAAGAACTTGAGAAGGCATGGAAAGAATTGTGTTTGCGCGATGAAAATTTGAATCTATCTGCACCTACGCAAAAGCAATTCAAAAATGTAGAAAATCAAATTGAGCTACTTTTTAATGAAATGAAAAGTTCTAAATTCAGCCCTCAGTCGAATTCTTCTCCGGTTTGTTATTTGGGTAGTCCTGAAGTGAGAAAAGGGTATTAGGCGAGTCCTATTTCTTGTTATTCATTAGAATGACTTGAAAAATCTTTTGTCCAAGCAAACAAGACAAAAATCATCTTCCGGTACTCGTAAAATAATTTATGTAAATTTGCAGTCTGTAATTATGAGTAACAATACCTTTAAAACCGCTGCATACCATACACTTGGATGTAAGTTAAATTTCGCAGAAACCTCTACTATTGCCCGTGGACTCTCTGAGGCGGGGTACCAAAAAGTGAGCTTCGATCAAAGTGCGGATGTTTATGTCATTAATACCTGTTCCGTTACGGAAACAGCAGACAAAGAATGCAAATTTCATGTGAAACGAGCCCTCAAATCAAATCCTGAAGGTTTGGTTGTGGTTGTAGGCTGCTATGCCCAGTTGAAACCCGGAGAAATCTCAAATATAGAAGGCGTGGATCTTGTTCTAGGGGCAAGTGAAAAATTCAATATACCAAGTTATATTGAAGATCTGAAGAAATCCTCAGAAGCAGGCATTGTGCATTCTTGCGAGATTAGCGATGCGGATTTCTTTATTGGTAGCTATTCGATTGGAGATAGAACCCGAGCCTTTTTGAAGGTGCAAGATGGGTGTGATTACAAATGTACGTACTGTACGATCCCCTTAGCGCGCGGAATTTCGAGATCAGATACGATCGAGAATATCGTATTGAATGCGAAAGAAATTGCGTCTAAGGGCATTAAAGAAATCGTATTGACAGGGGTGAATATCGGAGATTATGGAAAAGGTGAATTTGGAAACAAAACGCACGAGCATACCTTTTTGGATTTAATCACGAGGTTAAATGAGGTAGAGGGAATTGAGAGGATCCGAATCTCCTCCATAGAACCCAACTTGTTGAAAGATGAGAGCATTGAGCTAGTCGCTAATAGCAGTCGATTTGTTCCGCATTTCCATATTCCCCTTCAAAGTGGAAGCGATGAACTTCTTAAAAAGATGAAAAGACGCTATTTAACAAAATTATATAGTGAAAGAATCGAAAAAATTAGAGAAGTTCTACCTGATTCCGCCATTGGGGTAGATGTCATTGTTGGATTTCCAGGAGAAACTCATGAACGTTTTTTAGAAACTTATGAGTATTTAAGGTCACTTCCGATTTCTTATCTTCATGTCTTTACTTATTCGGAAAGGGAAAATACAGAGGCGGCGGAAATGCCCGGTGTAGTACCTGTAGCCGAGAGAAAGAAAAGAAATAAAATGCTTCGGATTCTTTCCGAAAAGAAGAAAATGGCATTTTACCAATCACAAAAAGGAAAAACTCTTCCTGTCTTATGGGAACATGAAAACAAAGACGGGCTCATGTTTGGATTTACTGAAAATTATGTACGTGTTTCGAAGCCGTATGATTCCAAAAAAATAAATGAAATCGAGCTCGTTACTTTGGGTGATTTAAAGCCCAACGGAACAATGGACGCGAGTCCATTGTTTGAAACCTTTTTAGCCCAAGTTTAAACCTCTGCAAAGCACTATGTACAGGGAGTTTGCAGCGTTTATGATTTTTTCGTAAAACGCGGTGTGTTTAATAGATTTTTTCAATTACTTTGTTTCTCTTCAGAGAAACAAGGCAAAATGTGATATTTGCTGTGTTTCGCTAGTTGAGACTCTGTTAATTTTTAGATTTTTATAAAGTATTGAACGGATTGTTAAATTTTTATTAAATTTAGCTGATGTAATTAATGCTTAATTTTGATAAAAATTTCACAACATGAGAGATCAGTTTTTGAGGTGGGGAGCGGTCATGGTGGTTGCTACCTGGATTATTTCAATTACAATTGGTGCCTATCTTTGGATTCCTATTTTGTTGAGTCTGCTGTATATACTCGGTATTTACAATGCCATGCAGACCAAACACGCGATTTTAAGGAATTTCCCCGTTTTAGGTTATTTCAGGTACATTTTTGAGTCCATCTCGCCTGAAATGCAGCAGTATTTTATCGAACGTGAAACCGATGGGAAGCCTTTCCCAAGACACCAAAGATCTTCTGCTTACAGAAGAGCAAAAAACATTAGTGATACTGTTCCTTTTGGAACTCAGTTGGAAATCAACCATCGAAAATACGAAGGAATTAAACATTCCATTTATGCGCAGCATCCCATGGAGGAATTGCCAAGAACTACAATTGGAAATCATCAGTGCTCTAAGCCTTATTCAGCGTCTTTGTTTAATATTTCAGCTATGAGTTTTGGATCCTTAAGTGATAGAGCTCAAAAGGCGCTCAACCGTGGAGCAAGAAAAGGTCAATTCTATCATAATACAGGTGAAGGAGGAATTTCACCTTATCACCGAGAAGGGGGAGACCTATGCTGGCAAATTGGAACGGGATACTTTGGATGCCGTGACGATGAGGGGAACTTTAATCCTGATCTTTTTAGAAACTATTCCACAGAGGAAAACGTGAAGATGATTGAAATCAAATTATCTCAAGGAGCAAAGCCAGGACACGGAGGTGTTCTTCCAGGTGTGAAAAACACACCCGAAATTGCAAGTATTAGACACGTAACCCCTGGACTCACCATTATATCTCCGCCTTCGCATTCTGCTTTTTCAGATGCTGCAGGTCTTTTGAAATTTGTACAACAACTTCGCGAACTTTCTGGTGGCAAGCCAATCGGATTTAAGTTATGCGTTGGAGATACAAGGGAATTTGAAGAAATTTGTGCACAAATGAATGTGCTTAAGATTTATCCAGACTTTATTACTGTGGATGGAGCAGAAGGGGGTACTGGAGCTGCACCTCCCGAATTCTCCGATGGAGTTGGGATGCCTCTTGAGCCTGCCTTAATCTTCATTAATAAAACCTTAAGGAATTTCAATGTTCGCGACAAAATCAAAGTAATTGCGAGTGGTAAAGTTCTCACTTCCTTAGATATTTTACGTGCCGTAGCACTGGGCGCAGATCTTTGTAATAATGCGAGAGGATTTATGTTTGCCTTGGGATGTATTCAAGCCTTACGATGCAATACAAACAATTGTCCTACAGGGATCGCAACTCAGGACAAGATGCTTATTAAGGGACTCGATGTCACAGACAAAGCAGAGCGTGTTTACCATTTCCATAAGAATACCCTTCGTACCTGCAATGAACTAATTGCAGCTGCTGGTCGCAAGTCTTACAGTGATGTTGATGCGACGATGTTTATGCGAGGTGATGAGTTCGAGCATTTAGCAGATCATTATTTCCCTGACATTCTTAGTAATGTAAAGGAGGAAACTTCTAAATATTAATTCAAATGGGAACTTCGGTTCCCATTTTTTTTGCTTGATTGGGAAGTTTCGAATCCCATGTCAATAGGGGGTAAACTCTTCTAAACTCTAATTTTTTACGCATTATTTATTTGATCGTGGTGAAAATTAATCACTCATCTGTCCAATGGAATTTGACTGTCTTAGATTCTTGCGTAGAGATAGCAATGATGAGCCATAGCGAGATGTAATGGGGACTAATGAGCTATTGCAGTGTATCGATAGTCTTGTTAGAGGATTGTGTGCAATGGGATAAGAGAGTGCTATCATGCGATCATTCCTGTCGTTTCAAAATAGCCGTATTATTGAGGCACTAAAAAGAGCAGCATTCGCAAGAATGCTGCTCTTTTTAGGGTTTAGATAGAGTGCTTTATTTTTCGTTTGCCGCTCTCTCTCTTGTGTTGTAAATCTGGAAATTAAATACAAAGTTTCGGTTTCTCCAATTTGATCCTTGGTAAGGGAAATGGCTATCTCTTGCAAATGCCGCTCGTGAAGGCACGATAATAATGCCTTGCAAATTGTAAAGTTCAGAATCCTCCTTTGCAAAACTTTTAAAATATTTTAAGCCTTCTTGGAATCCTTCGATTTCATAGTAGTCTCTCGTTTTGCCAGAAGTTTCAAGAACGGAAGGCTTTGCGTAGTAGTAAGCGGGATCTTTGTCAGGAATCCCTGAACCGTCTACAGTGTTGGCAAAAGGATAGGGCGTGTGGAACTCAGCGCCATCTTCTCCATCAGAGAGATAAGCATAGGTTATTTGCATGATGCTAATCACATCTGTAGTGCCAATTTCCTTCCCGTTTGCAGGTTGAGCTCCTTCCCTTGCAATTACAATCACACCTGAAGGAAGTATTTTTGGCTGCAATTCGGATAGCTTTTTGTTGTTATCGTCGTCTGGCGTTGTGCTAAGAAAGGCCTTGATCTTTCCTTGCTCATCCAAATAATGAGTGTCCATGAACTTTGCAATTGCTTTGTCATCATTAGAGTTTTGAGTGCTCAAATTCTTTACCTCCTTAATTTTATAGGGGTCTTGGTAATTGTCGTCACACGAAACAAGTGCTGTTGCTACAATGCCAATATAGATAAAAACCTTTTTCATTTAATTTCTTAATTTTGATACGCAAAAGTATAAAAAATATGCGAATAGATAAATTCCTTTGGAGTGTGAGATTCTATAAAACGAGATCGATTGCCGCTGAGGAAATCAAAAAAAGCAGAGTATCAATTGGAGATCATGTGGTTAAATCCTCTAAAGAGGTGAAAATTGGTGATCTGATAAGAGTGAAGAAGAATCAAATTGAGTATCAGATTAAGGTACTAGATCTTCCTAAAAGTCGAGTAGGGGCAAAATTAGTAGCAGCCTATGTACAGGATAGAACGCCGCAGGAGCAATATGACCAATTGCAACTACGAAAAATGGAACAGAGTTATTACAGGGCCCGTGGCGAAGGTCGACCTACCAAGAAAGATAGGCGTGAGATTGAAGACTTCACTTCTTTAGAACCCAGTAATACAAGTGATAATTCTTCAGAGTTAAGCGAGCAGGAGTATTGGCAAGATTTTTTTAAAGAAGATCTAGATGACTGAGGATTTGGTTTGTGACTTCTTCGGGGTCTTTTGCGTTGGTGTTCACCGTGAATTCGCACTGTGAATAAAAGGCATTTCGTTCAAAAAGATGCTTGGCGATGAATTCAGGAAGCTCTTCTTTGGGTATTCGAGCTACAATGGGACGTTTGTTTTGAGCCCGAACAAGTCTTTCGCACAGGGTCGTGATACTGGCCTGTAAAAAAAAGCTTCTTGTTTTTTCACGAATCAGTTTCATATTATCATAATAGGCAGGAGTTCCTCCACCTAAACTTAAAACTAAAGGTTTTTTTTGTTCGTTCAATAAAGATTCTAATGCAAGTCTTTCTTGTTTTCGAAAGTAGATTTCACCCTTCTTGTCAAAGATTTCAGGAACGCTCATGCCCTGACTTAAACTAATCTCATTGTCAAGATCGACCAGTGAAAAACCGGTTTTTGCACTCAATAATTTGGAAACGTGTGATTTGCCGCTCCCCATGTATCCGGCTAGTGAAATAATCATGTTTTTATTTTATACAAATGTCTTAAAAAATTTTGAGTTTTTAAAAAAAGTCCTATCTTTGCACCACTTTTTAACAGACAAATATCTGTTTGTACAAGTGGCCGACCTGGTAGCTCAGCTGGTAGAGCAATACACTTTTAATGTATGGGTCCTGGGTTCGAATCCCAGCCAGGTCACTTCGAAAAATACCGTGATATTAACGGGTTTTTTTTTGCCTGTGTGGTGAAATTGGTAGACACGCCATCTTGAGGGGGTGGTTTCCTATGGATGTGCTGGTTCGAGTCCAGTCGCAGGCACACAGACTAATCACTTTTGAAAACTGTCTTTTTAAAGCTGTTTTCGAAAGACCTGGTAGCTCAGCTGGTAGAGCAATACACTTTTAATGTATGGGTCCTGGGTTCGAATCCCAGCCAGGTCACGAAATTTACTGTTAAAGTGAATTTTTTTCATATTAATATTTTGTGATTTGGTGTTCAAAAGCCTTCCGTTTGGAAGGCTTTTGATGTTTCTAGAAGAGTAGAGATCGCTTAGGCGAGGTGCATGTTGTCAATTAGGCGCACATTTCCGAGATTCACAGCAATAAAGGCTCTATAAGATCTATCTTTGTAGAAGAAATCGGTTGGTTCTAGAGTTTCTTCGTCCGCAATTTGGAAGTATTCCAAATCAAAACCCTTCGCTTTTTTGAAGATCTCTTCGACGCGCTCATTTATTTCCTCGATAGACACCACTCGAAACCAATGGTCTACTTTTACTAAGGTTTCATTGAGGAGTTTTGCTGCATTCCGATCTTCCCTGGACAATCGCTCATTGCGAGAACTCATGGCAAGTCCACTTTTTTCTCTTAATATCGGAACTGCCTTGATTTGGATAGGCAAATTCTTCTTTTCGACTAGTTTACGAATAATGGCTAGTTGTTGGTAATCTTTTTCTCCAAAATAGGCGCGATTGGGTTTTACTTGTGAGAAAAGCAATTCGACCACGGTGCCTACGCCATTGAAATGACCCGGTCTAAATTCGCCTTCCATTTTATTTTCAAGTCCATCGAAATCATACGAATTGCTTTTCAGTCCATCGGGATAAAGATCCGTTACTTTGGGTAGATACACAGCATCTACATTTCCGCTACGTTCCAAAAGTGCAAGATCGACATCTACTGTTCTTGGATAGGTTTCTAAGTCTTTTGGATTGTTGAATTGCGTTGGATTTACAAAAATGGAACCTACTACCAAATCATTTTCTTCTCGAGCCGCCTTAAAAAGAGACATATGACCCTCGTGCAGAGCCCCCATAGTAGGCGCGAACCCAATGTGTTTGCCCATTTCTTTATTCCGTTCAATGTACGCACGAAGAGCGGATTTGCTTCGAAGTATTTCCATTAGAATTTTGTATTGTTTCAAAGCAAAAATAGAAAAAAAAAGGAAGTGCCAAAATCTCTATTATTACATTTGTTTAGGGGAGTATCATAAATAATGTTAATATCTAAGACTTCGTTTAAATTTTTGTAATTTTGCACTACACTATAGTTCATAAAGAGAAGAGAAAGAAATTATGCCGAATCAGAAAATTTTATACGTGACCACCGAGATGTTTCCTTATCAAGAGGATAGCAATATGGCGGCTACCGTAAGCAAAATGGCGCTGAAAATGCACCAGGAGGGACATGATGTAAGAGTATTCATGCCACGCTTTGGACAAATCAGTGAAAGGAAATTCCAATTGCATGAAGTCATTCGCTTGTCAGGAATGAATGTAATCATTAACGATCTTGACCAGCCACTCATTATCAAGGTAGCTTCTTTGCCAGGAGAGAGACTTCAGGTTTATTTTATTGATAACGACGAGTACTTCAAGAGAAAGCAACTTTACAGCTCGGAAGAAGGGGTTCCCTTTGACGACAATGGAGAACGTGCTGTATTCTTTGCAAGAGGAGTAATTGAAACCATTAAAAAACTCAACTGGGTTCCCGATGTAATCCATATTAACGGTTGGATGTCCTCTTTAATTCCAATTTATTTGAAAAACTATTACAAAGACGATTACTATTTTAAGGACACTAAAATTGTCATTTCAATCTACAACGAAGAAGTTTTAGACTTAAATTCTTCCATCAAAGAAGTACTGGAATTCGATAAAATCCAAGATTTATCGGTGGTAAGTGAGCCGACGAGTCAAAACTTTGTGTTAGATAGCATGGATTTTGCTGATGTCGTCGTTAAAGGAGATGAATTTTTGGAAGGCGATTTAGACAAAGCCTACCAAGCCACAGATTCCAGTAAGGCTGATTTTGTAGAAGCCGAATCTATTGAAAAAGTATATTAAAATATTTGAATTTATTAAATGACTGAAACGATTAAGAGTATCTTAAAAACTTCTGTATTATTTTTATCCGGAAGTTTTTTACTGTATAGCTGTGAAGCCGAACCCGATGATTTAGGCTCGCAATTTTTTGACGATACAGCAGCCAAAGGAATTACAAAGTCTTTTGACGTAATCGCATACAATATTAGCAATGAAGATTCGATCAGAACTGATGCGACCCGCATCTCAAGTGCAACACTTGGGGTTTTTAAGGAAGGACAATTCGGTATGCAGCGATCTAGTTATGTGACCCAGGCAAGACTTTCGAATTACAATCCTAGTTTTGGTACCAATGCAGCTATTGATTCCGTCGTTCTTGAGGTTCGTCCTGTATTTCCTGTGGATTCTGTAAAGACAACCACTGACGAAGATTATATTTTCCCAGACGGAAATGTGAAGGCCAAACGTGTTGTTTCTACGTATCCGATCCGACTTTATGGGAACGAAACAGCTACCATGACTTTAAATGTTCATGAAGTTACTGACTTTTTAGGATCAAGATCGGACAAGGTTTCTTCTAAAAAAGTGGTGGGTACCGGCGCCTTTCTTGGCTCCAAGACCATTAAAAGTACAGTTAGTGCAATTGATGTAACCAAAGACGAAGACGGTACGGCACTCTACAAACGAGAAGCAAGAATTCGTGTGCCGTTAGACAAAACTTTTTTTGCAAATAAAATTTTCGCAAAGCAAGGTCAGCCTGAACTATCAGATGCATCCCACTTCATTCGTTATTTTAGAGGTGTAAAGTTATCCGTTACGGAATCCAACGGGTTTATAATGAACATCACTCCGGGGGATACGCAGATCATTATTTATTACAGTAACGAAGTTACCACAGATGGGAAAACAGAGCGTCGCAAAGCCACTTTTCCACTCTCTTTGGGTACCGAAAATGCAAGGTTTAACCTAATTGAAACCGACCGAACAGGAACGCCGTCACTAATATACAATGGAACAGCCGCGCCTAACGTACAAACAGGAGATCCACTTCTATATGCGCAAGGAATGGGTGGTGCAAATGTGGGAATTAAACTAAGCGCAGAAAGTATTTCTCAAATTCGCGAACTTTACAAAGAAAACAAAATCAATATTCTCTCAGCGAAGGTAAGACTCTATACAGATGTCGCCACTTGGAGTAATGAGCTAACAAAACCTACTATGTTTACGGCCAGTTATTACAATCCTACTACAGGGAAGGCAGATCTCTCTACTTTTATGAAAGAGATGAATGCTTTTGCAGGTTTAGGCACTTTGTTCAGCTTAGTAAAAGGGACGGATTTAGATAAAAATCCAGCTTATTACGACTTAACCATTACGCAGACTTTGAAAGATATCATTGAAAAATCAGAAGAGGCGAAGGACATTTCCTTAGCGATTGGTGATTATGAAATTAACAGTTCAAATGGAAATCTTTTAGGTCCAAGCTTTACGTCAAGGGCTTATACACCTTACCGAGTGGTTCTTGTGGGGAGCAATCCTTCTAGTCCAAAACGGGCTCAATTAAATATTATTTACTCAACAAAATAACTAATAATTATGTGTGGAATTGTAGGATATACAGGCTTTCAAGATGCCTATAACGTGGTGATAAACGGTCTACGTCGATTAGAGTACAGAGGTTACGACAGTGCCGGAATTGTACTTGATGGGAATGGAACAAAGTTTAGCATTGCGAAAACCAAAGGAAAAGTAGATGACTTAGTTTCTATCTCTTCGGATTTGCAAGGAAAGGCGCATGTAGGCATGGGGCATACACGCTGGGCAACCCATGGGGTACCGAGCGATCGGAATTCGCATCCGCATATTTCCAACAATGGTAAAATAGCGCTGGTTCACAACGGAATTATCGAAAACTACGATACCCTTCGTACCATGCTAACAGAAAAAGGATTTACTTTCCAATCGGAAACCGATACAGAAGTACTTGTGAATCTGATCCAGCACTTCATGGATATTAACAAGGATTTCGATTTTGCAACTTCGGTTCGTTATGCTTTAAATGAAGTATATGGTGCCTACGCAATTACAGTAATGCATGATGATTATCCGGGATTACTTGTCGTGGCTAGACTAGGTTCTCCACTAGCGATTGGACTTGGAGAAAAAGAATTTTTTATTGCTTCCGATGCCTCTCCTTTCATTGAATTTACGAAAGAAGCTATCTATTTAGAAGAAGGTCATATGGCCACGATTTCTTTAGAAGACGGAGTAGAAATCAGAAGTATTGCAGACAATTCTATTATTGATCCTGCAATTCAAGAACTTAAATTAAGTTTAGAGCAAATCGAAAAAGGAGGCTATGAGCATTTCATGCTGAAAGAAATTTTTGAACAGCCTAAATCCATACAAGATACCATGAGAGGGCGTCTACTTGTAGATGAAGGAATTATTAAAATGGCTGGTGTCTGGGATCACGTAGAACGCTTTAACAATGCCAACCGAATTATCATTATTGCTTGTGGTACTTCATGGCATGCAGGACTGGTTGGAGAGTATCTAATTGAAGAGTTTGCACGCGTTCCTGTAGAGGTAGAATATGCTTCAGAATTCCGTTACAGAAATCCAATCCTTACCGAAAAAGATGTCGTAATCGCAATTTCACAATCAGGAGAAACGGCTGACACGATGGCGGCTTTAAAACTTGCAAAAGAAAAAGGGGCGTTCATCTATGGAATTTGTAATGTAGTGGATTCGTCCATTGCGAGAATTACAGATGCAGGTTCATATACGCATGCGGGTCCAGAGATTGGAGTAGCTTCCACGAAAGCCTTTACAGCTCAACTTACTGTACTTTCCTTAATTGCACTTAAATTAGGAAAGCATAACGGAAACTTAAGCAATCAAGAGTTCATGAGACTTATTACGGAACTAGAACAAATTCCTAAGAAAATTGAAGAAGTTCTTGAACTTACGCATGAACATGTAAAAGAAATATCGAAGAATTATGTGGATGCAACCAACTTTCTGTATCTAGGTCGTGGGTACAATTATCCTTCCGCATTAGAGGGAGCTCTTAAATTAAAAGAGATTTCTTACATCCATGCAGAGGGATATCCTGCTGCGGAAATGAAGCACGGTCCGATTGCCCTCATTGACGAGAATATGCCGATTGTTATTATTGCACCTAAGAAAGGGCATTATGACAAGATTGTAAGTAACGTACAAGAAATCAAAGCTAGAAAAGGACAAGTAATTGCGGTGGTTAACAAAGGCGATGAACAAGTGGCAAGCGTTGCAGACCATGTGATTGAAATTCCGGAAACTTCGGAATGTTTCTCTCCAATTGTGGCAGCGGTACCTCTTCAGCTCCTATCGTATTATGTGGCGGTTTATCGTGGTGCAAACGTGGATCAACCCCGAAACTTAGCCAAATCTGTAACGGTAGAATAAAGACTATTTTTTTTACGTTCGCTTTTCAAAAGCAAACTATTTTGAAAAAGGCCACTCCGTTTGAGTGGCTTTTTGTATTTTCATGAAAAAGCGCAGGAAGCTGCTGGTTACAAAAGCTTTTAAATTTTAGAATCCTTATGAAAGATATCGAGTATTTAATTGTAGGAGATGGATATGGTGCCATATTTTTTGCGCATCAACTTTTGAAAAATAAGAAAACTTTTTTGCTCTTTTCAGAGGGTAAAAAAAGTGCTTCTCATATTTCTGCTGGAGTGGTGAATCCGGTCGTACTGAAAAAGTTTACCACCTTTGATCGGGCGATGGAGCAAATTGACTCACTTCATGAAACTCTAAAGGAAATGGAAATGTATACAGGAGTCAATTACTTTGTGGACGAGCCTATTTCGCGGATTTTTCATGATCAGAATGAACGAGAGTTATGGGAGAAAAAAGCGCAAGATCCACTTCTTGCCCCCTTTTTAAGTTCGGAGTTGGGGAAGCTCGAGGGGCTATTGAATCCTTTTGGAGTGGGAAAGGTCAAGCATTCAGGACGCATTGATGTGGAGGCGTTTTTTTCAGATTTAAAAGCTATGTTGCAAACAAGTAAAGCGCTTCGAGAGGAACGCTTCGATTATGATGTACTTAATCCAAAGGAAAATACTTATCAGGACGTACATTACAAATATGTCGTTTTCGCAGAAGGGATGGGCGTCAAAGAAAATCCTTATTTTAGGCAGATTCCTGTCAATCCTAACAAAGGTCATCAAATCAATGTAAAGCTGAAAGATCTAAAGTCCCTTCCAGGGATTGTAAAAAAGAAGCATTTTTTATTCCCTATCGCGACCAACTGCTATTATTATGGAGGTACTTACGATCGGCATTCTGAGAGCCTGGAAGTGGATCCAAGTGCGATTGCACAGCTACAGGTAGGACTTACGGAATTTTATAAAGGCTCAATGGATTCTCTAGAACCCCATTTTGGATTTCGTCCTACCGTAAAAGACCGTAGACCTATTGTGGGAAGACACAAAGACTATGAAAATTTGTTTGTACTCAATGGTCTAGGAGCGCGTGGAGTTTTAAATGGTAATTTCTATGCCAAACAGCTATTTGAGCACATTGATAAAGAGATTCCGATATCTCCTGAAGTAAAATTAGAAAGGTTCGATTTTTGATACTTAACGCATATGCCCACATTGGATAGGATTACGCCCGCCACGAAGAAATTACTTCCCTTTATACTTGCCACTGCTATTTTTATGCAGATGCTTGATTCGACGATTCTAAATACATCGTTAAACGCAATTGCACTGGATTTAAATGAATCTCCTTTGCATATGCAAAATGCGATTATTAGCTACGTGTTAACCCTAGCGATTTTTATGCCCGTTAGTGGGTATCTCGCAGACCGCTTTGGAACCCGAAAAGTATTTGTTTTCGCCATCGTTCTCTTTTCCTTAGGCTCCGTGTTTTGCGCGGTATCGCAATCGTTAGATCAATTGGTGATTTCTAGAATTGTGCAAGGACTTGGAGGTTCTTTAATGACGCCTGTCGGAAGACTCGCCCTTATAAAAACCTATGAAAAGAATGAACTACTCAAGGCTTTAAACTATGCTGTGATTCCGGCCTTAATTGGTCCGATCCTCGGACCTCTTGTTGGGGGTTACTTTGTGGATTATCTTTCTTGGCACTGGATCTTTTTAATTAATATTCCAATTGGAGTGATAGGGGTAGTCCTTGGAGTAAAGTATATGCCAGATTTCAAAAGCGTGGGAGGTCATTTTGATCTCAAAGGATTTTTAATCTTTGGTGCGGCTTCACTGCTTTTGTCTATCTCCCTTGAACTATTCGGAACGATGCAAAACATTACGCCCGTTTTACTTATCGTGATTCTGGGATTCTTGATGTTTTATTTTTATTATAAACATGCGATCAAAACTCCGGATCCTATCTTTCCCATGGATCTTTTTCAAATCAGAACGTTCCGAATTGGCATGGTAGGGAATCTGGCCACTCGGTTGGGAATTAGTGCAATCCCACTTTTAGTCCCACTTCTGGTGCAGATTGCGTACGGCGAGAGTGCGGTGATTTCTGGGTGGATTATCGCCCCAATGGCCCTAACAGCAATGTTTGGAAAATCGGCTGTTCTTCGAATCCTTAACAAAATGGGATATCGAAAAACACTTCGTATTAATACGATGATTATTGGGATCTTAATCATGGCTCTTGCAATTCCTTCTATTAAGGATTCAATCTATTGGTTTGTTCCTCTGCTCGCATTGTTAGGATTCTTTAATTCCATTCAATTTACCTCTATGAGTACAATTTCCTTAGCCGATTTACGAGAAAGTCATACGAGTAGTGGGAATTCGCTTTTGGCTGTGAATCAGCAACTTGCAATTGGATTTGGGATCGCATTTGGTCTACTAGTGCTTCGCTTTTTTCAACAAAAAGTAAGCATAGATGGAGAAAATATCCATCTGGCTTTTCGTTACACATTCCTATTTGTAGGACTACTTACCGTAATAATGGGTGGGGTATTTCGACGTTTGCATGTACTCGATGGCAATAATCTTCGTTCTGAAAAGGTTTAAAAAAAGCAGAAGTCTTCCATTCGGGAAATTTTGCATACATTTAATAGCAAAACAACGATACTGATATTGATTTTATCGATCATAGTGGCGTGCCATGATATGTAATATCTAATTATCTTTACTCAAACTTAAACAATAAGATTATGGAAGACAAAAACAAGAAGCTTACGCGGCAGACAGGTGCTCCTGTGCCTGACAATCAAAATGTAATGACCGCAGGACCACGAGGCCCTATGTTATTGCAAGATTATTGGTTCTTGGAAAAAATGGCCAATTTTGATCGAGAAGTAATTCCAGAGAGAAGGATGCACGCTAAAGGTTCGGGTGCATTCGGTACCTTTACCGTAACTCACGATATTACGCAGTACACAAAAGCCAATATTTTCAGTGAGATCGGGAAGAAAACAGATATGTTTGCGAGGTTTTCCACTGTGGCTGGAGAAAGAGGAGCTGCCGATGCAGAACGAGATATTCGAGGTTTTGCTCTTAAATTTTATACAGACGAGGGAATTTGGGATTTGGTTGGAAACAATACGCCTGTTTTCTTTTTCCGAGATCCAATGAAATTTCCAGATTTGAATCATGCGGTGAAGAGAGACCCTAGAACGAATATGAGAAGTGCCAATGCCAACTGGGATTTCTGGACTTTACTACCAGAAGCACTTCACCAGGTGACCATCGTAATGAGTGACCGAGGAATTCCAAAAGGATTTAGGCATATGCACGGATTCGGAAGTCATACCTATAGCTTCATTAACAAGGATAATGTAAGGCATTGGGTAAAGTTCCATTTCCGTACCCAGCAGGGAATTGAAAACTTAACGGATGAGGAATCCGCAAAGTTAATTGGAAATGACCGTGAATCTTCACAGCGTGATTTGCTTGAGGCTATTGACAGAGGAGATTTTCCAAAATGGAAATTGTTTGTTCAAATCATGACAGAAGAAGAAGCCAAAACATATCGTTTCCATCCGTTCGATTTAACCAAGGTATGGTCGAAAAAAGACTTCCCTCTCATCCCCGTGGGAGAGTTTGAGTTAAATCGTAATCCAGAGAACTATTTTCAAGATGTAGAACAAGCGGCATTTAACCCGACGAACATTGTTCCAGGGATTGGATTCTCACCAGACAAAATGCTACAAGGACGTCTCTTTTCTTATGGAGA
The DNA here is from genome assembly GCA_023387375.1 of Bacteroidota bacterium. Taxonomy (GTDB): domain Bacteria; phylum Bacteroidota; class Bacteroidia; order Flavobacteriales; family Weeksellaceae; genus Planobacterium_A. The sequence continues at coordinate 77,276 of JAEWIE010000019.1, read as the reverse complement.
TGCGCAGCGTTATCGTTTGGGGGTAAACCATTACCAAATTCCAGTAAACAAACCGAAGTGTCCTTACCATGCCTTTCATCGTGATGGTGCGATGCGAGTAGATGGAAATTATGGATCGGCGCTTCATTATAACCCAAATAGCTATGGAGAGTGGCAGGAAGATCCTTCCGCGAAAGAACCACCATTAGAGATAAGTGGAGACGCCTACGCACATAACTACAGAGATGACGATGAGGATTACTATACGCAGCCTGGAGATCTGTTCCGAATTATTAAAGCAGACGGCAAAGCCGATCTACTCTTCAATAATACGGCAGCTCAAGTAGGGGGCGCAGAGAAATTTATTCAAATTCGTCACATTCGTAACTGCTACAAAGCGGATCCAGAATACGGTACAGGAGTGGCAAAAGCCTTAGGCCTAACGATGGAGGAGGTTGATGCTTTCGACATGACACCTTACGATAAGTGGGCACCAAAACCGAGCGATAAATAATTTTACTTTATAGTGAATGCCAAGCGTTCCTCTTTTACAAGGGGAACGTTTTTTTGTCGTGATGCCCTAAGATTTTCACAGGTGGCAGAAGTTTTGACGGGTTGATTTTGAGGGCGAATTTTCCTAAGAATGTGCAGTACATATTAGTAAAGATAAGGATTGTTCTTATCCTAGGTCAATCCCAATTCATTTCCTATTTCCTATTTTTGACTAGTTGAATTGGTTTTTTCATTAAGCTCGCAAAGGGCTAAGAGTTGTTTGCCAGTTCATAATTTAAATAAATAATAAATCCATCTTTATGAAGAAAGTAGAATTTGGTCTTATGACCTTTGCTGATATGAAACCAGAGTCTAGTGCGAATGGCGGTGAAAATGCGCACCAACGTATTCAGGACCTTCTCGAAGAAATTGTGCTTGCTGACAAGTTAGGCATTGATGTATTTGGCCTCGGAGAACACCATAGAGAGGATTATGCAGTATCTTCTCCCACCACTGTATTAGGGGCCGCGGCAGCGTTAACTTCCAATATCAAACTCTCGAGTGGAGTAACCGTTCTCAGTTCAGAGGACCCTGTTCGAGTGTATCAGCAATTTGCGACAATCGATCTAATTTCCGGCGGTCGAGCCGAAATTATGGCAGGTCGTGGATCTTTCACAGAAAGTTTTCCGCTTTTCGGGTATGACCTTGCGAACTACAATGAGCTTTTTGAAGAGAAATTGGATTTATTACTTAAAATTAATCAGAGTCCGATGGTGACTTGGAGCGGTACGCAGCGTAAAAGCATTTCCAATTTAGGGGTTTATCCTAGGGCGTTAAATGGAGAGATGCCAATTTGGATTGCCGCTGGTGGTACTCCCAGTTCCGCCTTAAGAGCGGCGAAATTGAAGCTACCTCTCATGCTAGCTATTATTGGAGGGATGCCTCAAAACTTTGTCCCTTTCATTGATTATTATAAAAAATCGGCACTTGAAAGCGGAACAAGTCCTGAAGATTTGCAAGTTGGGATCAATAACCATGTGTTTATTGGCGAGGACGATGAAAAAATTGCCAAGGAATTCTTTCCTTATTATGCCCAAATGATGGACCGTGTAGGCAAATCGAGAGGTTGGCAGCCTATGAGTCGTGAGCAATTTGAATTTATGCGTAGTGATAGGGGATCACTAATGGTCGGAAGTGTAGAGAAAGTCGTAGACAAACTTGTCTATGAATATCAATTATTTGGCTTTACTCGATTTTTTGCTCAGGCGTCTTTAGGGTTTGTACCGCATGAGCTAACACTAAAATCCATTGAACTCTTTGCCACTGAGGTAATTCCTGAATTTAAGCGTCGAGTGAACCTTGATTAATATTTTGCGCGCAAGTCCATTTGAAAATTAGTAACTTAGTTGCAGTAGACTGCTCTTACATATTTCCTTTGCGCATCCTATATTTTTATCTTTAATTTCAAAAATCGAGTATCATGTCAAACATTGGACTTATCATTGAAGAAAAAGCAGCCGATATTGGTAATTTCTTAGTCGGAAGGCTTTTGCCCTTTCGAGAAAAAAGAGCTGTGGGACCCTTTGTGTTTATAGACCACATGGGACCGGCGAATTTAAGTGAATACCAAAATCTTGATGTAGGTCCTCATCCTCATATTGGACTCTCTACATTGACCTATCTTATGGAAGGCTCAATTCTTCATCGCGATAGCTTAGGAAGTGAGGTTGAAATTACACCAGGAGCCGTGAATTGGATGACAGCTGGAAAAGGTGTGGTTCATTCCGAACGTACACCTGAATATTTGAGACATTCGGAGAAGAAATTGCATGGATTTCAAATTTGGGTGGGGCTTCCCAAAGAGAGGGAACAAATGGAGCCTGAATTCAGCCATACGATAGCAAATGAGATTCCTACTTGGAGGCAAGAGGGAGCCGAGTTCAAATTGATTGCAGGAGAGGCTTTTGGACGGAAATCGCCCGTTCCTGTGTACAGCCCTCTATACTTTATTGAAATAAAATCCAAAGGCAAAGTGAAGCTTGATATAGGAGAGCAACTGTTTGGTGAAGTGGGAATGTATGTTGTAGAAGGCAGTGTTCACTTAGATTCACAAGAAATGGGCACCAAACAGCTTATCATTGCTAAAAATGCAACTTTATGTGAATTTGAAATGGAGCCCGATACAACGATCCTTCTTTTTGGAGGCGAGGCTTTTCCAGAGGAGAGATACATTTTTTGGAATTTTGTGAACTCTGACAAGGCCGTCATTGAACAGGCAAAATTGGATTGGCATGAACAGAACAAGAAAGCATTTCCGTCCGTTGTAGGTGATGATGGTGAGCATGTGCCATTACCCAAGTCGATTCTAAAGAACCGATAAAAACAAGTAAACGAAAATTTAATATTCTTTATAATGGTAGAAATCAAACAACAAAACAATGAAAAAAATGGCATCTTCGAACTCTTTTATGAGGGTGAAAAGGCAGGAGAGATGACCTATACCTGGGCAGGCAGCGATAAATTTATTATTGACCATACAGAGGTAGATCCGAAATTTGGTGGAAAAGGCCTTGCCAAACAACTTGTCCTCGCAGGTGTGAACTTCGCAAGAGAAAAAGGTGTGAAAGTAATTCCACTTTGTCCTTATGCAAAAGCAACGATTGAAAAAAATACCGAATTGCAAGACGTTTTGTAGAAAGTATAGTCGGGCAGTGTAGTTTGAGAAGTGCCAAAAAATCATTAAATTTGTGAAAATGGGAAAAAACGGAAGAAATCCTCTGTTGATTTCTTTTCCCTTTTCTCCATCTTACAACTTCAAATTAAAAAACGTTCATGGCTCATTTACCTGCCCTTATTACAGATCTTGCCTTAATACTTTTGGTGGGCGCATTTGTAACGCTTCTTTTTAGAAAAATAAAACAGCCACTGGTTCTTGGGTACATTATTGCGGGGTTCCTTGTTGGACCTCACTTTAATTTAGTGCCTACGGTCGTCGATGAAGCTAATATTGATACGTTTGCTGAAATTGGTGTGATCATGCTTTTGTTCAGTCTTGGACTGGAATTTAGTTTTAAAAAACTAATGAGCGTGGGAGGATCAGCTTCGATCACGGCGGTTGTAGAAATTTTATTCATTGGTCTAGGGGGATATTTGACGGGTTATTTCTTGGGATGGAACCAGATGGATAGCCTCTTTTTAGGAGGTATGCTTGCCTCTTCTTCAACCACCATTATTTTAAAAGCATTTGATGAACTTAACCTAAAGACCAAGCAATTTGCACAAATTGTCTTTGGGGTACTTATTGTAGAGGATATCATTGTAATCTTACTAATGGTTTTACTCTCCACAGTGGCCGTCACGCAGCAATTTGAAGGATCTGAGATTATATTCACGATCTTAAAACTTCTGTTCTTCCTTGTGCTTTGGTTTTTGGTTGGTATCTATTTGCTACCAAGTTTCCTTAAGAGAGCCAAAAAATTATTTGACGATGAGACCACAATTATATTTGCCGTTGGACTCTGTTTTGGTATGGTTATTTTAGCCACCCAAGTGGGGTTCTCTGCAGAGCTTGGTGCGTTTGTTATGGGGTCCATTATTGCAGAAACGACCATGGCTGAGAAAGTGGAGCATGTGACAAGGCCACTTAAACAGCTATTTGGAACTGTATTTTTTGTGTCTGTAGGGATGATGATTGATCCTCAGGCAATTGTCGAGCATATCCTTCCCATTGTAGCCATTACTCTTCTTACGCTCGTAGGGAAATTCTTCTTTAGTGCATTGGGCGCACTTATCTCAGGACAGCCTCTTAAGCAATCCATTCAAATTGGGATGAGTATGGCACAAATCGGTGAATTTGCCTTTATTGTGGCCACTCTAGGGCTTTCTTTAGGGGTGATTTCAGAATTCCTGTTCCCAATTGCGGTAGGTGTATCAGCCATTACCACCTTTACAACTCCTTACATGATGAAACTCGCGGACCCTTTCTATGATTGGATAATGAGAAGTTTGCCTGAAAAGTGGGTAGATCGAATTGAGAGTTATTCTCTTGAAACTGAGAAGATGAATGCCAATCCCAAGTGGCAAAATATCACCAAGGAATACTTACGAATTATTTTAGTCAATACGATTATTCTAATTGCGATTATTCTTGTGTTCCGTTTTACAATTATTCCCCTGATAAACCAAAATATAGAGGATCCTTTGTATCAAAATACGATTGTAATCGGTCTGGCAACGATGGTTTCTGCACCTTTCCTTTCGGCCATTCTAACAAAACAGCCTAAGAGTGCAAGCACAACGGATTTAAATTCGACCATTGTGCTAGCACTTAACGTGATTCGACTCCTACTTGGTGTGTTTTTAATTGGCCTTTTTGTGGATCAATTAACCTCGACAAAATATGCGATTTTGGTCGCGCTTCCCTTGGTACTACTATTGCTTTGGTTCTTTTCTCAGAGGATACAATCGGTTTATCAGAAAATTGAAAAGCAATTTATTAGTAACTTCAATGAACGTGAAACTCAGGATTATTTGCGCAACAAGACCTACTACGATATCCGACAGAAAAACTTAGAGTTTAAAGAAAAATTAAAAACGTGGGATGCGCACATCGCTGTGATGGAAGTGCATCCCCTGGCTAAATTCATTGGAATTAAACTCAAAGAGTTAGGCTGGAAAGAAAAATACGGAATTAATGTGGTGTACATTCGGCGTGGAGAAACCCTGATCAACCTACCCGGTCGAGACAATCGTTTGCTACCGTACGACAAAGTTGGGATTTTAGGAACCGATGAGCAATTTCAGGACTTCAAAGAAGTATTTGACGAAAAATACGAAGAACATGCCGATTTTGATGTGGATGATATTGCCCTCAAGAAAATCTTAATTACACCCTCTTGTAAGTATGTAGGTAAAAGTATCCGTGAATCCAAAATTAGAGAAGATCTTATCGGACAGGTGGTCGGACTAGAGCGAGAAGACGAACGAATTTTGAATCCTGATTCTTCACAGATCATTCGGGAAAATGATATGCTGTGGATGGTTGGGAATATTAAAAAGCTAAGAGAATTCATTCAAAAAAGTGCGCAGGAATAGAATTCGAAAGGATATTCTTTTGGCAATCTGCCTAAAAAGTGAGTAAAAAAACTATATTTGCTTCTCAAATTTCAATTGCATGAATCCAAGTATCGTCTTACTGAGTTTTGTTTTTGCCTATTTTATTGGTCTTCTTGTAATCGCATATTTTACCAGTAGAAATTCAGACAACCAATCGTTTTTCATAGGAAATAGAAAGAGTAAATGGTGGCTGGTAGCCTTTGGAATGATTGGTACGTCTCTCAGTGGCGTTACCTTTATCTCGGTACCGGGTACCGTGGGAAAGGTAACCTCTGGCGAGTACGCATACGGTGGCTTTGAATACTACATGATGGTCATTGGTTTTTTCATCGGCTATTTTATCGTTGCTTTTATTCTACTTCCCCTCTATTACAAAATGAACTTAACCTCCATTTATACCTATTTGGGAAGAAGGTTTAATGTAGAAGCGCACAAAATTGGATCCATTTTTTTCATCGTGTCGCGCTCTATTGGAGCTACAGCCAGGCTTTATTTGGTGGTCAATGTGCTTCAAATATTTTTACTATCTCCGTTAGGGGTTCCTTTTTGGATCACCGCAGCCGTGATTCTGCTTATGGTTCTATTATACACGTTTGAAGGAGGAGTAAAAACCATTGTAATTACGGATACGCTTCAGACGACCTTTATGATTGTAAGTTTAATTGCATGTATTGTTTTTATACTTTCCTCACTCGATTTGAGCGTAACTCAAGCTTATACGCAGTTAGCCGATAAGGATTTCACCCATTTAATTAATACGGATGTGAACTCAAAGACACATTTTCTTAAAACCGTCGTGGGGGGTATGTTTATTACCATTGCGATGACAGGGCTTGATCAGGAAATGATGCAGAAAAACATCTCTGTAGACAATTTGCATAACTCCAAAAAGAATATGCTCACCTTCGCGGGAACACTTCTCTTTGTAAATTTGGCTTTTCTTTTCTTAGGAGGGCTACTTTATTTGTTTGCTATGGAGAATGGGGCTGTATATCAACAAATATCGCAGGTAATTGAAGGAAAACAAAGTTTTGTAAATGTATTTGGTTTTCCAGATGCAAAGGGTTCGATTACCAATATTATGGGAGACGATTTATTTCCTGCTCTTTCCTTAAATGGATACTTTCCACTTTTAATTTCGGTGGTGTTTATCATCGGTTTGGTGTCTGCCCTTTTTCCCTCTGCGGACGGAGCGCTCACCGCAGTGACCAGTTCCTATTGTGTGGACCTTTTAAGACTGAATGAGAATGAAACGAAGAGTGAAAAGCAGAAGAAGAGCTTGAGAATGCGAATTCATTTGATTTTCACGTTGGTATTCTTTCTTCTCATTATGGGGTTCAAGGCTATTAATGATAAATCCATTGTTTATTTAATTATGGAAGTGGCGGGCTATACATATGGTCCTCTACTTGGACTTTTTGCCTTCGGAATTTTCACGAAATTAAACATAAGCAAAAAAGGCAGAATTCTTGTCGTTACCTTAATTGCCCCGGTTTTAACCTATGCAATTAACTACCTTGTGACTCACATTTCCTCTTATCAGATTGGGGTTGAACTCATTGTAATCAATGGGCTGCTTACCTTTATTGGTCTGTGGCTTAGTTCGGAGAAAAAAAGATCCGTAGCGATTTAAATCCCGCTGAAATTACGACTCCCAAGATAAGGAAGAGATTCTACTTGCAAACCCGTTTTTGAAATCCATGAAAAAGACGTAAATTCGCATGCAAGTAAATCTAAAGTAATGAGTAAAAGTATCGAAGAGTTAAAGTCTCTTACCACACAAATCAGAAGGGATATTGTGAGAATGGTTCATGCGGTTAATTCGGGGCACCCAGGAGGTAGCCTTGGCTGCGTGGAATATTTTACAGCCCTTTATGGTAAAGTATTAAACTACCAGTTACCTTTCCAAATGGAAGGAAAAAATGAAGACTTATTCTTCTTGTCCAATGGACACATTTCTCCTGTCTTTTATTCGACGCTTGCCCGATTCGGATTCTTTCCGGTGGAAGAACTTGCCACGTTTAGAAAATTAAATTCCAGACTTCAAGGACATCCTACCACTCATGAGGGGCTTCCAGGGGTTCGCGTAGCCTCAGGCTCTCTAGGCCAAGGTCTTTCAGTAGCTGCAGGCGCTGCGCTTGCAAAAAAATTGGACGCAGATAAAAGTCTCGTTTATACTCTTCATGGTGACGGAGAACTTCAAGAGGGTCAGATATGGGAAGCTCTCATGTTTGCAGCGCACCATAAGATTGACAATTTGATATCTACGATTGACTTTAACAACCGCCAAATTGATGGAGATGTTGACGATGTCATGAGTTTAGGGGATCTTCATGCAAAACTAACCGCCTTCAATTGGGAAGTACTTGAAGAGAAAAATGGAAATGATCTCGAAAGTGTCATTGCAATTCTAGAAAAGGCAAAATCATTAACAGGAAATGGAAAACCAGTAGTGATTATCTTGCACACTGAAATGGGACAAGGAATCGATTACATGATGGGTTCACACGCATGGCATGGAAAAGCTCCTAACGATGAGCAGCTAGAGTCAGGACTTAAGCAATTGTATCTAGAGGCACCAAGTGATTATTAATAGCAAAGTAGAAGAGTAATGAAATATACATATACAGAGAAAAAAGATACTAGAAGTGGGTTTGGTGCAGGACTCGCACAACTAGCAGACGAGAATCCAAATGTCGTCGCTTTGTGCGCCGACCTTATTGGATCCTTGAAAATGGAGAAATTCATTGAGAAAGCACCTGAACGTTTCTTTCAAGTCGGAATTGCGGAGGCTAATATGATTGGAGTGGCAGCAGGACTTAGCATCAATGGTAAAATTCCGTTTACAGGTACGTTTGCTAATTTTTCCACCTCAAGAGTTTACGATCAAATTCGTCAGTCTGTGGCTTATTCCGGGAAGAATGTGAAGATCTGTGCTTCGCATGCAGGATTAACGCTTGGAGAAGATGGGGCAACACACCAGGTTTTGGAAGATATAGGAATGATGAAAATGCTTCCTGGTATGGTGGTAATTAATCCTTGTGATTATAACCAAACCAAAGCTGCAACGGTTGCAATTGCAGATTATGAGGGTCCTGTGTACCTTCGTTTTGGTCGTCCTGCAGTGCCTGTTTTCTTACCTGAAGACACCCCTTTTGAAATTGGAAAAGGAATACTACTTGAGGAAGGAAAAGATGTTACAATTGTGGCAACCGGACACCTTGTATGGGAATCTTTAGTGGCGGCAGAAGAGTTGAAAAAAGAAGGGATTTCTTGTGAAGTGATTAATATTCATACCATCAAGCCTCTAGATGAAGAAATTATTTTAAAGTCTGTAGAAAAGACGGGTAAAATCGTTTCTGCAGAAGAGCATAACTATTTAGGTGGACTAGGAGAATCGGTAGCAGGAATGCTTTCGAGAAGACGTCCAACTCCACAAGAGTTTGTAGCGGTAAACGATTCCTTTGGGGAATCCGCGACACCAAGTGAACTTATGAAAAAGTATGGAATTGATTCTTCGGCCGTAGTGAGTGCTGTTAAGAGAGTCCTTGCAAGAGGTTAATTACCAAAGCCAAAATAGATACAAAGATGCCATCCCTAGAAAAAGGGGATGGCGTTTTTTTTTAGAATGTATCGCTCTCAAAATGAAAAAAAACACTCTTAAAAAATTAAGAGTGCTTTCATTCAAATTAGATATGGTATTCTTGGTTATTAGTTTCGTAGTGCTTTTTCTAATTCTAATGCTTTTGGAAATAGAATGTTGTTTTCAATATGAATATGTTTATGCAAATCGTCTTCAAACTCTTCTAGCATTCGGAAAGAAACTTGGTAGGTGCTACAAGCATCTTCTGGGAATTGATAATTGTTTGTGAGCGCTGCAATTTTTCTAAATCTTTCTCCTTCAATATCGTGTTCATGCATCATCATGTCCACTGGATTTTCTACAGACCCAAAGGAAGGCGCAGCAAGCGTCGCGTGGTTTCTTTGGGAATCCATCATCGTGCGAATGAAAGGGAAGAGTATTTGTTCCTCTTTTTGCATATGGGAAGTAAGGTCATTTGCAGACTGTTCAAACAATTCAAAAACTTCAAATAGCTCTGGGTGTCTTCCTCCGTGAACTTTGCAAATTTTATTTAAGAATTGAAGTAGGATAGGAGCCTTCTCTGTCACATAACGGTGGTGGGTCTTTTCTACATAGTCTGCAAGAAGATCTAGTGGCCAAGATTTGTAATCAATGGATTCACTACTTGAGGATCCCAAGTTCTCTAATTCTTTTGCGACTTGGCTCACGTCTTTGCCTTTAAGTTCTGAGGCTTCTTCTAAGGTTCTATTCCCATTACAGCAGAAATCAATTCCGTATTTTTTAAACACCGCCGCAGCTCTGTAGTCTTGAGCGACGATTTGTCCGATGGTTTGGTCTAAAGTTGTCATATTGCTTTGTTTTGTGATACAAAGATAGAAAAATTTTTTAAACAGGACAAAGTTATCCTATTTAATTTTAAAAATTTTATACTCGAAGTCGAAAGAGACCTTCTTCCGTTCTTAGAGCAAGGTCCATAAGTGTATATTTAGAGGCCATCTCAATGAGTCTTTCTCGAACGTGTCTAAATTCGTTGTGTACAGGACAAGGGTTTGTGGAAGAACATTCCTTTAGCCCTAGCGCGCAAGTGACAAAGATAGAGTCTCCGTCGATGATGGTAATAATATCATAGATTTTGGTTTCTTGCATCTTCTCCGAAGAAATAAAAAAACCACCTTGCTTTCCACGAACAGACTGCATGACGTCTGCTTTGCACAACTGCTGTAGAATTTTGGCTGTAAAGGCCTCTGGCGCATCAATGGCTCGTGCGATTTCTTTGACGTTGACTCGGCTCTCACTTAAGTTTTGTTGAGCGGTATAAATAGAAGCTTTAATTGCGTATTCGCAGGCTTTTGAAAACATAGTTAAAATTTGAAAAATTGCCATTTAGGCACAATGGCGAGAAGTCCGATACCCACAAACAAAAACAGGGAAGTGACATCGGAATATAAAAATGTGTCAAGATAATACAAATGGAAAACAAAATGCATCAAAGTGCCTAGTGGAAACAAAATAGCTCCTAATTTTCGGTAGAAGTATATTAAAACCACAGAAAGGACAATAAGAAGATCCACTCCAAAGATTAAATAAAAATACCAGATTGGAATGTTTAGGTAATTTTCAAGAGTTTGAACATACTGATCTACGTCAATTCCAATTCCAAACACCGCAAAAAAGAGCATGGCAAGAAGAGAGAGAATAAGGCCCATTCCTTTTTCGGGGCTCTCGTCTTTGAAGTAGTTTTTTTCCATTTGGTAAAAATAAAAAAACTTATGATAGAATCATAAGTTTTTAGGTTGATACTGTCTATCGATCTTAGATTGAGATCGCTTTGATTAGACGGTTTTTGTCACTCATGTACTCTTCCATGGAAATCATACTTTCTGTTCTCATCACATCTTGGATATCGTCAATCTGATAGATGATACGTTTCGCGTCTTGGGTGTTTCTAGCTTTTAATTTGCAGAAAATATTATATTTTCCTGAAATCACGCTCGCTTCTACCACATTCGGAATAAGAGAAAGTTGTTTTAGAACGTCTTGAGTTCTGTTAGACTTTGTAAGGAGGATTCCAATAAAGGCAGTGAAATGATAATCTAATTTCGCATAATTGATGGTAAGCGAGGATCCTAAAATGATTCCAGCATCTTCCATTTTCTTTACTCTCACGTGGATCGTTCCTGCGGATACGTCCATTTGTTTAGCAATCTCTGTAAAAGGCATTCTGGTGTTCTCTACAAGGAAATCCAGAATCTTTTTGTCTACTTCGTCTAATTGATAGTTCATTATAGTAAGGCTTGTTTTGTTAAGAATATCGTATATAATTGCAAATTTACGAAAAAAAACGAAAAGTAAAAATTCGAAGGTAGTATTAACAATATTTAACAAACAAACTGATAATTGTCATAATATAATTAGTCAGTAGTCTTAATTTTTGCAGAATCTATTATAGCTTTTAGACTATCTCTTTTTTGTTTATTCTTTTTTCTTTTGAAAATGGTATTAAAGCTTTTGCTATATACCACCCCAACTCCATAGGTTTGATTTTCCCCTGTCCCACCTGCATTTCCAGCCACAAGACCAATGTTTGAAGGTTTCGAATAGGCTCTTAAAAGTCGAGTTCCATCGTTCTTTTTACTCCAATCGTATTCGATAATTCCTTCTCCAGACAAATAATTGTATTCGGCACCCTCGGTTCCTTTGGAAAGGGGGACTCCAAGACCGGTTTTCACGGTCACACGAGGGGAAAGGGCGAAACTAACACTTGCATTGGCCCTGTCTCCTGTATTGGATCCGGTGTCACCTTTCAAATAATTCAAATCAACCTGAACTTCATTACTAATTGTATTGAAAACAGAACCTAGTTGTTTGAATAGCATATTGTAGCCCGAGTTCTCAAGGGTACTTCCCACATCCAGGTTGAATCCTGCGGCGTTTTGTACATTGAAGGAATTCATCACAAGGACACTTCCGAATTGGATCACTTTTTCGTCTTCATTGCCCATTTTGCCTGCAAGTGTTTCCTTTAATTGACTAGAGAGATCTGGTGCGGAAAGACCGAGCTCTACTCGGGGATCGTTTAAAGTGCCTTGCAATGAAACAGATAGAAGTACATTTACCGGTGGAAGGGCACTTACGCCTAAGTACTGTCCAGTATTGGTGACTGCACGAACATAATTGGCTTGGATATCTAGGGATGGAGTCATCGCGTTGCCATCCCAGCGCATGCTACTTCCTTTTGCAATTTGGAAGGTTCTTTCTAGAATAGCCTGTGATACAAACGTTCCGCTCTCAACGAAGTAACTCCCATTCATGGAAATTGCGCCGTTCGGGAACATTTGGAAGCGAAGAGGATTGGCGGTTCCTCGCACGCTTATGTTTCCAACATCTTCTGGCAGATCCACGTTCACTGTAGTTCCCTTATCAATTGCAATGTTAAAATCTAGAGTCATATTGGTGCCACTTCGTTTTTTCTCTTCAAGCACAATCGCGCCCGAGGCATCTTCTTTTAAGAATCGAAGCATTTTGAACTCATCCACTCCAGAGGTTGATCCCGCATTAAACGTGAAGACGCTATTGTTTAAAGCGCGGAAAGGTTCGTTTAAATCGGTTGCAATATTAAGCCCTGAAACAGGTCCCGAGACATAAAGGTTTCCTTGTCCGTAAACTCTTCCCCAAAACAGATCAAAGTCTTTTTGTTGTGTATTGAGTACCATAAGATTGTCTGCTCTCATGATGAGGTTGACAGCCATGGAGGCAAGGGTTTCAAATTGAATTACCCCAGAAATCGTCCCGCTTGAATTGTTTCGACCGTCTTTTAATTGGATTTCGTTTAAAATCGCTTGTCCTTTAGAAAGCGGTATAACGGTGTCCTCAAAGGAGTAGTCCACCCCAATGAAATTTAGCTTAAGTCCGAAATCACTTAGCGCAATGTCCCCACTGTAATCAATGTCGTTTATAGGTCCCGAGATGCTTAATACACCCGTAGCATTTCCTCGTAAATTACCAAAGACTTCTTTTACAAACTGCTGTGCAAAGGCGAGATCAAAGTCGTTCATATCCATCTTTACATCTAGAGTAGGAGTGGGCGTGTTGTTGTTCACCGTACCGATTAGATGCAGATTGTTGTCACCAATAATTCCTGCGGATACGACCTTGGCTTCAATATCGAAAACGTTTTCTTGTTCGCTCTTCTTAGCACTTAAGGTGATATTTCCCATATCCTCTTCATTCATGAAGATGTCATCGATTTGTAGATCCACAAGAGGTTCAAGGACGCTCTGGTTCATCACAATGTGAAACGTTCCACTCGCAAGACCTTTGATTTTTAGATCGTTTCCATTTGCCTGCATTTCTAAAAGTTTGGAGAGTTGGAACTGATCGAGATTCCCTTCTATCTCAAAGTCTTTGCCTGATTTAATTAATGCCTGCGAAATAAGTAAGGAGCTATCCTCGGAGTATACGCGAAGATTATGAATTGTGATGTTTCCACTTGCTTTCTCGTAGACAATCGAATGATTGAGTTCAGGACTCGTATCGATGGACCAGGCCACCGTATTTACTTTTACTTCCGTGGGTTCAAATTTGAAAAGGTAATCTCCGCGTTCTGTGGTTGATTGATTTAAATTAATTGCATACGATTTGAGCTCATTTTCCTGCTCCATTTCAGGTGAGCCATGAAGAAAATGAGTAGACAAATGAAGCACTTTTTGGTCTTCGTTTCTACCTGTAAAGGTGAAATCTCGTATGACATTATTTTTGTAGCGTACCCGGTCAACGTTTGCAAAGAGCTGCTCCTCTAGATTCGCGGTATTAATTCGAACCACAAGATTCTCAACCATGGCGCTGTCCTTCTTGATCGCTTCCCCTGTATCGGGCTGCGCAAGGGCTGGATTGGCCGTGTCCAAAACTTGGTCAAGCTGGGCGATTTGTTTTTCGTTAGTTAAAAGGTATTTAAGACTTGAGGCTTCAATGTTGAGCACTAAATCATTAGAATTTCCTTGGTAGGATCCTGAAACGGTCGCTCCCGCGGGAAGTTGTAGATTCGGTGCAAAGTAATTGAGAAGGCCTTGCCTAACGTCAAATTCTAAATTGAAGCTTTGCCCTTTGTAGAGTTTTTTGGGTGGAGGTCCCACAAGGATCTTCTGAAGGCCGTTTTCAATCATGCCTGCCAAATCCGCGAGCTGATAGTCACCTGCTATTCGACCATTGACTGCACCTGGAGCGATCACTTCAAGTACACGATTTCCTGCTGTGAAATAAGCTTTGACATTGGCATTGGGGATGAAGTAGGATTTCGCACCATTCGTGAAGCGAAGATTCTCAGCTGTGGCTGCAAGGTCAAGATCGTTCAGATTGGTCATTGCTAATTTTGCATCCAGTTTTCCGCGGATTACTTGGTTGCCTTTTGAGCCCGTAAAGTAATTTAAATTAAGATGATCTATATCTGCAATAACATCGGCTAAAAGTCGACTCGTTTTAAAATCAATATTTCCGTTCACACTTGCTTTTGCATTAGGATCGTCTACCCTTATGAGTCCATTATAAGTTTTGCGGTTTAACTGCCCGTTAAGGGATAGGTTGTGAATCGTTTTGTCTAAGATTTCGATATGGGATAAATTAGCCTTTGCATCAACAACCATTCGGTTAAGATCGAAGCTTTCTCCCACAAAGTTGATTTTACCTGAAATGAGACCGACTTCAGGCATTTTTGTGATGGCTTCAGCATTTAAGTCATTCACTTCTGCATAGCCGCGATAGCGAGGAAGATCCGTGCTGTAATTTTCGAGGAAAAAGTTTTGCAATTTTGCCTGTCCAATGCCTGTAATTAAATTTCCATTTGGTACAAAAATTTGTTCAGGTCTCACCCTAATTGCACCCTTATAGCGTAAACGACCAAAATCGTCCGCAATGTTTTTTAGTTTGCTTGCGATAAAAGTGGGCAGCATCTGTTTTAGACCAATATAAGTGAAGTCAGTCGAAAGATCATTCGATTCAATTTCAAAGGAGCCTTTTATTAGATTTTTAAGGCGCATGGTCGAGGTCGCGATGCTTCCGTCTCGGTCTCCAATGATAAAGTTTTCTAGGTGGAAGTTGTTCAGCGGCCCCGTCATTTTCCCCGATATTTTTAGGGGTTTATAATTGTCCCATTGGGTTAAAAAGTAGCTTAAATCATAGCCACTAACCTCACTCCCTCGTTTTAAGTCCACATCCCACCTAACTTTGGTGGTAAAGTCTTGGAAGGAACCCTGATTTAAGTTTAGCTTAATGTTACCCTGTAACAAACTATGATCCGTATTGAATGTTAAGTCCGAGAGGGAAAGGAAATCTTTGGTCAGTGCAATTTGCGACGAAAAAGTATCAATGTAATGCGTCTTGCCGTAGCGGGTCGTATAGAAACTAAGATTATTTACCTGCGCAGAAACATTTGGCCCATTCACTTGCACTTTTGGTGCCGTTAGATTAAGTTGTGTAGCTCGAAGCCATGCTCCTTCATCCCCGGGTTTATTTTGGTTGATAATGGATATTTTGGAATTGACTAGCTCTACGCGCGAATCTAATTGAAAGGGTGGCTTTCGAGGGTCAGAAGGTTTGCCTGAATCAAAATTTCCTATGTATTTAACGAAGTTAGAAATGCTATCTCCTTTATAGGTCACGATTTTAATATCAGCATTAGTGAGTTGTAGAGAATTGAAACTAAGCGCATTGTTTTTTCCAACGTTTGTGACTAGGGCAATCCAATTAGAGTTGGCTCGAAACTCGCGAACTTTAATGAATTCGAGACCTCTTGTGTCTTCAATTCTTAAACCTCGAATAGTTACATCTCCAAAGTAATCGACCTCAATGCTTTGCGTGGTCATCTTGGCTTTGAAATCTTGATTGAGAACTTGAAGCGCTTGGTTTGCAGCCCACTGTTTGGTTACATTTAGATTGATGGCAATAAGAAACAAAGCCATGAGACTAAGTCCAATCCAAAACACATACAATAAGAGTTTCGCCCACCATTTATAATCTGTGACGTCCTTTGCCGCTTGCTCTGCAAATTCGCCCACCACTTCGACCGGATTTTCTACCACGTCTTTTGCAAGGTCACTCACGTCCTTGGCGGCACCCTTAGCAGCATCGCCTACTTTTTGAGGTAAGGATTTGTTTTTGTTTTCGAAATCTTCGTTCTCGTTTTTATTCTCTAAATTTGCCATATAATGAGCGAATCAACTATAATTTTGGGTATCGAATCCTCCTGTGACGACACGTCTGCAGCGGTGATTCAGGGTAATAAAATCCTTTCAAACATTGCGGCCTCTCAAGCAATCCACAACGAATACGGTGGAGTGGTTCCTGAGCTCGCTTCGCGTGCCCATCAACAAAATATAATTCCAACGGTTCAAAAATCACTGCGTGTAGCAAATATACAACAAAATGCAATTTCAGCCATTGGATTCACCCGAGGTCCTGGACTTCTAGGTTCTTTACTTGTAGGAACGTCTTTTGCCAAATCTTTGGCCATGAGTCTAAAGGTTCCTCTTATCGAGGTAAACCACCTACAGGCACATATTCTTGCCCATTTTATCGAAGATGCAAATAATGTGCCTCCTAAATTTCCTTTTTTATGTCTTACTGTAAGTGGAGGGCATACCATGATTGTCCTTGTTAAGGATTATTTCAAGATGGAAATTTTAGGAAAATCGATTGACGATGCGGCGGGAGAAGCCTTTGATAAGATTGGGAAATTACTAGATTTAGATTACCCTGCAGGGCCAATTGTAGATCGATTAGCCAAATTGGGGAATGAAAATGCGTTTGAATTTAGCAAGCCCAAAGTAGCGGGATATGATTATTCTTTTAGTGGGGTTAAAACCTCTGTTTTGTATTTTGTTCAAAAGGAACGAAAACAAAATCCGAATTTCACCTCGGAGAATTTAAATGATTTGTGCGCAAGTGTACAAAAAACCATTGTGGATACCCTTATGATGAAGCTTGAAAAAGCTGCGCTCGATTATGGAATTAATGAAATCGCAATTGCAGGAGGAGTATCTGCAAATTCCGGACTTCGGAGCGCAATGCTTACAAATGCCGAGAAGAAAGGTTGGAATGTCTACATTCCTAAATTTGAATATACAACTGACAATGCGGCAATGATTGCGATGGTGGCTCAACTAAAGTATGATTTAGGAGAGTTCGCCCCACTTGATATCAGCGCGAGCGCACGGTACGATTTACAGCAAGATTTTGAGTAATTACACAGGGTAGAGCCCAGAGAGATTAAACTATGAGATTATTTTATGGCCAAGTTCTTCCGCATGTAGAAATTTATCCAGAGGAACAACAACATCTTGTCAAAGTTCTACGGATTAAGCAGGGAGAAGAAGTTTTCGTCACAGACGGAAACGGAAATTTAGCCAAGGGATTGGTTAGGTTTGAAGGGAAGAAAGTAAGGATTGAGGTTTTAGAAATAAAAACAGAGCTTGTAAACTTCCCTCTCAAAGTTCATCTGGCTATTGCGCCCACAAAAAACATTGACCGTGTTGAGTTTTTCACGGAAAAAGCAACAGAAATGGGAGTTAGTGAAATTACCTTCCTTTCCACTGAGAAAACAGAGCGAAAAAATCTTAATTTTGAGCGCTTAGTAAAGCAGTCGGTTGCCGCCTCAAAGCAGTCCCTGCGTTTTCATTTTCCAAAACTAAACCCACTTACTTCCTTATCTGAATTTATTTCCTCTTGCGATCCAAGTTCAACCTATGTAGCTCATTGTGATCCCAATTTTATGCGCATGGAATTAAAAGATCTACCTGATCAGCAGAGCCAGACCTTTTTAATTGGTCCTGAAGGAGATTTTAGTCCAAAAGAAATTGCGAGTCTGGTTGAAAGAGGTGTGAGGGCGGTTTCATTAGGACCACAGCGCCTTAGAACCGAGACGGCCGGGATTTTTCTTTCCGCGTGGAATTACAATCGATTTTTCTAAGTCCCACATTAATTTCTAGGGGTTATTCCGTAGATACTGCTGATAAATTTCCGTTCCACTTGGTATGGTATTAATTGCCCAGCGAATTTTCAACTCGAGCTGTTTTTCTTCTGAGAGTGTAAAGGGACGGCCTGAGCGAAGTAATTTTTGCTTCAATTCATAAAGGCAAATACCCGCCGCCACAGAAACATTATAGCTTTTTGTAAAACCAAACATGGGAATGGACAGTGTCCGATCACTAAGAGCAAGCGCCTCTTTCGAAACTCCTTTGAGTTCTGTGCCAAAAAGAAGGGCGACAGGGGAGTTAATTTCAAAATCGGGCAATTCGACCGCATTGTTTTCTAAAGAAACCGAGACAAGTTCATAGCCACGATCTTTAATTTCTTGAAGCGAGCTGAGATCTGCTTTCATTTTTTCTACCTCTACCCAAGTTTCAGCGCCTTTGGTTACAGTCAGGTTCGGATTGAATTCGTTTCGTTCCTCGAGCGCTACGATTTTATGAAATCCACAGGCTTCGACGCTTCTTACTATGGCCGCTGCATTACGGAATTGATATACGTCCTGGAGGACGGGAAGAATAAAGTCGGAACTTTGTTTCGAATATTGTTCTATTTTTTCTAACCGAGCAGAGGTCAAAAACTCTTTTAGATAGTCGAAGCTGCGCTGAAGTTTTTCCATTTCATTTTCAAATCGATGCAAATTAACGTATTTTTACGCTTATGAAACGCAAAGTCCTTTTAATATATACGGGTGGTACCATAGGAATGGAAAAAGACTATGGTACAGGGAGTTTAAAGCCATTTAATTTTGAAAATATTTTTTCAAAAATCCCAGAGATGCAACTTCTTGAATGTGAGGTGAGTGTTCAGCCTTTTGAGAAGCCACTTGATTCTTCTGATATGGGACCTGACGAATGGCAGAGAATCGCAAAGTACATTGGCGATAATTACGATAATTACGATGGGTTTCTCATATTGCATGGTACGGATACCATGGCATATACTGCCTCAGCACTTAGTTTTATGTTAAAGGGACTACGAAAACCAGTGATCTTAACAGGATCGCAACTGCCCATTGGGGATTTACGCACTGACGCAAAGGAAAACTTCTTAACGGGACTTAATTATGCAAGTCTCTATGAAGATGATGAAGCAGTAATTCAAGAGGTAGCTATCTATTTTGAATACAAACTTTTACGTGGGTGTAGAACACTAAAGCATTCTGCAGAGTATTTTGATGCTTACTTAAGTCCAAATTACCCAATTTTAGGACAAAGCGGAGTGCACTTACATTTTTCAAAAGATGCTCTTTTTCGTTCGAGCCCAGAAGTAACCTTTGAGGTAGATTATCACATGTCTTCTAACGTTTTATTCTGGAGGATATTCCCTGGTATGTCCATGGTTCATCTGCGTGAGCTCCCTAAAGTGAGAGTTCTAATATTGCAAGTATATGGTTCGGGAACCATTTCAAATTCTGCACATACTGAAAAAGTATTGCAAAAGCTTAGAGACCAAGGTACGGAGATCGTTGTTGTAAGCCAATGTGTATCCGGTGCTATTTCCTTTGGAAAGTATGAGAATAGTTCTGTGTTTACAAGAGTGGGTGCTATTAGTGGCAAGGACATGACTGCAGAAGCAGCTATAACTAAGGCCATGCATTTAATGGAGAATCCAAAATACAACCAAGATTTTGCCACCTTATTTACGACAAGTCTGTGTGGGGAAATTTCTTAGCCTAGTTTAGATTTAAAAAGAAGCTGTGGGATTTCCTTCTTTGAAATAAAAAGCGTATTTTTGCCATCTTAAAATTAGAGAGGTGCTCGAGTGGTTGAAGAGGCTAGCCTGGAAAGTTAGTATACGGGTAACTGTATCGAGGGTTCGAATCCCTTCCTCTCTGCTAATTGAAAAATTGGATTTACAAAAACCCTTTAAACATTTTGTTTAAAGGGTTTTTTCTTTATTTAGGTTAAATTTGTAACGTGCAGATAAAGAGGTTTATTTGCGTGCAGTATGGATTGAAGGGATAAATTGAATTAAAAAATGCAAGAAAATTACTTTGAAGAAAAATCCTTTGGAAAGGAGTTTGTGCCTCAAAAAGGGGAGTATGAAAACTGTGATTTCAATTATTGCAACTTTGCAGACTGTGATCTTTCTGATTACAGATTTGTTAATTGTAGATTCAAGGATTGCAATTTTAGTTTAGCAAAACTCTACAATACAATGTTTCAAGACGTGAAATTTCTTGA
This sequence comes from Bacteroidota bacterium, assembly GCA_023387375.1. Lineage (GTDB taxonomy): Bacteria > Bacteroidota > Bacteroidia > Flavobacteriales > Weeksellaceae > Planobacterium_A. Next base: position 56,903 of record JAEWIE010000019.1, on the reverse strand, counting down.
TTGCAAAATGGTAGGACTTCAATTTGATATGTGTAACGAATTTGGAATTTCTTTTTCATTTGAAGGATGCGGGCTCAATCATTCTTCCTTTTACAGGATGAATCTCAAACGGATAGTCTTCAAAAATTCGCAATTGCAAGAAGTGGACTTTGTTGAAGCGGATCTAAGCAACGCAGTGTTCCAAAATTGCGATTTAAGTGGGGCTGTTTTTGATCGCACATTGCTTGAAAAGGCAGATTTTCGGACCTCTTATAATTATACGCTTGATCCCGAGGTGAACCGCATTAAGAAAGCCAAGTTTTCAAGTAAGGAGGTTTTAGGGCTTTTGGAAAAATACGATATTGAGATAGAATATTGATCCACAGATTTGAGTTCAAAGTGCTAGTTAAGAATTTACTTGAACTCTTAGATCCGTGTACTAAATTTAGTAGAGTTTGATTCCTTTTCCGTGTGTCTTGATATTAACGTGCCAAGAGGGTTGTTTATTTAAATACTTTCCGAATCTAAATGCTAAAATTCGCAATAAGATAATATACTGCCCAGGCTCCAAACAATAGAATAACGACCCAAAGCCAAACTGGAATTACCCTAGGGTTTTCACTTCCTTTAATTATAAAGCTTTGTTTTTTACCTGTGTCGTAGGCGTTAATCATAAGGGGAATTACGCCGTTGATCGTTTGGTTTTTCTTGATCCCTTCGATATTAATGATCGGTCCATTACGGACTGTAAAGGGAATAATTTTGATGCCCTCACTGGTTGCAAACTGACTGACAATTTTAAGTTGATGCTCTCCATCAGGTAGTTTGGTGGTGTCTAAATTGAAAACTATAGGGGTTTGCAGTTCTGCCACCGGATGTGGATTGTCATCCACATAGAGGAACACCTTCGCGTTATGGGAGTTGTTTGTATCCATCCTAGTAATTTAAGACATTATTTTTAATATGTGAAGAGCTTTTCTCTCCAGGTATAATCAAGTATTTCACTGAATAAAACAGGGTCGCAAGTGTGATTAGTGTAATAATTGCGACAATAATCCAATCCATTGTGCCTTGCGGTCCACTACCATGGGTTAAGTTTTTAGTAATGGCAGGCTGTTGCAAATCGCAAGCTTCGCAAGCGAGTGCCATTACGGGTGTGAGTAGAGTAATTATCAGGCTGTATATTATTTTTTTCATCTTATTTTATTTTGTCTAGGATAGTTTGAACTTCTTCTTTGGTGACTTTAGTTGCATTATTTCCCCAACTTGAACGTTCGTGGTTGATAATAGCCGCAACTTCATTTGCCTTAAGTCCTGCGTTGTCTCCAACCGCTGGCATCTCAGCATATGCGGGAGCAAGACCGTTGTAGCCTTTCATGATGATTGTGACATAAAGTTCCAAATCATCTCCCGTTACTACGGCGTCTCCCTTCAAAGGAGGAAAGGCTCCTGGAATACCTTCACCATTGGCTTGGTGGCAACTTGCGCAATGAGTAGCAAACAGCGCATCTCCGTCAGGAAGATCATCTCCTCCACCTGCGCCACCACCGGCTTGAGGTTTTTCTTCTTTTTTATACAGGAATTCCTTGGCTGGAATAGAAACAGGTAAATCCGATTGTTTTAAATAAAGAAGATAGGCAACAAGGTCTCTTGCGTTATGCGTTGGAACAAGTTTTAAATTTGATTTTCTAAACTCCTTTGGAATATTCACTTCCTTATCGTTAGGTCCTAAGTTTTCCTTGTATTCAAATAACCAAGGATAGGCAGGCATAACGGATTGAGGGACGACAGAACGAGGGTTGTAAAGGTGGGCATACTGCCAATCTTCACTCGGTTGTCTTAGTCCAATGTTTGTTAAATCGGGTCCGGTACGCTCCGTACCCATCAAAGTCGCTGTATTTTGGAAGAAATTTAAGCGTCTGTTTCGTGCGTAATCCGCAGCAATACTTGGGCGCGAACCAAAGGGTTGATCCATATCCACATTTCGAACTTGTTGCGTGTGGCAGGCCACGCATCCTTCACTGATATATACTGCTTTTCCTCGAGATTCTGCCTCAGTCATTGCTTTTGAAGTAGAGAGCGGTTGATAAGTTCTTTGGTTGTCTAGTGCGGGAAGAAGACAGACAAAGAGTGTGAGTCCAAAGAAAAATAAAATGGCCGCTAAATATAGTTTTTTATGATCGTTGTAAAATTCCATTAGAAAGCGCTTTTATTGGAGTGAATAATATCTAGTATATCTTGAGGACTTTCAGGTAGAACTACCTCTTTTTTAGGTTTTATCATACGGTAGAAATTGTAAGCAAATAATAGATGCGAGATCCACATCATGGTTCCTCCAATGGCGCGCCATAACCAGTAAGGCGCCATGTGTACGACCGTATCGAGAAATGGAGCTTTGTCAATCCACATGAGTCCTCTTGTGGTCGATCCGATCATGAGTGAAATGGTGTACAGAAGAAGTCCGATTAGTGCCATCCAGAAGTGCAGACCTACAGTCAGGCTAGGAGGTTCATAGGTTGTCATTCTGGGTACAAGTGTATAAGAGAAGGACCAAATCATAAAGGTAATAATTCCGTACATAGTTAAGTGGGAGTGTGCAACTGTGAAGTCGGTAAAGTGCCACATTAAATTGGTTTCTCTAAACGCTTCCGCTGTTCCCTGAAGAGATCCAGAGAAATAGAAGATGATAGAGACAAGGTAAAAAGGAAGTACATAGCTGTATCGGATTCGATGCCAGGATCCTCGTATAGTAAAGAAGAAGTTGATACTACCGGCAAGTACAGGGATAACCATCCCAACGCTTGCCACAATAGCTACTGTTTGTAGCCACCATGGTATTGCACTAAAGATAAAGTGGTGTGTCCCAATTAGAGTATAGAATAGAATCTGTGTCCAGAAAGCCAAAATACCTAAACTGTAGGAATAGATAGGGCTATTTAATTCTTGAGGTAAAAAATAATACATGAGACCTAGGTTAAAGAACATGAACCACATCCCAACACCTTGGTGCATATAGTATCCTTGAACAATGGTTTCTCCTAGACCGTTTTGCCAAAAAGGCAAATAAGCCACTAGTAGAATGGTCACCACAAACATCATGGCGGAGACAATATACCAATTGGATAAGTAGATTTCCACCGTTTTACGGTTTGCAACAGTTCTAAAATGATTATAAAGCGTGATCAAAACACCTAAGGCAAAAAGTAGCATGATTGGCCAAATGTATTCTCTGTATTCTCCGCCACTATTGTTTATTCCTGCCATTAAAAATATAGTTCCTAGTAGTACGGCTGAGTTTAAGAGAATTAAAGTCCAATACCCTAAAGACAATTTATAGATTCGAGTGTTTCCCACACGAGGTACTACAAAATAAGACAGTCCAATCATCGCAATAGATGACCAGCCCCAAAAGACCATGTTCGTATGTACGGGACGTAGACGTCCAAAACTTAGCCAGCTGACGTGGTCTGCATCGGGAGCGACAAATTTGATTCCTAAGTACATTCCTATAGTGGTTCCTAATATGAGCCATCCAATGGCGCAAGTTAAATACCATAAGATCATGGTTCTTTCCTCATTTGGGATTTTAAGAATTAATTTTTCTTTACGCTTGGTTTGTAAATATCGAACGTCTAGCACTTCCTTACTTTCATTGATGAGGCCTCGTTCATCTCTCACTTCGCGAATAGGCGTGAGTTCGTTTCCTAGCAATTTGAATTCGAGTTCTCGTTTTCTCTGCTCAAGCTGCTCAATGTCTTTTGGCCCAAAAGATTTAATTTTGGATTTAATTTTTTTGAGTTCTTTTGTTCTTTTCAGATTTGTGATCATACCGCTAACTCGAATTAGCATCAGTATTATCGCGAAAAGAATTGGGAGAAGAATTAAAAACAGGGTGATTTGAAGTCCTGTACTTGAGGTAAATAGATCCATGCAATCATAATTTGATTCCAAATTTACGTTTAGGCGATCTCAAATAATATGTTTCAAATCATGAAATAATTGAGAAATATTTATTATTTTATGGGGTGAACAAGAAGGTTCACTTTTTCCTTCGCATTCTTTGTTGCATGTAGGAATAAAATGTGTAAATTAGGCTTATTAATAAGCTTCTAGATATGATTATTCCTGATTCTTTATTTCCACAATGCGGCGCTCAGATAAAAAGCTACATTCCTGGCGATATTATCTTTTCGGAAGGGCAGTACGCGCATTTTTTCTATCAATTGCAAGAAGGTAAAATAAAATTGAACAATTACAATGAGGAAGGCACTGAGTTTTTACAAAATATTGTGAATGACGGTGATTGTTTTGGTGAGTCAATTCTCTTTACAGAACATGCCTATCCGATGAATGCGGAAGTATTAGAACCTTCAACAGTCGTAAAAGTACCTAAAGATTCGTTTTTGGAGATTCTTGCCAAAATGCCTGAAATCTGGATGAGGCTTAGTCATAGGATGGCTGAAAGGCTTTATTTTAAGCAGATAATGCTCCAAAACAATGCCCTTCGAAGCCCTTCAAGTAAACTTTTAGCTTTACTGACCTATTTTAAAAATATTAGCCAGGAAAAGGAGCCCTTTTGTTTTAGGGTGAATTATACTCGTCAGCAATTGGCCTCCCTTACGGGACTTAGTGTAGAAACGGTTATTCGTACAGTCAAGCAGCTTGAAAAAGAAAACGAGCTTCAAATTAAAAATAGCAAAGTCTATCTCTAATAGCGAACGAGATGAACATTTACACTACGGCCACTAGGGTCATTCGCATTTTTGAAGGATTCATCCCAGTCGAGAGCGGCAGGAGTCGAACAAGCGACGGTAGCGGCAGAAGGAACTGTTTTGGCCGCTGATTCGCTGGGGAAGTGCGATTCAAAGATTTCCCGATAACGGTATTCTTCTTTGCTTTTCGGGGGTTGGATGGGAAATCGTTCCGCTGCAAACTCCATCATCTCGTCTGAAATTTCATTTTGAGCCACTTGCTTTAACGTATCGATCCATGCGTATCCCACGCCATCACTAAACTGTTCTTTTTGTCGCCATAAAACCTCAGTGGGAAGTAGCCCCTCAAAGGCTTTCCGTAAAACATACTTTTCGATATTTCCTCTAGAAGGAGAAATCATTTTTTCCTTTGGATCTACTTGCATGGCAATATCAATAAATTCTTTGTCGAGGAAAGGGGTTCGTCCTTCAATACTAGAAGCCATTAAGGATTTGTTTGCTCTAAGGCAATCGTAGAGATGAAGTCCTTCAAGTTTGGAGACGGTTTCCTCATGAAAGGCTTGGGCACTAGGCGCTTTATGAAAATACAAATAACCTCCAAATAGTTCATCGGACCCTTCTCCAGAGAGCACCATTTTTATTCCGAATTTTTGGATTTCCCGAGCGAGCAGGAACATAGGAGTGGAAGCTCTTACGGTGGTGACGTCATACGTCTCGATGTGATAGATTACTTCTGGAATGGCTTGTAGTGCCTTCTCAAGTGTAAAATGGATTTCATGATGGATAGAGCCAATATGATTGGCCACCTTTTGCGCAGCGATTAAATCAGGCGATCCTTTTAATCCCACGGCAAAACTATGAATTTGACGATCCTTGTTTCCAGTTCTAAGTCTTTCGTGCTTTGCCGCTAATGCGGCAATGAGAGAGGAGTCAAGTCCTCCCGATAGAAGCACACCAAAGGGTACATCGCTCATTAGTTGTCGCTTGACCGCGTTGTCAAGTCCAAAGGATATATCTTGCAAAGAAGATTTTTGCTCAGGCAATTGAGAAATGCTTTTCCACTTAGGAGTATACCACCTTTTTAGATTCATGCCCTCTGCACTATGTAGATAGTGTCCGGGCAAGAAATTTTTAATTTCGAGCCCTTTCTTTTCAAGTGCTTTGAGTTCAGAGGCGATGTAGAAGGTCCCTTTTTCATCCGTAGCACTGTAAAGTGGACAGATTCCCATATGGTCTCTTGCAATTAAGAAGTGGCCAGTACGGCGGTCGTACAAAACTAGGGCAAAAATTCCATTTAGTTTTTCTAAAAATTGCGCGCCATAACGCTCATATAGGGCAAGAACTACTTCGGAGTCGCTTTGCGTTTGAAACTGATACGGTGTACATTCTGCTTTAAGTTCTTTATGGTTGTAAATTTCGCCATTAATTACAAGGACGTATCGAGAGTCTTTGCTGTAAAGGGGCTGAGCTCCTTTTTCTAAATCCATTATAGAAAGTCTTTCGTGCGCAAGGATTGTGTTCTTTTCTTGAAAGTACCCATTTCCATTGGATCCACGATGTCTTAAAAGTTGAGACATTTTCAAAACCGATAGCTTGTCCTCGTCGGTTGTTTGAGTCGCCTTAAATAGGCCCGTAATTGCGCACATAATGAAATCTTTGTTTAATAGTTTGGTGTAAAATTATACTACAAAAGTATAAATTGTATTTAAAAAGAAAGCAATTAATTATGATTTGATTTAAAATTTGTTTATTTATGTGAAAATTAGTGTATAAATTTAAAAAGTTTTGTTTTGTGGATGATGGAAAGTGAATTTTTTTCATTTCGGAAAGACAACAAAAAAGCAGCTTTCTTAAGAGAAAACTGCTTTTGATTGCTACTTATTATCAGAGATTATAATCGCTCTATAAGGGCCATATAGAATCCATCGTACCCTTGGCTAGGTAAAATTTTATGCTCTTTTAGTAATTTGTAATCTGTATTTTCGTTTAGGAATCGTTCTACTTGTTTTTCGTTTTCAGAGGGAAGAATGGAGCAGGTGGCATAGATCATTTTCCCACCTTTTTTGATGATTTTACTATAATCAGAAAGAATTTGGGATTGTTCTGCTTTGATTCGGTCAATAAAGGCTTGATCTATTTTCCATTTGCTATCTGGATTTCGTTTTAAAACACCTAAACCTGAGCATGGTGCATCGATCAGAAGTCGGTCTGCTTTTCCATGCAAACGTTTAATTACTTTATTGTCTGATATAACGCGAGTCTCAATATTGTGCGCACCTGCACGTTTCGCACGTCTTTTAAGTTCGGCTAATTTCCATTCATAGATATCGAGTCCAATAATTTGCCCTTTGTTTTGCATTAAGGCCGCGAGGTGAAGTGTTTTTCCTCCTGCACCCGCGCAAGCATCAACCACGCGCATGCCTTCTTTCACTTCTAGAAAGTCTCCTATTAGTTGGGAGCTCGCATCTTGAACTTCAAAAAGCCCTTCCTTAAAGGCAGAAGTTAAGAACACATTCTTTTTTTCTTCAAGCTGTACTGCGTAGGGATAGTTTTTAAGTGAAAAGCTTTCCACCCCTTCTTCTTTCAGTTCTGAAATTAGCCCTTTTACAGAAGTCTTAAGCGTGTTTGCTCTAAGCACAGTTGCGGCTCTTTCGTTTAAAGCTGTCATTTCTCTTTCCCAATCAGGTCCCAATTCTGATTCTAGGGTTTGAACTAGCCATTCGGGAATCGAATGCTCAATAGCTTTGGAAGGTAATGTGTTTTTCTCTAGTTTTTTTAGAATGTCCGCAATTTTAATGCCTTCAAATTCGTCAAACTTTTTGTATTTTGTTTTGCTCCATAAGAGATAGGCAAGCATTAGTTTATAAATGTTGCCAGGTTTCACCCCTTCTCCCATGTAGTATTCAAGGCGTTTCTTCCAACGGATAATGTTATAGAAGATTTCAGATACAACCGCACGGTCTTGACTTCCCCATTTTTTATGGGATTTTAAAAGGCGCTCGATTACTTTGTCTGCGTATTTATTTTTCTCAAAAAAGGTCTCATTTAGGGCGTCATGTATCCCAATGGCCAGATTGCGGTGTATAAGTTCCATTTTGCAAAAATACAGTTTTTGCCGCAGTCTTGGTTAAGAATTTACATATTCGCTGAAAGCCTAATTATAGAAGCCCTTTGATACTTGTTCTACGTATGGGAAATTCTTATCTTTGATAAAAAATAACAGAATATGAGTGAGTTAATCCATTGCCCGAAATGTGGCTCTGAATTTACCTATGAACAGGATAATTTAATGGTGTGTTCCCAATGTTTTGCGGAGTGGGATCCGAGTGAGTCTAGTGAGGAGGATAGAATCCTAGATAGCAACGGAAATGAGCTTAAAGATGGCGATTCTGTGGTGGTTATTAAAGATTTGCCTGTAAAAGGAGCACCCAAGCCTGTGAAGGCAGGTACCAAAGTGAAAAACATTCGTCTTCGTCCCGATAGCGACCATAACATCGATTGTAAAATTGACGGTTTTGGATCGATGGCACTAAAATCAGAATTCGTAAAGAAAGCGTAAGGAAAAAGTTTCTTTGATACAAACACAATAGCCGGCTCTTAACTTACTTGGGCCGGCTATTTATTATGAGTGAATTTGGGTCGAAATAAATAAAAAATGGCTCAATCCTTTTTTTATTTTATAAGTTAAAGGTAGGCATTTCCTATGAAAATATAATTTGTACAAACGAAATTCTTCTTTTATGTTATCCACAAATTAACAGCCACTATGTAAATTCAATGCAAACCTCCCCAGTTAGTTCCGTTTTTGAATACACGATAAGCACTAAATTTTCGACTTGTAATTTATTCCAGAAAAAGCCCCCGGAAAAACGGCTCTCTAGTACATTTGCTTTTATGCCTTTTTGCGAAACCTCAATTTGTTCAGGAAAATAATAAGACTTTGGAAGCGAAAGGGAATTTTTTAAATCGTCAGGAATTATGTTTACTTCTCCCAAAAGCTTTGCCACATAGCTATTGTAGGGATGTTTATAGGTTTCTGTGGGGCTGTCATTTTGAATAAGTCGACCGTTTTGAAGGACAATAACTCGGTCAACCCAAGGCATAATTTCCTGGAGGTTGTGAGTGGAAATCAGAACGGAAATTTGGTTTTCTTCTACGTAGCGAAAAAGACGTTCGCGAAGTTCAATTTTTCTTGAATAATCGAGGTTGCTAAAAGGTTCATCTAACAAAAGAAGTTTTGGCATGACCGAAAGGGCCCTTGCGATGGCAACTCTTTGTTGTTGGCCTCCACTTAAGAATTGGGGTTTTACCTGAGCAAACTCTTCCATGCCCACTACTTCAAGCAATTCCGTTACCTTTCTTCTTTTCTCATTTAGATTGATGTTGGATATGAATTTTCCCACATTGTCATAAACCGTTGAATAGGGCATTAGATCATAATGTTGAGCCACCAGCTTCATTTCTTTCTCCCCAGGCACGATGTTGCCCTTCGGGCCTAAGAGGGTCTTTCCATCAAGAGCTATACTGCCGCTTTGCCAGTCCAATAGTCCATAGATTAGACTTAGTAGTGTGGATTTTCCACAACCACTTTCCCCCGCAAGTCCGATGATTTTTCCATGGTCCACCGATAGGTGAAGATTGTTAAAAAGTTTTTGTTCGGGACGGTAGGAGAAATCCAGATTTTTTATTTCTAATAGCATTATGCGAAGTTAATATAATGTTTTCGTAATCAAAAAAAATTTCATAGTTTAGCATTAACTCCTAACAATTTAATAATTCATGAAAAGATCACTTGTATTCTCCTTAATATCTCTTTGTTTTGTATTGATTTCTTTAGTTTCATGTACGAAAGACAAGGCTGTTAGTAGTGAAGCAGGAGAAATTATGACGGGTAATCAAGGAGTTGTTTATACACTTGACACCCTCAATAGTCGGATGGAATGGATAGGGTACAAAGTGTTTAAATCACAAAACACCAGCCATTTTGGTAGCATAAAATTTGAAAGTGGAGAAGTGACGATCCATGAAGGAAAGCTTGAGAGTGGTAAATTTGTAGTCGATTTGAATTCGCTAGAAAATATTGATTTGAAGGACGATCTGGAGCAAAAACAAAAACTCGAAAGTCATCTGAAGTCTGCAGATTTTTTTGAGGTGGATAAGTTTCCAACAGCTTCTTATGAGATTACACAAGTAAGTACAGCAACGGAAGGCGATTACAACACCATTCTTGACGGAAATCTGACGATAAAAGGGATTACAAAACCGGTACAGTTTCGAGCGAATGTAACCGTTCATGAAGATGAGGTTAGTATTGCATCTGAACCTACCGATATTAAAAGAGAAGATTTCGGAGTGAAATTTCAAGTACCGGTGCAAAACGGCGTCATTAAAAATGAGGTAACAGTGCAGCTTCTAGTAAAAGCCCTTGAAAAAGCGTAACAAACTTTTTAGGCCATTAAGGATGGAATTTTTTTAAATTTCTCCTAAGTGTATAGTATAATGAAATTGTTTATTGTCCTTTTGGTGGCTTTCCCCAAAGACATTTCAATTTAAGTGTTAATAAGTGAAAAGGTAAAGGTGCCCTGTGGCACCTTTACTTTTTTTTTCGCCCATGAAATTGTAACTTTGCGAGCTTAAGAATGGAATACCATGTTAGAACAAATTGATGAGTTGCTTTTAAAAGTACAAAACTTTACTGCTACCACAGCCGAAGAAATTGAAAAATTCCGCATTGAATATAGCGGAAAGAAAGGAATACTTAACTCAATTTTTGATCAATTTAAAGAGGTTCCAAATGAGCAGAAAAAAGAATTTGGTCAAAAAATAAATTCGTTAAAAATTGCGGTTGCCCAGAAGATTGAAGAGCAAAAAGGGCAGATGAAATCGGAAGAAATAATGGAGAGGGAAGACTATTCCCGTCCAGGTCTACCGCTTGAATTAGGGACCAGACATCCGATTAATTTGGTTAAAATGCGCATCATTGAAATTTTCAAATGGATTGGCTTTGCAGTATCGGACGGTCCCGAGATTGAAGATGATTGGCATAACTTTAGCGCTCTAAATTTACCTGAATACCACCCTGCAAGAGATATGCAGGATACCTTTTTTATTGAACAGGATCCGGATATTTTATTAAGAACTCATACCTCCTCTGTACAGATTCGCTACATGGAGTCAAATGAGCCTCCTATTCGTATTTTGTCCCCAGGTCGCGTTTTTCGAAATGAAGCGATTTCTTCACGCTCGCACTGTATTTTCCATCAAATTGAAGGCCTTTATATAGACAAAAATGTGAGTTTTGCCGATTTAAAACAAACGCTTCAATACTTCACCACGGAGCTTTTTGGTAAATCAAAAATTAGACTTCGTCCTTCCTATTTTCCGTTCACAGAACCTAGTGCTGAAGTGGATGTGTATTGGGGACTTAATTCCGAGACCGATTACCGCATCACTAAGGGAACCGGTTGGCTTGAGATTATGGGCTGTGGAATGGTGGATCCTGCCGTTTTAACAAACGTCAACATTGATCCCGATCAATATTCTGGATTTGCCTTCGGGATGGGTATCGAGAGAATCGTGATGTTGCTTCATCAAATGGGGGACATTCGAATGTTCTTTGAGAATGACAAACGTATGCTTGAACAGTTTAAGACCTTATAAGGATTCTTATAATAAGTAAATTAAATAAAGATACCGTTTCGAATCCCATTCGAGACGGTTTTTTATTTTCTGGGCAGATCTAATGATAAAAGGAACCCTTGTGGGAATATGTGATTTTCAGTTACAAATGATTGTATTTTGCTTCCCCTATTTTTGTGCTTCAGATTTACTCGATCTTTAGTTTACTATTTTTCTCGCTCTTTTGAAATCTGTTTTTCAAGAAAAGTGCCATGCATGAGGCGACAACAAAGGGAAAGGTTAATTGAGCAAAGGGTAGTGCAGTCATAAGCTGACTTAGAAGGGTTGACAAAACTACAGAGAATAGAGCCCATAAAGCATCTTTTGTTTTCGTTCCTGCGAAAACAAGGGCGCTTAGTACTGCATTATAACTTACCAAACCTAAATTAACATTTTCAAGCGGAGCGGAAAAAAATTGAGAAACCAAAGCGGCAATGACGGAACCTAAAAGACCATACAGGGCTGCAAGAGGAGCGTTAATGAGTACGGCCACAAAAAATAGAATTCCGGAGAGTAAAATTTCTTGAAATATAACTTGACCATAGCCTCTTAGTGCAAAGTTGAAATCAATTTCATTCACAAGAATTGCAGGAGAAGAGGTGATTATCAGTTCGGGCAAAAAATAAGAAACTAAAAATACGATTGCCCAAGTAACGAGCACAAAAGGCAAAGTGAAGACTGTGATCTCGCGTTGTTATGAAAAAATGCTGTACAAGCGTTGACAAGATTGACCCAAGGACAATATAGCCCCAAACGATCACCGTCGGTTTGCACAATAGGATTAATGCAACGCCCACTAATGCAGCATTAAACCCGTATAGACCTTTGTTAATATCGGCCGTTTCATACTTTAAAAATGGGCTGCAAGCGTCGCTATTAAAACAGAAAGAACAAGAGCTATTCCCATCGTGAAAGATCCTAGAAATACCCCCACTAAAAAAAGCAGTCCGGTAAGCGCATTGTCCTGCAGCATTATTTGACTCAGACCTCTTAAGGATTGATCTATCAGTGGAAATCTTGTAGCCGTATTTCGAAAAGTAGGGTGGTCTGATGTCATAATCGCAGTATTCTTCTGGTCGGCTATTTTTCTTTGTGTTTTGTGCGTACAAACTAAAAGAATCCCATAGACTACTAAGGGTCATGTATTTTTTTTAATTACCTGCTTTATTAACCGACGTACTGGAATGGGCTACTTTAGAGAGTCCATTTTTCTGCCCTTTAGTATTTTTTTTGCTTCGTTGTAATCAAGATAATAGGTCACTTTTAAGGATAGCGTATTGAGCATGGGCTGATCAAAAACCTTTTGCAAATTATGATGCAAGTTGTTAATTGCTTGGGCCTGATAGCTGTCCGCGGCGTTACGATATAGAAGTGTGAGCTGGCTACCGGGCGCAAACCACCAACTGTATCTAAGGTCAAGATTCCAGAAATTGTACGATCCGTCGTGATTGCTTAGATAAGAAGTAGGAGCTAAATTTCCATCAAAGGTGAGTCGGTGAAAATCGAGATAGTTTACGGTAGACAAATAATGACGGAAGGCAAGATTAAGTGACATTTTTTCGTTAAAAATGTACTGGGATTCAATCGAGTTTTCAAACGTATGAACATCGCGTCTTCCCATGATGATCTCTTTCTCAAAGAAATCCACAAAACCTACATCACGCATATGGATGTCGGTGTTAAATCCATATTCAATCGAGAATCGATCCGAGACTCGGTAGCGAAAATCGACATCGGTGACATATCGAATGCGTCCCGGTTCATCAAAAGTGTAAATTTCCGTATAACCTCCATAGGTTAGTTTTTTACGCTGATCAGAGTTGTAGAATATCCATGGATTCACCATCATCGGGACATTGAGATGTCTAGCAAAGGTTCTGGGTTCATACATGTCTTTCTCACCAAAAGGAGTGACAAGAAGACCAAGTCCCATATTCTGGAATTTTTTGTTTGTGAGACTTAGGGTTTGATGAATATCGAAACTTCGAAATTGATAGGGCTCTAATCGATTCGAGTAGTTGACATTGAGCTCATAATTGAGGTTGTTTAGATTTCCTCTCGGTTTTAAGTACCGATAGGAATAGTAACCATGAAAATTCACAAAATTATTACCCCCCGTATAGCCTAAATCGTCGATAGAGTAGTTTTTGGTCCTTAGTTTCGCATCTAAAGTATAACGATGTGCACCTGCGGTTTTGCCTGCTCCCAGAGTAGCTTCAGTCCCGTAAAGATACCCATTGGAATTCACAATACTTTGTTTTAAACTTCCAAACACATTATAGGTGTTTTCTTTGTTTGAAATGTCTGCAAGCAAGGCGCTTACATTGGCGTCTCGAAAATTGCCATCTCGCATTACATTGGTATTCACAAGGGTTACGGAAGAGTTTCCACCAAAACGTTGGTCAAGAACAAGTACATTGTAATTACTCCAAGGCTCTAAAACGACTTCTTTCGATTCCCCTGTGTTTACATTGGATACACTTGTCGAGAGTTTTTCTGTGACCGCATTGAATATACCGATGCCTAATCCTTTTTTCGTTCTTCCCGAGAGTTTAATCGCATTAAATAAATTCACTTTTGCGGCCGTGGGCTCTGCCTGTTCTCCAGGTTGTAGATTTAGGCTCCCCGTGGGATTTCCGCCCACTCGTCTCGAGTAGAATAGATTTCCTTTTCCAAAGAGTTCGGTTCCTTCCATAAAGAAAGAACGGTTCTCTTCGTATTGCTGCTCAAAAGGCCCCAAATTTAATACGGATTGGTCAAAGGAGGCCTGCCCAAAATCGGGAATAAGGGTCATATCTAGTGTAAAGGCTTCATTGAGACCGTATTTTAAATCCATTCCTCCATTTACATTTAAGTCGCTTTTTTGCTTATAATTCGTAAAATAGCTGGAGAAATAAGGCGAGAAGGAAAGTCTAGTTGGGGGACTTAAATTTTCCATACCTGTTAATACACCGTCATAAAGCAAAAACGAACCCTTCGCGTTGTCCACAAAATTCCATGTATATTGAATGTGCTTTTTTTGCAAGTTGGTGATGAAATTGATACCCCATTTTTGAATTTGTTCTTTGGGGAATCGTATTTCAGAAAATGGAATTTTTATCTCTGTACTCCATCCTTTGTCATCACGTTTTACTGCGCTGTACCAAACAGCATCCCACGTGTAATCATCATTTTTATTAATTAAAATCTTTGCATCGGCTTGGACGCCTGAAGCTTGTACTAGAAATAGCATACTTTGTTGATGATCATTATTTCCGTTGAGTGTGATGGCGAAGAAATCGTCATTTCCGATTTGATCTCTTTCCATGAGTTCGCGAGCTATTTCCTCAGGATTTGGATGAAGGATCTGCACGCCGAAATAAATTCCAGTATCGTCATATAAGACTTTGACTGTAGTGGCATGCTCTGGAAGTTCTTTTTGCCCCTTGTTGGGCGATCTTTCGATAAATTGATTTGCAAGGGGTGCATTTGCCCACACGTCTTCGTCTAAGATGCCATCAATTCGAATCGGGCTTGAGGTGCGAACAGTGACTATCTCTTTTGGCGGTTGAACGATTGGAGATTCTTGAGCCTTAGTTAGGCCAATTGCAAATAGAAAAAAAATGAGTGTTGCGTATACTTTCATCGTAGAGTCCATCTACTTATAGGACACCACAAGACTTTATTTTGTTACATCAAAATGCGAATTAATTGATGAAAACTTTAAAAAAGTACGATTTCTATTTGAAATTTAATGGATATTTGACGTTTGAGTAATTTTCAATACTTGCTTTTAGCGAGCCGACCGTTAGCTCGGCTTGCAATAAGAGAGGTACATGATTGCGATCGTTTGAAACCCACATAGTCACGCCTTCTCTTGCTTTAAATACACGCCCACTAATCACCATAGGGGTAATTCGTATCGCACTAATGGATCCGAATTTCGTTTTTAAAGTTTCGTACTTGTCTACGCGAAGTCGGAAAGGAAAGAGATTGTCATCAATCCAAACGTTCATTTTAATGGTCCGTCCAGGTTTGAGTTGCAGACTATCAAGCCCTCGTAAATAATAAAAGGCGGATAGCATATCTTGTAATCCTCTAACGGTTTGAATCGTGCGAGGAGGATTGGAAGGTGTTTTCTTGTCTGTAAGGACAAGACTATGGGTGCGTTGGTTGAATTTTGCTTCTAAATGTTGAGAATAACCTCCTTCTTTTACATTTCGCACGTAAAAGCTTGGAAGGCCAGTACTTAGATTAATATAACTTTCGTATCGGTCATTTACTCTAAAAAGAGCTCTTACCGCACCAGTAGATTGTCCCACACCTTTTACATAGAGATGGGGCGCGCCTGCATAAGTTGTCCTTTGTGCAGACAAAGTGGCCGTACCTGCGTTTAGAACGCCGTAATGAATTCTATAATGTAGTATTTCGCCTGGCTTAATATTTTCTAACTGTCCATACCCAAAAATGAGGAAAGAGAGAAACAAAAGGCTGAAAATTTTCTTCATAGTTATCGTTTTGCAAATACTTTGCCATTGTCCAAAATACATCTATTGTGATATAAATCAGCTAATAGGTCGGGTCGTAAAGGGCTGCTTGCGAGGCTAATTTCGTATTTTTTTTGTACTTTCGCAAAGTTTAAATAACCAAATTTTAAAGAGCAATGATCACGACCGACTTACTTATAATCGGCGCTGGACCTACTGGTCTTTTTGCCGTGTTCGAAGCAGGATTACTTAAAATAAAATGCCATATAATTGATGCCCTTCCTCAGCCTGGAGGTCAACTTTCCGAACTTTATCCTAAGAAACCTATTTTTGACATTCCTGGATTCCCAAGTATTAATGCAGGGGAGCTTGTGGATAATTTGATGGAACAAATCAAGCAATTTCAACCGGGATTCACATTAGGTGAGACGGCTGTTAGTCTAGAAAAAGTAGATGAGGATTACTTTGAAGTGGTGACTAACAAAGGAACCGTGCATCGTGCAAGAGCGGTCGCAATCGCGGGAGGATTAGGTACTTTTGAGCCCCGTAAACCAGATCACTTAGAAAACCTTTCACAATTCGAAGAAAATGGGGTGGAATACTTTGTAAAGGATCCAGAGCATTTTAGAGGAAAAAAAGTGGTGATTGCAGGCGGTGGAGATTCTGCCTTAGACTGGAGTATTTTCTTGGCGGACATTGCAAGCAGTGTGACCCTTATTCATAGAAGAAATGAATTTAGAGGAGCATTAGATTCGGTAGAAAAAGTTCAAGTTCTTAAGGATCAAGGTCGAATTAACTTAATTACACCTGCAGAAGTAAAAGCTTTGAATGGCAATAGCCATCTAGAAAGCATACTAGTAGAATCGAATGGTGAATCTCTTGAAATTGAAACCGATTACTTAATTCCACTCTTCGGATTAACTCCAAAACTTGGTGAATTAAATAATTGGGGTCTGGAAATTGAAAAGAATGCGATCAAAGTAAACAATTCACTTGATTACCAAACTAACATTGAAGGAGTTTATGCCATAGGAGATATTAACACCTACCCAGGCAAATTAAAATTAATCCTTTGTGGGTTCCACGAAGCTACCCTTATGTGTCAAAGTGTTTACAATCGAATGAATCCAGGAAAAAAATACGTTTTAAAATACACGACTGTAAGTGGAGTAGATGGATTCGATGGAAGCCGTAAGGAAGCAGAAAAAGCCGTTGTGAAGAAAATTGATTAATCGAAAGAAGTTGTAGAATGTCAGACATAACCATACATCTTATTGACCGTGAAGGTGTACGCCACGAAATGGTGGTGCCCACCGATATGTCAATGAATCTGATGGAAGCGATTCGCTCTTATGAGCTCGCGGAGGAAGGAACCATTGGCGTTTGCGGAGGAATGGCCATGTGCGCATCCTGTCAAGTATACGTACTGGGAGGTGAGGATTCACTAGAGGCCATGGGCGATGAAGAGGATGCGATGCTGGGTGAGGCATACCATGTGAAGGAAAACTCAAGACTAGGCTGCCAAATCTTTTTGACGCCAGAGCTTGATGGATTAGAGGTTGCACTAGCGCCCTATCCTTAAACAAATAACAGTATAAAAATAAGAGCCGTCTCCATTTGTTTGGAGACGGCTCTTTGTCTAAAAAAGAATACTCTTTTGAATTCATGGCGACCACTTTTAACGGGTCATCGCAAATGATTTTTTTTATTTCTCTGGAATGTTTTTGAGAATTTCTTTCAAAAAGTCCCAGAATTTTTGAGTTGAAGAAATACTAGCTTTTTCATCTGGAGAGTGCGCTCCTCTGATGGTAGGTCCAAAACTAACCATTTCCATCTCTGGGTAATTGGCTCCAATGATTCCGCATTCGAGGCCCGCGTGGCAGGCGACCACATGAGGTTTTGATTTGAATTTCTCTTCGTATATTTTTTCCATGATCTTTACGATCTCAGAACCTGGTTTTGGTTTCCACCCTGGATATGCGCCGCTTAGTTCTACGTCCATGCCTGCCAAGGTAAAGACGGCCTTAAGTTGATTTGCCACACTTGTTTTGCTTGATTCTACGGAAGAGCGAGAAAGACATAAGATTTTTAACTCTCCTTCTTTAAGCTCTACTCTTGCTATATTGTTAGAGGTTTCGACCAAATCTTCTACATCAGGACTCATTCGATACACGCCGTTGTGCGCAGAGCTTAGTGCGAGGATTACTTTTTTAGAATCCTCAGGAGAAATAGCTTTCTTTTCACTTGAAAAGTTTTCCACTTGAATCACAAGGTCTTTTTCAAGACTCGCAAACTCAGCTAGAATTTCCGTCTTTAGAGCAGTACAGGCTTCAATGAATTCTACAGAATGGCGTACACATACCACAGCAGAGGCTTCTCTTGGAATGGCATTGCGAAGACCGCCTCCATCAATGGAGATAAGTTCAATATTTTGATCTTTCAATCCAAGATGTAGAAAACGAGCAAGAATCACATTTGCATTTCCTAGTCCTTTGTGGATATCCATTCCCGAATGTCCTCCGTTAAGTCCTTTGATTTCTATTTTG
Organism: Bacteroidota bacterium; assembly: GCA_023387375.1. Lineage (GTDB taxonomy): Bacteria > Bacteroidota > Bacteroidia > Flavobacteriales > Weeksellaceae > Planobacterium_A. Next base: position 38,522 of record JAEWIE010000019.1, on the reverse strand, counting down.
ACTCCCATTCCGCTTGCCGCCTGAAGAGGGTAGTTCGCGCTGGCTGTCACATCGACTCCTCCTGCGCATCCTATATCGATTTCATCGTCTTCTTCTGTGTCTAAATTCAGAAGGATTTCTCCACTTAGTTCTCCTGGTTGAAGGCCCATTGCACCCGTCATACCTGTCTCTTCGTCAATTGTGAAGAGCGCTTCCAAGGAAGGATGAGGAATGTCTGTAGATTCCAAGATTGACATGATAGCCGCAACTCCAAGTCCATTGTCAGCTCCTAGAGTGGTTCCTTTTGCTTTCACCCAGTCCTCATCAATCTCCATTTGGATCCCCATGGTGTCAAAGTCGAAATTTACGTCGTTATTCTTTTGGCAAACCATATCTAAGTGCGATTGCAGCACTATGGTTTTTCGAGTTTCCATGCCTGGAGTGGCGGGCTTTCGTATAATCACATTGCCTACTGAATCAACTTTTGTATCAAGCCCAAGGCTCGTACCGAAATCTTTAATGAAGGCAATCACTTTTTCTTCTTTTTTAGAAGGTCTTGGAATGCTATTTAGCTTTTCAAAATTTTTCCAAATGACCTTCGGTTCTATTGTGGTTAAATTCATAAACGTGGATTTTGCTCAAATTTAAGGATTAAATTGCGCAACTGAAATTTTCGCAGGCCTAAGTTTTGCTCTATTAAGGAAATTTTAACATCCACATTCCCCATAAATTGGAGATTCAATAAGGACGCCCTGATCTGTCACAAGTTTCAATGTGCCTTGATAAAGAGCCGTCTCTAAATCACCTTGGTCTATTTTTTTTGCCTTAAGAAAGAGTTTGAAATCCTTCCCTTTGGATTCTAATACAAGACTGTCATTTGCTGTCATTTGGTTTTTGTCGCCATACTCAATTTGCATCACCTCATCGTTAAGTTGCACAAAGACGCTTTTTTCAAAATCATCCACATAAATGTAGTTTTGATTAATGAACTCTTTACGATTCGATGCGAAATAACAAGAACAGCCTTCTACTTGTTGGGGGAACCCAAAGGTCTTAAAAGTGGGTTTCTCACCCTTTTCGATTGCCCTTTGAAGGGGTGTATTTGCAAGGGCGGTACTAGCTTTCGGCTTGGTATTAAATGAGCTCTCCTTCTTTTGGCAAGAAGAGAGAAGCACGGCGCTTAGAATTAGCAAGAGAATAGCATTGGGTTTTAAGCTTCGCATAGATTTTGTTTGATATAGTCAAAGATAAGAGGAAATCCATTAGATTCCTATTTGAAATTTCTTTAGGCTAGAGTCAAATATTTTATCTTTGCCACATGGAGTATCCAAGTAAAGTTTTGTCAACCGCAATAGAAGAGATTTCAGGACTGCCAGGGATTGGAAAAAAATCTGCGCTTCGCCTTGCACTTCACCTTTTAAAACAGCACGATTCGCAAGCTTTAGCGCTTTCTCAGGCCATTGCTAAGCTCGTGACTGAGATTAAATATTGCAAAGAATGCTATAATTTTTCGGATGAAGACGTTTGTGATTTGTGCCGAAATGAAAGTAGAGATTCTTCACAAATTTGTGTGGTGGAGGATGTAAGAGATGTAATGGCTATAGAGAACACTGGGAAGTTTAAGGGTAAATATTTAGTATTGGGGGGTAAGATCTCCCCCATGGAAGGTATCGGTCCCTCACAACTAAATATTGGAGCTTTGGAGTCTAAACTTAGTAGTGGAATCGTAAAAGAACTCATTTTTGCTTTAAGTGCCACTATGGAAGGAGACACTACTGCGTACTATTTGTATAAAAAATTAAAATCTCATCCCGTCACGTTCTCTTCTATTGCAAGAGGTATCTCGGTAGGTGATGAACTTGAATACGCGGATGAAATTTCTTTGGGTCGTTCGATTCAAAACCGTGTGCCCTACAGAGAGTCAGATTAAAAAGAGAGCAGCTCTTCAAATACAAAATCGACCTTTATTTTAAATAAAGGTCGACTTTTTTATTAGAATGTTTCCCTCTAATACTTGAGGTCCACGTAATTGCTTTTTATTTGTTTGTAGGTAAAGTTGCTGCGGGTGTGCTTTGTGCAGGCGCAGTAGATGCGGGTGCATTGCTTTGCGCAGGCGCTGCTTGACGCACTGCTTTCGGGCTAGGTTTCGCCGTTAGAACCACACTTAATACAATTAAAGCCACAATGACAATACCAAGTGTCCAAGTTGCTTTTTCCATGAAGTCATTGGTTCTCTGAACTCCAAATTGAGCAGCTCCTGAACCTCCGAATGTACCAGATAATCCTCCACCTTTTGGGTTTTGTGCCATCACTATGATGATCAGTAAAACCGACGCAATGATGATTAGTATCATGAATAATGTGAAAATTGTACCCATCTGTTGTCTTAAAAATTAGGTTGCAAATATACTCATTTAGTTCTATTTCCCAAAACGATAGGGCCTAAAACTTTAAGTAGGGGCATCTTTTTACGCTTTGTACCCTAGCAAAAGAAAAAAGCCATCTCAAAATCAAATTTGAGACGGCCTAATTTCTTACTTTACTTATTTACTATCCTCGTCTACAAGAGAATTGAAGTAAGCTAAACAAAAAATGGATCTGTTAAAATTTATTTAAAATCAGCAGGAGTTACATTTTTGTTCATTTCTACTTTGTTCACAACGACGGTGAAAGACTGTGGACCTGCCTGAGTTTCCAAAGTGGTTGGGATTTTAATCCCATCGAATGCTTTGTAATCTTTGTACAGGGTAGTAGAAAGAATATCACCTTGTGGAGTGGAAATGGTAACTTCTGTTTTCGCAAGTTCACCCGTTTTCACATTGAAGTATTCGACTCTTTTTGCATCGCTGTTGGATACTTTGTAGTATTCAACCCCTGCATCGCTAACTTGTCCCTCCACTTTGCTTTTTGCAAAGGCAGGCGAAAGTACAGGGAAAACAGTGTTGTATCCTTTTAAGCCTTTGATTTGCTCTGGCGTAAAATCAATTTTTTGTCCCATTTGAGAAACATATCCTTGGTTTCCGTCAAAGACATTTTTGATTTCGATGCCCATGATTTTAATGAGAGTAAGGGATTTGTCAGGGAATTCGTATTTGCCTGTGAATTCGCCTTCCATATTCATCATGCTCATTTTACCTTCCTGAACCATGGTTTTTATTTTGCTGACTGCGTCCTTTCCGCCAATAAATTCAAGGTATTTTGCCTTGATCTCATCTGTGGATACATTCACTTGCTTTTTAGCCTTCGCTGGATCTGCAATTGTGTTTCCATAGGAATCATAAAAATGTATTGGATACCCTAATTTGCTCAGTCCTGGCGCGATTTCTTCGGCTTTTCCCGTCACGATAATTCTTGCCTGCTCAGGTTTAAAATATTTCTTGGCAACTCGAAGAACATCATCCACACTTACTTTGTTAATATTTTGAATGTAAGAGGCATAGAAATTCTTGTCAAGGTCATTCGTTTTTGTGATTAACGCTTGGCTTGCCACAGTTTGTGGACGCTCAAGAGATAATACGAAGTTTCCTAAGAATTTTGCCTTGACATTTTCAAGTTCGGTTTGATCGACTTTGTTTAAAGTCATGCCTTTGATTTCTTTGATCGTTTCAACGACCGCAGAATCCGTAACGTTATTTCGAACTGTCGCACTGGTCATAAAACGTCCAATGTATCTTGAGTCTGAAATACCACCTCTTGCCCCGTAGGTCCAACCGTGTGCTTCTCTAAGATTCATGTTCAATTTAGAGTTGAAGTCACCTCCTAAGATAGTGGAGGCTACTTGTACGGCATAGTAGTCTGGATCTTTCTTTGTAAGTTGTACAGGGTAAGCCACTGAGATTACAGATTGCACGGCATTAGGCATGTTAATCACATCCACTTCTGTTTTCGTCACAGGAGCTACAGCCGGTAAGGCTGGAATCGCAAGATCGCCTGCTTTCCAAGACGAAAAATGCTTCTCTGCTAATGCTTTTGCATCTTTTGCATTGATATCTCCTACAAATACGAGATACGCATTGTTTGGTTTGTAGTATTTGTTATAGTAATCTTTTACATCTTGAAGCGTAATTGCTGAAACCTTCTCTTCCGTGTCGTATTCTGCAAAAGGATGGGTTTTCCCATAGGTTAAAACACTTGTCATTCGAGAAGCCGCTGCATCTACACTTTTTGCATCCGCTTTAAGTCCTTCAATATAACGTGCTTTCACAGCATCAAATTCGGCCTGAGAGAAATTAGGATTCAGGGCACCGTCTGCAAAATAACCAAAGATTTCATTGAAATATTTAGTCAGTGCGGAGGCGCTAGCTCCTTCGCTCCAATAGCTTACACGAGCTCCTAATTGTTCAATTTTATTGTTGAACTCGTCTTTAGAAAGACTTTGGGTGCCGGTTCCTAGCATTTCTCCAAGAAGACCATCTACTCCTTTCTTGGCACCAAGTGCAAAGGGTTTGTTATCGATGCTTAACGTCGTGCTAATTCGTGGAAGTTTATTGTTTTCTACCACGATCACCGTAAGTCCATTTTTTAATTTAAATTCATTCGATTTTCCGAGGTTTACCACAGGAGCGGGTCCTGGTTTTGGCATCGGTCTGTCGATTTGTGCGCTAAAAGACACAGCGACCAACGCCAGGGCAAGGGATATTATTTTTGTTCTCATAGAAATTCTCTGTTGTTAATTAGTTGCTTTTTTGTCTTTCGCAGATTCTGGTAAGTAATTTACGATGACACGTTGGTTTTTGCCTAGGTATTTTTTAGCTACCTCTCTAATGTCTTCTCTTGAGACCGACTGGTAGGTTTTTAGTTCCGTATTGATTTTGTTCGTATCGCCTTGAAGCATGTATGCATCGGCAAGTTGATGAGCGATGTTTTCGACGCCAGAACGTTGAGCCACAAAACTATTTTCTACTGTATTAAGAAGCTTTTGGTAATCGGATTCGGAGATAAGATCGGTTTGAACTTTCTCAATATCTTGCTGGATGTCAGCTTCTAATTTCTCAAGAGGTACAGCTCCTTGTGGAAGGACCCCAATGGTGTAGATTCCATAATCTTCCATTTGACGATTGAAAGCGAAGATTTGAAGCGCTTCTTTTTTCTGGTCTACATATTTTTTATATAAGACTGAGCTTTTTCCTCCTGATAAATAAGTAGATAACATATCTAATGCGACGGCATCTTTGCTCTTGTTGTCTGGCGTTCTATAGTTGATGGCGAGTAGAGGAATTTGAATATTGCTGTCGTATTCCGTTACGCGACGCTCCTGGGTGATAGGAGACTCTTTCGGGAAGTTTTTCTTGACAGGAGCCCCTTTTGGAATGTTTCCAAAATACTTTTCAATCATTTTCTTCGCCTCTGGTTTTTTGAAATCACCAGCCACGACTAATACAGCATTGTTGGGAACATAAAACGTTTTGCTAAAATGTTGGAAGTCTTCTAGTTTTGCACTGCTTAAATCTTCAAAAGACCCAATCACACTCCAACGGTATGGGTGTTTATCAAAGATATGCGGTGACAAAGCCTCTCCGTAACTAAAGCGTCCGTAAGGTTGGTTGTCTAGCCTTTGTCTTTTCTCTTCTTGTACGACTTCTTTCTGTGTGTCTACACCTACTTGGTTGATAATGGGCTGTAGCAATCGGTCTGACTCCATCCATAGTCCTAACTCTAGATTATTGGACGGGAAGGTTTCGTAGTAGTAGGTACGGTCTGTGGTGGTATTCGCATTGTTTGAGCCTCCATGTGCAGAAACAATTTTAAACCATTCTCCACGTTCGATGTTGTGCGTTCCTTCAAATAATAAATGCTCAAAGAAGTGGGCAAACCCTGTTTTTCCAGGCTCCTCATCTTTTGAGCCCACGTGATACATTACCGAGGTCGTTACGACAGGTGCCGTATTGTCCTGGTGAAGAATCACGTGTAGACCGTTGTCTAAATCGTATTCTTCAAATTTAATTTGCTGTGCGCTTACAAATGCCCCTAGTAGGACAATGGCCGCAGCAGAAAGTAGTTTTTTGTTCATAGTATGAATTTTGTAGTATATAGGTGGTTTTTTTTATCTAGATGTTACATTTGGCTCGTCTATAAAGATAAAAAAATATACGGTTCCCAAAGGGGCTTTCCGGTGGAATTTTATATTCTTTACTTGTTTTAAAGATTTTAACTAGACAAATTTCTCTAGGATGACTCTTTTCTCAGTGTCTAATTTATGTGTTTAATGTTTTGATTGCTAATATGTTGTATGTTCAGCCACGAGTTTTTTGTCCTTTTCAAAGTATGAAGCGAAATGACACGAACATAGAGTAGCACGACTTTAGAGTCCACGTTAAAAGGTCTTTTTTGCTAGGTTGATCGTTTGCTTTGGATGTCCATTTTATCGTTAACGGCAGACGATTCGTAAGCACAAAGCGAAATTTTTTAAAAATGGAAAACAGAAATTGTTTTGTAAAAATAGCGAGAAAATATTTCCTTAACTTTGTAACTTCTAATAATTTTCTCTCATCATAATGGATTATCTTAAGGGGTTAAACGAAGCCCAACACGAAGCAGTTGTCACAACCAAAGGACCTCTTATGGTGCTTGCTGGAGCAGGTTCTGGTAAAACAAGAGTGCTTACCATGCGTATTGCACATCTTATAACCCAAGGGGTAAGTCCATTCCATATTTTGGCTCTCACCTTTACCAATAAGGCAGCCAAGGAAATGAAGGAGAGAATTGCAAAAGTAGTGGGACAAAGTGAGGCTAAATCCCTATGGATGGGAACCTTTCACTCTGTCTTTGCACGAATTTTAAGGAGTGAAGCGATGCTTCTCGGATTTCCTTCCAATTTTACAATCTATGATGCGCAGGATTCTTTGAATGTGCTTAAGAAAGTGTTGAAAGAACTCTCTATTGACCAAGACCTTTACAAACCCAAAAAAGTTTTGAGTCGGATTTCCAATTATAAGAACAATCTAATCACCGTAAGGGCTTATTTTAACAATCCCGAGCTCATGGAAGCCGATGAAAAGGCCAACATGAAGTCCATGGGTGAGATTTACAAAAGATATGTGGATACCTGTTTTCGCAATGGGGCCATGGATTTTGATGATTTGTTACTAAGAACAAATGAACTACTCACTCGTTTTCCCGAGGTACTTGCCAAATACCAAGATCGATTCCGCTATATTTTAGTAGATGAGTACCAAGATACCAACCACTCGCAGTATTTAATTGTAAAGGCTCTTGCTTCCAAATTTGAGAATATTTGCGTGGTGGGAGACGATGCGCAAAGTATCTACTCTTTCCGAGGGGCCAACATCTATAACATCTTAAATTTTAAGAAGGATTATCCCGATGCCGTCACCGTGGCACTTGAACAAAATTATCGTTCTACGCAAAACATTGTAGATGCCGCAAACGATGTAATTGCTAAAAATACCCAACAGTTCAAGAAGAACGTTTTCAGTGACAATGAGATTGGAGAGAAAATAAAAGTGTACCGCGCTCTTTCCGATGCGGACGAAGCGGGATTTGTAGCAGGAAACATTTGGCAACTCCATAATTCAGAGCAAAAGAAATTTAGTGATTTTGCCATTCTTTATAGAACTAATTCTCAAACGAGGGCGTTTGAAGATGCATTAAGAAAGAAAAACATACCCTACCGCGTCTACGGAGGGCTTTCTTTCTACCAAAGAAAAGAGGTAAAAGACCTTTTGGCTTATCTGCGTCTGCTTGTCAATGAAAATGACAACGAGGCCTTTAGTCGGATCGTAAATTATCCCACAAGAGGTATTGGAGAAACCACGCAAAACAAACTTCTTGTTTTCGCAGATTCAAAGAACATTAGCCTCTCCGCGGTACTTGCAGATTTGCCTACATATGCACCTAATTTAGGTTTGAACAATGGAGTCCTTAGGAAGCTAGCCGATTTTTGGAGTATGATTCAGGCTTTTAAGATCCTTTTGAAGTCAGAAGATATCTACCAAGTAGCCATGGAAGTAGCCAAACGTAGTGGACTCATTAAATTCTTAAAAGACGACCAAACTCCAGAGGGAATCTCAAGGGTAGAGAATGTACAGGAACTCTTAAATTCCATGCGTGGATTCTTAGATGAGCAACAACAACTAGAAGATGGGGATCCAAGTCTTAGTAACTTTCTAGGGTCTATTGCGCTCTCGACCGATGCAGACAAGGACAAAGATGACGATCCAAACAAAGTCTCTCTTATGACCATCCACTTATCTAAAGGTCTTGAGTTTCCAATTGTTCACCTAGTGGGTCTTGAAGAAAATCTATTTCCAAGTTTTATGAGTTCTTCCACCCGAGAAGAACTCGAAGAGGAAAGAAGACTTTTCTATGTGGCTTTAACGAGGGCCGAGAAAAGAGTCTTCTTGACGTATGCGGTTTCTAGATTCCAATGGGGGAAGATTACCGATGCAGAGCCTTCGCGGTTTTTAAGTGAGGTGAATTCCAACTATATAGAATTTATCAATCCGTCAGTGGAGAGCCGATTTGTAAATCATTCGGGTCTGAAGAGTTCACTCTTTGATGACCAAGTAGGAGAACCTCGGGTGTTTCGAAAATTGGAACCTAAAAAAGCCCTTCGTCGAACGGAGGAAATGGAAAAATCAAAGCTTTCTAAGAATTTAAAGCCGGTCAGCAGTGCTAGGATTCAGGGTCCAAGTGGAACGAGCGATCAAGATATTGAGGTCGGGGACAAAGTGAGGCATGAGCGTTTTGGACTAGGCGAGGTTCTGTTTTTAGACGGAAGCGATCCGAGCAATATCAAAGCTAAGGTGAAATTTCAAAACGAGGGGGAGAAGAATCTTATTTTAAAGTTTGCCAAGCTAATTAAGCTTTAAAAGAAGTTTGCAAGGGCTTGGAAAAAAAGCTTTTAAAACCAAGGTTTACTCAACCAATTCTTCGAAGAGTCGCTCAAAAGTGGCCCTAAGGTCTGCACTTTTTCCAGGATGAGGTCTTGAGGTTTGAATAGAACTACTGCGAAGGGCTGTGAGCCAACGAAAACGCTCTGCAAGATCAAGCTGCGCAATAGGGCCGGACTGAGGATCTCCTTTTGCAATTCTACTAAAGTTTTCTAGACTTTGCTTAACTTCTTGAAAGTCTAGTTTGCTATGCATCAGGTTAAATTTCTTTTCACAAAGATGTACACGAGACTCAATGAATTTTTCCTTTTTCGAAAATAGAATAAGTCCTACGTTAAAAAATTCTTCGCGTTCTACTTTGGGTACCAATCGGATGACCGCGTACTCGTACAATTTATTTTCTTGCATTTTTGGCATGGTCTAGAAATAGGTTTGAGTTTTCAAGTCTGGTTTTCAAAAACGTGTGGTAAATCTCTCGGATTTCCTGCGGGCTTTCGTCGGTGTCTTCCCATTCTAGCCACTCCAAAGGAATTAAATTCACGACTTCCCAGAGAGTCTCTTCGTTAAGAATGCTTTTCGCAAACTGATCGGCCTGATCCAGCTGATTTGCTTTGGGAAGCAGTACATGGTCTTTCACGTAAGGGAAAGGCGATTTGGCGGCTTGGTCAAAATTTTGCCAGGAATGATGAAAATAGAGTGAAGCTCCATTGTCAATAATCCAAAGTTCTTTGTGCCAAAGCAGAAGATTTGTGTTTTTGAAGGTGCGATCTATGTTGGTAAGAAAGCAGTCTGCCCAAACGATTTTTGAGGCGAGCAAAGGATCTACTTTCATACTCGGTTCGTAACTAAGAGCACCCGAAAGATAATGGAGTCCTAGATTGAGTCCTTTCGAGAATTTGAGTAAATCTTGGATTTCTTCATCTCCTTCGGATTGACCGAATTCTTCGCCAAGATTCACGAACACAAGTTCAGGCATATTTAAGCGCAATAGTTTTGCCACCGTTCCACCAATAAGTTCGGAGATTAGCATTTTTACGCCGTGTCCTGAACCTTTAAATTTTACGACGTATTTAAAATCGTCATCCGCTTCGGCAAGAGCCGGAAGACTTCCGCCTTCTCGAAGAGGAAGAATATAACGCGTCACGGTGACAGAACGAAGAGATAGATCTTGCATAGGGCAAATTTAGGACTAAAGTTTCTATTTTGCATGATTTATTTGAGTAGGGCAAAAAGGAGCTTCCGAGCAAAGGTTGCTGAACTAGTTTTGTTTATCTTTGCCTTTATGTCACAACCACACGATAAACGTCTTTTTTTAGTAGATGCGTACGCCATGATATTTCGTGGGTACTATGCACTTATCCGAAGCCCTAGAGTTACAAGTACAGGCATAGATACGTCTGCAATTTTTGGCTTTACCAACTCTTTAATCGAGCTTATCCGTAAGCAAAATCCAACGCACCTTGCTGTGGTTTTTGATGTGGGAAAAGCGAGTGTCAGAACAGAGCAGTTTGAGGAGTACAAAGCCAATCGAAGTGAGACGCCCGAAGCGATTAAGATTGCAGTGCCCTATATTCATCGAATCTTGGAAGCGATGCATGTGCCTATTCTAGGAGTAGAAGGCTATGAAGCAGACGACGTCATAGGTACCATTGCCTGCAAAGCAGAAAAACAGGGATATACGACCTATATGGTTACACCAGACAAAGATTTTGCACAACTAGTCACCGAGAATATCAAAATCTACAAACCGGGTTCCCGAGGTGCTGATTTTGAGATTTTAGGCGTCGAGGAGGTAAAGGCAAAATATGGCATCGAGGATCCGAAACAAGTGATCGACTTTCTTGCTATGATGGGAGATGCTGTCGACAATATACCAGGTCTTGAAGGCGTAGGAGAAAAAACAGCGATGAAGTTTTTACAAACCTATGGTAGCCTTGAAAATCTTTTAGACCATACCCATGAATTGAAAGGGAAATTAAAAGAAAAGGTGGAGAATTCGGCGCAGCGTGGACGACTTTCCAAGACCCTTGCTACGATTATTTGTGATGTGCCGATCGATTTCGATCATGAGAAATACGATTTAGAAACTCCAGATTTTGAGAAAGTAAGAGAGGTGTTTGATGAGATTGAATTCCGAAGACTTTACGAAACTCTGTACCGAACTTTTGCCCCTCAAAATGCCCCAGAATCAGGTGAAAAACCTTCCACTTCTTCTAAAAAGAAAGACGCGGCGCTCGATGCCTCGCACGGAGTACAGCTCGATTTGTTTGCTGATTTTGAAGAATTAGAAAGGGCCACTTCAAGTAAACTGACCTTGGAAGAGAATGACCATCTGTATCAAACGATAGACTCTGAGAAGATGCAGCGAATCTTAGTAAGGAACTTGCTTTTGCAAAAAGCAGTTTGTTTTGATACGGAGACCACATCACTTGATGAATTGCATGCGCAGATGGTGGGATTAAGTATTAGTTATAAGAAAGGTTTAGCCTACTATATTCCTATCTCCGCAGAGGAAACGAAGGCGAGAGAAACTCTTGCGCTTTTTCAACCTTTTTTTGAAAGCAAAGAGGTCATTAAGATTGCCCACAATTTAAAATACGATTATAAAATACTAACTCGCTACGGAGTTAAGTTTGAGGGTCCTTTGTTTGACACCATGATTGCTCATTACTTGCTAAATCCAGACGGGCGGCACGGGATGGACTATTTGTCGGAAATGTATTTAAACTATGAACCTGTCCCCATTGAGAGATTGATCGGAAAAAAAGGAAAGAATCAATTGTCTTTTGCGCAGCTTGATATAGAAACGCAGACTTCCTATGCCAGCGAGGATGCAGATGTGACCTTTCAATTGTATGAACTTTTTGCACCCCAGTTGGTGAAAGAAGGACTTGATTTCGTTTTTGAAACCATAGAGATGCCTCTTTTAAAGATACTCGCTGGAATGGAACTTGAGGGTGTGCTTCTAGACAAAGAGTGGCTCGAGAAGGAAAGTCAAGATTTAGAATCCGATTTGCGCGCCCTCGAAAGTCAGATTTTTGAGCTTGTGGATCAGGAATTTAATTTGAATTCACCACGCCAACTTGGAGAAATCCTATTTGATAAACTTCAGTTGGACGCAAAAGCAAAAAAAACAAAAACAGGTCAGTACGCTACGTCCGAAGAAGTCTTGCAGAAACTTTCTGGGAAACATGAAGTGATTACGCCCATTTTGGAATACCGAACTCTTCAGAAGCTAAAATCCACCTATGTCGATGCTCTTCCTACGCAGATTGATCCCGTAGACAAGCGCGTCCATACAAGGTTTTCACAAACCACGGCCGCCACAGGAAGGCTTGCTTCTCTTAATCCAAATCTTCAAAATATTCCGATACGTACCTTACGAGGGCAACAGATTCGCGGCGCTTTTGTGGCAAAACCCGGATGCAAAATTCTAGCCGCGGACTACTCTCAAATTGAGCTTCGCCTCATTGCAGAGATTTCGGATGAGACCAATATGCTCAAAGCTTTTCAGGAAGGGGAGGATATTCACGCGGCGACGGCGGCTAAGCTTTTTAATTTGCCAATTGAAGAAATTTCAAAAACGCAGAGAAGCCAAGCGAAAACCGTAAACTTCGGAATTATCTATGGACAAGGGGCTTTTGCTCTCGCAGAGCAAACAGGCCTCTCTAGAAAGGAAGCCAAGGCTATGATCGAGGCCTATTATGAATCCTATCCGAAATTAAAAGCATGGATGGCAAGCCAAGTCGAAAATGCAAAGAAAAAGGGATTCGTCACCACTCTTATGGGACGAAAGCGTCATTTGAAAGATATTAATTCTGCCAATTTTGTCGTGAGAGCGCACTCCGAAAGAAATGCGGTCAATGCGCCCATTCAAGGCTCTGCAGCAGACATCATCAAAGTGGCGATGATTCGCATCGATCAAAAGTTAAAGGAACAAAACTTGGAAACCAAAATGCTCCTGCAAGTGCATGACGAATTAGTGTTTGAGGTTCCCGAGAGCGAACTCGAATTGACCACAGAACTTGTGCGCTATGAAATGGAAAACGCGGTGGAAACGGCGGTTCCTTTAACCGTTGAGATAGGCATAGGCGATACATGGCTAGAGGCCCATTAATTTTATTAAAAAACAGAATTGGAAGCCTCGGGAATAGGCATTCCATTTGACTCTAAATAAGTATGACACAATACGAAGAAAAACATTCAACAGATGCAAACGGCTACTCTTATGAGTGGGTCGAAAATGATAAGCATCAAGTGAGACTTTATAGCTTAAGTAACGGACTAAAAGTTTATCTCGCAAGAAACTCAGAGCACCCAAGAATTCAAACCTATATTGCAGTGCGCACAGGAAGTAACCGGGACCCTAAGGACAATACAGGTCTTGCCCATTATCTTGAGCATATGCTTTTCAAAGGAACCTCTAAGATCGGTACCGTAGATTGGGAGAAAGAATCCGAGTTAATTGATCAAATATCGGAGCTCTATGAAGAGCATAAAAGAGCGGATCCCAGCAAGAAGAGAGAAATCTACAAACAAATCGATGCATTGTCTCATAAGGCAAGTAGCTACGCGATTGCAGGAGAATACGATAAACTGGTTTCTTCTTTAGGAGCCACCGGAACCAATGCACATACATGGCTAGATGAAACCGTTTACAAAAATGCAATCCCTTCCAATGAGTTAGAGCGATGGCTCAAAGTAGAACGAGAGCGTTTTGGAGAACTCGTCCTTCGTCTTTTTCATACGGAATTAGAAACGGTCTACGAAGAGTTTAACCGCGCACAAGATCAAGACTCTCGTCAGGTGAACGATACGATGATGCGACTGCTTTTCCCCACCCATCCCAACGGTCAACAAACCACTTTAGGAAAGGCAGAGCATCTGAAGAATCCGTCGATGAAAGCCATACATGCTTACTTTGATCAGTATTATGTACCGAATAACTATGCCATGGTTCTTGTAGGAGATCTTGAGTTCGAAAAAACCATTGCCATGGTGGATCGGTACTTTGGAACCCTTAAAAGCGTGGAGCTTCCACAAGACAAGGAAATTGTAGAAAAACCACTTACTCAGATTCAGTCCTCCGTAATTCAAAGCCCTTCTTCTCCTAGATTGCATTTAGGATGGAGAACACCAAGCTATGGTACAAGGGACTATTATCTTGTAGATATGATTTCAAGTTTGCTTACAAACCGGGGCGAAGTAGGACTCCTCGATTTGGATGTAAATAACAAACAAAAAGCTTTGTATGCGGGAGCCTATGCAATGGGATTCAAACAGTATGGTATGATTTCCTTGGTACTAGTTCCCAAAGAAAATCAAAGCCTTCAAGAGGGAAAAGCACTTCTTTTGGAGGCGCTCGATAAGATAAAAAAAGGTGAGTTTCCAGATTGGATGCTTTGGGCGATCGTAAATGATTTTAAACTTCAGCAAATTAAGGGATTAGAATCTTCCGATGGGCTAGCGACCAATCTCTATCAAACCTATATCCGAGGGCAGTCTTGGAAGGAAGAACTTGAAGAACTGGCAATCTATGAATCCATCACGAAAGAGGAGGTTATGGAATTTGCCCAGTCGTTTTTTATTGATAATTATGTGGAGATTTTCAAAGAAAAAGGAGAGAATTCGGCACTTATTCGGGTGGAAAATCCAGGCATTACACCTGTAGAACTAAACCAAGAGGCACAAAGTGAATTTGCAAAATCTCTTCTTCTAATGGAGAGTAAGCCAATCGAGCCAGAGTTCATCGATTACAAAGCAAAAATCACGACTCGAAATGTGAAAGGGAAAATCCTGAGTTATGTGAAGAATCCATTAAACGAAAGGGCTCAACTTTACTATCTATTTCCGATGGGGAAGGATCATGACAAAACCCTAGAACTTGCCCTTTATCTTCTTCAGTATCTGGGAACTTCAAAGTATAGTAATGAAGCCCTCAAATTAGAATTCTTCAAACTGGGGATTACCTTTGATTTTCAAATTACCTCGGATGAAATTAGCATCGTACTCTCGGGTCTTGAACAAAACCTAAGTGAAGGAATTCGATTATTAGACCATTGGATTAAGGAGCTACAAGCAGACCAAAATGTGTATGAAGATTTTGTTCAAAGCATTTTAGAGAGCCGTCAGGTGGCCAAAAATGACAAAAGTAAAATTAGTAATGCCCTTCGAAGTTATGCGAAGTACGGGAAGAATTCACGTCTTCGAGATGTGATTTCAAAAGAAGATCTCGAACTTCTTTCTTGCGAAGAACTTGTCGAAAACACCAGGAGTTTGTTTTCTTATCCCTATGAACTTTTCTTCTATGGAAATGATTTAGAGACTCTTGTGAGTCAAATTACGCCCTATATTGAGCCAGAATCAAGGAAAATACCAGATTCGCAAACCTATGATACTCCGAAAGGAGAAGATACATTGTATTTTGTGAATTACGATATGGTGCAAGTGGAACTTACCAAAGTAGGCAGATCAGAGAACGTTAATCCTAAAACCTTCGGTATTGCAAATGTATTCAACGAATACTTTGGCAGTGGACTTTCAAGTATTGTATTCCAAGAGATTCGGGAACGTAAAAGTTTAGCGTATTCTGCCTACGCTCAGTACCAAACGGCTAATCGCCTGGGTGAGCCCGATTATTTGCTTAGTTTTTTAGGAACACAAAGCGATAAATTGAGTATTGCACTCGATTCAATGGATGCGCTAATGAGCGAGCTTCCTTACTATAAGTCTCAATTTGAAAGTTCAAAATCGCAGGCCCTTAAGCGAATTGCCTCGGGAAGGATTCGAAGAAGTGCTATCTTTAGTAATCATCATCGGTTAAAAAAGTTAGGCATTGATTATGACATTCGAGAAGAGATGTACAAAGTAATTGAACGTTTAACCTTTGAAGAGTTAAGCTCCTTCTATCAGGATCGAATTAGTGGACTTACATACAATATGGCTTTGATCGGAAATAGGCAAGAGCTTGATTTTTCGCAGCTTGAAGCCTTAGGGAACGTCGTCGAGTTAGATTTAGAAGAATTGTTTAACTTTTAGACAGGTAGGGAAATAGTAGGTCGAAGTACTTTTTATCTTCTGGTTTTAATTTACAAAGCATATTCCTTAACGTATGGCAAATAAAGGTTTTAGTTAGAAGGATGTTTTTCAATTGTATGGACTATGGAAGAGGATAGACTGTATATGCAGGAATGCATAAGGCTCGCAAAGTTGGCATTAGAAGAGGGGAATCCACCTGTAGGATCTGTCATTGTACACGAAAATCAGATCATCGGTCGAGGTATCGAGAAGGGAAAATCCACAGGTGATATTACAAGGCATGCGGAGATTCTTGCTGTGCAGGACGCTCTAAAAAATGGCTTCGCCGAAGTTTTGCCTCATAGTATTTTGTATTCCACGCATGAACCTTGCCTTATGTGTTCTTATGTGCTAAGACATCATCACATAGCAAATATTAAATTTGGATTGCAGGTTCCGTATGTGGGAGGACAGTCTTCAGAGTTTAAAATTCTTGAAACCGAGACGGTTCCTAAATGGGGCAAAAGACCTCAGATTGAAAGTGGACTGATGAGAAAAGAATGTGAAGTCTTAAACGATCAATTTAGGGAATATCTTTCAAAGACAAAGTAAAGACGTTATTTGCAAATCCTTTGCGTTTTATTACACCTGAAATAGCTTTACCCTTTTGGGCTTTGAAGGATTCTTTGTCGAAAGGAGGCTCAGAATTTTTGAGGCTCCTACTAGCTCACTTTCAAGTGCATAGTGCGGTAAAATCACTTGAAAATCAGTACCAAATTTCTTCAAAAAAATAGCAAGTTGTATAGTGGGTAATCGAAAGAAAAAAATTATCTTCGAGGCCTAAATTAAAAAAAAAATGGACTTATTTGCTGCGCTAGACTGGCCCAATTTCGCAAATCCTCAGATTTGGATTTCCCTATTGACCTTGACCTTTTTAGAAATTGTTCTCGGTGTTGACAATATTATTTTCATTTCCATTATATCCGATAAATTACCCAAAGCAAAAAGAAGGTTTGCAAGGAATCTTGGACTAGCCTTTGCGATGATTTTCCGTATAGCTCTTTTATTAATGATTGGTTGGATCATAGGTTTGAAGGATCCGGTGCTTACACTGGATTGGTTTGAAGAACCAAATGGAGAAGGAGCTCTAGCGTTAAGTTGGAAAGATCTAATTCTTTTGGCAGGGGGTATTTTTCTGATCGGTAAAAGTACATTTGAGATTCATTCTAAGATGCAATTCCATGAACATGAAGTAAGTTCTTCTTCGAAATCTGGAGTCAGTGGTTTAATGACCATGGTTGTACTGCAAATAATTCTAATTGATATGGTGTTTTCACTCGATTCCATACTAACCGCAATTGGCCTTGTGGACAATGTCATGTTGATGATTATTGCGGTCGTGATTTCCATGGGAATTATGATGCTCTTCGCAGGTCCAATTTCAACCATTATTAATAAGCATGCGAGTTTGCAGATGCTAGCTTTGGCTTTCCTTGTTGTGATTGGAGTAATGCTTGTTGCAGAAGGTATTCATCAGCATGTGAGTAAAAATATTATTTACTCCTGCTTGGCATTTAGTCTTGTAGTGGAAATGCTTAATATTCGCTTTAGAAGCCGTGCGGAGAATCGCATAAAAATTAGTCCAGAACTCGACAAGGATTTGGAAATCAAAGATTCGGAGGATTCTTAAACTAGACTTGCAAGCGCTGGGTTTAAATTCAAGCAATCTAGCGCTATCTCAAAAGGATCAGTGAGACGGTTTGTAATCGTCACTGCTTTAGCAAAAGATTGACTCAAAAATTCCCTCTCCATAATTTATGTGAGGGAATTTTTAATGGAACTAAGAATTGGGAAGAAATGTTTTATTTCTTAATGATGCTAAAAATGTGTCTCAGTAGATCCAGTTTTTCATCTTCATCTGTGCTAGGACGCCTTAGCGTTTCCCACGCCTTCTCAATCTCTTCATTACGGAGAAGCGCTTTCGCCTTTAAATGAACTTTTTTATCCGACGAAAAATGACCCTTGGGACGTGTTTCTACATTTGCAAGCATTGCCAAATCATTTCCTGAGAGTACTGTACTTGTTAAAATTTCTTTGGGTAAATTGTCAAACCCAATCCCTTTTTTTGTAAGAGGTTTTGGGATATTAAATAAGTTAGTTGCATTGTTTCGGCCATAATAAGGACCTCCTAAACGAGAAACGAGATCTAGTTTTATTTGGTCTAGTTTTCCTTTTGAATCTAGATATTTGGGGTCAATGTGAATATGTTCAACCTGACAGATTATCAGGTTGCCCGCACCGCCTTCCGTTCCTAGGGATTGAACCACAAGAACTCGGCATTCAAAATTAACAGGACATTCAGCAATGAGTTTAGGTTTTACTTTGACGGCATCCACCATCGTAAATCCAGCTTTTATAAACTCATTTACGCCTTCGTCGTAATCGGTGGAACTCAGACTTACTTGTTGTACAATGTCATAATTAACCACACCGATAACCACTTCATTTGTCTCAATAATGTTTTCTAAGGTATGCTTTGTCGTGTTGTCTCGAACGCGTCGTGAGGGGGAAAATACAAGGATTGGAGGCACGGTTGAAACCATGTTGAAAAAGCTAAAAGGAGATAGGTTGGGTGCTCCTTTTTTACTTATGGTTGAGGCAAAGGCTATGGGTCTTGGCGCCACGGCAGTTTGCATTATAGTTTGGAGATCTTGCGAACTTAAGTCTTTTGGATCAATTGTTTTCACAGAAAATGTTTATGTCGTTTAGAGAAAGGAATTCACTCTATTCAAGGAATGTTTATTTGGCCGGAAGAATGGTTCCCACCACCTCACCAAATCCGACACGAATGCCGTCTTTTTCTGCCCAACCTCTCATGGAGACCGTGTCTTGATCCTCTAAAAATTTTCGTTTCTGTCCGTCGTTTAAAACGAGTGGCTTTTCTCCTTGGTAGGTTAGTTCAAGTAAAGAACCAAAAGAATCCGGTTCGTTGCCAGAAATAGTTCCGGAGGCGTACAAATCTCCAACTTCTACATTGCAACCATTTACCGTGTGATGGGCAAGCTGCTGGGCCATGTTCCAGTACATGGTTTTGAAATTGGTCTTCGTAATGATTACTTCCGTGCCTTTGTCCGGCGTAAGTCCCACTTCTAAATGTATATCATAATTCTTTTTGCCGGACGATTTTAGATACTCTAATACTTCGGGTTCTTGTTTAGGCGATTCGGTCCGGAAAGGCTCAAGCGCTTCGAGCGTCACTACCCAAGGGGAGATCGAACTTGCGAAATTCTTGGCTAAAAAGGGGCCTAATGGAACGTATTCCCATGATTGGATATCACGAGCTGACCAGTCATTGAAAAGAACTAAGCCAAAGATCGAGTCTTCTGCCTCTTCTACACTAATGCGATCACCCATCTCTGTGTTTTGATTTATGATAAACCCGAGTTCTAGTTCAAAGTCGAGTTGTTTACAAGGTCCAAAACTAGGAAGCGGCTCTGTCTTCGCTTTGGTTTGCCCTTTAGGTCTAATGATTTCGGTTCCTGATACGACAATGGAAGAAGCTCTTCCGTGGTAAGCCACTGGCAAATGTCTCCAGTTGGGAAGAAGTGCATTCTCGGGATCTCTAAATAATTTCCCTACATTGGTCGCGTGCTCGATGCTAGAGTAAAAATCCGTGTAATTTGCTACGTGCACAGGCATTAGCATTTTTACTTGGTCTAGGTTGAAAAAACATTCTTCGATGCTTTTTTCATCCTTTGAAAGGGAAGATCCTTCCAACAGAAGAGTCTGGATTTTTTCTCGAATGCTTTTTGTGATGGGTTTACCTAGTTCAATAAGTTCATTAAGAGTATAGGCTTCAAATACATTGTCTTGAAGTCCGTTCACATCATTGAAATAACCAAAATCATATAGGGTGGCTAGGTCAATGACGATGTCACCAATTCGGGTTGCACAGGCGATATATTCTTGATCGAAAACAGCCACTCCAAAGGGAATATTGTGTATAGAAAAGTCTGAATTTTCAGGATAGGATACGAATGATTTCATAAATTAAATTTAGAACTTAAATATATAAAAAAAAGTTCATAACCGGATAGGGCTATGAACTTGCTTTTTCTTAGGCCTACAAAGCCTTTGCGATTATCTTACTTAGGGATAACTCATCCATCGATCTCTCGTATTTACGTCTACAAGAATCAAAGTGTTGTCTTTTTCCATCGCGACAAAGTTTTTTGCGATCGGAAGAGGTAGTTTAGTTCCTTCAAGTTCATCAAATCGAAAAGAGAGAACTCCCGAATCGGATTGAACCACATCCCCTGAAAAAACATTTGAACTGCTCGTTTTTTTTTCTTTGTCATCAAATACCTCGACATAGGTGGCATCACTGCCTACTACACTTATAATTTGACGTTCTGTATGATCTTCAAAATCTTTAATAAGAACAAACTTTTGAGCTTCCAGATCTACATTCTTGAGAGATTTGAATCCTGGGTTTTGCTTTTTCAATTGGGCTAGGCGATAATTTGCTTTTGCAAACTGTGCTTGGATGGTTCCAAATGCGATAAATAAGCCTATGAATAATAATAGTTTTCTCATTGTGATACTTTTTACCTCAATAAGATTACAAATATCAATCCAAACCTGAATTAAAGATTACCTCGAAGTTCCTGCTCACGTTCTAAAGCCTCGAAAAGAGCTTTGAAATTACCCGCACCGAAACTTTGTGCTCCGTGGCGCTCAATGATTTCGAAAAAGAGTGTAGGTCTGTCTTCCACCGGTTTGGTAAAGATTTGCAATAGGTATCCTTCCTCATCGTGGTCAATTAGAATTCCAAGTTCTTGGAGTTTCTTTAAGTCTTCTTCAATTTCTCCCACACGAGATGGTACCATCTCGTAATAAGCTTCGGGTGGAGGAGATAAGAATTCAACACCTCGCGCTTTAAGCTCCGTCACGGTCTTAATAATGTCTTTGGTCGCCACGGCGATGTGTTGTACTCCCTCATCTTCATAAAAATCAAGGTATTCCTCTACTTGTGATTTTCTTTTGCCTTCGGCAGGTTCATTAATCGGGAATTTTGCATAGCCGTTTCCGTTGCTCATTACTTTTGACATTAATGCGGAATATTCCGTATTAATTTGTTTGTCGTCAAAACTAAGAATGTTGACAAATCCCATTACATCCTCGTACCATTTTACAACAGGAAGCATACGGTTCCATCCGACATTGCCCACACAGTGGTCTACATAGAGCAGCCCAACTTCGCTTGGACTATAGTTAGGTTCCCATGTGCGGTATCCTGGCATAAATGGCCCCGAATAGTTTTTACGTTCGATGAACATATGGACGGTTTCACCATACGTATAAATACCTGAGCGAACGACCTGGCCATGTTCGTCTTGAATGGTGGTGGGTTCTAAGTAGGGTTTAGCTCCTCTTCTTGTTGTTTCTTCAAACGCACTAGTTGCGTCGTCTACCCAAAGGGCTAGAATTTTGACCCCATCTCCATGTTTTTTCACATGTTCGTTAATGGGGGAATCAGACTTTAATCCCGTGGTTAAAACGAGTCTTATCTTGCCTTGTTGCAGTACGTAACTTGCACGATCTCTAACGCCTGTTTCGGGTCCTGCATAGGCGATACTTTGGAATCCAAATGCGGTTTTGTAAAAGTGTGCAGCTTGTTTTGCGTTGCCCACATAAAATTCAATGTAATCGGTCCCATTGATGGGAAGGAAGTTTTCTGCTTTTGCAATTTTTTCAGCAAAGGTTAAATTTGACATATAATGGTAGTTCTTTGAAGTTTGATTGCCCTAAATTAAACAAATATTCTGAAACTTTAAAAGGCTGATTCTTTGTATTTTAAGATTCGATTAAATGCAAATAAAATAGGTTCCGTACATCTAGAACTCCTTAAATACTGATCATACTTCCATTGTCCTAAAGTGAGATTTGGAATGCTTTTATTTGTAAAATACAGAAAATAGGCCGTTTCAACTGGGGTGAAACGGCCTATTTAGAAGGGGTTAGTTTTGTTTGAATCGCTCATACATTGCGCGCTCAAGCATGTCCCTATCGTCGGGATGGGCGATGCTAATTAGCAGTTTTGCCCTTTGTCGTAGATTCTTTCCATAGAGATTAACAGCGCCGTATTCCGTTACGACCCAGTGCATGTGTCCTCTCGTGGTGACGACTCCTGCTCCTAATTTAAGATGGGGAACAATTCGAGGAACTCCTTTTTTTGTTCTAGAGGAGATGGCAATGATGGGTTTACCCCCTTCGCTTAACGCTGCTCCTCTCATGAAGTCCATTTGCCCTCCAATTCCACTAAATTGGTAAGTACCAATCGAGTCTGCGCAAACCTGTCCGGTAAGGTCTACTTCAATGGCGGAATTGATCGCGGTCATTTTATAGTTTTTCATGATATTAATAGGATAGTTCACGTGTTTCACATCTAAAAACATCATGGATGGATTGTCATTTACAAAATCATATAGTCTGCGCGTTCCAAAGCAAAAGCTGGTAATTGTTTGGTTCTTGTGCGTTCCTTTGTATTTGTTATTGACTACATCATTCTTAATTAAATCAATGACTCCGTCGCTCAGCATCTCCGTATGGATACCTAAATCTTTATGGTTTCCGAGGCTTTTTAATACAGCATCAGGAATGGTTCCAATTCCCATCTGCAAGGTAGATCGGTCGTCAATTAACTCCGCTACATTCTTTCCAATAAGTAGTTCTTCAGGGCCCACCTTAGCTCCGTAATCGACAGTGAGTAATTCTTCTTCATTCCAAACCGCCTTGCTGATTTTAGAGACATGGACATTTCCATCGCCGTGCGTACGCGGCATTTTAGGGTTGACGACAGCGACAATTATTTTAGCAGTGTCGACTGCACTTCGTGCTACATCCACAGAGGTTCCTAAGGTGCAATATCCATGATGGTCTGGAGGAGAAACCGTGATGAGTGCCACATCGATTGGCAAGTATCCGTCTCGAAAGAGAATTGGAATTTCACTTAAAAATACAGGCACGTAATCGCCATGATCCGAATTGACCGCTTTGCGAACTGGAGTTGAGGTAAATAAAGAGTTGATATGAAAGCTTTCTTTGTATTCTTCTTTTGCAACCTCCATGTTTCCCTGTTGTGTAATGGAAACAAACTCGACGTTGCGAAGTTCAGCCGCTCGCTGGGCAATCGCATCGAGAAGAATATTAGGTGTACAGGCACTTCCGTGAGAAAAGACCCGGTCTCCACTCTTTATCACAGAGACCGCTTCTTGAGGACTTACATAGTTAAGCATGGTAGTAAATTTGTTTAGTTGCTGGATTTATGAGCTACTTCAAAGATAGGGGATTTAAGGCGCAAAGAAAAGATGATATATATCAAAATAGGCGCCTGTTTTTGATTGATCGTACAGCTTATTCCATGAGACGATCTTTAAAGTCGTTTTCTGAGGAATCGAGCCACGAAGTCATATACGAAGGGTCTTCCACCTTTAGGGCTTCTTCTGTAAGTTTTAAAGGACGGAAAGGATCGACCATCACTGCAAATTCATCAGTGAATTTCTTGCCGATACTTCTTTCCATGGCACCCGGATGAGGTCCGTGTACAATTCCTCCAGGATGCAACGTGAAATCCATTAAATCGATATGGTTTCGACTCATAAAATCTCCTTCTGTGTAGAAGAGCACTTCGTCACTATCAATGTTGGAGTGGTTATACGGTGCTGGAATAGATTGAGGGTGGTAGTCATACATTCGAGCCACAAAAGAACAAACGACGAAGTTATGCGCTTGGAAATTCTGATGCACAGGAGGCGGTTGGTGAATTCTACCTGTGATCGGCTCGAAATTTTTGATGTTAAATTTATAGGGGTAGAAGAACCCGTCCCAGCCGACCACATCAAAGGGATGAGTGGCGTAGGTGAAATCCCAAATTTGATCTTGCTTTTTTACTTTAATCAAAAATTCACCCGTCTGATCCACGGGAGCCTTAAGCTTTGGTGTGGTAATGTCCCTCTCACAGAAGGGAGAATGCTCAAGGAGCTGGCCAAATTCATTCCGATAACGAGAAGGAGTGGTAATGGGAGAGTTACTCTCTAAAATGAAAAATACATTGTTTTGCGTTTCAAATTCCAATTGAAAGATGGTTCCCCTAGGAATAATTAAATAGTCTCCAATTTCAAAGTTTAAGTCTCCTAGGAAAGTTTTTAAAGTACCTGATCCTTCGTGAACAAAAAGTAGTTCGTCACAGTGTGCATTTTTGTAAAAATACTCCATGGAATGGCGAGGTTTTGCAAGTCCCATTTTTAAATCATCGTTCACCATTAAAAATTTACGACTATCAAGAAAGTCATCCTCCGAGGTTACATTCATCCCTTTAAACATTCGAGGCTTTACGTTCTTGGCTACCGCTATTTTGGGCGCCACATCTTTCGGGTCTCCAATCTTTTTGATTTGAGTGGGACGATGCAAATGATAGAGCAGTGACGAAATGCCATGAAATCCTTCTGTGCCGAAAAGTTGTTCGTAATAAAATGCGTCTGATTCGGATTTAAATATAGTATGTCTTTTAGGGGGAATTTTCCCTTCTTGAATATAATGCATGATACAAGATTTGATTCTTGTAAATTTAATTAAAATTTTGGATTCCTTGGATCCTACTTGTGAATCGCGTGAAATATCCCTTCTAAATGCTTGAAAGTAAGTTTATAGCGCGCGGGTGTAAAGGGACTGGGCGATGAGAAAGCATTCCTTTTGCGCTTTTCATTACGTCGCAAGCCTACTTTTCTGAGCGTTCAAGAATATCACAAAAAATGCCTGACTCGATTGAGAGTAGGCATACTTTCGATTTTTATGAGGTCAAAGACCGAACAGATCTTCTTATCTACAATTGCATTTCATATGCCATCAGGGCTTCATGGAATTCTTCCTCCATGATTCCTAGGTGCTGCAAAAGGTGTTGAAGGCCCTCCAAATGTTCAATCAGGATTTCATCCTCTAGTGTCAACGGAATCGATCCCATCGAAGTGGGTAAAGAATCTCCTTCTAAAACGCAAGGCTCATACGGAATCTTTCGAAAAAAGCTTGAAGTCCTTCTTAATTCGTTTTCAAGTTCTAAGGCTCTGGCTGGATAGACGAGTATACCTCCGTTTACAATGCGTTGGAGTAGAGTTTCATAATGCTCAAATAGGGGCGAAGTGCTTATTAGTGCGATATTGGGTTCGAACTCAGCGGCGTCTTGTAAGTTTTGATGTTCTATCAACACGAAATCACTTCCAGGGCTTTCGACAAGAGATTCCCCTTCCAATTGATAATAAATTGATTTTTGATTGAATTCAAGAACATGAATTATGAATTTTGCGATCGATTGATGATTGGAAACAATCGAGACTCTTGTTTTGTTGCTAAAGTCATGCAATGCAGAATTGGACATATAGACTCTTTCCTTTTATTGTCTTAGTTTTTTGGCTTCGATAAACGATTCAAAGGCTTGAATGATTGCATTCCACCTCGCTTGATGCTCGGGGATGATAAAGCTTCCATCGTCTTTAAAAAGCTTTTCATTTGCGGTTTTTACCTTCACAGTGGTGGTAATGTTATCGTAAACCTTCTTGTAGTCCTCCCGAATTTCTTTAAGATTATTTGTTTCAATTGCTTTTAGAAGAAGAGCTTTTTCTTCGTTGGAGATGCTTGTTTTTTTATTGTATTTTTGGTTATACCCTTCAAAATAAAAACGAGCGGTGTTCCCTTCAATGAGAAGATTTTCATAAATGGGCGCATAGCCGCCACTGCGACTATAACTTAATTCATAGTGTTCAAATACGGACTGATTTGTACAGCTATAAAGGCAACCAATCAGTAAAATTAATAGGAGTTTCTTCATGGGTTGGATTGTTTAAAGACTTTTGTTTTGAATTTCACTTTTGCTACAGCATTCTTTTTCGTACTCGTGAAGCACATTGAAATCTGGGGTCTGCTCGATGGCAACCATAATTTTATCTAAGATTTCTTGAGCGCTGTCGTTGTCGTAATCAATGTCAAGCGGTTTTTTGATTTCCATGGTGGGTTTCACTCCTGTGACTTTGATTTTAAGTCCCTTTTTATCAAAAGCGCGTCGGAATCCGTTAATTTTGATAGGAACCACAATGGGTCTTTGTTGTTTAACGAGTTTTGCCGTTCCTTTCCTTCCTTGGGCGAATGCGGAGGTGGTTCCTTGCGGAAATGTAATAACCCAGCCGTTGTCAAGAGCCTTCATGATATTGTCCACTTCGCTCATATCGACCATTCGGTTGATGTTTTCACCTTTTGAGCGCCAAGTTCTTTTTACCGTGACCGCTCCTGCAAGCTTAAATATCCTGGAAAGTAGGCCTTTGTTCATGGTTTCTTCTGCTGCAACATAGTAAAAATCCACTTTGGGATTCAGTAAGTACACGGGGTTTTTAATGGTGTCTAAATAGCCATTGTTAACGGAGCAAAACACGTGGTACATAGCTGCTACATCGGCAAAGTAGGTTTGGTGGTTGGAGACAAAGAGTACGTTCGAATCTGGAAGATCTTTGAAATGATACGATCCCGTAATTTTCAGTTTATTAAAACCATTAAAACGACGATAAGAAACCATTCCTAAAATAAAAATGATTAGTCGTTTTAGAAAATAAGGTGTACCGAATGCATCGGTAAAAATATTTTTTTTAGCCATTGATTAGCGGGTAAAATAGACTGCGAATTTACAAATTTTTCAGCAAGTGACTAAATTCACTTAGGATCATTGAGGTCGCTCCCCAGATGATATATCCATTGAAATTGATGACGGGGACTTCCTGACCTCGAGAGTCGGGAAGAACCATAAGTTCGGGGGTGTCTTTTAGAGTTAAGAAGGAGGAGACTGGGAATTCGATGAGCTCCATCGCTTCGCTTTTTTGAAGTACAAAAGTGGGGTTCTTTCCCGTATACGAAATGTAAGGATATACGTAGAAGTTGCTTGGTGGAATGTATATGGGAGAAATTTCTCTTACAATGCGAATGTAATGAATGTCAATTCCCATTTCTTCACAAGTTTCTCTTTTTGCGGTGTGAGCGAAATCCAGATCAGAGGGCTCTCTACTTCCACCTGGAAGAGAAATTTGACCACTATGTCGATCGTTTGCATTGTGCGTGCGAACCATTAAGGGGAAATGCCACTCGCCGTCTTTTAGATAAAGAAGTATGTTTACCGCCGCATATCTTGGATTTCGACTGACGATTTGTTCCTGCGTGAAAAGGGGACGGTAAGGAGGGGAGTAGCGCGAATGCGCAGATTCTCCGTGTAAATCTGCCTTCCTGATTCTATCTAGAAAATCTCTACCAAAAACTTGCATTTCACAAATTTAGTCAAAATCTTTATGCCGAAGTTTTAAGGAAAGGTTAAAATTGAGAATGCATGCAAAAAGGTCCCTACGAGTAGAGACCTTTTTGTCATGCGCTCATGCGCTTATTTTTAGTTCGAGTAACTTGCGATTTCCTCTTTGTCTGCATTGTACAAACGATATTCTAAATACTTAAAACTATCCCGTGGGATAATGGTAATCCATTTTTTATACTTTAAGTACCATTTGGTTTGGATGCTCATGATCCCTTTGGTTAGGTAAGCTTCTACGAAAGGGTGAACGTGCAGGAAAAGTTTTCCTTTTTCCTTCTGCATTTTATTTCTAATGAGCTCTGCCATTCTTTCAACCACGACAATCGGCGCTAAGATTTCACCGTCCGAGTTTGGATTTTGCTCTGCCGTTTTAATTTGCTTTTCAGGTCTTACCCTTTGCCGTGTGATTTGAATGAGTCCAAATTTACTTGGCGGTAAAATCTTATGTCTTGCTTTGTCTCTACGCATTTCTTCGCGTAGATGCTCATAGAGCTGTTTGCGATGATCGGCACTGCTCATATCAATGAAGTCTACGACAATAATTCCTCCCATGTCTCTTAGTCTAAGCTGACGAGCTATTTCTGTAGCTGCCATTTTGTTGACGTTTAGTGCATGGTCCTTATTGTTCGTGCTAGAGGCAATATTAGGACCAGAGTTCACGTCCACCACATGAAGGGCTTCTGTGTGTTCAATGACCAAATATGCGCCTTTTGAGCTTGGAATATTTACGTGCTTACCGAAGCTCTGCTTGAGCTGCTTTTCCACGTTGTAATATTCTAAGAGCGGGATATGCGAATCATAATACTGGACAATGTTTTTTCTTTCTGGAGCAATCACCTCTAGATAGTGGGTGATTTCTTGAACCATATTTTCATCGTCGGAAATAATTCCCGTGAAATCTTGGTTGAAATTGTCTCGCAAAATGGCAGACGCCCGATCCTCTTCGCTTAAAATTTTTGAAGGGACTTTTTGCTTTTGAATGTTTTTGAAAGTCGATTCCCATTTGTGGATTAGCTGGTTCATGTCGTTGTGAAGCTCAGCGACTTTTTTACCCTCTGCCACGGTGCGAATAATCACACCGAAGCCTTCAGGTTTAATGCTTTCAATTAAAGTACGGAGTCGTTCACGGTCTTCCGCACTTTTGATTTTTTTAGAAATCGAAACTTTGTTGTCAAAAGGAATCAGTACTAAAAATCGACCTGTAAGGGAGATCTGAGTAGAGATTCGAGGTCCTTTCGTTGAAATGGGCTCTTTCGTAATTTGAATGAGAACCACATCATCTTTGGAGAGCACCTTATCGATGGTGCCATTTTTGTTAATTTCTTTTTGGACCGGAAAATTTTTAAGGCTTGAAGTCTGATGACGTTTTGCAAACGTATCTTTTAGAAACTTTTGATAGCTTAAATAATCGGGTCCTAAATCTTGGTAATGCAGAAATGCGTCTTTCTCGTATCCGATATTGACGAAGGCTGCATTTAGGTTTGGTGCAAGTTTTCTAACTCGAGCTAAAAATAAATCGCCAACACTAAACTCTCTGTTGTCCTCTTCTTCGTGGATTTCAAAAAGTCTACCGTCTTCGAGCATCGCAATTTTCGTGCGCTCATTTTCATGAGAAATGATAAGTTCTTTTTTCATTGCTCTAATTTATTGTTAGACTTGGGCTAATAGGGCTACAAACTGTGTTTAAACAAAAATATAGTTAATGAATAAAGCTTCATCAACTATATTATTATATTGTTCTAGAAAAACTATTTCTTTTTCTTGTGTCTGTTCGCTCTTCTTCTTTTTTTTCTTTTGTGCGTCGCTACCTTATGTCTTTTTCTTTTCTTTCCGCTTGGCATTGTCGTAATGTGTTAAGGTTAATATTTTAGTTAATTTTTATTTTACTGCTACTTTCGTTTTCACTTTTTCCACGAAGCTTTTTGATGGCTTGAATGCTGGAATGTTGTGCGCTGGAATTTCAATGGCTGTGTTTTTAGAAATGTTTCTTCCTGTCTTCGCCGCTCTTGTTTTAATGATGAAAGATCCAAAACCTCTTAAGTATACATTATCGCCATTATACATTGAAGTTCTTATCTCCTGCATAAACGCTTCTATAACTTTTTGGGTTTCGTTCTTTTCTGTACCCAATTTGGTGGAGATCGTATTTACCAATTCTGCCTTTGTCATTTCCTTAATTGTTTTTAATTTTGGTGTGCAAATATAAGAAGATTTTTTGAATTGAAACAAACAAAAGCCTGATTTTCTTAACATTGATTAAAGTCTGAGCCATAGTTAGTAACGCTTGCTTAGTGAAGGAAAATTTCGATCCCTATTTTTGATGAAAATCTCTTTTTTTTGTTATTCTTGTCATTGAATTTATAATCCTGGATCGACTTGCTTCAATCTCCAGAGAATAGGGTTGAATTTTTATCTTGTTTTTTACGTTTTTATTTCCCACTCAAAAGTGATTTTTTGAAGATCTTTTTTTTCTATTCTAATTTAGTTTAATACCTTGCGCGTCAATGAATACAGACCTTGAAATGGGAGACAAGCTCTTGCGATGGTACCATGAATACTCGAGAGCACTACCTTGGCGTGAAACGAAAGATCCCTATTCCATTTGGATCTCAGAAATCATTATGCAGCAAACCAGAGTCGCGCAGGGAACTCAGTATTATGAGCGCTTTATCGAACGTTTTCCCACTGTAAAAGATCTAAGTGAAGCCAATGTTGATGAGGTGCTACTTTATTGGAAAGGCCTCGGGTATTATAGCCGCGCAATTAATTTGCATAAGGCAAGTATACAGGTACAGCAGGATTTTGGTGGTGTTTTTCCAAGGGATTATGACTCTCTTCTACACTTAAAAGGAATTGGTAAATATACCGCTGCGGCGATTTCCAGTATATGCTTTCAGGAGCCAAAGGTGGCCATTGATGGAAATCAATACCGTGTATGGTCTCGATATTTTGCGGATAGTTTTGACATTACAAGTTCAGGCGCGTTCGAGTACTTTGCTTTGCTTGCGCAGCGACTAATGCCACAAGAGGATCCAGGTGAATTCAATCAAGCTGTCATGGATTTAGGTTCGAGTATCTGTAAGCCTCAAAATCCGAATTGTATAGAATGTCCTCTTAATGAAAATTGCCTTTCCTACAAAGTGGGATCTTCTCAGAAGTATCCTGTGAAATCTCGAAAGGTAAAAGTAAAAGAAGATATACTAATTTATTACTTTGTTTATTACAAGGATGTATTTTTAGTGCGACAAAGAGACTCGGGTTCTATCTGGAAATTGTTGTATGAGTTCCCAACGCAGTTACCTGAAAGTCTTAAAACCCACGTGACTGACTTTATCGAAGTTCGTCATCTACTCTCTCATAGAGAACTTCGCATTCAAATCCATACAGTTATGCTCAGTTCTCCAGACGAATTTAAGATGTACTCAACTGATTCTAGTGTATTTCCGATTGTTTATAAGGACTCAAATCTTAAATCCTTTCCTCGTCCTCTTGATCAATTTATACAACAGTGGGCACACATTAATCGTATCGTAGCAGAGTCTTTTAGGTAAGAAAAGCAATAGAAAAGGGCGATGTGTTTTTATTTGGTGAAAAACCGTATTTTTGCCACGCGTGAACAAAAAATAAATAGATATTGAAGTTCTATTGATTATGTTGCAAAGGGCAGGCGCGAGGGTTTCTCGAGCACCTTTTAAATGATAAATTAAACGTAGATAAATGAAACTTTTGGTTGTTGGTTCCGTCGCTTTTGATGCGATTGAAACCCCTTTTGGAAAAACAGATAAAATCTTAGGAGGTGCTGCCACTTTTATTGGCCTTGCCGCATCCGTTCTTAAAACGGATGTCAGTCTTGTAAGTGTAGTAGGAGGAGATTTTCCTCAAGAATATTTAGATCTTTTGGAATCTAAAGACATTAAAACCGAAGGAATCGAAATAATAAAAGAAGGAAAAACGTTCTTTTGGAGTGGCAAATACCATAACGATTTAAATACCAGAGACACGCTCGTTACCGAAGTGAACGTAATGGAGAATTTTGATCCCAAAGTGCCAGAAAATGCAAAAGAGGCAGAAATTCTGATGCTCGGAAATCTTCACCCTTCAATTCAACTTTCGGTATTAGACAAAATGCAAACCCGTCCACAGTTGGTGATCTTAGATACCATGAATTTCTGGATGGATACGGCATTAGATACTCTTTTAGAAATGATTAGAAGAACCGATGTCATCACCATTAATGATGAAGAAGCACGTCAGCTTTCGGGTGAATATTCTTTGGTGAAAGCCGCGCAGAAGATTCATGAAATGGGACCGACTTACGTAATTATCAAAAAAGGAGAACATGGAGCGCTTCTTTTCCATGAAGGAAAAATCTTTGCGATTCCAGCCCTTCCTCTAGAAGATGTTTTCGATCCAACAGGTGCAGGAGATACATTTGCAGGAGGTTTTGCAGCTCACTTAGCAAAGACCTCGGATCTATCTTTTGATAATATGAAATCCGCACTGATTGTAGGATCTGCTATGGCTTCCTATACCGTGGAGGAGTTTGGAACTGAAAGACTTCAAAAAGTGAATAAAGAAGATTTACTTTCCCGTGTCAACGCATTCAAACAATTAACGACATTTGAAGTAGATTTATACTTCGATTAATCTAAAGATTTTATGAAAAAATTAATATATCTATCTCTTTCGCTGTTTTCTGGTTTTGGTTTTGCGCAAATCATGACGGTAGGATCAGACAGTGTATCGCTTCAGGACTTTAAAAAAGAGAATGAACAGACACTAAAGTCTGTGGGCATTGCTCAGACCCTTAAAAGTACTCAAGATTTTTTGCTTTTTCAACAGTTGGCAGAGGAGAAGAAGGCGGATACAACGCTTCATTTTCGCCAAAGAATGGCGCAGAAAATTCAGGAGCTGCACGATCAGTATTTTTTCGATCCTGTGCAGGTCGAACGTATGACTCAAGCTTACGTCCAGGCCAATAAGATAGAGAGGCTTGTGCATGTGTTCACTTTGCAGAAAGAACCAGGCGATACTACGGATTATGCCAAAGTTTACCAAGATGTGATTGGTGGTAAAATGTCAATGGATCAGGCGATTTCGACTTATGTGAAGAAAGATATCGAGCCGATTTATATTAAGCCAGGATTAATTGGTGAAGAATTGTATCAGGACCTAATGGCAGCCAAGGTAGGAGGGTACACTAAGTTGCATGATGATCCTCGTAGCGTCACCTTTGCAAAACTAGTAAGTACAAGACCGAGCCTAGGCTATATGATCTTTGGAACCTTAAAATATGCAGACGATGCAAATGCACCAAAACAAAAAGCCGCAATCTATAAGGCCCTTACTTCAGGAAAAGCTTTTAACGAGGTAACCAAAGAATTTGGAACCACGCCAAATGAAATAAATGCAGGAGGAGCTGTGATGGGGTCTCCAAGTTTACCTGACCATGTGTATGCAGCTCTTAAGGGAATGAAAAAAGGAGAGTACACGAAAGAACCCGTGCTTTTTAACGGAAATTATTTCGTTTTTTATATCTATGACTTAGTTCCATATGAAGTGACGGATAAAACGAGAGCGCTCTTTCGCACGGAAATGCTAAATAGCAATTACATGCAAGCGCTGGAGAATCAGGTGGTTAATCAAAAGCAATCGAGTTCAGATTTCATGCTTACGAATGACTTTAAGACCATTGAGAAATCGTACGCAAGCTTTAAGAGTTTTTCCAATCCTAATGCAATTATGTGGAAATACAAAGGCCACACGATGGACTACAAAGCATTAAAGGCGGAAGTAGAACAGCTTTATCAGAACCTAGAGCAAGTTACTCCAACTCAATGGAAAACCCTTCTAGACTTACGTGTTAAAAGCGATTTATACCGTCTTTATTCACAAGAGTTTTTCGCCAAACCAGAGGTGAAAAGTGCCCTTGAATCGGAGCGAAAAATGCTTTTTTCGGAGTATATTTATTCGGATCTTCTTAAAAGTGAAGTAGATGATTCAGAGGAGAATCTTAGACGTTATTATAATGCGAATAAGAATGAATTTCAATGGGAGGAAATGGCTAGTGGAAGAGTAGCTATTTTGAGTGATCCGAGTCTAAAGAAATCCATAGAAAAAGAGATTGAAAATCCACAGAAGTGGGAAAATCTTAAAAAGAAATACGAAGGGAAACTAAATAAAGAAAATAAAATTCTGGTTTCCTTCCAAGAAGGAGAGATGTATAACGATGCGGAAATCTTCACGAAGTATAAAGTGCCTTTTAAAAAAGGAGTGTTTTCAACCCAGATGAGTGCTCGTGATGTGGTTATTGCCATTGATAAAATTATCCCTCGAACTTTAATGACTTTTGAGGAAGCTAAAGAAGATGTGATTTCTAGAGTCACTGAAGAAAAACTAAAGGAAATTTTGCAGAAGCAGAGAGCGAAAACCCCAATCGTGGTGCCACCCGCATTCATGCAGGACCTAGAGAAAAATTTTAAGAAATAATTATAAGTTTATTTTGAGCGGAATCCGCCAAGAATCCTAATTTTGCAAACTAGATAGTTTTATGATGGTAAATAATGTAAAATCACTGTTTTTAGGTGTGTTTTTTATAAACCTTTTTACGGGAAGCGCTTTTGGACAGCAACTTCAAAAAGGAGCATTAGTGGATGGAATTACCGCGGTAATCGGCGACGAAATTGTTCTGGAGTCAGACATTGATGAACAAATGAATTATGCGAAGCAGCAAGGCGCTCAAGTAAGTGACCGCTGCACGTTTCTTGCAAACATCGTAAACAATAAACTTCTCATCTACGAGGCGAAGCGCGATACCCTTATTGAGAATAGATCCGCTGCGATAAAAGAAATGGCGAACGATAAATACAACCAGATTCTAGCCCAATTTCCAGACGAAAAAACAATGCTCTCAGCCTATAAGTTTCGTAATTCTTACGAAATGAAAAATGCCATTGAGAAAATTGACGCAGACAATTACTACGGACAGCAAAAGTACGCTAGAATTACGGAGAAGGTGGATGTCACGCCAAATGAAGTAACCGATTTCTACACGATGTATCAGCATCAATTGCCTATGGTAAAGGATGAGGTTTCTGTTTCGCAGATCATGATGTATCCTAAATTAACGGAAGCTCATAAAGATGAACTGAAAGCTAAACTCTTAAAAATTAAGCAAGACATTTTAAATGGAGAAAGTTTCGAGCAAATGGCTCGTATCTACTCGGAAGATCCAGGATCGGCTGCGAATGGAGGTCTTTATACCAATGTTTCAAGAGGAAAAATGGTGAAGCCTTTCGAAGCGGCTGCGTTAAACTTGCAAGAGGGAGAAATTTCGGATCCTGTAGAAACAGATTTTGGCTACCACCTCATTCAACTTGTGAAAAAGAGTGGGAAGCAGTACGATGCTAGACATATTCTTTTAGCAGCGGAACCTAACGCGGAAGAGATTGCAAGTGCAAGAAAAGAACTCGATTCTATACGTACACGAATTATGGAAGGAAAGATGACCTTTAAAGAAGCGGCATTCAAATTCTCAGATGATAAGAACACGAAATTTAATGGCGGTACGCTCACGGGCGCAGATGGAGGTGATAAAATTGAAAAAATGGATCTTCCCGCTACTTTAGCGTATCAAATTGTAGGCATAAAGCCTCATGACATGACCGAAGTATTCCAAGACGAAGTTAACAACAGAAAAACAGTGAATATAGTGATGGTAAACGAGGAGATTGCCGCTCACCAACTTGCGATTGAAACCGATTATGAGCGAATTAAGCGTCTTGCAGAAGAGCGTAAGAAGGCTCAAATCGTTGAAAAGTGGGTGAAGGAGAAACTCGCCGATACGTTTATCTCTATAAACGAAAGATACAACCACTGCGCATTTACCAGTGAGTGGAATAAAGAAAATGAATAAGCCTTAAAAATCCTTTAGAATCTCTAAAGGATTTTCTATTTTTGGTCCATGAGCAATTTTATTCATTTTGGCATTGCCGAGAAAATGTACAGCGAAAAAGAAAACCGGATTACGGAGCTTTTCAAAATAAAATACCCAATTATTCAAGGGGGCATGATTTGGCATTCAGGATGGCGCCTAGCCAGTGCAGTTTCTAATGCCGGTGGATTAGGTTTACTTGGCGCAGGAAGTATGTATCCTGATGTTCTAAAGGAACATATAGTCAAATGCAAAGCGGCGACAGACAAACCTTTTGGAGTGAACATCCCCATGCTTTATCCTAACCTAGATGAAATTCTTGAAATTGTTCTTTCTCATGGCATCAAGATCGTTTTTACCTCCGCGGGAAATCCAAAGACCTATACAGAGACGCTTCAAAAAGAGGGCGTGAAAGTGGCGCACGTCGTGTCCTCCACTAAATTTGCAATTAAGTGTGAAGAAGCAGGAGTCGATGCCATTGTGGCGGAAGGTTTTGAGGCGGGTGGACACAACGGAAGGGATGAGACGACTTCTCTTGTATTAATTCCGAATGTGAAAAGACATATAAAAACACCGCTTATTGCTGCGGGAGGAATTGGGCTCGGGTCTCAAATGAAAGCAGCTCTAATTTTGGGCGCAGACGGAGTGCAAATTGGAAGTCGCTTTGCTGCGACGAAGGAGGCAAGCTCCCATGATCTCTGGAAAGAGCATATTACAAGTTTGTCAGAAGGAAGTACAATGCTTTCCTTAAAAGAACTTGCCCCTGTAAGAATGGTTAAAAATGAGCTCTTTTATCAACTAGAGGAAATTTATGAGTCTGGACGAAACAAAGAGGAGTTAAAGCGTGTACTGGGACGCGCAAGAGCTAAACGAGGAATGTTTGAAGGTGACTTAAAAGAAGGTGAGCTCGAAATAGGTCAGGTGTCCGCTTTAATCGATGAGGTGCTCAGTGTGGAGGAAGTCTTTGAAAAATTACTAGAAGAATTTCGATCGGCTACATTTGATGATTTTCTTGCATAAAGCCCTAAAAAAACACCTCAATGGGTGTTTTTTTAGGGTTGAGATCTAAATTTATGCGTCTTCGAGAAGTGCTTTTAGTTGAATGTATCCACCTCCGTTGTAGCCTTCTTTTAGCCCATTGTCGTATAGGAGTTCAAGCGCTTTTCCGCTTCGGTTTCCACTTCTACAAAAAAGAATCACCGGATTAGGTAAGTTAATGATTTCCTCTGCGCGCGCTTCGACTTCTCCTAAAGGTATATTTTGGGCTCCTTCAATGGCGCCGTCCATTTCTAGTTCTAAAGGTTCACGTACATCAATTAGATGGTATTTTCCAGAGGCTAAGACTTCTTGTATTGTGCTCATATGCTTCAAATTTTTGCTAAAGTAGCAAATTTTTGAAATTTAAAGAAAATTTGAAGGAAATATTATGGCGCCTTTTTTTGACTGTGGATTTTGCTTTATCTTCGCAGGGAAATGAATACAGCAAAAGAAACTTGGTCTCAACTCATTAAAACCAAAGCGAAAGCTTTTGGGTTTCAGGACTGCGGAATTTCAAAGTCTGGGTTTTTAGAAGAGGATGCAAAAGCCCTGGAAAGCTATTTGAAAAAAGGTTTCCATGGCAAGATGCAGTATATGGAGAACTATTTTGATAAACGCGTCGATACAAGACTACTTGTGGAAGGTTCTAAATCCGTAATCTCTCTTTCCTACAATTACTATCCAAGTGAAGAGCTTCCGACACTTGATAATTTTAAAATTTCAAAATACGCATACGGTGAGGACTACCATCCAATCATTAAGGGAATTTTATCGCAAATGGTTCAGGAGCTTCAAGAAGAAATTGGTGAATTTTCGTTTCGGGTATTTGTCGATTCGGCGCCCGTTCTGGAACGAAGTTGGGCGCGAAAATCTGGAATCGGATGGGTAGGCAAAAATGCAAATCTAATTACGAAGCAAAAAGGTTCTTTTTTCTTTTTAGCAGAGATTATCTGCGATTTGGATCTCGAGTATGATTCTCCCATTGGAGATTATTGCGGTAGCTGTACGCGCTGTATTGAGGCCTGTCCGACCGATGCCATTGTAGAGCCTAGTGTGATTGATGGCAGCAAATGCATCTCTTATGCAACGATTGAGCTGAAAGAATCAATTCCAGAATCGTTTAAGGACTCGATGGAAGATTGGATGTTTGGTTGCGATATATGCCAAGATGTTTGCCCGTGGAATCGGTTTTCTCTGCCTCATTCTGAGTCAAGGTTTGAACCTAACCCCGCTTTGGCTCAATTCTCAAAAGCAGAGTGGAAAGAATTAACGCAAGAACTTTTCTCGGAAGTGTTCCGAAAATCCCCTGTGAAGCGAACCAAATTTAGTGGACTAAAACGAAATATTGAATTTCTAAGTTGATTTTGGAGATCCATAATTCCGGTTAGCTAAAAATCCGTAGGCGTTCGGATAGTTCTAAAATTTCTGTCATCGTTTTCTATTTTTACCTGTTCGGATCCCCTTTTATACTTAAAACATTTTTAAAATTGAATCAGACCTCAATGTCCTTCCTTAGCAAATTATCCATCGTAACATTTCTATTCGTTTCCGCAGCAATTTGGGCGCAGAAAGTAAATGGAATCTTCATCCTTAATAAAAAAAATGGAGCTCCACTCGAGCATTTTAGGGTCAGTAACTCCGAGGAGAGTTTTTATAAATATACGGACGAGTTAGGTTATGCAGAACTTGCAACGAGAAAGGACATGGGAGACACCCTCTATGTAAGTGGGAAGGGTATCGATAGACATGAGGTTGAAATCAGCAAACTTAAAACGATAGAAGATAAGGCTTACCTCTATCTCTTGCCCACAGTAGGCACGGTCACAATCAAAGAAATAACCTTGCACAAAAACAATGGAAGCTCGGTGTTTCAGCCACTAAGTGATCTTGATATAAAACTGCGCCCAGTGAACAATTCACAGGAAGTTCTACGTGCGGTTCCTGGACTTTTTATTGGTCAGCATGCCGGCGGTGGAAAAGCAGAACAACTCTTTATTAGAGGATTCGATATTGACCATGGCACGGATATAAGTCTAAATGTAGACGGTATACCCGTAAATATGGTGTCGCACGCCCATGGACAGGGCTACGCTGATTTGCATTTTGTGATTCCAGAATTAATTGAAAAAATTGACTTTGATAAAGGTCCTTATTTTGCCGACAAAGGTAATTTTGCAACAGCCGGCTATGTGGACTTTCAAACGAGGAGTAAACTTGATAGAAACTTCGTAAAGGCGGAAGCAGGACAATTTGGGACTCTGCGGGGTGTAGTAGGAGTCGATTTATTAAAAGGAAGTAAAAACAA
>JAEWIE010000014.1 GCA_023387375.1 Bacteroidota bacterium | reverse complement strand
ACGCTCGAAGAGATCGTAACTAAAGTTCAAAAGGAATTTCCAGCGAAGGCCAGTCTTACCATTGAGTTTCCGAACGCGGAAAACCCTCGTTTTATGGTAAAAAGGCGACATAATGAGAATAGGCTTCGCTTCATAGTCGAAGACGAACTCAGTTTTGATCGGAGCGGAAAATTACAAACCAAAGAGATTTTCCACGACAAACCACTCAACAAACAATTCACTGCGCTAGCCAAGCCCTTGCATACAGGTGAAATCATGGGGCTAAGTAGTATTATAGTCTACTTTATTGTCACTTTGATTGGAGCGCTACTCCCACTAAGCGGATTTTTGATCTGGTGGAACCGTGCGCGAAAGCTAAAATAAAGCTAATGCTCTAAGAAGGAGCTCTTCCCAAGTTTAGCCGCAAGATTCAAAAGCGACTTTACGAATTCTTTGTTATTTTCTGAAATTAATTTAACTCACTGTTTGTCAGTTAAAAAAATATCCTTAAATTTGCACACTCATTTTAGGGGAGAAGTGTGCCTAATTGAATCATAGAAATCACTTGCAAACCGAAATGAAAACGTTGAAAACAGTAACTATATATTAAATAATGTCAGGTATTATTGGAAAAAAAATCGGGATGACTTCCCTGTTTGACGAGAACGGAAAAAACATTCCGTGTACCGTTATTCAGGCGGGGCCTTGCTCGGTTTTACAGGTCAGAACCGTAGAAGCTGATGGCTATAGCGCCGTGCAGCTAGGTTTCGATGACAAGAGTGAAAAGAACGTTGGAAAAGCGTTAGCCGGCCATTTTAAAAAGGCAGGTTCTACTCCAAAAGCTAAACTAGCAGAATTCGTACTAGGTTCGAAAGAGTTAAGCGTTGGAGATGAAGTAAATGTAAACCTCTTTGGAGAAGGAGAGTACGTGGATGTAACCGGTACCTCTAAAGGTAAAGGATTCCAAGGGGTAGTAAAAAGACACAATTTCGGAGGTGTTATGCAAGCGACTCACGGTCAGCATAACCGTTTAAGAGCACCAGGTTCCATTGGAGCAGGGTCTGACCCTTCTAGAGTATTCAAAGGCATGAGAATGGCCGGAAGAATGGGAGGTAAGCAAGTAACGGTTCAAAACCTTGAAGTGTTAAAAGTAGATGAAGAACAAAATCTTTTAGTAGTAAAAGGTGCTGTTCCAGGGGCTAAAAATTCATATGTAATTGTAAGAAGATGGAACTAGTAGTATTAAATAATTCAGGGAAAGAAACCGGAAGAAAAGTTACTCTTGACGAATCTGTTTTCGGAATTGAGCCTAATCAACACGCGGTTTACTTAGAAGTAAAACAATACCTGGCTGCACAAAGACAGGGAACCCATAAGTCAAAAGAAAGAAGCGAAATTACCGGTTCTACTAAGAAACTTAAAAAACAAAAGGGATCTGGATCTGCACGTTACGGGGATATCAAATCACCAATCTTTAAAGGAGGAGGACGTATTTTTGGTCCAAAACCAAGAGACTACAGATTCAAATTAAACAAAGCGCTTAAGAGACTTGCTAAAAAATCTGTTCTTTCACAAAAATTGAAAGACAACAGCATTAAAGTCCTTGAAGACATGAGCCTTAACGCACCAAAAACCAAAGATTTCATCAGCGTATTGAACGCATTGGAATTAAACGGTAAGAAGTCTCTGTTCATTCTTCCTGAAGCGAATAAGAATGTGTATTTATCTTCAAGAAACTTACCTAAAACAAGAGTATTAAACTATTCAGAGATTAGTTCTTACGATCTTGTGAATGCAGGTGAGATTATTTTCTTCGAAGGTGCAATTGAGAAATTCCAGGAAAACTTAAAGAAATAAATCATGTCAGTTATTATTAAACCAGTTATTTCAGAGAAAGCCAACTACCTTACCGAATTAAGAGGGGCTTATTCTTTCTTAGTAAATACTAAGGCGAATAAAATCCAAATTAAAGGGGCTGTAGAAGAAGCTTACGGAGTGAAAGTAGCGGACGTTAGAACCATGATTTATGCGCCTAAAGTTTCTGCGAAACACACAAAAAAAGGTCTTCAAATAGGAAAGACCAACAAATTGAAAAAAGCAGTAATCACCCTTCAAGAAGGAGAAGTACTAGATATTTTTTCAGTATAAATAAGTATTAATAGTATAAAC
The DNA here is from genome assembly GCA_023387375.1 of Bacteroidota bacterium. Taxonomy (GTDB): domain Bacteria; phylum Bacteroidota; class Bacteroidia; order Flavobacteriales; family Weeksellaceae; genus Planobacterium_A. The sequence continues at coordinate 88,917 of JAEWIE010000014.1, read as the reverse complement.
AATAGTAATGTCTGTTAGAAAATTAAAACCTATCACCCCGGGACAGAGATTCAGAGTTGTAAACAACTTTGAGGAAATTACTACCAACAAACCAGAGAAGTCTCTAACTGTTGGTATTAAAAAGTCAGGCGGACGTAACCAAACGGGTAAAATGACCATGCGTTACACCGGAGGTGGACACAAAAAGAAATACAGAATTATCGACTTCAAAAGAAATAAATTCGACGTTGAAGCCACTGTAAAATCTGTAGAGTACGATCCAAACAGAACTGCTTTTATTGCACTTTTAGAATACGCAGATGGAGAGAAGAGATATATCATCGCTCCTGCAGGTATTAAAGTGGACCAAAAAGTAGTTTCTTCAGAATCAGCGGAACCTAACGTAGGGAACGCAATGAAGTTAAAGAATATGCCTTTAGGTACTGTGATTTCATGTGTAGAACTTAGACCTGGACAAGGTGCTATCCTTGCAAGATCTGCGGGTTCTTACGCACAATTAACTTCAAGAGACGGTAAATACGCGATCGTGAAACTTCCTTCAGGGGAGTCTAGAATGATCCTTACGGAATGTCTTGCAATGATTGGTTCTGTGTCCAATCACGACCATATGCTTACCGTTTCTGGGAAAGCAGGTAGAAGTAGATGGCTTGGTAGAAGACCTAGAACTAGAGCGGTTGTAATGAACCCAGTAGATCACCCAATGGGTGGTGGTGAAGGACGCTCTTCAGGTGGACACCCAAGATCAAGAAACGGAATGCCAGCTAAAGGGTACAAAACCAGAAAGAAAAACAAAGTTTCTAACCGTTACATCGTATCTAAAAGAAAATAATTATGGCAAGATCACTTAAAAAAGGACCATTCATTCATCATACTTTAGATAAGAAGGTTCAGGCAAGCAATGAGTCTGGTAAGAAGACAGTAATCAAAACGTGGTCAAGAGCATCTATGATCTCTCCAGACTTCGTAGGACACACCATCGCAGTACACAACGGAAAATCTTTTATTCCCGTATACGTAACTGAAAACATGGTAGGTCATAAGTTAGGCGAATTTTCTCCGACAAGATCTTTTAGAGGTCACGGTGGTAACAAAAATAAAGGTAGCAGATAATCATGGGATCAAGAAAACAAGATAGCGCACTCGCTCAAAAAATAGCAAAGAAAGATGTGGTTCAGGCCCGTCTTAACGACTGCCCGTCTTCTCCTAGAAAAATGAGATTAGTTGCTGATATCATCAGAGGAGAAAGCGTAGACAAAGCTCTATATATTCTTAAATTTTCTAAGAAAGAAGCGTCAAACAAATTGGAGAAACTTTTACTTTCTGCAATGGCGAACTGGCAAACAAAAAACGAAGGGGCTGACATTGAGGAAGCAAACCTTATCGTTAAAGAAATCTACGTGGATAGTGCAAGACAATTGAAGAGACTAAGACCTGCACCACAAGGTAGAGGTCATAGAATCAGAAAGAGATCTAACCACGTGACATTAATTTTAGGAAACAAAGAAATTTAATCAAGGTATGGGACAGAAGACAAATCCAATTGGTAACAGATTAGGTATCATCAGAGGATGGGATTCGAACTGGTATGGTGGAAACGATTATGGAGACAGAATCGCTGAAGACTACAAAATCAGAAGATACCTTGATGCTAGATTATCTAAAGGTGGGGTTTCAAAAATCTACATCGATAGAACCTTAAAATTAGTGACTGTAACTATTACAACTGCTAGACCGGGTCTTATCATCGGAAAAGGAGGACAAGAGGTTGATAAATTAAAAGAAGAATTGAAAAAACTTACCGGTAAGGAAGTTCAAATCAATATTTTTGAAATTAAAAGACCAGAACTTGACGCTGTATTAGTAGCAGATAGCATTGCAAAGCAAATCGAAAATCGTATCTCTTACAGAAGAGCTGTGAAAATGGCGATTGCAAGTACCATGAGAATGGGAGCAGAAGGAATCAAAGTAATGGTTTCTGGACGTTTAAACGGAGCTGAAATGGCAAGAAGCGAGTCTTTCAAAGACGGAAGAATTCCACTGTCTACTTTCAGAGCTGATATTGATTATCATTGGGCGGAAGCGCACACGACTTACGGAAGACTAGGTGTTAAAGTCTGGATCATGAAAGGAGAAGTTTATGGAAAAAGAGACTTAACTCCACTAGTAGGTCAACAACAGAAGAAATCTTCTCCAAGAGGAGAGCGTTCTGAAAGAGGCGATAGAAGACCAAGAAGAAACAATAATAATTAAAATTTTAGATTAGACGTTTTTAATTTTAAATTACCGTTACTTTTTTAAAATAAGAAAATCTAAAATCTAAAATCTAAAATCTAAAATTTAGAAATTATGTTACAACCAAGAAGAACCAAATTTCGTCGTGTTCATAAAATGAAGATGAAGGGAAATGCGCAGAGAGGAGCTCGATTAGCGTATGGAACTTTCGGAATCAAGGCCACTGACGGAGCTTGGATTACGGCAAGACAAATAGAGGCTGCGCGTATTGCTGCAACTCGTTATATGAAAAGAGAAGGGCAGTTATGGATCAAAATTTTCCCAGACAAGCCAATTACCAAAAAACCAGCGGAAGTACGTATGGGGAAAGGTAAAGGTGCTGTTGAATATTGGGTAGCTGTAGTTAAGCCTGGTAAAATTATGTTTGAAGTGGGTGGAGTTCCTTATGAAGTAGCGAAAGAAGCTCTTCGTTTGGCCGCTCAAAAATTACCAATCGTCACTAAGTTCGTGGTGGCTAACGATTTTGTTAAACCTGAATAAATCTTTGAATTATGAAAAATGCGGAAATCAAAAATTTAAGCGCAGGGGATCTACAATCTAAGCTTGCTGAAGTAAAAGCAGAAATCATTAAATTGAAACTTGCTCATAAAATCAGTCCAGTAGAAAACCCAATTCAAATCAGAGATTTGAGAAAGACAATCGCTAGATTAAATACTGAGTTAACTAACAAACAATAATTTCATTTACCAATGGAAAGAAATTTAAGAAAAGAAAGAATCGGAGTTGTTTCCAGCAACAAAATGGAAAAAACTATTGTTGTTAGTGAAACATTGAGAATGAAACACCCGATGTATGGAAAATTCGTAACCAAAACGAAGAAGTACACGGCGCACGACGAAAACAATGAGTGCAACGAAGGGGACACTGTTCTTATCCAAGAAACAAGACCTCTTAGCAAAAGCAAGAATTGGAGATTAGTAAGAATCATTGAAAAAGCTAAGTAATGTTACAAACAGAATCAAGATTAAAAGTAGCTGACAATACTGGTGCAAAAGAAGTACTAGTGATCAGAGTTCTGGGAGGAACCAGAAGAAGATATGCTTCCGTTGGTGATAAGATCGTAGTGACTATCAAAGATTCTACACCACAAGGAAACGCGAAAAAAGGACAAGTATCCAAAGCGGTTGTTATCCGTACTAAAAAAGCAGTAAGAAGAAAAGATGGATCTTACATCAAATTCGACGACAATGCTTGTGTACTATTAAACGCAGCTGGAGAAATGAGAGGTACGCGTGTTTTTGGACCGGTAGCTCGTGAGTTGAGAGACAAAGAATACATGAAAGTCATTTCATTGGCTCCCGAAGTACTTTAATTTTTAAAATTTAAGAAGAATGACAAAAGTTAAAATTAAAAGAGGAGACCAGGTACTAATTACAACCGGTAAGAACAAAGGTTCTAAAGGGGAAGTACTTGAAGTGATCAAAAAAGAAGGAAAAGATCCAAGAGTAGTAGTAGCAGGAGCTAACATCGTGAAGAAACACGTGAAGCCATCCGCTTCTAACCCTCAAGGTGGTATCGTAGAGAAGGAAGCTTCTATTCACATTTCCAATGTCGCTTTAATGGATAAAAACGGAAAAGCAACCAAAGTGGGAACTAAAGTAGAAGGGGATAAGAAAGTAAGAGTTGCGAAATCAACCGGTGAAACTTTATAATGCATAAGACAATGGAATTTATAGCAAGACCTAAAAAATTATATAAAGAGAAAATTGTTCCTGCAATGATGGAAGAATTTGGGTACAAATCTGTAATGCAGGTGCCTAAATTAGAGAAAATCGTTATCTCTCAAGGTTTGGGAGCTGCAACTGCGGATAAAAAAATCGTAGATTATGCAGTGGAAGAATTGACAATGATCACTGGCCAAAAAGCAGTAGGAACACTTTCTAAGAAAGACGAAGCTGCATTCAAATTAAGAAAAGGAATGCCAGTAGGTGCAAGAGTGACTTTAAGAGCGGTTAGAATGTATGAATTCTTAGATCGACTTACTTCTTCTGCACTTCCAAGAATTAGAGATTTCAACGGCATCAAAGCAGATGGTTTTGATGGTAGAGGAAACTATAACTTAGGAATTACCGAACAAATCATTTTCCCTGAAATCGTAATTGACAAAGTGAAAAAGATCCAAGGGATGGACATTACGTTTGTAACTTCTGCGAAAACAGACAAAGAAGCAAAAGCGTTATTAACTCATTTCGGTTTACCTTTCAAAAAGAACTAAGAATGGCTAAAGAATCAATGAAAGCGCGTGAGCGCAAAAGAGAAGCAATGGTTGCAAAATATGCGGAGAAAAGAAAAGCTTTGAAAGAAGCTGGAGATTACGAAGCATTGCAAAAACTACCTAAAAACGCTTCTCCTGTAAGACTTCACAACAGATGTAAACTTACAGGAAGACCTAGAGGATATATGAGAACTTTTGGTTTGTCTAGAGTAACATTTAGAGAAATGGCTAACCAAGGACTTATCCCAGGGGTTAAAAAAGCAAGTTGGTAACAATTTATTTTAAATCCAGATAATTAAGTTTAAACGAAAATCGTAAGTGCCCTCAAAGCAACCTCGAGAGATTTAAATACTGATTATCCTCAACCAATAACAACAAAAACGAAAAATGGTAACAGATCCAATTTCAGATTTCCTAACTAGAGTAAGGAACGCACAAAGCGCAGGCCACAAGGTGGTGGAAATTCCTGCATCGAATATCAAAAAGGAGATTACGAAGATTCTATTTGACCAAGGGTACATTTCAAACTACAAGTTTGAAGACAACTCGGTTCAAGGGAACATCAAAATCGCTTTGAAGTACGACAAACTAACCGGTAAACCGGCTATTAAATCTATCCAGAGAGCTTCAAGACCTGGACTTAGATATTATGCAGGTTCTACAGAACTTCCAAGAGTTCTTAACGGATTAGGAATCGCAATTATCTCAACTTCGAAAGGAGTAATGACAGGTAAGCAAGCGAAGAGCGACAAAGTAGGCGGTGAAGTAATCTGCTATGTTTATTAATTTTTTAAAATAAGGAAAATGTCAAGAATTGGTAAAGCAATTATAAATATTCCTTCAGGAGTGACTGTAACAGAGGCTAATGGCGTTGTTACAGTGAAAGGCCCGAAAGGGGAGCTTTCACAAACTCTTACCGAAGGGATCGCTTTAGAGCAAAAGGACGGAGTTCTTACTGTGACTCGTCCTTCTGAGTCTAAACAGCACAAAGCGCTTCACGGTCTATACAGAGCGCTTATTAACAACATGATCGTTGGAACCAGCGAAGGGTTCACCAACAAGCTTGAGCTTGTAGGGGTAGGATTTAGAGCTTCTCATTCAGGTCAAAAACTTGAATTAGCTTTAGGTTTCTCCCACGGGATCGTACTTGAACTTCCAAGTGAAGTGAAAGTAGATACATTAACTGAAAAGGGTAAAAACCCGATTATTACTTTGTCTTCACACGACAAGCAGCTATTAGGAATGATATCTGCTAAGATCAGATCTTTCAGAAAGCCTGAGCCGTACAAAGGTAAAGGGGTTAGATTCGTAGGTGAAATCGTGAGAAGAAAAGCTGGTAAATCTGCTTAATAAATTTTAAGAAAATGGCACTGAATAAATTACAGAAAAGAAACAGGATCAAAAGAAGAGTAAGAGGGAAAATCTCTGGCTCTGCTGAACTGCCAAGATTATCCGTATACAAAAGTAATAAGGAAATTTACGCACAGTTGATCGACGACAAAGAGGGAAAAACTCTTGCTTACGCCTCTTCAAGAGCGCTTAAAGCGACAGGAAATAAAGTAGAAGTTTCAACGCAAGTGGGGAAAGCCATTGCAGAGGTTGCGAAAGCAGCTGGAATTGAAACTGTAGTGTTTGACAGAAATGGTTTCGTATACCACGGTAGAGTGAAAGCTTTAGCGGAAGGAGCCAGAGAAGGTGGACTTAAATTCTAATCATATAATTTCGGAAACAATGTTTGGACAAGATAATATCGAAAAAGTAAAACCGGGAGGATTAGAACTTAAAGATCGCCTCGTATCGGTGAACAGAGTAACTAAAGTAACCAAAGGAGGACGTGCATTTGGATTCTCTGCTATTGTAGTAGTAGGAGACGAAGCCGGAGTCGTAGGTTACGGTTTAGGGAAATCAAAAGAAGTTGCTACTGCAATTTCTAAAGCAGTCGAAGACGCGAAAAAGAATTTGGTAAGAATTCCGGTAACGAAAGAAGGGACTATCTACCACGAATCAAAAGCTCGTTTTGGTGGTGCTGACATCTTTATGAAACCAGCTTCGCACGGTACAGGGGTTATCGCAGGTAACACTGTTCGTATCGTAGTAGAATCGGCTGGTATTAAAGACATTCTTACAAAATCTAAAGGATCTTCTAATCCACACAACATGGTAAAAGCAACTTTCAAGGCGCTTTTAGACATTAGAACTCCAGAGGAAATCGCAAGAATGCGTGGTGTAAGTCTTGATAAAGTATTTAAACACTAAAAGTTTTAAAAAATGGCAACAATTAAAGTAAAGCAAGTAAGAAGTGCTATTGGTAGAACAAAAGCTCAAAAGAGAACTCTTGAGGCTTTGGGTTTAAAGAAATTACACCAAGTAGTAGAACACGAAGCAACACCTTCTATCTTAGGAATGGTAGCTGCTGTGAGACATTTAGTAGAAGTTCAGGAAAACTAATCAAATTTAATTACAATGAAATTAAATACTATACAACCGGCTAGCGGAGCTACTCACAATTCCAAAAGAATTGGTAGAGGTCAGGGAAGCGGAAAAGGCGGTACTTCAACCAAAGGACATAAGGGTCAGAAGTCAAGATCTGGGTATTCTCAGAAGATTGGTTTCGAAGGAGGGCAAATGCCACTTCAAAGAAGACTTCCTAAGTTCGGTTTCAATAACGTAAATAGAAAAGAGTTTAGAGGAATCAATTTAGATTCTATTCAAACCCTAATTGATACAAAAGGTCTTACCGGTGATATCACTAAAGAGGTCTTAGTAGCAAATGGGCTAGCCTCTAAAAATGACCTTGTGAAAATTATGGGTCGTGGAGATTTCAAAGCAGGAGTTTCAATTACTGCTGACAAATTCACCAAATCTGCTGAAGAATTAATTTCAAAAGCAGGAGGTAAAGCAATTACTCTTTAATCTCTATTTACATAATGAAAGAATTTATACAGACACTTACAAACATTTGGAACCTCAAGGAACTTAGGGAGAAAATTCTTTTTACCTTAGGGTTAATTCTTGTGTATAGATTCGCATCTTATATTTCTCTCCCGGCCATTAACATGGCCGAGGTAGGGAATTTATTGGAATTATATAAAAATCAAGGTGGTAGTCAATCAGGAGCAGGTCTTCTAGGACTACTTTCTTCGTTTACTGGAGGGGCGTTTAGCCGGGCTTCAATTATGGCCCTTGGAATCATGCCTTACATTTCTGCTTCGATTATCGTGCAGTTAATGGGGATGGCTATTCCTTACCTTCAGAAACTTCAGAAAGATGGACAGAGTGGTAGAAATACTTTAAATCAAATTACGCGTTGGTTGACCATCGCTGTATGTTTGGTTCAAGCCCCATCTTACCTTACCTCAATTACGCAGATGTTCCTTCCGTACTCTCAATTCCAGAGCGCGTACTATGTAGAGCCGAACTCTATTATGTTCTGGCTTCCTAGTATTGTGATCTTGGTTGCTGGATCCGTTTTTGCGATGTGGCTTGGAGAGAAAATCACGGACAGAGGAATCGGTAACGGTATCTCAATTCTAATTATGGTAGGTATCCTAGCGGATCTTCCTTCCTCTTTCTTGCAGGAAATTGCAACGCAAACTGGAAAAGGAGGATTAGGAACTATTATGATTTTAATTGAAGTACTATTCTGGATGCTGGTCGTACTACTTGGAGTTATCCTTTCGGTTGCCGTAAGAAAAATTCCAATTCAGTATGTATCGCGCGCGCAAGCTCGAGGAGGAGTGAACCGTAATTTAATGCAAGGGGCAAGACAGTGGATTCCTTTGAAAGTGAATGCTTCCGGAGTAATGCCAATCATCTTTGCACAAGCGTTAATGTTCGTTCCTGGTTTATTAACCAATATGGATGAGACTAACACATTTTTGGCTGGTTTCAAAAATGTTTTTAGCTGGCAGTACAATGTGCTGTTTGCAATCTTAATTATTGTATTCACATTCTTCTACACCGCAATTACAATTCCTGTGAATCAGATGGCTGAGGATCTTAAAAGGAATGGGGGGCTTATCCCTAAAGTAAGACCGGGGAAGGAATCGGCTGATTATCTGGATGATATATTGTCCAAAATTACTTTGCCAGGTTCAATATTTTTAGCTATCTTTGCAGTCCTTCCGGCACTTGTGTACGGAACTCTGGTTCAGACGGATAGATTCGCCCTTTTCTTTGGGGGAACTTCTCTGCTGATTATGGTGGGCGTTATATTAGATACCATTCAACAAATCAATACGTACTTGTTGAATCATCATTATGACGGATTGATGCAATCGAAACTTACCAGAACCACAAATTTTGAATAGATAGATGGCTAAGCAAAAACATATTGAACAGGATGGCGTGATCGTGGAAGCACTTTCTAACGCCATGTTTCGCGTGGAGCTTGAAAATGGGCATGTTTTGATTGCGCATATTTCAGGCAAAATGAGAATGCACTATATTAAACTCTTGCCTGGAGACCGGGTAAGACTCGAAATGTCCCCTTATGATTTAACAAAGGGGCGCATCACTTTTAGATATTAAAACAATTACAATGAAAGTAAGAGCATCGATTAAAAAAAGAAGTGCTGATTGCAAGATCGTACGTCGTAAAGGAGTACTTTTTGTGATCAACAAAAAGAACCCAAAATTTAAACAAAGACAAGGCTAACATTAAATTATGGCGAGAATTTCCGGTATTGATTTACCAAAAAACAAAAGAGGCGTTATCGGGTTAACTTATATTTATGGAGTAGGAAGAAGCACAGCTTCTGCTATCCTTAAAAATGCCGGTATCAGCGAAGACAAAAAAGTCAACGAATGGAATGACGATGAATTGGCGGCTATCAGAAACTACATCACTGAAAACGTAAAAGTTGAAGGTGAGTTACGTTCAGAGGTTCAATTGAACATCAAACGTCTGATGGACATAGGATGCCAACGAGGAATACGTCACAGACTCGGATTACCTTTAAGAGGCCAAAGAACGAAAAACAATTCTAGAACCCGTAAAGGAAGAAGAAAAACAGTTGCTAACAAGAAAAAAGCAAGTAAATAATCGTTAGAATTATGGCAAAACAAAGTAAAGTAGTTAAGAAAAGGAAAGTAAAAGTTGAGGCTATTGGAGAAGCACATATTCAAGCGTCTTTCAACAATATTATCATTTCCTTAACCAATAAAAACGGGGAAGTAATCTCTTGGGCGTCTGCCGGTAAAATGGGATTCAGAGGATCTAAAAAGAACACTCCTTTTGCAGCTCAAATGGCTGCTGAAAACTGCGCTACAGTAGCTCACGATGCAGGCCTACGTAGAGTAAAGGTGTTTGTGAAGGGACCAGGACAAGGAAGAGAATCTGCGATCCGTACCATTCACAATTCAGGAATTGAAGTGAGCGAAATCGTAGATGTGACTCCAATGCCACACAACGGATGTAGACCACCAAAAAGAAGAAGAGTTTAATTTTTAGATTTAACCTATGGCTAGATATATTGGACCAAAAACAAAGATTGCTAGAAAATTTGGTGCTGCAATCTTCGGAGATGACAAAAACTTCGAGAGAAGAAAAAACCAACCCCCAGGACAACACGGACCGAACAAAAGAAGAGGTGCGAAGAAGTCTGAATATGCGAATCAGCTTGCTGAAAAGCAAAAAGCTAAATATACCTATGGTATTTTAGAAAAGCAATTCTCAAACTTATTTGAAAAAGCCTCCAGAGCCAGTGGCGTAACTGGGGAGATCTTACTTCAACTATGTGAGTCAAGACTTGACAACGTAGTTTATAGAGCAGGTTTTGCAAAATCAAGAGCAGGTGCAAGACAATTGGTTTCTCACAGACATATTACTGTGAATGGTGAGTTAGTGAACATCCCGTCTTATTCCCTTAAGCCTGGTGATGTAATTGCAGTGAGAGAGAAATCAAAATCTCTAGAAGTAATTGCAGATTCACTTGCTTCCAAATCCACCTACGAGTGGTTACAATTCAACGATGAAAAGAAGGAATGTAACTTCGTAGCTGTTCCAGAAAGAATTCAGATTCCTGAAGACATTAAGGAGCAGTTCATCGTGGAACTATACAACAAATAATAATTAAATCAATTTTTGCTCAACCAACAATATGGCAATTTTACAATTCATAAAACCCGATAAGGTAATTCTATTAAACTCTGACGATTTTAGAGGTCAATTTGAATTCAGACCTTTGGAACCTGGTTTCGGTCTTACCATCGGTAATGCTTTGAGAAGAGTATTACTTTCTTCTCTAGAAGGATATGCTATTTCATCTATCAAAATTGAAGGTGTAGAGCACGAGTTTTCAACTATTCCTGGAGTCATCGAGGATGTAACCGAGATTGTTCTTAATTTGAAACAATTGCGTCTGAAAGCGAAATCTGAAAATGAAGCCTCTGAGCAGGTTGTAGCTAAAATTACTGGTCAAACTCAAGTGACGGCTGGCGATTTAGGTAAATCAATGAACGGTTTTGAAGTGTTAAACAAAGATCTTGTGATCTGTAATTTAACCAAAGACGTAAGTTTTGAAATTACTTTCAACATAGAGAAAGGAAGAGGATATGTTCCATCGGAACAAAACAAATCTAACAATGCTCCCCTCGGGACTATTGCGATTGATTCAATCTTTACGCCGATCAAGAAAGTACAGTATTCTATTGAAAACTACCGTGTAGAGCAAAAAACAGACTACGAAAAATTAGTTATTGATATTGAAACTGACGGTTCGATCACACCTCAGAATGCTTTAACAGAAGCTTCTAAGATTTTGATCTACCACTTCATGTTATTCTCTGATGAAAGGATTACCCTTGAAACAGAAGCAGTGAAAGCTTCAATTCAGTACGACGAAGAGACTCTTCACACTAGACAACTCCTAAAAACGAAATTATCTGATTTAGATCTATCGGTAAGAGCGCTTAACTGTCTTAAGGCAGCGGAAGTTGAAAGTTTAGGTGAACTAGTTTCTTATAGTAAGTCTGATTTAATGAAATTTAGAAATTTCGGTAAGAAATCTTTAACTGAATTAGAAGAATTAGTACATTCAAAAGGTCTTAACTTCGGTTTTGACGTCGCAAAGTATAAACTAGATGCTGATAAATAATTAACAATGAGACACGGTAAAAAATTTAATCACTTAGGAAGAACAGCGCCACACAGAAAGGCAATGCTTTCTAATATGGCTTGTTCTCTTATTGAGCATAAAAGAATCAACACAACTGTGGCTAAAGCGAAAGCTTTGAGAGTTTATGTTGAACCCCTTTTAACAAAAGCAAAAGAAGATACAACTCACAATAGAAGAACGGTTTTCTCTTACCTACAAAGCAAAGAGGCAGTTACAGAACTTTTTAGAACTGTAGCTCCTAAAATTGCAAATAGAGAAGGAGGGTACACCCGAATCATCAAAACAGGTTTTAGACTTGGGGATGCTGCGGATATGGCTATGATCGAACTGGTTGACTTCAACGAGCTTTACAATCCAAACCAAGAGGAGAAGAAAACAACAAGAAGAAGCCGCAAGACTTCTACAAAGAAAGCAGAGGCAGTAGCTACTCTTCCAACAAAAGAGGAGAAAGCTTCCGAAGCTGTAGAAGAGCCAAAAGCTGAATCTAATGACGAAAAATCAGATAACTAAGGTTTTTTGATTTCAAATAGGGAAGTCCGCTAACGAAAGTAAGCGGACTTTTTGTTTTTACTAGTCTTGACCTCTTGCTTTTTTGAGTTCGATTACATTGTCTCCTTGGTCAATTACAATACTGTCTCCAAAGGCACGAATTTCAATGTCATGATCCTTGTAGATTGCTTCATTTTCTTTTGAGTCTACTTGAGGGACAGTTAAGGTAAGTTGATTGCTCTTTAGAGTAATAGAATTTCCTCCATTTTCAGTCGCAAACGTTACGTTGGTATTAGATCCATCGTAAGCCACATACCGAAACGTTCCAGGAGTCATCGTATAACTAAGATTTACCGAATCTACCGCTACGGTATTCAGGGTGTCCGGAGAGTCAGCAACTACAATGCCTTTATTTCCTTCTGTTTTTGAACAACCGATTAGTATAACGGCGGGAAGAGCTAGGAGTAAAAGTTTTGATTTCATCTTTTTAAGATTTTAAATGTTACGGAAAGTTACAATTTTTTCAATAAATGGGGGTCCCAAGAAAAGACAGGCGAAAATTCACATAAATGCTTTATTTTGATTATTTTTGTAAGATAAGTTTTTAGCTTACTAACATTTAATTATTTACACAATGAGTTACATTTCGTACATCGAAGCAAGACAAATTTTAGATTCTAGAGGAAATCCAACGGTCGAAGTGGATGTCTTTACTGAAAACGGTTCTATGGGAAGGGCTGCAGTTCCCTCGGGAGCTTCTACAGGTGAACACGAAGCCGTCGAACTTAGAGACGGAGGTAGTGATTATTTAGGCAAAGGAGTTCTCAAAGCGGTTGAAAATGTTCGGGATGAAATTGCACCAGAACTCATTGGAATTCCCGTACATGAACAAAATTTGATTGATCAGATCATGATTGAGCTGGACGGTACACCCAACAAAGGTAGACTAGGAGCAAATGCTATCTTAGGTGTTTCTTTAGCTGCAGCTAGAGCCGCTGCGAAAGATTTTGGAATGCCACTTTACAAATATGTAGGGAGTGTGAACGCCAATACTCTGCCGGTTCCTATGATGAACGTCATTAATGGTGGGTCTCACTCGGATGCACCCATTGCGTTTCAGGAATTTATGATCATGCCAGTGAAAGCAGATTCGTTCTCTCATGCACTTCGCAAAGGAACTGAAATCTTTCATCAATTAAAATCTATATTGCATTCGCGTGGTCTTTCTACAGCGGTAGGAGACGAAGGAGGTTTTGCGCCTACCTTCAAAGGAACAGAGGATGCATTAGACACCCTTACTCAGGCGATTGAAAAAGCAGGATACAAGCCAGGTGATGATATTATGTTTGCACTTGACTGCGCTGCTTCTGAATTCTTTAAAGACGGTACTTATGACTACCGTAAATTTGAAGGCGACAAAGGAGCTCACCGTTCCCGTGAAGAACAGGTTAATTACCTTTCTGAGCTTGCTGCAAAATACCCGATTATTTCAATTGAAGACGGAATGCAGGAAGACGACTGGGAAGGTTGGAAATTGTTAACTGAAAAAATTGGTGACAAAGTACAATTGGTAGGAGACGATTTATTCGTAACCAATGTAGAGCGCCTTTCAAGAGGGATTAATGAGGGTATCGCCAATTCAATTTTAGTAAAAGTGAATCAGATCGGAACTCTTTCGGAAACAATGGCAGCTGTACAAATGGCACAGCACAACCGTTATACTTCCGTTATGTCTCACCGTTCTGGCGAAACAGAAGATTCAACCATTGCAGATCTTGCTGTAGCGATGAACTGTGGACAGATTAAAACAGGGTCTGCCTCTAGATCAGATCGTATGGCAAAATACAACCAACTTCTTCGTATTGAAGAAGCCCTTGGAGACACAGCGGTTTTTCCTGGCTTAGATGCCTTTAAGATCAATCGTTAAACTCAAATTAAACTATGCAAAACATCGGATATTCCGATGTTTTTTTATGAGTGAAATTCACATGAAATCAGGAATATACAGATCGGGAAGTTTTTCAAATTTTTGAATGCCTTTTTTTGAATTAAAATCATAGAAAAATTTAATTGAGATCCCGAGGCTATCGCTTGATTGGTAAGTCTTTTTTGCGTAATTTTAACAAAAAATATAGAACAATATGTCAGACAACAAAGTAATATTAAGTTACGATGGAAATTCTTATGAGTACCCAATTGTAGACAGTACAATCGGAGACCGAGGGATTGATATATCAAAATTGAGAGCCCAAACGGGACTGATCACCTTGGATTTAGGGTACAAAAACACAGGTGCTACTGTAAGTGAAATCACTTACCTAGATGGAGATAAAGGGGAACTTTATTACCGTGGATACCCAATCGAACAAATTGCGGAGAAATCTAACTTTACGGAAGTAATGTATTTACTTTTGAACGGGGAGCTTCCTACACAAGGACAATTTGAAAATTTCGAACAAGGAATTAAAAAATACAACTACGTGGCAGAGGAGATGAAAAAAATCATCGATGCTTTTCCACGCTCAGCGCACCCAATGGGAGTTCTATCCTCTTTAACTTCTGCTTTGACCGCGTTCAATCCAAAATCGGTCGATGTACGTAGCAAAGAAGGTTTAGATCACGCTGCAGAAATGCTAATTGCAAAATTTGCACATCTGTGCGCATGGACATTTAGAAAAAAACAAGGATTCTCTCTTAATCACGCGGATAACAATTTAAATTATGTGGAGAACTTTTACCGCATGATGTTCCGTATGCCAAATCAAGATTTCGAAATTGATTCGGTGGTTGTAAATGCACTCGATAAACTTTTAATTCTTCACGCAGATCATGAACAGAACTGTTCTACCTCTACAGTAAGAATGGTAGGTTCTGCTCATACAGGTCTTTTTGCTTCTGTTTCTGCAGGGGTTTCTGCTCTTTGGGGACCACTGCACGGTGGAGCTAATCAGGCGGTAATTGAAATGCTAGAAAGGATCGAGAAAGACGGAGGTGATGTGGCTAAATACGTTGCTAAAGCGAAAGACAAAGACGATGATTTCCGTCTGATGGGCTTTGGACACCGCGTGTACAAAAATTTCGATCCAAGAGCAAAAATCATCAAAAAAGCAGCAGACGACATCTTGAATTCCCTAGGAATAGACGACAAAGCGCTTGACATTGCAATGCAATTAGAAAGAGTAGCGTTAGAAGATGAATATTTCATCGAAAGAAAACTATATCCGAACGTGGACTTCTATTCAGGTATTATTTATCGTGCCCTAGGAATTCCAACGGAAATGTTTACAGTAATGTTTGCTTTAGGAAGACTACCAGGGTGGATTTCTCAGTGGAAAGAAATGAGACTGATGGAGGATCCAATTGGACGTCCAAGACAAGTATACAAAGGAGCAGCGGCAAGAGATTATGTCGACATAGCAAATCGCTAAGAGCTCTAAGACTTATACCTATTCCGTTTCTCCAAAGGAGAAACGGAATTTTTATTAAAACTAGTTTGGTTCTTTTGTATGCATTACTTTGATTATATTTGTAACAATCTCATCCTATGAAATTAAATATCACAAACGAAACGGCCCAATTAAAATCTGTAGTATTAGGTCAGCCTGCTTCTCTAGGAGAAACTCCTCTTTTAGAGGAAAGCTACGATGCGAAATCCTACCATTCCATTCAGAATGGAATTTATCCAACGGAATCTGATGTCATTCATGAAATGACTGAATTTGAAAAAGTTCTGCATAAGTACGACATTGAGGTTCTTCGTCCGGAGATCATAGAAGATTATAATCAAGTCTTCGCAAGAGACGTAGCCTTTGTTATTGATGACAAAATGATTATTTCTAATGTGATTCAAGACCGCGCGGACGAACAAGATGCCTATCGTAAGATTTTTGAGAAGGTAAAATGGAGAGATATTATCAATCTTCCAGAAACGGCGCACATTGAGGGAGGAGATGTAATCGTATGGAATGACTTTCTGTTTGTGGGTACATGTTTTTCTGAGGATTATCGAAATTTCAAGACGGCTCGCACCAACGAATATGCAATTAATATTTTGAAGGAGTACTTTCCCAAAAAACGAATTATTGATCTAGAGCTAAAGAAAAACGATACAGTCCCTTTTGAAGGCATTCTTCATTTGGATTGTACTTTCAATCCCATTGGAAAAGACAAATGCATTATCTACCAGAACGGGTTTGTGGATCAGAGTGACTATAGGCTCCTGATTGATATCTTTGGAGAGGAAAATTGTTTCCACGTGAGCGATAAGGAAATGTTTGATATGTGTCCTAACGTCTTTTCTATTTCTCCAGAGGTGGTTGTTTCCGATTCTAGTTTTACAAGAATGAATACGTTTCTAAGAGAGAAGTGGGGGATGACCGTAGAGGAAGTGCCTTATCGTGAAATTTCAAAAATGGGAGGACTACTCAGATGCTCCACGATGCCGCTAGTTAGATCTAACTAAAGATATTCTTTTAATTTTTTGATTTCGTCTTCATTCACAAAGGTTTCATAAGTGGGAATTGCAGAAGAGTGAAAAGAGCTCGCGCCTGTATGGAGTTTCAAATGCTCAATATTTTCTGATCGTACGGAACCTCCTATTAGAACCTCGATTTTTTCATTGTACAATTCCACTAACTCTTTTAGGCGGTCTTTCCCTTCCATAGCGCTCGCAGCCCCGCCAGAGGTTAGAACGCTTGCAAAGCCGAGCTCTATAAGGCTCTTAAAGGCCTGGTTCAGATCAGGAGTCCGATCAATAGCCCGATGGAAAGTGCAAGGCAAATCCCCTGCAAGCTCAAGGAGCTCTCTATTCTTGTCGAGATCGATATGATTCCCTTCGTTTAAAACACCAAATACAAATCCGTCCGCTCCGGATGCTTTGAACTGAAGTAAGTCTTTTTTCATTTGTTCAAATTCGGTTTGGTTATAAAGGAAAGAGCCTTCTTTGGGGCTTAGCATGACACGAATAGGCTTAGTTGAAATACTCTTTAAGTATCGAAACTCATCAATGTTTGGGGTGAGTCCTCCTACATTTCGTTCTGCGCAAAACTCGATACGATCAGCGAGTGAGTTTAAGGCAATTTGTGCAGAAGTAATTTCAAAGCACGCTATTTCTAAAGTATAATCCATAAGTTGTTAAATTAAGTGGAGAGCAGAGTGCAATTGATTATCCTTCGAGGTATGACAAGCGTAAGTGAACCCATTTTGGAGGCTGTAGGCGCCGGTTTCCCCTTGTTTGTTTAGGGCGATAAAGCCGATTTGAGTATCTTTCAGAGACCTCTTTTGATTGACAAAATTTTGATATATACGTTCCACCGCCATTTTGCAAGCGGTTTGTGGACTATGCCCTTGGCGCATAAGTTCGACTACTAAAAAGGATCCCACGGTTCGAATCACTTCCTCTCCATGGCCTGTCGCGGTTGCTGCTCCTACACTATTGTCTACAAACAGTCCCGCTCCAATGATAGGGGAGTCTCCCACTCGACCATGCATCTTGTAAGCCATTCCGGAGGTCGTACAACCTCCTGATAAATTGCCCTCTCTGTCTAAAGCGATCATTCCAATGGTATCGTGGTTTTCAATATTTACTTTGGGTTGATAGGTGGCTGTTTTTAACCACTGCTGCCATTCTTTTTTGCTCGTCTCGGTAAGTAGATTCATTTTTTCAAATCCTTGTTCTAGGGCAAATTGCAAGGCTCCATCTCCCACAAGCATAACATGGGGCGTTTTTTCCATTACCGCTCTTGCTACGGAAATTGGATTCTTAATATGCTCGAGTGCAGCTACGCTTCCTATCCCTGCGTTCTGGTCCATTATGCAGGCATCGAGCGTAACTCTTCCATCCCGGTCGGGTCTGCCTCCATATCCTACGCTTCGCTCATTTGGGTCGTCTTCGACTAATCGCACTCCCTTTTCAATCGCATCGATTGCGTGACCACCCGACCCAAGCACTTTCCAAGCTTCTGCGTTTGCTTTGATCCCAAAATCCCAGGTGGAAATCACCACAGGTCCTTTGGAGAGTGCAGATTTAGAATTCTTCGGAGATGCTTTTAATTTGGGGCTAAGGAGTCCACCTAAAGCGCCAAGTGTTGTTAGTTTTAAAAATGTTCGACGATCGTGCATGAGTGTGAAGTTTACCATACTAAAGTAGTCAAATTAATCGGACTGGAAAAGATTTGGCGTTCGGCTAATTATGGCTATTTTTGTTGTTTAAATTCAAAGTATGCAATCAACTAGTACACTACTTATGATAGAACCCGTTTCGTTCGGGTACAATGCCCAAACAGCGGAAAATAATTATTTTCAAGTAAACGCGCAGGGAGACTCTACCCAAGCTCAGGCCTTGCAAGAGTTTAATCAATTTGTTGAAAAATTGAGGGGGGCTGGGATCGAAGTCATTGTGGTGAAAGATACTTTGGAGCCACATACACCGGATTCTATTTTCCCTAACAATTGGGTAAGCTTTCATAGTGACGCGAGCGTTTATCTCTATCCTATGTTTGCTCCCAACCGTAGAGATGAGCGACGAATGGATGTTTTAGAAGAAGTAAGAGGCAGAGGATTTAAAATCTCAGAAATTGTTGATCTTTCTTCTTCAGAGCTGGATGGAAAATTTTTAGAGGGGACTGGAAGCATGATCTTCGACCATGAGAATAAGATTGCCTATGGATCGGTATCACTTCGTTTGGAAGAGGAGTTATTTAATGAGTTCTGTCTTAAAATTGGCTACCGTCCGATCGCCTTTCATAGCTATCAAAGTGCGGGAAATGAACGTTTACCTATTTACCACACAAATGTGATGATGTGTGTAGCCGATAAGTATGTGGTGATTTGTCTCGATAGTATCGATGATGAAATGGAAAGAGAAAAAGTGCAAGAAACCATAAAAGCATCAGGTAAGGAAGTTGTTGAGATTTCAGAGGAGCAAATGCACCAATTTGCGGGCAATATGCTGCAGGTGGAAAACAAAGAGGGAAAAAAATACCTTGTCATGAGTGAGACGGCTTACAAGTCGCTTTCCAAAGAGCAAATCGAGCGACTTGAATCTTACAACGAGATCTTGTATTCAGATCTTTCTACCATTGAACAAAATGGTGGTGGAAGTGCACGATGCATGCTAGCGGAGGTTTTCCTTCCTAAAGCTTAAAAATACCAATTGTATCAGGATAGAAAATCCGAATCAAAGTGAATTGTGTCTTCTAGAATTGGAGACACTTTTTTTTTAAAAGGACTATAGTTTTCCCGTATTTTGAACTGGCATTAAAGTCCTAAAATTGAAAAGCCAGCGTAGGGTTAAACGCTGGCTTTTCTCCAAAAATATTGAAATGAAATGAATTCTAATTGGGTTTATTGAGTTCTGGATTTTGCATCTGTGTTTGCATCTTTAATATCTCTAATCTTTTTAACTTTCTTGTTTCCGAAATTGTAAGTGATAGAAAGTTGAACGGATTGATTGAAATTATCGTTAGTAACATTGTTGTAGTTTCCATTGCTTTGCAAATCTTTCACTTTCACCACATTCGTTTTTAGTACGTCGAAAACTTGTAAATTGAAAGTCCAGTCGTTCCAAATCTTTTTGATGTTCATGTCGAGAGAGGAGAGGGGCTGTAAAGTTCCTATGTTTAAGATTTGTGCACCCACATGGAAAAAGTTAACACCTAAATACCAATCTTTTTTACTAGAGAGTCGAAGCGTGTTGTTCGTTTGGAAAAAGACTGAATTCGTAGCTGTGTCAATAGTGAAAGGATCAAATTTATCTCCTGTAATTGGATCTGTATCTAAGAACGCATCTACTTTAGCATGTTGCAGTCCTACCGAGGTATTAGTGGTCAAAATCCCTTTAAAGAAACTTTTTTGCATTCCTAAAGCGAGTGAGCTTTGTGTTTTATCGCCGTAATTGGTTCGGATGTAGCGTAATTCTTCTCCACTTTGCAAAGGGACTTGTGAATAATCATCCCTTGTAAGATTGTGTCCAATAATTAAGAAGTAGGCGTTTTTGTACATGTAGGTTAGCTCATGGTTGTAAACTTCGGCCGCTTTCACAAAGGGATTGTTCTGAATATAGTTTGTAGGCGTAAGATAGAGGCGTACTGGATTTAATTCCCAGAAGCTAGGTCTTTTTATACGACTAGAAAAAGAGTAGGAGACGTTATTGCTAGAATTGATGTTATAGCTAGCGCTCGCATAAGGGAGTATATTGGAATATTTGCGCTCGATGTTCAAGTCAGATCCTAAAATTTCTCCTAGTGAGCTGGTGTGCTCTAAACGAGATCCTATTTTAGCGGAGAATTGGTCTGAAAACTTTTTCTCGAGAGTAAGGTAGAGCCCAGTAATGGTTTCGTCATAAACGAAATGATTTGATTGATTGGGATCCATCACAAAATCTCCTGAATTTAAATCTAAATTCTCTAAGTACGTGTCATTGTCTGTCTTCGTTCGGCCGTAGTTTGCTCCCACAGATGCGGTAAAGTCTTTTTTGAACTTTTGAATATAATCTGCTGTGGCCGCGTAATTGTCTATTTTTTGTGGAGTTTTTTGTTTAAACTCCTGCTGCAGATCTAAAATTTCTTCCATCGAGTTGGAGAGATGGGTCTTATTGTGTGTGAACTGCTTTTTCTCAAAATGAAGATATGCCGCGTTCAGATTTAGCTTGCTGCCGAGATCATCTGTTCGAAGTTCATAGTTTAAATTCGCAGAATTGTTTGACGATTTTTCGTTACCATCAATATGGGTAAGGCTATATCTAGAGTCTCCATTTTGAGTGATTTTATTGTAGAGATCGGTTTTCGCATCCTTACCATCATTATGATAGGAGTTCAAGCTAAGGGCGATATTTTGACGGTCTGTCAACTCATAATCAAAATTCAGATAGCCTCCTAGCGATTGATTCGGAAACTTAACAAGTCCTTTGGTCGAATTATGAAGCTCGAGCGTGCCATTCTCTAAATGTAGATCTTCCACATGCGCGCTTGTACGACTGCTAAGCGAGGTAGAAATACCCAGTTTGTTCTTTCTGATATTAAGCGATACGGCGCCACTTTGCTGGTTGGTTTTGGATTGTGTATTGCTTAGTCTAAAATTTCCACTAACTCCATCATCCAGTTTTTTCTTAAGAATAATATTGATAATACCGTCAGAGGATTCCACATTGTATTCACTGCCAGGAACTGTAATGACTTCAATCTTACTAATGTTTTCTGCAGGCGTGTTTTTTAAAAGTTCAGTAATTGCCTCTGCGCTCATATTCGTTTTGCGACCATTCATATAAATAAGAGCATTGCTCTTACCTAGAATCTTTAAGGTGGTGTCGTCAGTACTTGAAATAAGCGGAGTCTCTTTTAGTAGTCCAAAAGCCGTGTTTCCTTTTGCCACTGGAGAGGCAGACACATCGTATACGAAACGATCTGATTTTTTTTCAAAAACTTTTTTCGTTAGCGTGACTTCCTGAATGTCTGATACTTTGCTTGAGTCAGTCGTTTGAGCATAAGAATAAGTGGCGCAAGCAAGTAGAATGGGTAGGATCAATTTTCTCATGATATTTTTTTTAACAGACTTTCGAAGGAAATTAAATTTCGATGAATCGTCTAAGTAGTTTTGTTTTAATAGAAGTTTCTTATGCAAAGATATATTAATATTTTAGTATTATGCAATACAAAGTAGTAAAAATTATTATACCATACTTTAAAACGTTAATAATCAGCTCAATAAGTTTTTAGGAAAATTTCCTTACTGTTCTAATAAGACAGTTGGAAAGAGAAAATGTTACATCAAAATAGAAAAAACTACTCTTCGCGATCAAATTGAGCCAGCTTCTTGTCAATCCATATGGTAGCGAATGGAAAGAAAGCCGCTAGGATGGCAAAAATAAAGTCCTCATCATCCCAAGAATAGATGGTTCTTGCGGGGAGTGTGAGTAGCAAATAGAGGGTAAAGAAGAGCCCGTGAATGTTTCCCACAACGATAATGAAAATGAGAGCAAAATCAGCTTCTGGAAAATAGCGTTTAAGTGGCATGGCCACTAAGTATAGAAAGAAGCAGGTCCACGCTTCAATTATGCAGGCCTTTTTGAACCAGCGGATTACTTTTTCTTCTGTATATTTTGCAATGAATTTATCGACTGTGGCTTTCATCAATTGAGAAATTAAGATTTGTAAAATGAGCTACCTTCTAAATAGTCGTATACTTCGGGAGGAAGCATTGGTCGTACGTTCTTTCCTTCTTTAATCATACGTCTAATCTCCGTAGCTGAGATTTCGATGATAGGCGCATCAATTAAGGAAATCATAGAACTTATCTCTGAAGGGGAGTGGGACTGCTTCTCATCACTAAGTCTTGGATACACGATGATTTGATAGTTTTCTACAATGTGGGATGCATTTTTCCATTTAGAAAGACCTTTCAAATTGTCCTCGCCCATGATAAGACTAAAACTATAGGAGGGATGTTTTTCGTGTAGGTAGGCAAGCGTATCTACGGTATAGCTTGGTTTAGGAAGCGAGAATTCAACATTCGAAGCCCTCATTTTCGGATACTCTGCGATGGCCTGTTGTACCATATCCAGGCGATGGTGATCCTCCAAGAGCGATTTTTTGTCCTTGAATGGACTATGCGGACTTACAACAAACCAAAGTTCATCCAAATCTGAAAACTCTACAATATAATTGGCAAGAATAAGGTGACCAATATGAATGGGATTAAAGGACCCAAAGAAAAGTCCTATATTTTTAGTTTTCATTGAACTTTACGTCTTTAATGTTTAAGTAATAGGTAACATTCCCTTTCCAATGATTCTCCTCCGCCGTAAAGGCAATATCGAACGACTTAGTATTAAAATCAGATAAATATTTTCCTAATTTAAAGCCTACGCATTCAATGTTTCGGTTGTTTTGGGGATTGTGAAGGTAAAATTTGATATGATTCCCTTCTTTGCCCATTTGCTTTGCTATTCCCCTTATTTTTCGATTCGTTAGACTCAAAACAGGTTTTTGATTGTGAGGACCAAAAGGACCTAATTTTCTATGAAAGTTAAAAAAGTCCTTGTCTAGGTCTTCAACTTCTACCTTAGCATCAATAACAATGGTAGGCTTTTTTTGATATTCTTCAATCGTGTCTGAGACCGTCTTTTCGAATTTTATTTTGAATTCTTCAAGCTTGTCTTTTTCCATGGAAAGTCCAGCCGCTGCAGGGTGACCTCCAAATTTGAGAAACAACTCGGAGCAGCTTTCAAGTGCCTTATGCACATCGAAATCAGAGACAGAACGCGCGGAAGCAACAAGCTCTCCATTGTTTCCATCGGTGAATACGACTGTGGGTTTGTAATAACTCTCGGTCAGCCTAGATGCTACAATTCCAATTACGCCTTTGTTCCAGTCAGGACTGTATACCACAGTCGTTGTTAAGGAATCCTGATGCGTATCCAAAACTTGTTGCAACGCATCACTCGTGGAACTTAAATCAAGTTCTCGACGCGAGTCATTTAAATCCACAATGTTCTTCGCGATTTTGTTTGCATGCCGAAGATTGTCAGACACCATAAGTTCTACCGCTGCTTTTCCGTGGGAGATTCGTCCTGCGGCATTGATCTTTGGTGCAATTTCAAAAACAATGTTTGAGATTTCGTATGTGGCTAGTTTTTCCTCTGGAATTAATAAGCGAAGGCCGATGTTTCTCGTTTTTCTTAGCGTTTTGAGTCCCATTTTGGCAAAGACTCGGTTTTCACCTGTCATGGATACGATATCAGCTGCAATGGAAATGGCCAGAAGATCCGTTAATTCATGCAGTTCTGTTTCTGGAATTTTATAGATGGTATTGAGTCCTTGGCAGAGTTTAAATCCTACTCCGCAGCCCGAAAGTTCTTTAAAAGGATATCGGCAGTCCTTTCGTTTCGGATCTAGAACAGCCGCTGCCTTTGGGATTTCTGGGCCCGGCAAATGGTGGTCACAGATGATAAAGTCAATGCCAAAGGATTTGGCATATTCGACCTGTTCAATCGCTTTGATTCCACAATCCAAGGCGATAATGAGCGAGTAACCTTCGTCTCTTGCGAACTCAATGCCTTCGTCTGAGATTCCGTATCCTTCCGAATTACGATCGGGAATATAGTAATCTAAATACTTTTTTTCAACCAGCTTGCTTAAATAGAGATACATTAAGGAGACTGCAGTCGTGCCGTCTACATCGTAATCTCCATAGACCATCATTTTTTCTCCCATTTCGATGGCTGTTGCAATACGCTCTACCGCTTTTTGCATGTCGGCCATCAAAAAAGGATTATGTATATCCGTAAGATTGGGTTTGAAAAACTCCCTGGCTTTTTGATAATTGTCTATTCCTCGCATTACGAGGATTTTAGATTCCAGAGTCCCGAAACCTAGCGAGGTACTTAGCGCATCGACTACATCCTCATTGGGCTCTGTTCTGTAAATCCATTTTTGTTTCATAGGTCTACAAAAATAAGCAAATAATTTTGTTTCTCTTGTGTAGAGGCAAGTGATAAATCCCAGCTATTTTGATAAAACGCCATGAAAAAACCGCACTTCGAAAAGCGCGGTTTAAGGTTATGTGCCTCTTTAAATCTAAGAGTACATTTGTTCTCTTAGTTCTTTTATTTTTTTGTCTGACAAATACTCATCGTAGGTCATTTCTCGGTCAATAACTCCTTTAGGAGTTAGCTCAATAACTCGGTTACATACCGTTTCTAGTAGTTCGTGGTCATGAGAAGAAAGTAGGATGTTGCCTTTAAAGTTAACAAGAGAGTTGTTTAACGTAGTAATACTTTCTAGGTCCAAGTGGTTGGTAGGCTCATCCATTAAAAGAACGTTTGCTCTTTGAAGCATCATGCGGCTAAACATGCAACGCATTTTTTCACCTCCTGAAAGCACCGTACTTGATTTAAGAGCTTCGTCTCCTGAGAAAAGCATTTTTCCTAGGAATCCGCGCATGTATTCTTCGTGTCTTTCTTCATCGTTCTTCGTAAACTGTCTTAGCCAATCTACAAGAGATAAGTCTTTGTCCTGGAAGAATTCGCTATTGTCAAGTGGAATGTAGGATTGAGTTGTGGTTACTCCCCATTGAAAATCACCCTTGTCCGCTTTCTCATTTCCAGCAAGGATTTCAAAAAATTCAGTAATAGCGAGTGAGTTCTTTGATAAAATCGCCACTTTATCGCCTTTTTTTAATTTGAAATCAACGTTCGAAAACAAAAGTTCTGCGTCTTTGGTTTTTGATAGTCCTTGAACTTCCAGGATTTGGTCTCCCGCTTCACGTTCCGTCTCAAATATGATGGCAGGGTAGCGTCTAGAAGAAGGTTTGATATCTTCGATGTTTAATTTATCGAGCATTTTCTTTCTTGCTGTCGCTTGCTTCGCCTTCGCAACGTTGGAACTAAATCGAGCAATGAATTCTTGAAGTTCTTTCTTTTTTTCCTCCGCCTTTTTGTTGGCTTGCTGTCTTTGTCTTGTTGCAAGTTGAGAGGCTTGGTACCAGAAGGAATAGTTACCTGTATAGAGGTTAAGTTTGGCGTAATCTAAGTCACCAATGTGCGTACAAACGGCATCTAGGAAGTGACGGTCGTGAGAAACCACAATCACGGTGTTTTCATAATCGGCTAAGAAATCTTCTAACCAAGCAATCGTATCGATGTCAAGATCGTTGGTAGGTTCGTCTAAGATTAGAACGTCTGGATTTCCAAAAAGAGCTTGCGCCAAGAGAACCTTTACTTTGTCCTTGTTTTCAAGTTCGCTCATCATTTGGTAATGCATATCGTCCGTTATCCCTACGTTGGAAAGCATGGTTTGAGCATCGGACTCGGCGTTCCAACCTCCCATTTCTTCGTAAATGACTCCAAGTTCTCCTGCCTTGATTCCATCTTCGTCTGAAAAATCAGGTTTTGCATAAAGGGCATCCATCGCTTCTTTAATTTCGAAAAGTTTTTCGTTTCCGCGAAGGACGGTTTCTAGGACGGTGAAATTATCGTAAGCAAAGTGATCCTGCTCTAGTACTGACATTCTTTTACCCGCTTCAAGCGAAACGGATCCGGTGGTGGGTACTTGTTTACCAGTGAGGATTTTTAGGAATGTGGATTTTCCTGCCCCATTGGCTCCAATGATCCCATAGCAATTGCCTTTCGTAAACATAATGTTTACTTCGTCAAAAAGCACTCTCTTACCGAACTGAAGAGATAAATTAGATACTGTTAACATAGAGTTTTGTAAATTTGGCGCAAAAATACGAAAACTAATTGGCTTTTCCTTGTATATCATTTTATTAAAGAACTTTAGTAAAAATATATACGGTATATTTAAAAAGGGTTAAATTTGCATTTAGTTCTAAAAAACAAAGCAGAAATTATATAAATTCGAGAAACTTTCTAGTTCGTACCTTTACCCCATCCAAATGAAGATAGAAAAAACGGTTACTATTTTAAACAAACGGGCTCGCTTCGAATACGAATTAATTGAGCAAATCGAAGCAGGGATCGTGCTTACAGGGACGGAGATTAAATCTCTTCGTTCTTCAAAAGCCTCGATTACTGAGAGCTTTTGTCAGATGATAGAAGGGGAGTTATATGTGATTAATATGTCCATAGAAGAGTATAAACTCGGAACTTTTTACAACCACAAAACAAAAAGGGAACGGAAATTGCTCTTGCACAAAAGGGAATTACAGAAGTTAGAGAAAAAGCTCAAAGACGTAGGAACGACAATTGTACCCCTCAAACTATATATAAATGAAAAAGGAATTGCCAAATTATTGATTTCCTTAGCAAAAGGGAAAAAATTGTTTGACAAACGAGAAGCTATAAAAGATAGAGAAAATAAAAGAAATATGGAGAGAATCCTAAAGGATAGGTGAAAAAATCTCTGTAAATCTTTGTTTATAAAGAAAAATTATATTTATTTTGCATTATCAATTATTTAATCATTTAATTCTATGAAAAATCTAAAATTAGGAATTTCAGCATTGGCACTAACAGTTGCCTCTACTGTATTTGCGCAGACAGCGAACAACCCGTGGTTAATCGGGGTGGGAGCTCACGCAGAGAATCACGTAGCAGCTGGTGGAAATGTTGGTGACGTTTTCAAACAAGCGTTCTCAGGTGAGGAGTTATATAGTATTAACAACTTTACTATCACTCCACCACTTTCTAAATTAACTGTTGCAAGACACCTTACAGGACCGTTAGTATTAGACTGGCAAACTACTGTAGGTAACGTAGACAACAAGAGAATTGGTATGGATAAAGAATTCATGCTAATGACTGGTCTTGGTCTTCAATTAAAAGCAAACTCTCTTTGGAACGAAGAATCTTGGTTCGACCCGTACTTAAGAGTAGGTGCTAACTACCTAAGACATGACTATTCAGGAACAGGTGCAGTGAACGGAGACGGGAAAGCAGTAGGTGCTAACCATTTCGCACTTGCAACAGGTCTTGGATCTAACTTCTGGTTAACTGACAACTTCGGTTTAGGTATCCAAGGAGATTACGTTTCTACTCCAGGAGACAAATCATCTGTAGCAAACTTTTGGCAAGCAGGTGCGTCTCTATTATTTAGATTCGGAAAATCAGACAGAGATAAAGACGGAATCCTAGACAAAGACGATCTATGTCCAGACGAACCAGGTTTACCTGAATTCCAAGGATGTCCTGATTCTGACGGTGATGGAATTCCAGATAAAGATGACCAATGTCCAGATGTTGCAGGTCCAGCAGATAACAACGGATGTCCTTGGCCAGATACTGACGGAGACGGAGTATTAGACAAAGACGATCAATGTGTTGACGTTGCAGGTCCAGCTGAAAACAACGGATGCCCTTGGCCAGATACTGACGGTGACGGAGTATTAGACAAAGATGATGCTTGTCCAACTGTTCCAGGTCTTGCTCAATACAACGGATGTCCAAAACCACAAGAAGATCTTGCACAAGATGCTACAGTTGCACTTACTGATATCTTATTCGATTTCGATAAAGCTACTGTAAGAGCTGAATCTGAGCCTAAATTAGATGCGGCTGCTGAAATCATCAAATCTTCTAACGGTGGAACATTCCTAGTTGCTGGTCACACAGACAAAAAAGGTCCTGCTGCTTACAACTTGAAGTTATCTCAAAGAAGAGCTGCTGCAGTTGTGAAAGGATTAGAAGCGAGAGGAGTTGTAGAATCTCAACTTAAATCTAAAGGATTTGGTGAGTCAGAAGCTACAGTTGATGAAAACGCATCTAATGCAGAAAGACTAAAAGACAGAAAAGTTGTCGTAAGCGCGGTTGATGCTGCTGCTTGGGATGCAATCAAAAAGAGAGATTACTAGTCAGTAATTGAATCTTAATAAAAAGAAACACTCGCTCTATAGCGGGTGTTTTTTTTATGCTCATTTTTCATTATTTTTGTCACGTAAAAAATTAAGTTATGGGACGCGCATTCGAATATAGAAAAGCATCAAAGATGGCCCGTTGGGATAAGATGGCCAAAACTTTTTCAAGAATTGGAAAAGACATTGCACTTGCAGTAAAAGCAGGAGGGCCTGATCCGGATACGAATCCTACACTAAGACGATGCATCCAAAATGCGAAAGGTGCGAATATGCCGAAAGACAATGTAGAGCGCGCAATTAAAAAAGCAAGTGGTGCTGAAGCAGAGAACTATGAAGAGGTAACTTACGAAGGGTACGGACAAGGAGGCGTTGCTTTTTTTGTGGAATGTACCACAAACAACCCTACACGTACGGTGGCTAATGTAAGAGCCATCTTTAATAAGTTTGATGGAAACCTGGGGAAAAACGGAGAGCTTGCCTTTATTTTTGAGCGTCATGGAATCTTCACTATAGAAAAGTCACAGATCACTATGGATTGGGATGATTTTGAAATGGAAATGATTGATGGAGGGGCAGACGAGATCGACAGCGATGCCGAGGAAGTTATGATAACCACTGCATTTGAAGATTTTGGTGCACTTTCTCACAAGCTCGAGTCCATGGGACTAGAAGCAAAGAGTGCAGAGCTTCAAAGAATCGCCAATTCAACCAAGGCAGTGAATGAAGAGCAATTCAAAGCCAACATGAAGATGCTTGATAGATTTGAGGAAGATGACGACGTACAAAACGTCTATCACAATATGGAAATCACAGAGGAACTTCTCAATTCCTTATAAGAAAACAAAATGCGCTACCTTTCAAAAGTAGCGCATTTTATTAATCGTTGGTCTTTAGTAGAATGTCTTGCACTTCCGGCATTCTCATCATCACAGAACGTGCGTAGGAACAATGGGGATAGATCTTCCAGTCATTTTCTCGCGCAAATTCAATTGCATTGCTAACAAGGTATTTTCCCATTCCTTTTCCTTCATGCTGA
Organism: Bacteroidota bacterium; assembly: GCA_023387375.1. Lineage (GTDB taxonomy): Bacteria > Bacteroidota > Bacteroidia > Flavobacteriales > Weeksellaceae > Planobacterium_A. Next base: position 59,459 of record JAEWIE010000014.1, on the reverse strand, counting down.
GGATGTACCAAAACAAAGGAAATAATCATTTTTTTATCTTCTGGGAACAGCGTATAGGTTAGTCTGCCAATTTCTTCCTCCCCTTTTTTTAGGAGAATTACGCCTCCGTTTCCGCTTCGTTGATTTTCGTATGTCATAATTGAAGTCTTTAGTTCGTAATTGGAATACCAATTTACGTAAAATTAGCTGTACTATTGAAGCAGCGAAAGGAGTGCCAATCTTTTCTTTGCTGTCGTTCGAGACTTTAATATTTTGGTATCTTTACATTCAGAACTTTAAATACGCAATTTTATGCAAATTCAATTAGAACGAATCGATGACAACTTTCTTTTTCAATGTACCAATTCCGCAGGCAATTCAATCTTGCTTGACAATACCTCAAGAGAGGGGGCCAAAGGGGTTTCTCCTATGGAGACCGTTTTAATGGCTGTCGCAAGTTGCAGTGGAATTGATATTGTTGCTATTTTACAAAAGCAAAAACAGGAGGTCTCGTCCTTTAAAGCGGAGGTGATCGGAGATAGAGAAGTCGTAGGAAACGCTAAGCCTTTTAAGGCGATTTTGGTCAAGTTCTTTCTTGAGGGCGGGGTGGACCCACAAAAAGCCTATAAAGCCGCTCAATTGTCCTTTGATAAATACTGCAGTGTCTCCAAAACCCTAGAACCTAATGTAGAAGTAAGCTTCGAAGTTCATGTTAATGGATCCAAAGTAGAAGAAAGTACAATAGGTTAATTCAGCCGAGGTTGAATTAATTTGGCGAGGGTGGCGGTCCAACCACATTGATGGGAGGCACCGACCCCCCTGCCATTGTCTCCGTGGAAATATTCATAGAACATGATATAGTCCTTAAAATGGGGATCATAGTTGAACATATCATTGTTTGCATTGAACGCTCTTTTGCCCATTTCGTCTCTTGTGAAAATGGATTTTAATCTTTCAATTAAATCCGTAGAAATGAAATCAAGATTTCGCATTTCTCCGCTACCCGTGGGATACTCAACTTGAAGGCTTTCGTCGTAGTAATAGTGGAATCTTTGAAGACTCTCCACAATTAGAAAATTAATGGGAAACCAGATGGGGCCTCGCCAATTGCTATTTCCTCCAAACATGCTGCTATCACTTTCTGCAGGTAAGTATTGGACTTTGAAGTGCTGTTTTTCAAATGTGAATTCAAAAGGATTTTCTTCATAGACCTTGGAAAGAGAACGAACTCCATAGGGACTTAAAAATTCTTTCTCATCAAGCATTCGGTTAAGAATTCGAGAGAGTCTTGTTTTTCGTAGGATGCTCATTAAATGTTTCCTTCCTTTTCCCTCCACTTCCCAGTGCGATACTAAATTGGCAAGCTCTGGTTTGTTTTTTAAGACCCATTCCATGCGTGTTTTGAAGTTGGGTAAGCGCTCTAGGGTTTCATGCTCAATTACCTCTACGGCAAACATAGGGATAAGACCTACGATACTTCTGAGCTTAAGATTCACCGAGTCTCCGTACTGGTCTTGGAGGACATCGTAAAAGAATCCATCCTTTTCATTCCATAAGCCATCCTTCTCGCCAATGGTCTCCATCGCCTGTGCTATGTAGAGATAGTGTTCAAAGAATTTAATAGCCATGTCTTCATAGACAGGATTGTGAAGCGCGAGTTCCATAGAAATTCGCATCATGTTCAGAGCAAACATTGCCATCCAACTTGTGCCGTCTGCTTGTTCTAGATACTGGCCGTTTTGAAATTGCATGTTGCGGTCAAAGGCTCCAATGTTGTCCAGTCCTAAGAAACCGCCTCCAAAAATATTATTGTCGTTCGGGTCTTTTCGGTTGACCCACCAGGTGAAGTTCAAGAGAAGTTTTTGGAAGACTGCCTCTAAAAAGGGTATGTCGGGGGTTCCGTTTATCTTTTCATCGATTTTGAAGATACGAAACGTTGACCAAGCGTGCACGGGGGGATTGACATCACTAAAATCCCATTCGTAAGCCGGGAGCTGCCCATTGGGATGCATATACCACTCTTTGGTTAGGAGTCGCATTTGGTTTTTCGCAAACTCACTGTCAATAAGGGCAAAGGGTACGCAGTGAAAGGCTAAATCCCAAGTGGCAAACCAAGGGTATTCCCACTTGTCTGGCATAGAGATGATATCCTTGTTATGCATATGCGACCACTCCATATTTCGTTGGTAGGCGCTGGGATCTCGAGGTTGTCCGTTTTTGGGGTCTCCTTTGAGCCACTTGCTTACGTTGTAGTGGTAGAACTGTTTATTCCAAAGTAAGCCTGCGAAGGCCTGCCTTTGAATGTTTCTTTCGTCCGAGTCTTGAATGTCCTGTTGCAATTCTTCATAAAATTCATCCGCCTCCTTTTTTCTGTTTTCAAAAACAGAGTCAAAATCATAAAAGGCGTCTTGCATATCGTGAGGGGAGAGTCTAAACTCAAAAGTTCTGCTTTCACCAGCCTCTAAGATTGTACTAATTAAAAACGCGGCTTTTGTTCCTACTTGGTTAGGATTGACTGTGTCTAAACCATGAATCACATGCTCGTTAATTCCATCTTTATAAAAGCCTTCGCAATTACTAGAGCCTGATAATTTCGCTTGGTTGGTCTCGTTTTCACAAAAAAGAGAAGTGGCCGAGGTGTCTTTGCTGTATAGATATTTAAAGGGAAGAGAATTGTGCTCTATTTCTATGACCCCATTTCTATTCTGCTTTAAATTAGGCTTGTAGGTGCCATATCCCCAATCCCAATTGTTTCGATACCATAGAGTTGGAAGAATTGATAAGGGTGCAGACTCCTTGCTTCGGTTTACAGCTGTAAGTCGAATAAGGATATCATCATGGTAGATCTTTGCATATTCAATAAAGAGATCTATATAGTTGTTTTCTGCGAAAACCCCGGTGTCGACTAGTTCGAATTCGGGATCCTTTTTGCTTCGAATAGAATTCTCATGAACGAGCTGCTCATAAGGAAAGGCGCTAATGGGATACTTGTACACCATTTTCATGTACGAGTGGGTAGGGGTTCCGTCTAGGTAATAAAAGATTTCCTTAATATCCTCGCCATGATTTCCTTGATGGTTGTTTAAGCCGTAGAATCTTTCTTTTAGGATTTCATCTTTATGATTCCAAAAGCTAAACGCAAAACAAAGAAGCTGTTTTTCATCACTTAGCCCTGCGATTCCGTCTTCACTCCAACGATAGGTTCGACTTATGGCTTCATGATAAGACGTATATCCCCATGCATTTCCGTGACTACTATAATCCTCTCTTACCGTGCCCCACTGTCTGTTGCTTACATAGGGTCCAAAACTCCTCCATACCGGATCTTTTAATCGCTTCTTTTCAATTGCCATAGTTCAGTATCAAAGTGCAAAATTAAGGGTTTTTAGATTAATTTGCTTAGCTCTTAAAAGAAATGCGCTAACCTTCATATACTCAAAGTGAAACCTCAGAAATTACTTGGAAATTTATCTCAATTACTTTGTGCTTGACTGACAAAAAAGGAAGGAATTGAGCATGATTTAATGCCGGAATGAATTCAGGAAGAACGCTTATTTTTGTTTGATCACAAGTTTTTGATTAAAATTGGCTTAAAAATAATCTATATAATTGTCTCTCTATAAGGACTTTATACATTGTACTTGAATAAAACTCACAAATTAATTAGGAAAGTTCCTCAGATATGTTCTAAATTTGCCTCCAATTAGTTCATTCACATATTGAAAATGTTATCAAGAAAGGTGGAGGGAATAGACCCTATGAAACCTTAGCAACCTACCGCGATGCGGAAAGGTGCTAAATTCTACTCTTTATAAAGAGGGAGATAACAGTAAATTCTTTTTTACCTTTTTAGGTCGCATTTTCAATTTTTAAAGTATTTAGAAATTGGAATCGACACTTTCCTATATTACAATAACCGATTTTAGAACTTCCCTTGGGGAGAGACTATCTCTTACCTTAAGTTACGAAGTATTTGGAAGACCACTAGGCGAGGCGCCAGTGGTTCTCATTACGCATGCCCTTACTGGGAACTCTGCAGTAGCAGGCGAAAAGGGATGGTGGAACAAAGTTGTCTCCAAAGGAGGCGCTATCGATCTCGATCGTTACACTGCTCTATGCTTCAACATGCCTGGAAATGGATATGATAAAATCGAGGAGTCACTTCCATTAAAGATTTTGCTCTCTGATATCGCTGGATTATTTCTTGCGGCCTTATCTATACTTAAAATCACTCATCTTCGAGCCCTTATTGGAGGGTCGATTGGCGGTTCCTTAGGATGGGAAATGCTTGCGAAATCTCCAAAACTTACGGAAATATTTATTCCAATCGCCTGTGATTACAGAACCACGGATTGGCTTTTTTCTCAGTGTCTTATTCAGAAATACCTTTTGTCTCATCCGATTGAGCCTCTGCAAAAGGCGCGCGCTCATGCGATGCTATGTTATCGCACGCCAGAATCGCTGAACGCACGATTTCAAGGTGAAATTGCATCTAATAGTGGAGTGCGTCGCTCTCAGGAGTGGATAGAGTTCCATGGGAAAAAATTAAACGAAAGATTTAGTTTAAGAGCCTATAGATTCATGAATCACTTATTAACCACGATAAATGTGAAGAAAGAATCTCTTCGTGAAATAGAAGCCAAGATTTATTTCATCGCAATTGATTCCGATCTGTTTTTCCCCGGAAAAGAAATGAAGGACTGCTACGAGTTACTACATGCAAATCAAAAAGAAGTAGACTATTTTGAAATTAAGTCCCTTCATGGCCACGATGCTTTTCTCATCGAATATCCTCAATTAAATACCCTTATAAATAAAGCCCTAAAATGAAAAACCAAAAAGAAGTAAAGCTATATAAGAATCGCGCAATTATTCGATTCGAAGGCGATGATTTTCTAGGCCAAGTTGGAATCGACGGTCGAATTTTTAAAGCCCTAACCCTAGCTCGAATAAGCGTTGGAGTGATTTCTCAACAAGCCATCGAAAACGGACTCTCCATTCTCGTACAATCGACGGACTCTCAAAATGCCATCGATTGCCTAGAGAAAGAATTTCAAAAGGAGAAAGAAGAAAAAAAGGTACAATCTATTTATAGCATCAAGGAGGTTTCTGTACTTGCCTTTGATTGTGAGGATTATAGCAGGCTTTCCCAAGAGCTTGGACGCAACGGTGTGTTCCCCCTCATTTTAAGTCATGTGGCCTCAGAGAACCGAGTTAATATTGTCGTGAGCTCCGCGCAGGACGAAAAAGCAAAAAGCATTATTGAAAGTGAACTTTTTGGAAAGCCGAAAGTCGTACACCTCGCAATCATTGGTCATGGAAATGTTGGAGGAACTCTCATTGAGCAGGTATTAGTGTCTCAAAAAGAAATTCGTCGACGTAAGAATTTAGATCTTCGTATTGTAGGAATCGCCAATTCAAAGAAACAGATTTTTAATCCAAGAGGGATTAATGAGAAGTGGCGAGATGAACTAAAGTACAGTGATTCTGAATCCAATTTGGAGGCTTTGGTTTCCCAACTACAGCGCTACCAATTGCAGAACCTAATTGCGGTGGACAACACCGGATCAAGAGAGTTTGTTAAGAACTATCCATACTTGGTTGAAAATGGATTTGACATTGTCTCTTCAAATAAAATATTCAATACACTTCCCATTGAGGACTATCGTAGCCTTCGGCGATTGCTTGCTAAAAATACGAAACGTTATTTGTATGAAACCAATGTGGGGGCTGGGCTCCCACTGATTGACACCATTAAGTTGCTCCACCTATCTGGAGAAAACATTACAAGAATCAAGGGTGTTTTTTCTGGGTCCTTAAGTTATCTTTTTAATCAGTTTTCTAAGGGTGAGCAGGCTTTTTCTGAAATCTTGCAGGAGGCCATTGACAAAGGCTTTACCGAGCCGGATCCTCGAGAGGATCTTTGTGGGTTAGACGTAGCCAGAAAACTTCTCATTTTAGCCCGTGAGCTCGATTTGGAAAATGAACTTGACGATATCAAAATTGAAAATTTGATACCGCCTTCCCTTCGCGTGGGTTCAAAAGAAAACTTTTTAAAACGAATCCATGAAATTGATTCTCCGTACGAAAAAAGAAGAAGGTCGTTAAAACCAGGACACGTACTTCGCTACGTGGGCGATCTTTCTGGAGATCTACAAAAGGAAAAAGGAAACTTGGAAGTGAAACTCGTCGAGGTACCTACTCATTCTCCTTTAGGACAACTTAAAGGGTCCGATTCTGTCTTCGAAATCTATACCGAAAGCTACGGGGAGCAGCCCATTGTCATTATGGGGGCAGGGGCAGGTGCAAAAGTAACGGCGCGTGGAGTCTTTGGCGATTTGTTACGTATTAGTGAAACCAAACAATAAGAAACTTTAAATAATTAGAAACCAATGAGCAGTCATTTCGAAACGGATGCCATCCGCTTACAGACTCCTAGAAGTCAATATGGAGAACATTCCTCCGCCCTTTATCTAACCTCAAGTTTTGTCTTCGACGATGCCGAAGACATGAGAGCTAGTTTTGCCGAAGAAAAACAAAAGAATCTCTACAGTCGCTATAGCAATCCAAACGTGAACGAATTTGTTGACAAAATGGTAAGGCTAGAAGGCGCAGAAAAAGGCTATGCGTTTGCCTCGGGCATGTCTGCCATTTTCTCCACCTTTGGTGCTCTATTAGAATCCGGAGACGAGATTCTGAGCTGCCAAAGTGTTTTTGGTGCTACCCATGCCTTATTCACGAAATACCTTCCTAAATGGCAGATTGGAACCACTTACTTTAAAGCGGAGAAACAATACGAAATTGAGTCTCTCATCACTCCTTCGACTAAGATTCTGTATGTTGAAACCCCTACAAATCCAGGAATTGAAATTTTAGATCTCGAATTCTTAGGGCAATTGGCAAAACAGAGAGGACTTATTTTCATCGTAGATAACTGTTTTGCCACTCCCTATCTGCAGCGACCTATTGAATTTGGAGCCGATGTCGTTGTCCATTCGGCGACCAAACTTTTGGACGGGCAGGGGCGCGTATTAGGAGGAGTTGCTGTAGGAGCTAAAAAATACATTGATCAAATTTATGCGTTCTCTAGACTGACAGGTCCCTCGCTTTCACCTTTCAATGCATGGGTGTTAAGCAAAAGTCTAGAAACGCTCGCCGTGCGTGTTGAGAAACACTGTGAGAATGCGCTCAAAGTGGCCGAGTTTTTAGAATCTCATCCTCGAGTGGAGAAAGTGAACTATCCTTTTTTAGCCTCTCATCCAAGTGTAGAGATAGCCAAGCATCAAATGAAATTGGGCGGAAATCTGGTCGCATTTGAAGTAAAGGGAGGCATTGAGGGAGGACGAAACTTTTTGAATCGCGTAAAGCTCTGCTCCTTGTCTGCTAATTTAGGAGACACGAGAACCATTGTCACCCATCCTGCCTCCACTACACATTCAAAACTTCTCGAATCCGAGCGTTTGGAGGTTGGGATTTCCCCAGGACTTGTGCGCTGCTCCGTTGGGTTAGAGCATATAGAGGATATTATTGAAGATTTAAAATTAGGATTAGATGGAAACTAAAAAAGAAGGTCTTTTGAAAAATAGTGAAGTTTTGTACAAAGCCTTAAGTGAGCGGATTCTGCTTTTGGATGGCGCCATGGGAACCATGCTTCAAAAGTACAAGTTTTCGGAATCGGATTTTCGAGGCGCCCGATTTAAAGATTGGGAATCCGATTTGAAAGGAAATAATGATTTGCTTTCTCTTACGCAGCCTGAGGCCATTCGAGAGGTTCACCAAGCCTACTTAGAAGTAGGCGCGGATATCGTAGAAACCAACACATTCTCCTCGACTAGCATTGCAATGGCCGATTATCGAATGGAAGAACTAGTCTATGAGCTTAATTTTGAATCGGCGCAAATTGCACGAAGAATTTGTGATGAGTTTACGGCGAAGGATCCAAGTAAACCTCGGTTTGTGGCTGGTGCCATGGGACCTACAAACAAAACCGCCTCTTTATCACCTGATGTAAGTGATCCTGGATATCGAGCGATCACTTTTGAAGAATTGAAAACAGCGTATTTTGAACAGGCCAAAGCCTTGGTTGAGGGAGGAGTGGATATACTTCTGGTCGAAACCGTCTTTGATACCCTCAATGCAAAGGCTGCACTCTTCGCGATTGATTTGTATCGAGAAGAATCAGGCCTAGAAGTTCCTATTATGGTTTCAGGAACTATTACAGACCAATCAGGTAGAACCCTCAGCGGACAAACGGCCGAAGCCTTTCTGATTTCGATATCTCATCTAGACCTTCTAAGTGTTGGGTTTAATTGTGCACTAGGTGCAAAACAACTCCTCCCACACCTAGAAACCCTATCGCAAAATTCGGAGTTCTGTATTTCCGCGTATCCGAACGCAGGATTACCCAACGCCTTTGGAGAGTATGACCAAAGTGCCGAGCAAATGGCAGAAGAGGTACAACAGTATGCCCAGAAGCAGCTTGTGAATATTGTGGGCGGATGTTGTGGAACTACGCCTGCCCATATTGAAGCCATTGGAAATGTGCTGAAGGGTTATAGTCCAAGAAGAGTTAGCCAAAAGGCTCATTAAAAATGAATTTAATCTATTCGAAAATTAACTTTCTACGAAAATGAAGTATTTAAAATTATCGGGTTTGGAACCCCTTGTTGTGACTCCTGAAAGCAATTTCATTAATGTTGGGGAAAGAACCAATGTGGCAGGAAGTAAAAAGTTTCTTCGTCTTGTAAAAGAGGGAGATTTTAACGAGGCCCTTAGTGTGGCAAGAGATCAAGTGGAAGGAGGCGCCCAAATTCTAGATGTCAATTTTGACGATGGGCTGCTTGATGGGAAGGCGTGCATGGTGAAATTCCTAAACCTAATCGCGTCAGAGCCGGATATTGCACGGATTCCCGTCATGATTGATAGTTCCAAATGGGAGATTCTGGAAGCAGGTCTTCAAGTGATTCAAGGGAAGGGAGTGGTGAATTCCATTAGCTTAAAGGAAGGAGAAGAGGAGTTTTTGAAGCAGGCAAGAACGATCAAACGTTACGGGGCCGCGGTCGTAGTGATGGCGTTCGATGAAGAGGGACAAGCAGATTCTTTTGAAAGGCGCATTGAAATTGCCAAACGTTCCTATGAACTTTTGGTCGGTGAAGTTCAATTCCCAGCTGAGGATATTATTTTTGATTTAAATATTTTTCCTGTCGCGACAGGGATGCAGGAGCATAGACGAAATGCCGTTGATTTTTTTCAGGCTGTCGCATGGGTTAAAGAGAATCTGCCTTACGTTTCTTTAAGTGGAGGCGTTTCCAACGTTTCGTTTTCTTTCCGTGGGAACGATCGCGTTCGAGAAGCGATGCATTCTGCTTTTCTTTACCATGCCATTAAGGCAGGTATGAACTTAGGTATTGTGAATCCAAATCTTCTTGGAATTTACGATGAGATTGAACCCGAGCTTTTGACTCTAGTGGAGGATGTCTTATTAGACCGAAACGAAGAGGCTACCGAGAAACTAGTAGAATATTCTCTGACGCACGGTTCAAGCGTTAAAAAGATCGAAGAAGATCTTTCTTGGCGTACAGTTTCCCTGCAGGAAAGAATTAACCATGCGCTTGTAAAAGGAATTGATAAGTTCATTCTTGAAGACATTGAAGAGGCACGAAGCGAGGCAGAAAACCCTCTTGACGTCATCGAAGGTCATCTTATGACAGGAATGGGTATTGTGGGCGATTTGTTTGGTAGTGGGAAGATGTTTTTGCCTCAAGTGGTCAAGTCTGCACGCGTGATGAAAAAGGCAGTTGCCTATTTGCAACCCTTCATTGAAGAGAGGAAAGACGGCTCTAAACCGACCAACGGCAAAATTCTATTAGCGACCGTAAAAGGCGATGTACACGACATTGGAAAAAACATTGTGGGTGTGGTTCTAGGATGCAATAATTATGAAATTATTGATTTAGGGGTAATGGTACCTCCTCAAACGATTATTCAAACGGCCATAGAAGAGAAAGTAGATGCCATTGGTCTCAGTGGGCTTATTACGCCTAGCTTAGATGAAATGGTGCATTTGGCGCAGGAGCTAGAGCATCAAAACCTCGAATATCCCCTTCTGATCGGTGGAGCCACCACTTCCAAGGCTCATACGGCCGTGAAAATTGATCCGGGTTATAGCCGTGCTGTGATTCATGTAAACGATGCCTCAAGAGCAGTAGGAGTGGTGAGTCAGCTCATCGGAGAAAAGAAAGAGTCATTCAAAGAGGAATTAAAACAGGAATACAAGGAGTTTCGAGAAAAGTTTCTATCGCGCCAAGTTGAAAAGAAATATGTGGATCTCGCAGTAGCTAGAGCGCAAAATTTCAAAGTGGATTGGGAAAAAAATCCTCCCGTTTTGCCTAAAAAGTTAGGCGTGCATGTGATTGAAAATTTGGATTTAAATGAACTTCTTCCTTACATCGATTGGAGTCCTTTTTTTCGCACTTGGGAGCTCCACGGGCGTTATCCCGACATTTTACAAGATGAGCTCGTAGGGGAACAGGCAAGGGAGCTTTTTAACGATGCGAAGCAGAGACTCTCGGAAATCATAGACCAAAAGCTCTTGACTGCTAAAGCAGTTTTTGGCTTGTTTAAAGCCAATTCAACCTTTGAAGATGACATAGAAGTGAGTGACAGCTCTGGAAAAGGTTTGGCCAAATTCCATACACTACGACAACAACTAGAACGATCCAAAGGAAAAGAATACCTCGCCCTTTCTGATTTTATTGCGCCTAAGGAGTCAGGAATTCAAGATTACATTGGCTGTTTTGCCGTTTGTACAGGTTTTGGATCGAGTGAGCTCGAAGCTAAATACCATGAGGATCAGGACGACTACAATGCAATTCTCGTGAAATCACTAGCGGACCGTTTGGCAGAAGCCTTTGCGGAGTATTTGCACGAAAAAGTTCGAAAAGATTATTGGGGGTATGCTAGAGAGGAGGATTTAGACAATGAATCGCTCATCAAAGAAGCGTATGAAGGCATTCGGCCAGCACCGGGTTATCCCGCCTGTCCCGATCACCTTGAAAAGGAAACCATTTGGAGTCTTTTAGGGGTTGAAGAAAAAATTGGACTTACCCTCACCCCTGGACTTGCCATGTTTCCTACAGCGGCCGTTTCGGGTTATTACTTTGGGAATCCCCAAAGCAAATACTTTGGCGTCGGAAAAATCACCCCTGAGCAATTAGAAGATTATGCTAGGCGTAAGGAAATTGATTTGAGTTATGCAGAAAAATGGCTTAAACCCAATTTGTCGACACAGGCCCTATAGAATAAAAACAAGCAATAGCAATTAGATTACACCTAAACTATGAAAATTACAGAGCATTTAAAATCTGCAAAAAATAAAACCCTTTTTTCCATTGAAGTGGTACCTCCCACCCGGGGTACCGGAATCGAAGATTTGTATCGTCATATTGATCCTTTAATGGAGTTTAATCCCCCTTTTATCGATGTGACTACCTCCCGAGAAGAATACGTGTACTTGGAAAAAGGAGGAGGATTAATGGAGCGCCGAATTACGCGCATGAGACCTGGAACCCTTGGGATTTGTGCAGCCATTCAGCATAAGTATAAAGTCGATACCGTTCCTCATGTACTTTGCGGAGGTTTTAGCAAAGAAGAAACCGAGTATTTGCTTGTGGATTGTCTCTATCTTGGAATTGAAAACATTATGGCTCTACGTGGAGATGCAAGGAAAGGAGATGTCCATTTTGTGCCAAGCAGTGGAGGTCATTCGCTCGCTAAACATCTCGTGGAACAGATTAACGACATAGGGAGGGGAAAGTATTTGACCGATAGTGAGCGCTGCGATAAAGAGAATAAATTTTGTGTGGGCGTGGCAGGTTATCCTGAGAAGCATATTGAGGCTCCTTCCCTGGCAACCGATTTACAAAGGCTTAAAGAGAAAGTTGAGGCGGGGGCCGACTACGTTGTGACCCAAATGTTTTTTGACAATCAAAAGTACTTTCAGTTTGTTGAAAAAGCACGTGAAATCGGAATTACAGTGCCGATCATTCCAGGAATTAAACCAATTGCCACTCAAAATCATCTCTCCATGCTTCCTAAAACCTTTAAAATCGATCTTCCTCAAGATCTAGTAAAAGAAGTGCAGCAGGCCAAGACCAATTCGGCGGTTAAAGAAATAGGAATCGAGTGGACCACTCAGCAGTGCAAAGAACTTAAAGAAGCGGGCGTACCTCTACTGCATTTTTATTCCATGGGAAAAAGTGACAATATTCGTAAAATTGCCTCCTCTTTGTTTTAGGAGTGAAAATTTATACGTCGGTGAGGCGCTTGAAGGGCTTTTCGCGATCGAAAAGATAACGATAGGTGGCTAATTTTTTAGTCACTGTGGTATCGAGTGCCTCAGCAATTTTGATCATTTTAGGGTTAAAATCTCCAATCCATTGCAGTTCGGTTCGCTGAAAATCAGTATGCTTTCGTAAGTGTTGAGTGCCTTCCCAAATCATATAGCCATCGACCCCTGTTTTTTGCCATTCCGGTACGATGCCAAACACGATTCCCACCATGGTCGTGTTCTTTTTGAAGCGTTTGAGCCAGAGGAATCGAAGCTTTTGGAGAAGTCCAAATTTTCCGTTTAAATATTTGAACCACTGGTTGACATCGGGAAGATTAAGCCACATGGCAATGGGCTCATCGTTGTGGTATACAAACCAGGAAATATGTTCGTTTATAAGGGGCTTCATCGATTTAAACATGCGAAGCGCCTTTTTGGGATCCATTTGTTTCCCTTCTCCGTGAGCGGCCCAAGCCGCATTGTAGACAAGCGTAAAATCCTTCGCGAATTTTGGAAGCTGGTTTCTTTTTAGAGGAATCGCTTTTAAGGCAGGATTTTGGGAATGCTTTTTATGCATTAGTGTGAAAAGTCTGGAAACTTCTCCGTGCACAGGCCGAGAAAAACAAAGTTGATTGAAGTAAACTTCAAAACCATAGTTTTCAAAAAGCGACTTGTAATAAGGCGCGTTGTAATTCATTCCATAGAGAGGCTCTTCAAAGCCTTCAATTAATACGCCCCAGAATTTATCTCGCTCGCCAAAGTTAATGGAGCCGTCCATCGCCTCCATTCCCCGATCTTGTAAATACTGTTTCGCAAAATCAAAGATAAAATTAGCGACTTTCTGATCGTTAACGCAATCAAAGAATCCAATTCCGCCTGTAGGTTGGTGCTGCGTATATTTTCTATTTATGAAGACCGCCACTTTTCCTAGGGTCTGGTTTTTTTCATCTACAAATAGGAAACGTTCACATTCTCCCGATTTAAAAAGCTTGTTTTTCTTAGGATCGAAAACAGCTTCAATATCCATGTTTAAAGGACGAATGTAATTAGGATCCTTTGCATAGAGTCGCGGCGCGAACTCAAGAAATTCACGTTTTTGACTTTCACTCTGCACTTTTACTGCCTTCATAAACACTTAAATTTAATATACGGGACAGTGTTGTACTCCTACGTTGCTTATTTTTTGTGTTTTGTCTTTGTGGATTAATTCAAGCGTTGGAATCATCCCATAAAGACAATCTGAAGTCATCTCATTGAAACTTCCGTTTTCAGCGTTTACTTTAATTTCGGGTCCCGTTAACGTATAATTGTTCTCAGAGAATTCCATTTTGTTGAGATCATATGATTTGCCCTCAATGTTTACTACACCTTTTTGCGCTTGTAAATCGTAAGAGAGAATCACGTTCTCCTCTTTTGTAAATTGGAGTTTGCCTTGTGCGGACTTCTCATTTAGTGCCGTCGAAAGAGAATCGGCTTTTAACTGTTCGTTATAGGCAAGTGAATCGTTTGTCGCCGTAGGTATTTGTAGGGAATCTGCCGTAGCGTTATCCGCTACAGGAGCTTCTTTTTTGCAGCCGGCTAAAAACAGGCAAACTGTAAGAAATAATAGAATTCGTTTCATTCGCTAAAATTATGAAATTTCTCGCAGCTAGAGATTCCTTTAAAAGTGTTAAATTTGCGCTACTAATAGTAAACTATGATTTTATCGATGACCGGCTTTGGAAGAGCCGAAGGTATATTTGAAGGCAAAAAAGTAACCGTAGAGATTAAGTCTCTCAATTCCAAAGGAATGGATTTAAGTATGCGAGTTCCTATGCGATACAAAGAAAAGGAATTTGAAATCCGAAAAGTGTTAAACGATCAAATCATGCGAGGCAAAGTAGATTGCTACATTAACAGCGAAACTTTGGAAGACCATCACGAAGTTCGCTTAAGTAAAACTCTTTTGGAGTCCTATATGCAAGAGCTTAAAAGTGTGGCCTCCGACGGTCCCGATTTTGAGTACCTAAAAATGGCTATTCGCATGCCTGAAGTGATCTCCTCGAAATCAGAAGAACTCACCGAGGAGGAATGGGAGTTTTTGCAGAACGTGCTGCAGGAAGCTTTGAGTACCTTCCAAGCTTTTAGAGCAGAAGAAGGTCGGATTTTAGGGGAAGAATTAAAGAGCAATTTAAAGTTTATCCAGCAGTACCTTGGAGAAGTAGAGCCTTTTGAAAGCGAGCGAATGGACGCCGTTAAGCAGCGTTATGAAACGACCCTTAAAGAATTTGAAACGGTGGACCAAACAAGGTTCTATCAAGAGTTAGCGTATTATACCGAAAAGTTAGACATTGCGGAGGAGAAAGTTAGGCTTGCGCAGCATTTAACGTATTATGAGGAGGTCTTAGAGACTGAAAATCAAAACGGAAAAAAACTTGGGTTTATCGCCCAGGAAATGGGCCGTGAAATTAATACCCTTGGTTCCAAAGCGAACCATGCGCAGATTCAAAAACTAGTGGTGAAAATGAAAGACCATCTAGAGAAGATTAAAGAACAAACTTTAAACGTACTATAATGGGGAAAGGAAATAGCCACGAGAAAGTAATTGTCTTTTCTGCTCCTTCTGGAAGCGGCAAAACGACGCTTGTGAAGCATGCGTTAAGTGTTTTCGATCAGCTTGAATTTTCAATCTCTTGTACGACAAGAGCACCAAGAGCAGGGGAGGTTGATGCTCAGGATTATTACTTTCTAACTGTGGAAGAGTTTCAAAATGCCATTGCTAAAGAGGCGTTTGTGGAATATGAAGAGGTTTATACAGGGACCTTTTATGGAACCCTTAAAAGCGAAGTGGAGAGAATTTGGGCTCAGGGAAAAACCGTAATTTTTGATGTGGACGTCAAAGGAGGAATCGCATTAAAGGAATTTTTCGGAGAAAAGGCTCTCAGTCTTTTTATTACAGTGCCAAGTATAGAGGAATTGGAACAAAGATTGATTAATAGAAAGACAGAGGATGAAAAGACCATCGCAATGCGCGTTGAAAAGGCCGCCTATGAGATGAGTTTTCAGCCTCAATTTGACCAAATAGTAGTGAATAACAAGTTAGACGAAGCGAAGGCCGATCTCGAGAACCGAATCAAAGCTTTTTTAGCTTAATTTTTCCTTCCAACAAGTAGAAACAAAAAGCATGAGTACAGAGAGTTTACAAAAAGCCAAAGCAAATTTACCCGTCAAAGGGTTTTTAGACATTAGTGATATTGTCATTCCTGAAGGAGATAAGTTAGTGGAGGCCATTCTAGAGCTAAAAAAGGAAAAGAATGCCGTTATCCTTGCCCATTATTACCAACCTCCTGCCATTCAGGATATAGCCGATTTTTTAGGAGATTCTCTTCAATTGGCGCGTCAGGCAAAAGATACAGATGCCGATATGATCGCTTTTTGTGGAGTTCATTTTATGGCAGAAGCCGCTAAAATATTAAATCCAACGAAAAAAGTGGTACTACCCGATTTGCAAGCAGGATGCTCTCTTGCAGACGGATGTAGTGGGGAGGGACTAAGAGCGATGCGTGAAAAGCATCCGGGCGCCTTAATTGCCACTTATATTAATTGCAATGCGGAAACCAAAGCAGAAAGTGATATAATTGTAACGAGCTCCAATGCAGAAACGATTATCAATTCTTTGCCGAAAGACAAACCCCTTATTTTTGCTCCCGATAAAAACTTAGGTCGCTACCTAATGAAAAAGACGGGACGTGATATGATTTTGTGGGATGGAAGCTGCATCGTGCATGAAGCCTTTTCCATGGAACGAATTGCGGCTCAAATGGCGGCGCACCCGAATGCAAAACTTATTGCGCACCCGGAAAGTGAAACGCCCGTTCTTGATCTAGCGCATTTTATTGGATCCACATCCGCGCTGCTAAATTACGTGGAGAAAGACGAAGCGACTGAGTTTATCGTAGCGACGGAGGAAGGAATCCTTCATGAGATGCGCAAGCGTGCACCCGAGAAAACCCTGATTCCAGCCCTTGTGTTTGACGAAAGCTGTAATTGTTCTGAGTGTTTCTTCATGAAAAGAAATACACTTGAAAAATTATATTTATGCATGAAATATGAGCTTCCTGAAATCACAATGGACGAAGATCTTAGACTACGAGCTCTTGTACCCGTAGAAAAAATGTTAGAACTATCTCAATCGGTTAAATAGGAGTCTGCTCTATGGCAAAAATTATTCTAGAAGATCTGAAAATTTATGCGTATCACGGTGTACTAGAGGAGGAGACCCTCACCGGGACTTACTATCTACTGAATTTAGAACTTCATGCCGATATCGAAAAGGCGCTTGAGTCTGACGCCCTGGAGGATACAATCAATTACGCAGTTGTAAACGACATAGTGCATGAAGAAATGAAAATTCCTTCGAAACTTTTGGAACATGTCTGTGGGCGTATTTTAAATCGAATTCATCTTGAATTTCCGAAGGTAGAGTTTATGAAAATTAAACTTTCTAAAACGGCTCCTCCTATGCAAGGAGAAATGAAAGGTGTAAGTGTGGAGTTTGAGAAAAGTTACAAATAACGGACGAAGTAAAACCTATTTCTTATAAGAAGTGATTTTTAGAAAAATTAGTACGTAATTCCAATCGATAAATAAAGCAAAGCCAACTCTAAGAAGTTGGCTTTGGATTTTTTAGTTCGTAGAAGTAGATTGTGAGTGCTTTACCTTTTAAGGTCATTTAGTTGTGAATTTCACTCACTACTTCTTGAAGGATTCGATACGATTCCTTTCGAGCAGTCGCATCAAAGATTGCAGAGTTAATCATGATTTCATCCACGTTAAATCGCTTTTGAAACTCCGTAACTTGCGACTTTACGCTTTCTTTGCTTCCGATAAAACTGTATTTGAGTTTTTGCATCAAATGGATTTTTTCTTGAGGACTCCAGATTGCATCCATATCGTCTACTGGCTTTGCATAAGGTCTTCTTTCATTTCGAATTAGACCCAAAAACGTTAAATAGAGCGTAGAGGATATCTTTTGTGCTTCTTCATCCGTTTCCGCAGCCATCCCATTTACACAGGCAAGGGTATACGGTTTTTCAAGTTGAGCACTTGGTTCAAAGCGTTCGTGATAGATTTTAAAAGCTCTTTCCATCATCTCAGGGGCGAAATGACCCGCAAAAGCATAAGGAAGGCCTAATTCTGCGGCTAGATACGCACTGTCGGTTGAGGATCCTAACATATAAATAGGGACATTGCTTCCTTCTCCCGGAATTGCGCGAACGAGTGCACCCTTATTCGCTGGAGAGAAATAAGTTTGAACTTCATGAATCTGCTTTGGAAATTGCGTATTGATCGTCATTGGATTTCGACCAAGGGCTTTTGCTGTATAGCCATCGGTGCCAGGCGCTCTACCTACTCCTAAATCAATACGGTTAGGATATAGAGCGTCGAGGGTTCCAAACTGTTCCGCAATGACTAAAGAAGAGTGGTTGGGAAGCATTACTCCGCCGGAACCTACTCTCATTGTTTTCGTCCCAGAGGCAATGTAACCAATTAAAACAGAGGTGGCCGAACTAGCGATGCCTTCAAAATTATGGTGTTCTGCGAGCCAATAGCGGTGATAACCTAAAGACTCCACGTATTTTGCTAAATCCATGCTTTCGCTTAAAGCATCTTGGACAGAACTGCCCTCCTTAATAGGTGCGAGATCGAGCACGGATAATTTAAATTCTTTCATAGGTTTCAATTAATCCGTTAAGATACGAAGGCTTTTCCCTAAGCCAAAGCAGATTCAATTCAAAAAATCAATGAGCCTCGATCAGACTATATATTAGTCTTCCTTAGGAGAAAAGAAAGAGTTAAGCAGTCGGATTTCTCCATATTCGAAATCAGCAGGAAGAACGGCCTTCCACTCATTTAAAGTTTGCTGTGGCGCTTTTGAATATTGCGCTTCAAAAATTGTGATCTTTTCTTTGGGTAGTAGCCTAAGGAGATCCTCTCTATCCAAAGTGCCATTCTGAGCAAATTTATCAAAATGACCGATCAGTGTAGCGCGGATCAGCCCTCTGTGCTTTTCAATTTCTGTAAGTGTTTTGCCTTCTTTAAAGAGTTGCCAAGTCACGTGGTGACTCGGAATCTTCACTACTTTTGTACTTAAATCTAAATTGATATCCGTCTCTAGCAAGGGAGTGTCTAAAAGTTTAAGGTCTCTTAGATCCTGCAAGTAATTTTGAAAGTCCTCAAGTAGATCCTTTGTTTTTTCGTTCACGGCTTTTAATCCACTCACGCCCTTGGTGTGCGAATAGAGAAGTTTGAAAGGTTGGAAGAGGTTTTCGTGCACACTTTTGAAGAAGAATTCGCCAGCTCCTTTTGTTTTTAGTTCCAGGGCTTCCCACTGAATTTCACCCGCAAAGAATTTCTCTTTCATCTGAGGTAGAATGCGAACGAATTTTTGATAAATTTTGCTTAGATGATCAATTTCCTTTTGACTTCTAAATTCGAGAGATTTGACGTCATTTTGGTCAATGTTTTTACTTTCTCTCGCGACTTTATGCCATCCGCTCACTTCTTTTTTCGCCCAAGTAATGTCCATTTTTTGCAAGATTTTCGAAATGGCAAAATCATATTTTTCTTTTTCTAAAATCTCTTCGATTCGGTCATTGGCATGTGTAGAATCTTGAAAATTTGCGATCCGTCTGTCCGAGAAAATAACCTCGGGCGTAATTTTAGACTTGAGCACAATGCCTTCTAAAGTACGACAACGGGAAAGAGCTACGTACACCTGACCAGAAACAAAAGACTTTCCCGCATCAATAATTACATTTTCAAAGGTAAGGCCTTGACTTTTGTGAATCGTGACAGCCCAGGCAAGGCGAATCGGATACTGCTCAAAACTTCCCAGTACATCTTCCTTAATGTTTTTGTTTTGATCGAGTGAGTAGGCTTTTTGTTCCCACACTTCTTTTTTTAGAGTGTAAATCGAATCCGTTCCCTCAATTATTACTTTAATGCCGTCCTCAGAAAGAGATTGAACCACGGCTAGTTTTCCATTGAAATAGCGTTTTTCGGCAGAGGCATCGTTTCGGATAAACATAATTTGAGCTCCCACCTTTAATTCAAGATTGGTTTCACAAGGATACTGGTTTTCTTTAAAGTCTCCGACAATGCTGGCAGGATAGAACTGGGAGTCGCCAGGGAGCTCTTCTAATTTTTTTTGATTAATGGCATCTGCCATTCGATTGTGTGAGGTTAGGTATACGTAAGATTTTTCTTTTGGCTCAAATTCAGGGTCATAACGCGCATTCAATCGATCAAAATCAATGGCATCTAAATCCGCATCACGAATTGCATTTAAAAGGTCAATGAAGTCCTGGTCGCTTTGTCGATACACTTTTGTGAGCTCCACCGTAATTAAGGGCAAAGCTTTGAGGGCTTTTGCACTAAAGAAAAAAGGAGTGGAATAGTAGCGACTTAAGGCCTCCTGTTCCCGAACTACGGGAGGGAGCTGATAAAGGTCTCCGATAAATAGCATTTGAACCCCGCCAAAAGGTAGCGTTGAGCGTCGTACAAAACGAAGCGAATAATCCATCATGTCAAGGACGTCAGCTCGAAGCATCGAGACTTCATCAATAATAAGAAGTTCTAATTCCCGAAGGAGTTTTAATTTCTCTTTGCGGTATTTGAAATGTTGAAGTAAATCGTTTACGTTATTGCCGAGATGCCCGTCTATACGATCAATAGTCGGAAGAAAAGGGCGAAGAGGAAGACCAAACATGGAGTGAATGGTTACTCCCGAGGCGTTTATGGCCGCGATTCCTGTCGGTGCCACAACGATATGTTTTTTGCGGGTTTTCTTTACTAACTCATTCAAAAAAGTAGTTTTTCCAGTACCCGCTTTTCCGGTTAAAAAAAGACTTCGGTTGGTGTATTCCGCTAGCTCAAAAAGAGGTGGATTCATGGCTCAAATTTAACGAAAAAAAAAGGATTTTCTTCGGCCTGAAACTTGCTTCCTTTTTCGTAGTTTTATGTTTTTAACCCCTATTTCTATGAACCGATTATCCTTTTTACTTCTTATTGTACTGTTTCTGTCAGGATGCAAAAGCAAGAACGCAGCACAAAATGAGGAGCGATTGCCAAAAGATGTGGCTCTAATGCCAGAAAGAGACTATACGGACAAAGAAGATTTGGATATTGAGCGGGACCGAGGATTTCTACGAGATTTAAAAAACACCATTGAAGATAAAATCGCAAGCGTTAATTGTTCGGATCCTACCGAGTGGAGAGTATCGCCATTAGGATCCAAAGCTTGTGGAGGACCCGCTAGTTTCATTGCATATCCAATAGAACTAGAGGA
Organism: Bacteroidota bacterium; assembly: GCA_023387375.1. Taxonomy (GTDB): domain Bacteria; phylum Bacteroidota; class Bacteroidia; order Flavobacteriales; family Weeksellaceae; genus Planobacterium_A. The sequence continues at coordinate 38,823 of JAEWIE010000014.1, read as the reverse complement.
AGAGCTCCTTCCTCAAATTTCAAAATACAATCAGGCGAGTTCGAGTTTTAATTTGAAGTATGGAATTATTTCAGATTGTTCCGTGACGCAGGCGCCTGCAGGAATTCGTTGTGAAGGAGGAGTGGCGACATTGTTTTATCAGCAAGGTGGACAAACAGTTGCGCAATAGATAGGAATAAAAAAAGCCACGGTTTTCGTGGCTTTTTTGACTATTGCTTGTTATTTTTCTTCTGTGTACCAATTTGAGTACATAACGTAATTTTCTGCAATTCGATTAACTTCCCCCTCCAAAAGATCGACAGAAATGTCTTTTAGTTTTCTAGCTGGAGTTCCAGCCCAAACTTCTCCTGATTTAATGATGGTTCCTTGCGTGACCACAGAGCCGGCGCCTACGATCGAATTGCTTTCAATCTTGCAGTTGTCCATGACGATGGCTCCCATTCCAATTAAGACATTGTCTTCAAGGATGCAGCCGTGTACAATGGCATTGTGCCCAATAGAAACATTATTTCCTATAACAAGTGGATATTTTTCATAGGTACAGTGGAGCATTACATTATCTTGAACGTTGACCTGATCTCCTATTTTAATAAAATTGACATCCCCTCGAATCACAGCATTGTACCAGATACTACAATCTTTCCCCATTTGAACGTCCCCGATGATTGTTGCGGTTTCTGCTAAAAATGTTCCCTCGCCAATTTGAGGGGTTTTTCCTAAAAGTTCTTTTACAAGTGCCATGAATTAATTGTTTTATGATAAATGTTAATTGACAAAGTCTAACGCACTTGACCTATTATGTGGGCTTAATTGCGTATTTTTGCTATTCAAATTTACGAAAAATGAGACAACTAACTATAGAGACCACTGCGAATCCAAAAGTAATAAAGTTCGCAACCGATTATACCTTGATACAAGGCTCGTTAGAGCTGGATCGGGATTCGGACAATTCAGAAATTCCTTTAGCAGGAGAACTCCTTAAGTTTCCCTTTGTTGAGAAAATTTTCATCACTGCTAATTTTATCGCTGTGGCCAAGCAAGACGGCGTAGAATGGGAGATGGTTCAAGATCAGTTAAAAGAGATTATTGAAGATCAACTCCTAGAGAATCCTAGACTTTATGCAGCGACCAAGAAAAGAGAGCTCTTTCCTGTGTATGCGGAGATGACTCCTAACCCTGCAGTAATGAAGTTCGTCTCTCAGCGTTTTATTGTAGAAGGATTTATTGAAGTAAAATCCAAAGAGGCTGCTGCGCAGGTACCCTTAGCAAGTGCACTATACGACGAGTTTGAATTCGTGACCGAAGTGTTTATTTCAGATAACTTCGTAGCGGTTACTAAGGATGATTCTGTTGAATGGCACCAAGTAATGGTGGCAGTAAGAGGATTTATCGCTGAGTTTTTACAAAGTGGAAATACAGTTTCGCTTATCAAACCTCAAAGCCACGAAGCCCCTGCAATGGAGCGTATCCAACGAGAGTATACGGATGCAGAACAAGAAATTTCTAATATTTTAGATGAGTACGTTTCTCCTGCCGTCGAAAATGACGGTGGAAAAATCACCCTCATTGAATACGATCCAGACAGCAAGACTGCAAAAATGCTTTTGCAAGGTGCGTGTTCAGGATGCCCTAGTTCCACTGCAACCCTTAAGGGAGGTATTGAAAACATTTTGAAGCAGTTTGTACCTGAATTAGTAGAAACTGTAGAAGCCGTAAACGGATAGTAGAGAATTAAGGTCCATAGAAGGCAGAAGCTTTTCGGACAAAAAATAATTATGAAGGGAATTTTATTAGTCAATCTTGGATCGCCGAAGTCGACCGAGGTAGAAGACGTCAAAACCTATTTAGACGAGTTTTTGATGGACGAACGTGTCATTGATTACCGTTGGTTTTTTAGAAATCTGCTTGTAAGGGGCATCATCTTAAAAACGCGCCCCAAGAAATCCGCTGAGGCTTATCGTTCGGTTTGGACCGACAAAGGCTCACCTCTTATTGTAATCACAGAGCAAGTAAAAGAAAAGTTGCAGCCCTTAGTGGATGTACCTGTGGCTGTAGGAATGCGTTATGCGGAGCCTAGTATCGAAACAGGGATTAGAGAGCTAGTGGAGAAGGGAGTTGATGAAATTGTTCTTTTCCCACTGTATCCCCAATACGCAATGAGTACGACCGAAACGGTTGTTGAAAAGGCGAAAGAAGTCCAAGCACTAAAGTTTCCTAATGTAAAGATCAATTATGTACCTCCATTTTATGATAGAGATATATACATTGATGCACTAGCAAAAAGCATTGAAAAGGATTTGCCTCAGAGTTTTGATAAATTGCATTTCTCTTACCATGGAGTGCCGGAAAGACATTTGCGTAAAACAGATCCCACGAAGACTTGCCGTATAGACAATTGCTGCCAGGAGGATTCCCTTCCTGCTCATAAATACTGCTATCGACATCAATGTTTCCGAACCACAGAACTTGTTCGTCAGCGTTTAGGATTGAGAGAAGATCAGGTGGCCATTTCCTTTCAATCTCGTTTAGGAAGCGACAAATGGATTGAGCCTTATACCGATAAAACTTTAGAAGGTTTCCCTGAAAAAGGAGTGAAGAAGATCGCTGTTTGTTGTCCTGCGTTTGTATCCGATTGCCTTGAAACCTTAGAGGAGATCGCAATGGAAGGAAAAGAGCAGTTTACCCATGCGGGAGGAGAGGAGTTTACATATATTCCATGTATGAACGATCAAGATCCTTGGATCCAAGTGGTTAAAACCCTTTGCGAAGAGCAAATGAATTTTAATTAACTGAATAGTGCCTAATTTAGTAAGCATGAAATAATTACTCGAGGTTTATACCAAGAGATTAAAATAAAAAGATCCGGTACTTGCGGATCTTTTTTTTGTGGCTTATTTCTGTTCAGCTTTGTCTATTTCTTTTTGCAAAATTCTCCAATCGTAAATATGGAAGACATTGCCGTTGCTCATCGCAACAAAAATACCTTCTGGATAGGCAGATCCTAGATTTACACTAGTTGCATCCGCTCCATCGGATTCAATTGTAGAAACAGGAATGTCTGCGAAAAGTACGTGTTCATTAGGATTCGAAGACGAACCTTCTCTTTTGTAAATTAAAAAGGTGTTATTCTGCTGATTGGAAACCAAGATATACCCTTTTGTTTTATCAGTCTTGTAAATTGCAATTCCTTCGTGGTCTCTTTTTGCATCGTTTTGTGCAAAGAATGCAAGCTCTTTATTTCCTTTCTCAGGATCCGCATAATACTTTCGAACGCCAGCACCCTCATCCGAGTAATAGATATAACCTAACTCGTTATCGACTGCTATGGCTTCAATTTCTTTTATTCCACTGTAGTTTCCAAACTTTCGGATGACTTCTCCGGTGACAACACCACTTGCATCAGCCGAGAGCTTATATTGCCATAGGTAGGTACCAGATGGACCTGTTTTTCGACCTACAACTGCATGGATTTCACTAGTTGGAAGACCTTGGTTTTTGGTGTAGAGCGCAATGCCCATTCCATCACGCTGCTCTTCACCCATTTCTCCTTCAAAAATAGGAATGCCCCCATTATCGATGGGTTTTAAGTCTGGAAGTGAAAAGACACGAAGACGTTTCTCGTTGCGTTCTGTAGTGACTGCAATATCCGTCTTCACACCCTTGATAAATAGTCCGTAGGCAATGTCCACATTGTTTGGGCGCTGCATACCGATGAATTTATTTACTATTTTTCCATCAAGATCGTAAACGTATAGTCCTCCTCCGTCTTCCTTATCCGTTCCCACGATAAGGCTTTTTGAGGCGTCCGTTGGATGAATCCAGATCGCAGGATCGTCGGTGTCATTAGGTGTGGGCTGTGTGATTGCGCTCGCGCGAAGGGCATCTTCTGCAATCGGTGCATACTTGCTAGCGCAGGAAATTGCAAAAAGTCCAAATGCTAAAAGTGGCAAAAATGTCGTTTTCATTTGTCTAATTTTATTGATTAGTAAGATTTTTAATTGGACTTGTAGCCCTTAAAAAAATCTCTATTTATTTATTTATTTCATGTTTATATAAAACGCTTGCTCCGTCTTTACTTGCTTTCAGCGTTTGAACTAAAAGTTTGTTTTCTTTAATGGAGAAAGTCATAAAGCCGCTTTCCGCTGCTGCGAAAATACTCCCTTCTCGCGTTCCTGTGGGGCGAACCTCACTAGCGGCGCCGGATAAGAATTGTGTAGTGTACCTGCCCTTCGGTTTTATGATTTGTAAATCGTGTTCATGTCCCGTGATATAAGCGTCTACTTTATAGCGGTCGAAGAGTTTGGCAAACTTCTTTTCAAAAAGAAGGGTGTTTTCGTCAGTCTTGCGTTTTCCGCCGCTGTATAAGGGATGGTGTCCAACCACTATTTTCCATTTAATAGATTTATCGGTGGTTCCTAAAGTTTGTTCTAACCATTTGGTTTGTTTGAGTGTATCTTGCTTTAGGATTCCATCGTACTTTTCTGGGGACTGGTGGTAATCGTCAATATAAGGATTAGTATCCATAACCACCAGCAAAAGTTTATCTCCGTCTTCAAGTTCGAAGGTTTTGCTGTAATATCGACTAGGCATATTCCATCTTCTGCTAACGTTCGAGTAATCAAGTTGCGCCTGAACATTTCCACGGTAGTCGTGGTTTCCTAAAGCCACATACCAATCCATATAGAGGCTAGGGTCGGTGTAGATAGATTCAAAGGAAGAAATCCAGTGGTAATCTTGTGTGCTTTGCACTCCATTAGGGTAGAAGTTATCCCCAACGGAAACGATGAATTCTGCATCTAGAGCCACGGCCGCATGTCCTAATTCTCTAGCAACGTCTTTTTGATAATAATCTCCCACACGACCAAAGTCGCCTAGAACTAGAAAGCTGAAGCTATCCTCATTATAGGTGAGGCTAGGGATGTTATTTCCTTTGTAGCCTGTTTGTTTTTCAGATTCAAAAGGTGTCTGCGCCTTTATAGACGTAAAAAGGGTGAAAATTAAAAAGAAGAAAGTACTTGGTATTCTTAAATGGATCATAGTAGTTTGTATAAATGAAACTAAAGCTCACAGCGTTGATTTAGTGAGGTTTAGCTTCCTAAATTATTGGATTTAGAAATCTAATTTTACGCCTAAATTAAATCGCACCTGGTAGTATTCTGCTTGCATAGTGCGAGAGGAAATACCTTGGTAGTAGCGAAGGGGTTGATTGGTTAAGTTGTTGGCTTCTAAGAAAATTCTGAAATTACGGTTTATTTTATAGGACGCATTCGCATCTAAGAAAGTTTGTTTATCATAATAACGGTCTTCAGCAGATTCTCCTCCCAGTTCATCAAGATAGTCTGAGGCGTGATTGAGCGATACTCTAGCAGAGAATTTTTTGTTTTCCCAAGAGAGCGACGTATTGAACAGGTGGGGCGCGGTCCCTGGTAGTCCAAGCCCAGCTCTTTCTTCGCCGTCTTCATTAGTGATCCCCTCCGCTTTTGATTTTGTGTAGGTATAGTTTAGATAGATACCGAAATTTTGAAGGAATTTACCAGGTAAGAAATCCAATTGCCTTTGTAATGCGACCTCAAATCCGTAGAGATTCACATTGTCGCCATTTCTTTGCTGAATATAATCCCAGTTTTCGCCTGTTGGAATAGGGTTAGATTGACCCGCGAAATCAGTCGCGAAATCAGATGAAGAATAGCCGTTGCTACTATACGTATAGATGAAGTTTTTCAAATTCTTGTAAAACACGCCTCCAGAAAGAATCCCGATGGAAGAAAAGTATTTTTCAGCCATAAAATCGAAATTGTAAGCATAAGTCGCTTTCAGATCAGGATTTCCGACTTGAATTTCTTGGTCCTCTGGAATGGCATTGACATAAGGAACGAGTCCATAGTAATTCGGTCTTGCCAAAGCCGTGGTTAGCGCAGCTCGCAAAATAAAATCATTTTGAACATCGTAACGTAGGGTGAGGCTTGGTAGGAAATTGGTGTAGCTGTTTTTCTTGTTGATTTCATCCACCAACTCCTCTTCGTCTAGCACATAGTTCCCCGTGTAATCGATAGCTGTGTGTTCGATTCTCGCACCGATAATAGCAGAAAAATTATCCGAGAAATTTTGATCCCAACGGATATAACCTGCATAAATATTTTCTTTTGCTTTAAAGTTTTCAGATAAGAATTCAGAAGGATCAGATTCAGAATCAAATAATGCGGAATCCTTTAGGTTTAAACCTCCTAAGAATTTGGCGCTTGCAAAGTGTCCAGGAATATACTGTGAGCCTGGGTTGAATCCTTTACCAGAAATAAACTGTGTTGGGATGTCTGCTAGGCTAAACCCATTAATAGGTTCGTATTCAAAATAATCGTTGTTTCTATCCTTGTCTTTGATTCTTAGGCGAAGTCCTGTTCTTAGTCGTCCTTTCTGAGATTGTACGACAGAGAAAGGAAAACGGAAGTTAAGTCTTGCTCCTAGTTCAGATTCTTCTGTAAGACCACTACTTTGTGAGAGGCTTGCAAGCTCATAGTCCGCAAGGTTTTCTCCGACAGAGGTAATGAGAGGCTTTCTTGGATTGCTCAAATCCGACATAAGAGTAAGATCCTCGTTTTCAAATTCAATATAACGCTCATTAGGTTTCTTTTCACTAGCGAAAGCGTAGTTCACAGACCAATCCATATCTAGGCTAGGGCTTAGTAAATGCTCTCCAGACAATGAATAATTTTGCATTTTCTGAATTTCTAGGCGAGTGTTTTTATTTTTATCGTCACCAATGCCTCCTTTGTTCTGTCTAAACATTGTGCCTTCATACCCAATAATGGCCTCACTTGCATCATAAATTGGATCGAGCTCATAACCTAATGCAAAGCGGTTTTCTCTATCCGATCTATGATTGTACATGGCATTAAAGAAAAGTTTGTTGTTTTTATTGAACTCGTAATCCAGCGCAACGGCATAGCTGTTTCTAATACGTTGTACATCGTATTTTCTAATTTCGAAATCAGAAATATACGCTTGATCGCCGTCTCCTAATTTCCATTCTCCTTCAATATTGTCAGAGCCGAAATTGTTATTATTATAGGACGCGCTAAAGATGGCTCCTAATTTATTGTTGAAAAACCGGTTTCCGTAAACAAATCCTGCAGTGTAATTACCTTTTTCGCGAATCGCTGAGTAACCTCCCGCTAGCGTCGCAGAAATACGCTCGATATTGGGGGCGGCTCTCAAAATCAAATTAACGGATCCGCCAATGGCATCCGCATCCATATCGGATGTAAGTGTTTTATTGACCTGAATGGTTGAAATCATATCCGAAGGAATAAGGTCCATCTGAACATTTCGATTGTCTCCTTCGGCTGATGGAATTCGGTCTCCATTTAAGGTGACGGAATTAAGGTGAGGGGATAGTCCTCTAATAATGATGTTTCTGGCTTCTCCTTGGTCATTTTGCATCGTGATACCTGGGACACGTTTTAGGGCGTCTCCCACATTTGCATCTGGGAAGCGTCCGATTTGATCCGCTGAAATGTTGTTTGTGATGTTCGGATTTGTCTTCTGCTGGTTAAGGGCATTTGCCTGTCCACGAAGAAAATCACCTACAACGACCACTTCTTCTAACTCATGCAATTTGGCTTCTAACTGGAAATTAGCAGATGAGGCCTTATTTTCTGTTACGATTACCTGCTGAGGTTTTGAGGTATATCCAATATAGTCGACATAGACTGTGTAGGTTCCTTCCGGTAGACTTAGAAATTCATAGCTACCATTCTGATTTGAAATCGTGTGGCGGTTTGAATTTTCAATTTTAATGGTCGCACCCGGTAGAGAGAACTGATTGCTTGCATCGATGATTTTTCCTGAGATGACCCCAGTTTGTGCCAAAGAGAAAGCACTTATACAAGTGGTAATTAAAATTACGTAATACTTCATGGTTCTATTTTTCAAATTTTTATCTTGCGCAAAACTAACTCTAAAACCCACCTTGAGCGTTAAATTAGAATTACCAAATCATTAACATTTGTTAACATGTTCTATGACCTTAATGTTTGATGATCTTTGAGCTTCACTTTTGTATTTCTATTGTTTATGGTTGAATTTGTTGCATAGCTGTTTACCCCTACCGCATGTACGATAGTGAGTTGAATTGATGTAGTAAATGAGCCTTTACTTAAGGCTAGTAAGGAAAATTTGAGTAGTTTTGAAGATCAATTCAAAACCTATGTTGACTATAGAGCCTTTCTCATTTAACCCATTTTCAGAAAATACCTATGTGGTGTCTTCGGAATCGAATGCATGGATTGTAGATCCAGGAAATAGTAACCAAATAGAGACGGAAAGGTTATTTGAGTATATAGAGTCGCAAAATCTTAAGGTCGAGGCTGTGCTTTTGACACATGCGCACATTGACCATGTGCTTGGTCTTCAAACCTGCGTGGATCGATATCAGGTGCCAGTATACATACACGGTCTAGAGCGAGAAATACTTGCAAGAAATCCTTTGGATGCAAGAAGATTTGGGTTTGAGTTTGAAGCCTTTCAGGGAGAAACAAAAGAGCTGAACGAAGGGGACGTTTTGGAGTTAAACAAAGTTTCCTTTGAGGTGCTTCATTTACCCGGACATTCTCCCGGACATGTCGCGTTTTACTCAAAAGAAAATAAGTCTATTTTAAGTGGAGATGTGCTGTTTCAAGGAAGTATTGGTCGTACGGATCTCTATAAGGGCGATCATCAAACACTTCTAAATAGTATTACTCATAAGCTTTTCACCTTAGATTCGGACACGATCGTTTATTGTGGACACGGCCCGTCCACTACCATTGGGTTTGAAAAACAGTATAATCCCTATTTCTAAGAGAAAGCTCTAAAAGATTGAAAGTTTGAAGATCGAATGGAGTTCTTACTTCCACTTGATCCCACACCCTAAGCTTGGTTTTTGAAACTCTTCTTGAGGGGCACCTGCAAGTAGGTTTTCAAAGGCAACGATTAAATCTTCGCCCGTGATTTCTTTGTTGTTTCCAGGTCTAGAATCGTCCATTTGTCCGCGGTAAATGAGATCTAATTTTTCATCAAAAAAGAAGAAGTCTGGAGTACAGGCTGCATCATACGCTTTGGCAACCGATTGACTTTCATCAAACAAATAAGGGAAATCAAATCGGCGATCAATCTGGAATTCAATCATTTTTTCTGGCGAATCTGCCGGGTATTTTTCAGGATTGTTCGCATTAATACCAATGAACTCGATTCCATGTCCCTGATAATCTTCATAGAGTTCTGTTAGCTTGTCAATAATGTGTAGTACAAAAGGACAGTGGTTGCACATGAAAACAACAAGGGTTCCTTTTTCACCTTTAAGCTGCTCAAGGCTTTGGATTTCTCCTTGTGCGGATGGATTAGGAAGTTCGAAGTAAGGAGCTTTGGTTCCTAAAGGGAGCATATTTGAAGGGGTATCTGCCATGGCAAAAGTGTGTTTTAGTGGTAAATTTGAAAGTCAAAAATACTGAATTTTTTCCAATAATGCATGGACTTGCAGGATGCGATCTTTTACTCAATCGTTTTGGAGAGGTGCTTTTAAAGGATCTAAAGGATGGGTTTTCAAATACTGCATGCTTTGCTCGAAGGCATGGGTGTGATCCACCCAGAAAATGTCATTCTCCTTGCGATACCAAGTGAGTTGACGCTTTGCAAAGCGCCTCGAGTTTTTCTTAATTTCTTCTATGGCGGTTTCTAAAGTGCATAAGTTTTCAAAATACTGAAAAAGTTCACTGTATCCCACGGTCTGTAAGGCGGGATAGTCTTTGTAAGGCAATAAAGATTTTACTTCTTCCAGAAGCCCTTTTTCCATCATGGAATCCACCCTCTGGTTAATCCGCTCATATATTAGTTCTCGAGGCGCTTTGATACCAATTCGAATCGAGTTAAAAAAGCGCGCCTCTTTTGATTCTTGTAAAAGAGTAGAGTAAGGGGATCCGGTTTGCCAGATAATATCAATCGCACGAAGTAGCCTGCGTGGATTTTGAAGATCCACTTGACTAGAATAGAGTGGATCGAGCTCTAAAAGTAATTTCTGAAGAGCCTCTAACCCTTGGTCTTGCCACAAAGCTGCCAGTTTTTCTTGGTTTACGCCATCGGCCATGGGAAGAGGATGAAGGCCTTCCAACACCGCTTTTTCATACATCATGCTGCCTCCAACAAGGATAAGAATTGGAAATTTCTTAAATGAATTTTCTAACCCTTCTAAAGCATCATGCTCGTACTGACCAATTGAGTAGGGCTCAGACACAGACCTCTGTCCAATAAAATGGTGAGTAGCCTGCATTAGTTCTTCCTTCGAGGGCGCTGCTGTACCGATGGGCATTTCCTTGTAAAATTGACGAGAGTCACAGGAGAAGATCTCTGTTTTCAGCTCGTTCGCTAAATCAATGGAAAGTTTTGTCTTCCCAATTCCCGTGGTTCCAACTATGGAGAGTAAAGTATTCACGGCGTAAATTTGAGGAAAAATTTGCATAAAAAAAACCGACGAAAACTCGCCGGTTTAATTTCTGTTTTGTTTGCTTAGTTCTAGCTCTGCGCTTCAATATCAATCGTCGTGATTCCTTCTTTCTGCATGGCTTCCCAAAGTAAAAACTTATCTATTTCTTTAATTAATTTAGGAATAATGAGGGCTAGTACAGCCAAATCGTCTAACGATCCGATGACAGGTACTGCTATTTCTGGAATAAGATCAATAGGAGAAATCACATAGAGTAGTCCTAAAAGTGGAATGATTAAATCAATCGCTTTGGTCTGATAAACTCCTTTTCTCCATAGTTTAACCATACGCCAAATAACTGGAACTTTTTGTAGGAAACCCTTATGCTTAATGGCTTCCTTGATAAGTGCAATTTTCGAATATTTCATTTTGTGTTGTTAGGTTAATTTAATTGCAAAATGCATTCCATAATGCTAATTACGAATCAAATCTCCAACAAATTACTTTAGCATATTGTCAATGAATTTATTGGACTCCTCACTGTTCCAATCTTTGGTTGCCGTTTCTTTTTGCAAGATTCGTCCTGTTTTATCAAGGATGAAAGTGGTAGGATAAACCTTGGGAAGTATTTTGCCCGTTATGGGACTTTTGGCTAAGTACACTGGCGCGGTATATCCATTTTCTTCCATGAATTTTAAAACGGCTTCTTTTTCGTCGAGCATCGCGATAAGAACAAAATCCATTTCGTCTTTACGGTTTTTGTAGAGCGCTTCAATGGTAGGCCATTCTTCTCTACAAGGTGCACACCAAGTTCCCCAGAAGTTAAGAAAAAGGAGCTTTTTGCCCTTGAAATCTTTAAGATTTGCATCGGGGGTATTGAGTCCTTCGAGGACAATGTCATAGTCTTCGTCATTTACTTTGACCGCCTCTTCGATTTCAGCGACGGGCATAAATATTTCTTTTACTCCAGGTACAAATGCGATAATACCTAAAACAGCTAAGAGTACAATGTAAATCAAATTCTTTTTCACTGCAATTTTGTTTGTGGATTTAAATTAAATCGAGAAGTTCCTCGAGCGCGTCTTTTCCTTTGTTCTTTGCATAATAAACTTGCAGATCATTGTGAAAGTCGTCCCTTGAATAGGCTTCTGGATTTTCTTTGAATTTTTTTAATAGTTCGAATCCATGTTTAGGTCGAGGTCCCCAGTGGGCTATAACCTCATAGTCTTTATTTAGGATTAGGGCAATCGGGATCGATTGAGTTCCATTCGTTAGGTACTGATCAATTAACGAAGTGTCACTGTCGCGAAGAAAAATTTTCACCTCATTTGAGCCTTTAAAAAATTCATGGATCACAGGCACGGTCGCGCTAGCATCTCCACACCAAGGTTCAGAAATGATAAGAATTTTTCCGTCGAAATTTTTTGATTTCAATTTTTCGGCTAAAGCTTCATCCTTTTTGAACGTTTTAAGCGCTCGCGCCATTCGCTGGGCTCCGAGTTCATAATATTCCTTGAAGGAGGCATCCTGCTCATTCGTTGGATTTTCAATTCGTTCATGATTTACCTTTAGGTACTGTTCAAGACTAATGGATTTGTCCCAATAAGATTTTACGTTGTTCATGGTATTAAAATTTTCTAGTTTTTTGAATTAATAATAAGTCTGCTAGCACAAAAGCGGCTAGATTTTCTACAATAGGCACAGCTCTAGGAAGCACGCACGCGTCATGCCTTCCCCTTCCTTCTACTTGCACGGACTTTCCATTTTGGTCAATGCTAGGTTGTGGTTGTAAAAGTGTGGCCACAGGTTTAAAAGCGACCCGGAAGTAGATCGGCATTCCATTAGAAATACCTCCTTGAATTCCTCCCGAAAGGTTGGTTTTCGTTGTGAAATCCTCGTTGAACAAATCGTTGTGTTCACTTCCTTTCATTTTTGCTCCACAGAAGCCACTTCCATATTCAAAACCTTTGGCTGCATTAATGTTGAGCATTGCTTTCGCAAGCTCAGCTTGGAGCTTTCCGAAAACAGGTTCGCCTAGGCCTGCGGGAACATTTTCAATCACGCAAGTTATGGTTCCTCCAATGGTATCGCCCTGTTTTTTTATTTCTTTGATTTTGGCCGTCATTTTTTCTGCCGAGTCTTTGTCGGGACAGCGAACATCAAAGTCCTCCGTCTTGGAGAAGTCAAGTTCTTGATAAGGCTTTTCACAAAATATATCGCCTACGGAAGAAACGTAGGCGTTTATAGTCACGCCTTTTAAAATGTGTCTCGCGATCGCCCCAGCGATAACCCAGTTGAGGGTTTCTCTCGCCGAGGATTTTCCTCCTCCTCGGTAGTCACGTAATCCAAATTTCTTATCGTAAGTATAATCTGCGTGGCTAGGCCTATAACTCTCTTTTAGATGGTCGTAATCTTTGCTTTTCTGATTTTCATTTTCCACGAGAAAACCAATCGGAGTTCCCGTCGTTTTTCCCTCAAAGATTCCTCCAAGAAATTGAACGGTGTCACTTTCTTTTCTTTGTGTAACGAGTTTACTTTGCCCAGGTCTCCTTCGGTCTAATTGATATTGGATGGAAGAAAGGTCTAGCTCGACCCCTGCGGGAAAATTACTTAAAATACCTCCATAGGCCGGTCCATGGCTTTCGCCAAAGGTGGATAGTGTGAGAAAATTACCTAGTGTGAACATAGTACAAATATACGCAATGTTCGGGCTGCTTACCTAAGGTTTAGCGCAAATTTAATGGGTTGAAGATAGGAAAATTTCCTATTTTGTTTTACGCACAATTTTCCTATAAAATAGCGTAGCAGTCCCAAAAAGCAACCGTCCGAAATCACAAGACTCCGGACGGTTTATATAATAGAAAATTTTGTTCTTTTTTGAAGCACTAACGAACTACACGTCCATCTTTCCTATCTTGAGCTCTACCAATGGTGTAACCTGTTGCACCTCCAATAATACCTCCGACGACAGCTCCAGCTCCTCTATTCTTTTTGCTGATAATAGCACCTGCAGCAGCTCCCCCTACGGTACCGATAATGGTTCCTTTTGCAGCTTTACTAATTCCTCTTCTTTGAGGTGCTTCTTGGTACGTTCCATTGTCAGCTGCACCGGCATAAGATCCAGAATTAGAAGAAGGGTTGTTTCTATACACCGTTCTCTCTACCACTCTTTCTCTCACTGGTGTCGCTTTTGACGCTGAAGCCTGTTTTTGAGACTCTACTTTAGCGATACTATCTTTGGCTCTTTCGAATACCATCTTCTCTTTTTCAATAGCCAATTTTTGTCTTTCGATTTCTAATTGACGAGCTTGGTATTCAATTTTCTCTTGCTCAAGAGATTTTTGAGCGGTGGTTTCGTCTTTCTTACATCCACTCAGCATTAAAACTGATGCGGCTCCTAATATTACTATTGCTTTCATTTCGTCTATTTTTCAGTTAGAATAATAATTCTATTCTAGTATAGACAAGTAAGAAGCCAAACTCATGTTAAAGAAATGTTAAAATTAATAATTAGTTTTAAGAATTGTGCTTAATTGATCGCAATAGCGGTGGGAAAGAAGGAATTGCATGAATTAAATGCAATTCCAAAAATCCAAAAAATTGCATTATTTAGTCGTTTTTGAAAAAGAGAAAAAAATTCTATTCTTGTGATTATCGTATTTACATTGTGAAATAGACAAAATGTGGTGATGGCTTTTACTTCAATAAGATTGGTTTCTTATTCTGTCAAGAGAGTTAAGACGGATTAACGAAGAGTACATCTCTTTTTTCGAAGACAAATAAAAAACCCTATTTCGCTCGAGTTGAGCTTCATAGGGTTTTGTTGAGGTACCTAGCGGATTCGAACCGCTGTAGATGGTGTTGCAGACCACTGCCTAACCACTCGGCCAAAGTACCCTTTATTGGAATGCAAAAATAGGCAAAATTTTATTAATCCATAATATCCGCTGTAAATTTTTTTTCAACCCCGTTTGCGTCGTATATTTGTAGTCTATTTTATACCACAAAATGTCAGATATTCAACTTAATACTATTCCCGAAGCAATCGAGGATTTGCGTCAAGGGAAAATCATCATTGTAGTTGATGATGAAAATCGTGAAAACGAAGGCGATTTTCTTTCCGCAGCGGAACTTACTACGCCTGAAATGATCAACTTTATGACTCTTTACGGTCGTGGACTTATTTGTACGCCGCTACCTGAAAAGCGTTGTGACGAGTTGGGACTCGATATCATGGTGACTCGCAGTAGTGATCCAAAAGAAACTGCATTTACGGTTTCCGTGGATTTGTTAGGAGAGGGGGTGTCTACTGGTATCTCTGCAAGTGACCGTTCAAAAACCATCTTAGCTCTAATGGATCCCAAGACAAAACCTGCGGATTTCATGAGACCGGGCCATATCTTCCCACTTCGCGCGAAGAAGGGTGGTGTTTTGAAACGTGCTGGGCACACAGAGGCTGCCATTGATTTAACTCGTTTAGCAGGTCTAAAAGAGGGAGGAGTGATTTGTGAGATTATGAACGAAGATGGCTCCATGGCTAGACTTCCTCAGCTCGTAGTTCTTGCTAAAAAACATGGTCTTAAAATAGTGTCCATTGAAGATTTAATTCATTACTTACTTCAAAAGGGAAATTTAATCGAAAGACTAGAAGAAAGACCTGTTAAAACCCATTACGGAGATTTTAATTTTTACGCTTTCCGTGAAACGAGCACAGATCAAATTCATTTTGCACTTACCAAAGGAAGTTGGAAAGTGGATGAGCCCGTTCTTGTTCGTGTACAATCTTCTAATTCATATTTTGATGTGCTTAGCAGGTTAATCACGGGAGAAAAGCCATTACTTGAGAAAGTAACTCAAATGATTAATGAAGAAGGAAAAGGAGCGCTTATTTTCATTAATAACGTTTCAACCTCTGAAAATACAATGCGTAAGCTTCAACAATTTCTAAATTACCAGGAGGGCTCTGCTACGCGTCCGACGCTAGCTTCCAATTTCCGTGATTATGGAATTGGAACTCAGATTCTAAAGAATTTAGGAATAAGCAAGTTTAGGGTTATTACCCAAAACCCAAATTTAAAACCGATTGTAGGAGGATACGATGTAGAAGTCAGCGAGCTCGTTGAACTTTAGATAAGACCAAATGGCCTGAGAAATCAGGCCATTTTTATTTCAGATAGGGATTTGAAACCATTAATGAGGTCTTTAATTCCCATTCTTTTTTTGCCTTCTAGCTGTACGCTAGTAGGGAAGTAGATTCCATCTTTTGTATAGATTCTTAGTTCATTTTTATCGACACTAAGTGTACCCACTTCCTTTCCTGTTTTCAGGATTTCATAGCGACCTTCAAAAATTTTAAGATTCTTTTGTTCCTGTCCAATTTCAAGGGTAGTGAAAGCGCAAGGGTAGGGAGAGAGTCCTCGAATAAAATTATAAAGGGTCTCACTGTCTTTTGACCAATCGATTTTGGTGTCCGCCTTAAAGATTTTGAATGCGTTTTTAGGTTCTTTGGATTGAATCTGAACTTTCGGCTCTAACTCGTTTGCAGCGAGGCCGTCAAGTGTTTTTAAAACCAAATCCGCTCCTAGATGCATTAGTTTGTTATGGAGTGTTCCGGCCGAGTCGGTAGGTTCGATTGCGATTTCTTCTTGTAAAAGCACGGCGCCTTCGTCTATTTTTTCATTGATGAAAAAAGTGGTTGCGCCCGTTTTTTTCTCTCCACCCATAATCGCATAATTGATCGGTGCGGCGCCTCGATAGTCTGGAAGTAAAGAAGCGTGGAGATTAAACGTCCCAAGGGGTGGCATTTCAAAAAGAACTTTTGGCATCATGCGAAAAGCGACTACCACAAAAATATCTGCCTTAAGCGCCTCAATTGAAGAAAGGAAATCAGGATCCTTTAGTTTTTCCGGTTGGAATAAGGTAAGTTCATTTTCACGAGCGTAGGATTTCACTGCCGATTCAGATACTTTCTGTCCTCGTCCAGAGGCCTTGTCGGTAGTTGTCACGACGCCCACTACTTCATGTGAGGAATTGTGAATGGCTTGCAAAATGGTTTTGGCAAACTCTGGCGTACCGAAAAAGACGATTTTAAGTGGTTTCATAGGGCAAAGATATTGCTTGTTTTATAGCTATGCAAAGCCTTAGGCTTTTGTATAGGTTCGAAAATCCTTCATTTTTACTTCCTCTTTATCTAAGAGCTCGATGAGGGTTTCCAGTACTTCATTTTTCGCATATAGACTTAAGTGTGCGCAAAGTTGTTCTAAAGTTTTCGGTCCCTTTTCTAGGGCGAAAAGAAGTTCGCTCTCAAGAGTACTTCCAAAACTCGCTTCTTGGTTCTTTTTGCATACATAGCATTTTTGGCAAGCCGCACTAGAGTGTTCTCCAAAATAGCGAAGGATAAGTGCCATTTTACAGGTTGTTTCCTCTTTTACAAAGTACTTCATTTCTTCCCATTTCTGAACTTTGTTTTTTTGTATCTGTGAAAACAAATGGTAATATCGATAGGAGAGTGCACGGGAATCTCGTGGTTTTAAGAATTTCACGCTAGAAAGTGAGCCGTCCATGTAATGCGCATAGTCCCTTTTGCTTAGTGCGGCGAGGCTCTCTTTTAAGTGCTCAGGAGATAGCCCTAGCTTTGAGGCGAGGTTAAGTTCCGAGAAATGGACTCTTTGTTTAGAAAGGCCTGGAAGCTGACGGTAAAGGTTTTCCAAAAATGTGGCCTCCTTAGAAGGAAGCTGATCAATTTCGTCTGGAATTAGAGTTAGCTCTAATGTGGAGGGACTTTTGTAGTTGTTATGAAAAATGAGCTCTTGGTGATGAAGGAATTGAATGATGTTACGAACCTTTGCTCCAGAGCAGCGTGTAAGCCTTTTAATTTTTTCAATGTCTAGAACAAATGATTTTTCTGGAAGTTCTCCTTCCGCTACTTGGTAAAGCGAATAGAGGATCGATATTATCTTCTCATATTGTTCTTTGGTCGGCATTTGATTCTGCAATATTCGATCAAATTCTGCAATTTCTTCCTCGGACCACAGCAGTAGCGCAAGGCTTGACTCAGAGTCTCGACCTGCTCGTCCAATTTCTTGGTAGTAATTCTCGAGTGAGTTAGGGATCGTAAAGTGAACCACGAATCGTACGTTCGTTTTGTCGATTCCCATTCCAAACGCATTTGTCGAAATAAGCACTTGGCTAGGCAGTCTAAGCCAATTGCTTTGGCGAGTTTTTTTCTCCTTGGAAGGGAGACCTGCATGGTAATATTGAACGCGATCGTGTCCGCGCGATCGAAGGAACTTGCTTAGGTTTTCTGCTTCTTTTCGGGTCCGTACGTACACGAGCCCCGATTCTTTATGGTTTTGCAGAAGTTCCGCAATTCTTTCGTATTTGTGGTTCTCTTTCTCCATTGCAATTTGGAGATTATCCCTCTTAAAGCTTTTTTGAAAAAGTTGCACGTGAGAAAGCGCAAGTTTAGTCTTAATTTCGGATAGTACTTGAGGCGTTGCAGTGGCAGTTAGCGCAAGACAAGGAACAGGAAGAAACTCTTCTCGAAATTGTTTGATATGTTGATAGCTAGGACGAAAATCTTGACCCCACTCTGAGATACAATGCGCCTCGTCGACGGCCAAAAAGGAAACTTCGATTTCTTCCATGTGGCGAAGGAATACCGAGTTTTGGAGTCGCTCAGGAGAAACAAATAAGAGTTTGGTGATTCCCTCTTTGCATCGAGAGAGAATGAGTTCCATTTCTATATCCTCCAGTTCAAACGAAAGGTATTCGGCTTCGATGCCTAAAGATTTTAGTTGAATAACCTGGTCTCTCATCAGAGCAAGAAGCGGAGAGATGACAAGGCAAATACCCTCTAGGAAGAGAGCGGGAAGTTGGTAGCAGAGCGATTTCCCTGCCCCTGTAGGGAGGAGCGCTAAGGTGTCTTTTCCGGATACGATGGAATCAATGATTTCTTCCTGTTGATCTCGGAATTCACTATACCCCCAAAACATTTTCAAGTACTCATGCTTCAGCTGATGGTAACGGGCGTCATTCATGGTGTAAAAATACTTAAATTAAACAAAAAAGCCACGCAAAGTTGCGTGGCTTTCATTGTTTTTTGGGTTTATTACCCTATTAGTTTGCCTCGAAGTATACTCTTCTGTTTGCTCTGTTTTTCCATTCAGGGCATTTTGTTGAAGGGTTACATTCTGGGTATTTTAAGTCTTTTTCACCTCTACCGATTGCGTTAAGTCTTGAGCTGTCTACACCGCTTTCGATTAGATAGTTTTTCACGCTACCTGCTCTTCTTTCAGAAAGTTTTTGGTTGTAAGCATCAGATCCTGCAGTATCGGTTCCACCTACTACATTGTAATTTCCTGTTGAAGAATTGATGTAGTTGGCAGCTGAGTTAAGGATTGGACGATTAGATGGAAGTACTTGAGAAGAATCGAAATCAAACTCTATTCCTTCTAAAGCTCTTGTGTCATCGCTTACGATTCCTTGTCCTGTTGGACAACCGTTGTTTTCGATGGGTCCTGGAACCGTTACACATTTGTCATAAAGGTCAATTACACCGTCTAAGTCAGTGTCTAATGCTACACCGGCACCGTCAACTCTTGCACCTGCTGGTGTGTCAAGTTCTCTATCCCAGTCATCACAAACACCGTCATTGTCAGCATCTCCTTTTTTACAAACCTCTACGTCTTGGTTTTTGTTTTCAAGTACGTCTACTTTGTAGTAAAGTTCTTGAAGTGGGTCATGCCACATTAAGTGAGATTGGTGTTGACCTAGTTTTAGGGAAAGACCTAAAGTCGCATTCCAGAAACTAGCTCCTGCTCCTGAAGAAGAAGCGGCACCGTCAAATAAATCGTCTCCAGTGATAACGTACATTGCTCTACCTTCAAGGTCGATTCTACGGCTCACTTTGTATTTTAAACCTGCACCTGCTTGTCCAAATGGAGAACCAAGTTTAAATGGTTTTACTTCTGCAACTAGGCTTTGTCCGTTTGCATTTTCTTGGTAAGCTCTATAAGCTAAAGTACCAATACCTGCATATCCGTGAAGAGCCCAACGCATTGGCGACTGATTGTCTACACGTCTAAGTAAGTTAGAGAAGTTGATGTCTCCTAGGATGGAGATCGCATCGTACTGAGTTCTACCCGCTACTTCATTTCCAGTTGCGTTGTCAGTTTTGGTGTTGAAATCACCTTGTCTTGTTTCTCCTCGGTCGTATTGTAATTTCAATCCGAAAGCATGAGAAATCGCTTTATCCACACTTAAGTAAGCGGAATAACCGAATACATTCTTCCCTTTTCCGTCTTCTTTCAAAGAGATTAGGTTAGAAGAATGCTGCAAAAGAGGAACCCCTGCACCAGCAGAAATGCTCCAATCATTGAATCTTTTGGATTCTTGTGTAAATGGGCTCACGTTTGCAGAACCAGAGGTGTATGTGTTTGGATACATCTCGCTTGCTACTACAACTGAATCCTGCGCGTATGAGGCTACTGGAATTGCCAGTGCTAGCGCCAAACTTGCTAAATTTAGTTTCATAAAATATATTTTTAGTTAATAAATGATTCTTTTTATTTTGCATCTCTTACGATGCCTTTTTCATTTGGCCAAGTTGGAGAAATCTCCTTGTGAGTTAATAAAGGCCTCTTTCACCCTAATTAACAAGAAACATGCCATAAATGCGATTAGTTATTATACAATAGTTTATAATATTCACATTTTTTAACACACATCTACTTGTTTTTGCCTCTTTCGCTTGCTTTTCCTCTATTAATTTACACTATGCTTAAACCATCGCTTTTAATTCCTCAAGGAGCTGCATTGAAAATTCACGCTCAGTTAAGTGACGCAAATGGGGAAGTTCCAGGGTTGGACTTTTAAACTCCAGATTGTCATAGGACACGATGTCTAAGTCGATCAAACGATCGGTTACTTTTCCAGTGGCTTTCGAATCTAGGGGTCTACCTATCTCACGCTCAATTTTCTTCAACGTCTTCAAAAGTGAAACGGGAGAAAGTGAGGTTTGGATTTCCAGGGCAAAATTAAGAAATTTATAAGGACTCACAAACTCTACAGGGTCTGTTTCTATGACTTTTGTCTCCTTAATAATGGTCATTGCATAGCTCTCTAAGCGCCTTTTTGCCTCCTCAAGATTCTTCTCGCGGTTATTTAAGTTGGATCCGAGTAACAAAGTGGCAGTATGCAGCGACATATAGAATCATATTTATTGCATAAAGTTATGAAAAGTTTTTTTAAAAATGTACTGGCCAATATTGTCGCCATTTTTATAGTAGGAGCGATGCTTTTTTGCTTCTTCTTGGTTATGATGATTGTAGGAAGTCTTTCGGGCGGAAATAAGGTGAAGATTCAAGACGATTCCATCCTTACGCTGAATGAAAAGATGCAGATTATTGACAGTCCAGGAGAAGATCAGCCTTCTTTTATGTTTTCTGCAACTTCGCAGCCAACGAAAGTGCTTTTGAAAGATATTCTAGTAGCCATAGAAAATGCAAAAACTGACGATAAAATCAAAGGGATTAGCATTGAAACGGATTATATTAGGGCGGGTCTTACTCAATTGGATGACATTCGAGCTGCTCTGGAAGATTTTAAATCAAGTGGTAAATTCGTATATGCCTATGGGAATGTAGTGACTCAAAGTGGGTATTACCTAGGCTCGGTGGCAAGCGCTTATTATCTCAATCCGATGGGAATGATTGATTTAAAAGGATTGTCTTCCGAGGTGGTCTACATGAAAGGATTCATTGAAAAATATGGAATTGGAATGGACGTGATCCGCCATGGAAAATTCAAAGCGGCAGTAGAGCCTTTTCTTCGCGAATCGATTTCGGAAGAAAACAAAGAGCAACTTTCTGTACTACTAGGAGACCTTTGGGGAGATACTGCCTCAAAAATTGCAAAGTCGAGATCGATGTCGGCCGCAGATTTTAAATTAGTGACTGACAGTTTGTATGGAATGATTCCTGAAAATGCAATCAAATATAAATTAGCAGATAATCTCATTCAAAAGAGCCAGTATGAGGATCTGATCCGAACTAAAATTGCGGCGAAGAAAGACTCAAAATTAAATCGAGTTTCCTTTGCGAAATACATTGAGTCCACTAAAGATGCAAAAGAGAGGACAGGAGATAAAATTGCCGTACTTTATGCGAGTGGTGCCATCTACAATGGTGAGGGCTTTGAAGGAATTTACTCTAAAAATTACATTGAGTACATTCAGAAATTGAGAGATGATGACAAAGTAAAAGCGGTCGTACTTCGAATAAATTCGCCAGGGGGTAGTGCCAACGCTTCCGAAGAAATACTTTACGAACTGCAGCAATTAAAAACGAAAAAGCCCCTCGTGGTTTCTTTTGGAGACTATGCCGCCTCAGGAGGCTACTATATTGCAATGGCAGGAGATAAAATTTATTCAGAGCCAAATACCTTGACTGGTTCAATTGGAGTATTTGGTATGATACCAAACTACAAAGAGCTAGCAAACCGAAATGGTATTCGTTCGGACGTCGTTCAAACCAATGAAAATACAGTATATCATTCTTGGCTCCAGGGGTTAACGCCTGCAGGCGAGAGAATGTTTACCAGTAGTGTGGAACATACCTACAAGAAATTTGTCCATTGGGTAACTGCGAACCGTAAGCAAACATTTGAGCAGATCGATGCCATCGGAGGGGGTCGAGTCTGGTCTGGAAATCGCGCAAAAGAATTAGGCTTAGTGGATGAGCTCGGTTCTTTGGATGATGCGATCGCTGAAGCAGTAAAACGCGCAAAAATGAAAGAGTACACGTTAGAATCTTACCCTAAGAAAGTATCTCTATACGAACAGCTAATGAAGGATTTAAACTCTGATCAATTGTACAATAAAGTACTTAAGAGCAAATTAGGAGAAGATAAATTCAAACTTTTTGAAACGATCAGCTCTCCAGAATCAAAACCTCAAATTATGATGGAATCTTTCTATAGAGTGAAAATAGATTAATAATATACTTTTGGTATCCACAAAAAAAGCAGCCGTTTTTGCGGCTGCTTTTTTTATTTTCTAATGTGGTTTTATCTTTTCGTGGCCATACCATAAATCCATAAAACGATTAAGGCTCCTACCACAGCAAGCGCCATGCTTCCAAACGTGAAGCTGTCTACATCACCAAGTCCTAAAAGACTTCCGACAAATCCACCCACGAATGCACCCACGATTCCTAAGATGATTGTCATTAACCACCCCATGTTTTGGTTTCCTGGCATAATTAATTTTGCAAGTGCGCCTGCAATAAGGCCAAAAATAATCCAAGTTAAGATACCCATAGTTTAAATTTTTTAATTGTTAGTATTTGAAATGATTTGGTTTTCTTAAGGCTAAAATTACACCAAAAATCAATACCTCATATCAAATATTGAAAAATTATAACAATTTCGGTAAATTATTAAAACTAGAGTTTAGCGTCTTGTGAAAAAGGATTCGACGAACTGTTCGCCGTTAAAGAGTTGTAAATCTTGCATTTTTTCGCCTACACCAATGTATTTTACTGGGATTTGAAATTGATCTGAAATTCCAATGACGACGCCTCCTTTTGCGGTGCCGTCCAGTTTGGTAACAGCTAGGGAATTGACCTCTGTTGCAGCAATAAACTGTTTGGCTTGTTCAAATGCGTTTTGACCCGTGGATCCATCGAGCACCAGTAAGATTTCATGAGGGGCATCGGGAATCACTTTTTGCATGACGCGCTTGATTTTGGAAAGCTCATTCATTAAGTTCACTTTGTTGTGAAGTCTTCCCGCTGTATCAATTAAAACCACGTCTGCATCTTGAGCAACGGCGCTTTGGATTGTGTCAAAAGCAACAGAGGCTGGGTCAGAGCCCATTCCTTGTTTTACGATGGGGACGCCTACACGTTCACTCCAGATGACAAGTTGATCCACAGCAGCAGCACGAAAGGTGTCTGCGGCCCCTAGGATTACTTTTTTGCCTTGGCTTTTGAATTGGTGCGCAAGCTTGCCAATTGTAGTTGTTTTTCCAACACCATTTACGCCTACCACCATAATTACATAAGGCTTTTTCGTTTGCTCTTTCTCATCGAGGCCAAGAGGTGGGTTTTCAAGGAGCAGTCCTTTGATTTCTTCCTTTAGTATTCTGTCAAGCTCTTCCGTACCGACGTATTTGTCTCGACTTACGCGCTCTTCAATTCGTTCTATAATTTTGATGGTAGTGCTAGCGCCCACATCGGAGGCGATTAGGATTTCTTCCAGTTCATCAAGAACCTCGTCGTCTACTTTGCTTTTTCCAACGACGGCTTTTGATATTTTATCGAAGAATCCAGTGGAGGATTTTTCGAGTCCCTTGTCAAGGGTTTGTTTTTCTTCTTGATTAAATATTTTTTTAAACCAGCTCATGTAGTAGGGGTTAACCAGGTTGTGTTTTTATAGGGCTTGATATCCGTACAAAGATAAAACAAAAAAACCACCCGAAATTGGGTAGTTTTGATATTGTTTAAAGTGTGAGAGTCTTATTTCTTAAGAAACGCGTCTACTTCGTCCGCACTCATCACTCTTTCTTCGAAAACGTAAGCTCCAGATTTAGGAGACTTCACCATTTTCACCACTTTGGTTAGTTTTTTAGAGGACCCGTCTTTTAGGGTTGCTACTACTTTTTTTGCCATTGTAAATATTCTTTAAAAATGGTTACTTAATTTCTTTGTGAACCGTGTACTTTTTAAGAACCGGGTTGAATTTTTTCAGCTCCAGTCTTTCTGTCGTGTTCTTTTTATTTTTGGTTGTGATGTATCTGCTCATCCCAGCCATGCCAGTTTCTTTGTGCTCAGTGCACTCAAGAATTACTTGAACTCTGTTACCTTTTTTTGCCATTGCTGTTATTTTTTAATAAGTCCGTTTCTTTTTCCTCTCTCAACTGCCTCTTCAATTCCGATTTTGTTGATCACTCTAAGTCCGTGTGCAGAAACTTTTAACGTGATGCTCTCGTTAGTTTCTGGAAGATGGAATTTCTTCTCCAATAAATTGATTTCAAAACGTCTTTTCGTTTTGTTATGAGCGTGGGAAACGTTGTTACCAACCATTGCACGCTTTCCTGTTATTTGGCAAATTCTTGACATATCTCGATGTTCTTTTTACGACTTTATTATTTGAGTGTGCAAAATTAGGATTAATTTCTGGTACCTCCAAATGTTTTTGAAATTTATTTTCAAATAGTTGCGCCTAAATGCGAGAGGAAAATCCTCTTGAATTTGCATTTAGATCGAAAGTTTCACTCTTTAGGCTGCAAAGATACTCTTTTTTGAGCAGACGTCCATTTGTGGATCTTTTTTTCTTAGGATTTAAAAATAGGGAGCCTATCTAAAACAAAGTGAATCGGTTTACTACTTTACTTTAGGCTTTCTTTCTATTTTGAATCTTTTTAATTAGGGTGTAAAAAATGAGAAAGCCTAAAACGAAGATTGAAATACGGGTGAGGAGGTCTCCCGTTTTCGTGTAGAAGGTTTGGTTCTCGTATAAGTTTACTTTTGCAAAAAGGGCGGTTTGATCTCCGTAGAATGTATCGCTGAGAATCTCTCCACGCGCATCAATGTGCGCTGAGATTCCACTGTTTGCTGAGCGGGCAATTTCACGTCTATTCTCTATAGCTCGTAAACGAGCGTAGGAGAGTAGTTGTTTGTGCCCGTTGGAGACTCCCCACCAACTGTCGTTGGTCATGATGGCTAAAAAGTTAGCTCCATTTTTCACATACTCTGTCGTGAACTCACCATAGATACTTTCGTAGCAAATAATAGGGGCTAGTTTCCCTTCGTTATAGGGGTTCGTGAAGACCGCTCTTTTATCGTCTACTCCTAAAGAGGCGACTGCTCCTCCAAAATTGAGCATCGCATCTCCTAAAATGGGTTTTAAAAGGCCCATATAAGGGAATATCTCAACTCCTGGAACTAATTTGCCCTTGTGGTAGGTTTGAATTTCACTTCTTGGATCTAGCTGAACCGCCGTATTGTAACTTTCTACAAAAAGTCCGCCTGCGGTTTGATAGGCGTTCTTAGGGGCTGTTTCCATCGGAGAGAAAAAGCGGTGCGAGGAAATTCCTGCCGCAAAGACGCCACCCGGTTTTGTTTTTAAAAATTCTTTAACTTGTCCTAGAACATAGCTATCTTTAAATCCTGTTTCCGAAATGGAGCCGTACCCAGGAAGAGAAGTTTCTGGGGCAATGTAATAATCGATTTTTCCCGTAGAATGGCTCTGTGCTAATTGCAGAAGCTCTGAAAGGATTGTAAGGGAATCTTTGCTGTATTTCTCAGTGTAAGGATTTAGATCGGGTTGCAAAAGAAGTACACTTACTTCTCCTGAAGGTTTCTGATCAAAAGAATTGTACTGCAGAAGAGAAATACCCATAGGCAAAAGAATTCCTGCTACAAGAATCGAGACGTTTACAATCAGAGGTTTTTGTTTTCTTTCTGCCTGCCAAATTCGTAAGGTATAGAATCCAAAGACATTTAGAAGTAGGATCCAGAAGCTGCCACCAGTGGCTCCAAGGGTGTCATACCACTGGATTAGTTTAGGATACTCTGAGAATGCGTTTCCTAGGTTTAGCCAAGGCCAAGTAAACTCCCAATTTAGATGAAGCTTCTCAAATCCCATCCAAATAGCAACAAAGAATACAAGCCCCCAATAGGTGCCTTGAATTCTCTTATAATGATGGTATAGAATGAAGACGCATGAATAGAGCAGTGAATTGGCAAGTACGGGAATGAGTACTGCGGCTAGAGAATGCGTCCCATCTGGATTTAATGAGCCGTAAAGCCAACCTGTAGTCACGATATTCCATATAAGGAATGTCAGATACGACAAGCCAAAAATAGTCCAGGCTTTGTTTTTTATTTTTGAGAACTTACTTAAATCATGCTCCATCACTAGAAGGGGAATGAGCGCGAAAAAAAGGAAGAAAGGAATGCCATACGTAGGCCATGAAAGCGCAAGAAGTACGGCGCTAAGAAGGCTGAGAAACAGGTATTTCATATAAACAATTGCTTCTAGCAAAAATAAGGCTTTAAATTTAGATTCTCTCCCCTAAGACTCTATAAAATGACTAAAGCCAATAAATGTCAGGAAGCTAAAGAATATTTACTTCTCTCTCTAAGGTAATTCCATAGGTCTCAAAAACACTTTCTATGATTTTCTCAGAAAAGTCGTACACTTCCTTTCCCGTTGCCTTGCCAGTTTTGTTCACAAGTACGAGTGCTTGGTGTTCGTGAGTAGCGACATTTCCAATTTGCTTTCCTTTCCAACCGCACTGCTCAATTAAATAGCCTGCTGGGAGCTTTTGTCCGTCCTTCGCTGCATAATGAGGGGTATTTGGGAATTTTTCTTCTAAGGATTGGAAGAAAGAATTCGAAACAATTGGATTTTTAAAAAAGCTACCTGCGTTTCCTAAAACTTTGGGGTCTGGAAGTTTGCTTTGTCTTATGGAAATGACCGCATTAGAAATATCCTGAATGCTTGGGCTTTCAATCCCATTTTTCTCAAGTTCTGATTGAATGGCCCCGTAGTTTGTTTTAATTTGATGAAAAGGATCTCTCGTAAGCTCGAACGTGACTTCGGTAATTACGTAGTTTCCTTTGCCCTCTTTTTTGAAAAAAGAATCACGGTATCCAAATTGAGCTTCTTCCAGAGAAAATTCTTCTAACTCTAAGGTCTGCAAATTAAGAGCTTTGCAGCTTTTAAAAATGTCTTTGATTTCGACTCCATACGCTCCAATATTTTGAATCGGAGAAGTGCCTACATTTCCAGGAATAAGAGAAAGGTTCTCGAGTCCGCCTAGGTTTAATTCTGTTAGGGTGTATAGCACGAATTGATGCCAGTTTTCTCCAGCCATCGCGGAAATTAGAGCCGTTTTGGGTCCATTAGCTTCCCATTGGATTCCTTTTAAATTGAGCTTGATGACCAGTCCGTTATAATCCTTCGTAAAAAGCAGGTTGCTTCCTTGTCCTAGAAAGAGAGGAGGTTTTAAATCGGGCTTTTTTTTAAGCAGAGCCTTGTAATTTATAAGTGTTTCTTTGAGCTCCTCCAAAGTGGAGACAGCGGCAAAATACCGCGCCTTTGCTTCCACGCCAAATGTGGTATACTCTTTCAGAGAATAGGATTCATTCAAGATCATAATACTTCGTCTTTACACTAAAATAAAAATGGGGTCAAAAAAGCAAACCGTAAGTCCTGAAAAGGGCTTACGGCTCAATATGGGTTTTTAAATACCTCTCGTTTCTCTGTAGGCCGCGATTGCTTTTTCAAGTAGCTCAACGCTTCTTCTAAGATCGTTCTCGTTGAGTACATAGGCAATGCGAACTTGTTTTTTTCCAAGTTCAGGATTGCTATAGAATCCTCCTGCAGGAGCAACCATCACGGTTTCGTTATTGTCATGGAAAGATTCGAGCATCCACTGTGCGAATACCTCTGTGTCGTCCACGGGTAGTTCTGCGACACAATAGAAAGCTCCTTTCGGTTTTGAACAAATGACGCCTGGGATTTTAGTAAGAAGTTCTATAAGTAGGTTTCTTCTTTTGGTGTATTCTTCGCGAACACTTAAGATATACTCTTCGTCGTTTTTATGCGCTGCCGTCGCTGCAATCTGTCCAAAAAGAACAGGACTTAATCTTGCTTGTGCAAAGAGCATCGCCGCATCATGGATAAGAGTAGATCTAGTAACCATGCAGCCAATACGAACTCCACACATAGAGTAGCGTTTCGATTCCGAGTCAATCACGATGGCGTTATCTTTTAGTTCTGGAAAGTCTAAAATCGAAACCGCTTTTTCTCCGTCGTAAACATACTCTCTGTAAACTTCATCTGAAATAATGACAATGTCATGCTTAAGGGCGATTTCAGCAAGCTTTTGAAGCTCTTCTCTTGTATAGAGGTATCCTGTTGGGTTTCCAGGGTTGCAAATGATAATAGCTTTGGTTTTCGAGGTAATCTTTTTCTCGAAATCTTCTATTGGTGGAAGGGCAAAGCCTGATTCAATGCTAGAAGGAATGGCGACCACATTTACTTTGAAAGTAGAGGTGAATCCATTGTAATTTGCGTAGTAAGGTTCTGGGATAATGATTTCGTCCCCATCATCACAAAGTGTCGAGATCGCGAAATTTAGGGCTTCGGAGCCACCATTGGTGACAATGAAATTCTGTGTGGTAAGGTCGGTGAATCCTAAAGAATGGTAATAGTCTTTTAAGGCTTCACGATATTCGATATTGCCTTCTGAAAGTGCGTATTCATAGATTTTAAGATCATTCTGCTTCACGGCATCCAGCGCAGTTTGTGGAGTCGGAATGTCTGGCTGTCCAATGTTTAGGTGGAATACTTTGATTCCTTTGGCTTTGGCCTGTGTGGCAAATGGGACTAGTTTTCTAACCGGAGAGGCCGGCATAAATTGTGCTCTTTTTGAGATAGTTGGCATAGCAAATAACTTTTAAGCAAAATTACTGAAAATACTTCAATTTACGGGGAATTCCCGTTTTGAATTGTAGGGACGCATTCTGTTATTTTATTTTCCTAATTTTGAATAACAGTGAAAAATTGTGGAAACTAAAGTAAAAACAAAATGAAGTTTAAATCTCCATACATTCTGGCTTATTATGAGGTTCTCCCCGAGGACCGAAAAGAGCCATTTTCAAAACTATTCACAGTATTTGAATCCCATCTGCCTGAAGGATTTGAATCGCGTCTTTCGTATGGTCTTCCTACTTTTAGTGTTCCACTAAGTACTTATGAGGCAGGATACCACTGTAAAAAAGATGAACCTCTGCCTTTTCTTTCCATTGGATCTCAAAAGAATTTTTTAGCCGTTTACCATATGGGTCTTTATGCAGACCCAGAGCTGTTAGATTGGTTTACTAAGGAATATCCTAAACATAGCAAGTACAAACTAGACATGGGAA
Source organism: Bacteroidota bacterium (assembly GCA_023387375.1). Lineage (GTDB taxonomy): Bacteria > Bacteroidota > Bacteroidia > Flavobacteriales > Weeksellaceae > Planobacterium_A. Next base: position 9,432 of record JAEWIE010000014.1, on the reverse strand, counting down.
AATCCTGTATTCGTTTTAAGAAAATGGATGCAATCCCTTACGATCTGCTAGGAGAATTGGCTGAGAAAATGACTGCGCAACAGTGGATTGAGCTGTATGAAAAAAGCTTTGTAAAGTCCTAAGAAATAGAAAAGCATAAATCAAGAAAAAACTCTCTCAATGTCCTAGCCTTAAAAGTACTGCACTTTAAAGTGGCTACGCATCGAGAGAGTTCTCTTTTTTTAATTGTTTCTGGTTTTAGGAAGTACGAATTATGTCTGCTCCTAAAGCTTTTAATCGTCCATCTATATTTTCATATCCGCGATCGATTTGCTCAATGTTGTGGATGGTTGATTTTCCTTCTGCGCTTAAGGCTGCGATCAAAAGAGCGTTTCCAGCTCTAATGTCTGGGGATATCATTGTAGTTCCTCGTAAAGGAGCCTCATGATTTAAACCAACGACAGTGGCTCGGTGGGGATCACAAAGAATAATTTGCGCCCCCATGTCAATTAATTTATCCACGAAGAAAAGTCTAGATTCAAACATTTTCTGGTGTACAAGTACAGTTCCTTTAGCCTGGGTTGCAACCACTAAAATAATGGAAAGCAAATCGGGAGTAAAGCCTGGCCATGGAGCATCAGAAATCGTTAAGATCGACCCGTCAATGAATTTTGAAATTTTGTAATGTTCCTGTGCAGGAACAAGAATGTCTTCACCATTACGCTCTAGCTGAATCCCGAGTTTTCGAAAGGTAGAAGGAATAAGTCCTAGCTCTGGCCACTGTACATTTTTGATGGTAATTTCTGATTTGGTCATGGCGGCAAGTCCGATCCAGGAACCGATCTCAACCATATCGGGAAGCATTGTGTGCTCCGTACCGTGCAAAGTGTTTACCCCTTCAATAGTAAGAAGGTTCGAGCCAATTCCAGAGATTTTAGCTCCCATTCGGTTAAGCATTTTGCATAACTGTTGCAAGTACGGTTCACAAGCTGCATTGTAGATACGGGTGGTTCCTTTGGCCAGTACAGCGGCAAGGATAATGTTGGCTGTTCCCGTAACCGAGGCTTCTTCTAAAAGCATGTAGGTTCCTTTTAGCTCCTTTGCGGAAAGACTATAGAATCCTTCTGTTTCATCGTAATGGAATTCAGCTCCTAATTCGACGAGCCCTTGAAAGTGCGTGTCAAGTCTTCGGCGTCCAATTTTGTCTCCTCCAGGAGTAGGCATGTAAGCCTCTCCAAAACGGGCGAGCATAGGACCCAGAAGCATGATAGAGCCTCTTAGCTTTGCACTGTCTTTTTTGAACTCCTCAGATTTGATATAATCAAAATTGACTTCGTCCGCCTTAAAGGTATAGTCCCCATGTCCGTTTTTCGTAATTTTCACTCCAAAATCACCAAGAATTTCAATAAGACGATTCACATCGTGAATGTCAGGAATGTTTTTCACACGAATTTCGCTGTCACTTAAAAGGACAGCACACAAAATTTGAAGCGCCTCGTTCTTGGCGCCCTGTGGAATGATCTCACCGGAGAGTCTTTTTCCTCCTCTTATTTCAAAAGTCCCGCTCATTATTTTCTTCGGTTTTTATTCTGTTGGTGTTTTTGACGGTTTTTGTGATCGTTAGAACTTGAATGCTTTTGGTTTTTATTACGAGAATTCGAATAATAAATTTTGCTTTTTTCTAGCGAGTCAATGCTGGTTAAATCTAATCGATCCTCAGAGAGCTCTTTTAAATGCCTAAATATCACATCGTCCGTCACGTGTTCTTTGTTATAGATATTATAGGACTTTTTCATGTTGTTCGCAATGACTTCAATCAAAGCTTCTTTTTCTTCTCCTTCCTCCTCCTTAATAGCAAGTTCAATTAATTGGAGAATGCTTTTCCCATAAAATTTGAATTCTCCTTGAAGCACAGGGTATTCCAATTTCTTAGGTTCTGTTTTTCTTTGGTCCTTCGTAGGTATAGGATAGGGAGAGTCTACATCGAGGTCAAAATCGGCCAGGATAAATAAATGGTCCCAAAGTTTATGTCTGTAGTTTTCTTCGTCACGCAGTGCGGGATTTCTTTGACCCATGAAGTCCACAATGGCGTGGCTCATTTCATTGCGCTCTTCCTTAGTAGGTAACTCTTTGCACTGTTCAACCATTTGTTGAATGAGTCGTCCATACTCAGGCATATTAAGCGGCGTTCTTTTGGTATTGTATTCCATGGGTGCAAATATAAGGATTGAGGAGATAAAAATCTTAGTCAATGAATTTCTTTCGTTCAGCCTCGGTGGGCACGGCGCAGTAGGCACTTGCCAGGTTTTTACGGTTTTTGGCCACCTGATCGTACAGTTTGTCGGTGAGACTTGTCGGTAGGAAGTTGATTTTGGCAAGAACGCCATAGAGGCCGCCTAAAACCTTCGCTATTTCTAGGACAGCGCTTGATTTTGTTTGGTAGTATTGGCCGGGCTTCCACAAATAGATTGTACTTAGTTCCTCTGTTGCTAGTCCTCGCTCTTCTAAAAAAGACTTTGAGAATTCACTCTGCAAAGCGGTGAATCGAAAAAGATCCTTTGAATCTCTATTTAATATCCATTGAATCCAGAAATTGCAGAAACCGCAATCTCCGTCATAAAGTACATAGTACTTAGAAGAGTCTACTTTAGTTTCCAATTAGTGGGGTTGAAGGTTGTATTTTATTCGGGTTTCCATTTCTACTTTCTTAAAGTAGTCTACGACCATTTTCATGTCTTCTGGAGAGAATTTAGCTTCTGGGTGACCAAGTAGATACGATTCCATTGGCATGTTACCATTTTCAATTTCTTCTGCCGATTCCTCAAGCTTATGCGCTTGTCTTTTCGGTTCGTAGGTGGCAAATGTGGAGAAGTTCAGTTTCGTTCTGGCATCTTCAATGTGTTTTTTCAAGAGCCAAGCCGTGGGTTGTACGTAGGCATACCAAGGATAGCGTGATTCGTTGCTGTGGCAATCGTAGCATGAATTGCGTATTTTTTGAGCGATCGGCTCTGGGGTTTGCTTTGAAATAAGAAAATCCATTCCCTTCGTCACTGGTGGATTGGTCTTGTCAATTGGAAAGAATTGAATGATCACGAAAGCGACGAGTAAGACAATCAGTATTTTTTTCATAGCAGACATTAATTTTGAGATGTGAAATTACTACTTTTTTTAAGAACTGTAAGAATGGAATTGCATATCTTTGCAAAAATTTTTGGGCTCAGAAAGACTGGGTAACCCATTAATAATCATCATCCTTGAGAGATCTCGGATTATTAAACAAAATTTTTATGAGCAATATTGTCGCTATTGTAGGACGTCCTAACGTCGGAAAATCAACCCTATTTAACCGTTTGCTTGAGCGTAGAGAGGCTATTGTCGACTCCGTATCAGGCGTAACTAGAGACCGTCATTACGGAAAGTCCGATTGGAACGGTGTGGATTTTACGGTAATTGACACGGGAGGATTTGAAGTGAACTCTGAGGATGTTTTCCAAGGGGAAATCACCAAACAAGTAGAACTTGCCATCGATGAAGCTACCTCCATATTATTTATGCTCAGCGTTGAAGATGGACTTACCGACACAGACCAAGAAATTTATGAAATGCTTCGCCGCTCTAAAAAGAAGGTGTATTATGTGGTCAACAAAGTGGACTCTGCCACGGAGGAAGTCGCTGCCACCGAATTTTATTCCTTAGGAATCGAAAAATACTACACCATGTCTTCTGCCACAGGATCGGGAACGGGAGAGCTTTTAGATGACGTCGTGAAAGATTTTCCAACAATCGATTACAAAGATCCTTTCGAAGGACTTCCTCGTATTACCATTGCAGGAAGACCTAACGTCGGAAAATCTACTCTCACCAATGCTCTTCTTGACAACGAAAGAAATATCGTAACGGATATTGCAGGAACGACTCGCGATAGCATTGAGACTCTATACAATAAGTTTGGACATGAGTTCGTGCTTGTTGATACGGCAGGGATGAGAAGAAAATCAAAAGTAAACGAAGATTTGGAATTTTATTCCGTCATGCGCTCTGTTCGTGCCATTGAGAATTCAGATGTCGTAATTATTATGGTGGACGCAACTCAAGGTTGGGAAAGCCAGGACATGAATATATTTGGGATTGCTCAAAAGAACCGCAAAGGGATTGTGATTCTAGTGAACAAATGGGATTTGATCGAAGACAAGAAGACCAATACCATGCGTGATTTTGAACAAGGAATCAAAAACAAAATCGGTCAGTTTACAGACATTCCTGTTCTCTTTGTTTCCGCACTGACAAAACAAAGGATTTTAAAAGCGGTGGATGTGGCTATGGAGGTTTATGAGAATCGGAAGAAAAAAATCAAAACTTCAAAACTAAACGAAGTGATGCTTCCTATCTTTGAGAACTATCCGCCACCTGCCTTAAAAGGGAAATACATTAAGATCAAATACTGTGTGCAGCTAGGAACCCCTTCTCCACAGTTTGTTTTCTTCTGTAATTTGCCTCAATACGTAAAAGATCCTTATAAGCGCTTTACCGAAAACCAACTTCGGAAACATTTTGGATTTACGGGAGTGCCAATTGAAGTGTATTTCAGACAGAAATAAGAAAAATAAGAATTTGCCTTTTGAGTTTTTACTCAAAAGGTTTTTTAATACCTTTATCGCAACGATATTTTTAACGCAATTTTGATTATGGTGACGCTGCTTTCTGCTCAAAACTCACTTGTGAGCTGCTGGATGAATGAATTAAGAAATGTGGAGGTTCAAAAGGACCGTCTTCGATTTCGACGCAATATGGAACGGATTGGCGAGATCGCTGCCTATGAATTAAGCAAGGAACTTGAATTCAAAACCAGCGAAATTACAACACCCTTAGAGGGAATAGCCGTAAATGAACTTGCGGTTCAGCCTGTGATTACGACTATTCTTCGTGCAGGAGTTCCTTTGTTTCAAGGGATACTTAACTATTTTGATAAAGCCGATTGTGGATTTGTGGCGGCCTACCGCAAACACGAAGAGAATGACTACTTTTCCATTAAGCAGGATTATTTGACTTGCCCTAGCATTGAAAATAGACCTCTTATTGTCGCGGATCCCATGCTAGCCACAGGGGCTAGCCTTATTGAAGCTCTGAAGGATTTACTCTCCAATGGAAACCCTTCCAGTATTCATATTGTCGCCTCTATTGCGAGCAAACAAGGGATTGAGACCTTAAAAGAGGCGTATCCTAAGGCAAGAATATGGGTGGGAGCTATTGATGAGAACCTAACTTCTAAAGGGTATATTACGCCAGGCCTTGGCGATGCAGGAGACCTTTCTTACGGAGAAAAATTGCAGCGTTAAATTCTAATTTTTCGATGGAAAAGTTTGATTAAACTTCTTTCTATCCTAAAGAAAAAAAGGAGTTTTCAAGTTATAAAGACCTCAAATACATAATGGAAAATGCCTATCGAAAGCTTTCAATAGGCATTTTGCATTAGGAAAAGAGAAAGTTATTTCTCTAGTAAGTAAGTGTTGAAATGCTCTAAGATTCGGCGGTACTCATCCGTCCAAGAGGAGGCTTCGCGAAAGCCGTGAGACTCGATCGGATAAGAGGCCAAATTCCAATTGGTTTTTCCAAGTTCGATAAAGCGCTGTTGTAAGCGAACAATGTCTTTGTATTCAACGTTGTTATCCACAACTCCGTGAAGCATAAGTAAGTGATCCTGTAAATTGTCTGCATAATAGATTGGAGAGGACTTCTTATAGGCCTCAGGATCCGTCTCTGGAAAATTCAAAATATTGCTTGTATAGCCATGGTTGTAATGAGCCCAATCCGTCACAGATCGAAGTGCAGCGCCGGCTTTAAATTCCCCTGGGTTTGTAAGTAGAGCCATGAGCGTAATGAAACCGCCATAACTTCCTCCATAAATCCCAACTTTGCTTGGGTCAATTCCATATTTATCTACAAGCAGCTTTTTTGCATCCAGATGGTCCGATAAATCTTTTCCACCCATAAAGCGGTAAATACCTGTTCTTACGTCTCTTCCGTATCCGTCACTCGCCCGGTAATCGATATCAATAACCGTGTATCCTAAATCACTTAGTAAGTTGTGAAACATATATTCTCGAAAGTAAGAGCTCCACCAGTTGTGCGCATTTTGTAAATAGCCCGCTCCATGAACAAACATAATGGCCGCTGAGTTTTTAATTTCTGCCTTTGGCTCGTAAAGTCTTGCGTAGATTTCCTTACCGTCCTCTGCTTGGAAAGAAAGAACTTTGGGTTCTTTCCAAGCATAACTAGAAAACTCTTTCGTGGTGGAATGAGTAATGGGCTCTAGTTTTGGATGAGAACTGTTGTCTGCCACAAAAAGTTCCCAGGGTTTGTTCTTAAAGGAATAGCGAACCGCTAGTTTTTTCTCATCGTGAGAAAGCACTACTTCATGAGCGCCATCCTCAGTAAGAAGTGGAATGAGCTTGCCCCCTAAAGCGCTAAGTTTGTAAAATTCCCGATTTCCAGGATGCGTGGTATTGGTGGAAAGATAAAAGGTTTTTTTGTCTTTTGAGAGCTCAGCTTCTCTTACTTCCCAGTTTCCACTGGTAAGGGTTTTTCTCTCATTTGTTTTAAGGTTGTAAGAGTAAAGATGGGAGTATCCCGTTTTTTCAGATTGATAGTAAAGGGTGGTTTGGTCTGCTAAGAATCCGATGTTTCCGGTTCCAAAATTGTAAGACGCAATACCAGGTCCACCGATCCAAGCCTCGTCGTGCTGATGGTCAATTTCTTTAACACTTCCATCGGTTAAGTCTAAAGAAACAATCCAGCGATCTTTATTGTCTTGCGATCGAATGTCCACAACCGCGTAGTTTCCATCTTCACTGTAAAGCGTACGGCCAAAAGAGAGCTCTCTCATTTCTTTTTTGCTTTTGGTTGTTTCTGTTTTAGTGCTTGGCGCTTCACGGAGATACTTTGGCTCAATTGACAGACCTGTTAGGGATTTAAAATCCGCAAAGTAAACACTGTCTTTCTCTGCACTGTAAATTCCAAGTCTTGTCGGGAAAAGATTCTTCTGAGATACCTTCTGCTTGGTTGGTGTAGACTTATTGTATCCATCTTCTGTTACGAAAACGTTCATGATTTCACTTGGGTTTTTAGGCCTTGAACCTTCCACAAACGTCACATATTTGCCACTCGGATTTACCGATAGATTGAAAAAGTCCTTTCCTGTACCGAAAGATTTAGGTAAGGTTTTCTTAAGTGGTTTTAATCGCTCTTCTCTCCAGGTCTTTCTTTTGTCCTGGTCTTTTATATAGTCAAAAAGTTCTTTTTGTTGAGAGGCTAAGAAACTATCCTCTTTTTTGGGTTTCTCCTCCGATTTCGTTTTCGAAAAGTTCGTCAATTGAACGAGGCTTCCTTGCGTGGAATTCAGCATAAAGCTATTGCCACCTTGTTCAAAGAATAAAACTCCTGGAGTTTTGCCTAATTGAAGATTGGAGACTGGCGAAGTATTTTGAAAAAGTCTTTTTTTCTGTTTGCTTTTAGAGTCATAAGACCATAGGGCACCTCCCGATAAATAATAATAGGTCTGAAAGTCCTTTGTCTGAAATCGGCTACTATAAAACTGTTCGTCTTCAAGACTTGCAGCAAGAGGAACTTTCATCCCTTTTTTCCAATAATGCATGGTCTTGCCGGGCTCATTTTTGGGGTTCCAGTCAAAATAAAGGGTTTCATTGTCAAAGCCCCAGACTGGGTTTTCTGGTGAGTAGCCCACAAACTCTTCGCCTTTCATGATTTCCGAGAGTTGTAAAGGCGAGGATTGAGCCGAGAGTAAAAAGGCACAAAGAAATGCACCGAGTAGTAAGAGTTTTTTCATAGTTACTTTTTTTCAAAGGAGTTCAAATATAATTATTTTATAGACATATCCAGTAGAGCGTAGGGGCTGGAGCGAAAAAGTAGTAGGCATAGAAGTGATGAGAGTTCTCGTTTTAAAGTTTTATCTTTGCGCTATGATACGCATCACCAAACAGTTCAGTTTTGAAACCGCCCACGTTCTTTACAATTACGATGGGAAATGCAAAAATATGCATGGACATTCTTATAAGTTGTTTGTTACCGTAAAAGGCGAGCCGATTGTGGATTTAAACCATTCGAAGAATGGAATGGTCGTTGATTTTGGAGACATTAAAGCCATAGTCAAAAGACAGATTATTGAACCTTGGGATCACGCCGTTTTGGTAAATGCACTATCCCCGCACAAAGAGTTGGGGGAGGATTTAGAGTCGCAGGGACACAAAGTCATTTTTTGCCCTTACCAACCCACCTGCGAAAACATGCTCTATGATATTGCAGAAAAAATTAAATCAGAGCTTCCTAAGGGAGTAGAGCTTGCGTATTTAAAACTTCACGAAACCGAGAATTCCTACGGCGAGTGGCTTTCTGAAGAGAACTCCTAATCTTAGGCATCTAGAAAAGAGTATGACAGAAATTGAACTTTTACCCAGTAAAAAAGTCTATTTTGCTTCGGACCAGCATTTTGGAGCGCCTAGCTTCAAGGAAAGCAAGATTCGAGAGCAAAAATTTATTCGTTGGCTCGATGAAATCTCTTCGGATGCACAAGTGCTTTTCTTGATGGGAGACCTCTTTGATTTTTGGCACGAATGGAAACATGTGGTGCCCAAAGGCTTTGTGCGCGTTCTAGGAAAGCTAGCCGATTTGCACGATCAGGGGGTTGAAATTCATTTTTTTATTGGCAACCATGATTTGTGGATGAAAGATTACTTTGAAACCGAAATCGGAGCCAAGGTGTATTTCGAGAAACAGATTTTTAAAATGGGAGGGAAAAGTTTTCTTCTTGCCCATGGAGATGGATTAGGCCCTGGAGACAAGGGCTATAAGCGAATGAAAAAGCTTTTTACAAACCCTGTTGCGCAGTGGGCCTTCAAATGGATTCATCCGGATCTAGCCATGCGCATTGCCCTTTATCTTTCCCAGAAGAACAAGATGATCTCTGGCGAGGAAGACAAAGCTTTCTTAGGAGAGGACAACGAGTTTTTAATTCTCTATTCCAAAGAGAAATTGAAAACGCAGCATTATGATTACTTCGTCTATGGACATAGGCATCTGCCTATGGTCTTGGATCTAAACAATAGCGGATCTTTTTATATTAATTTAGGAGATTGGATTTCGTATTTCACCTATGGGGAATTTCAGACGGAATTTGAATTGAAAACTTTTGAGTCGTAGGATGGATTCCATTTTTGACATACAATCTGATGAGGATTTCCTTTCCTCTGCACTAGAAACCTTTCAATACCAGTATGAGAACGTTGAGGTTTATCGACGTTTTGTGGATTACCTAAAGGTTCGTGTCGCTAAAGTTGAGCGTTTAGATCAGATTCCTTTTCTTCCCATTGAAATGTTTAAAAACCATAAGATTCTAGACAAGAATTTTGAGAGTGAACTTTATTTTCAAAGTTCAGGAAC
>JAEWIE010000007.1 GCA_023387375.1 Bacteroidota bacterium | reverse complement strand
TTTTTTTTAAGTCCTCAATCACATTGTGATTGGGGATTTTTTTATGCCTAGACTTCTTGAACATAGTTAAGAAAGGCTACGCACACTACCAAGACACATAAAAAAAGCATCCGAAAGGGATGCTTTTATAGGAGAATATGGGATTGTATTAGTTGATTTTGTTGTATTTTCTCATGAGCGTCTCATAGAAGTTCTGTGGTAAGAGCCATTTTAAAGGTACGCCGATTCGTTGGCCTATTTTTCCAAAGTAATAATGTGCCTTCCAATTTTTCTTTTGAAGCAAGGAGTCTATATACATCGCAACCTCTAGTGTCGAACTACCTTTGTCAACATGTGTATTCATCAGACCGTATACTTTATTGAATATGTCCTCGTAGGGCTTTGAAATAGAACTTTTTACGCGGGATTCTGCGATACCTGTTTTAATATCACCTAGATGTAGACTGCAGATTTGTACATTCCATGGACGCACTTCGTAACGAATGGCTTCGGTTACTCTGTCTACTGCGGCTTTAGAGGCACTGTAAAAACCTCGAAAGGGAAGTCCCATTTCAGATCCAATACTTGAGATGTTGATGATTTGTCCTTTTTTTCTTTCTCTCATACTAGGAAGGACAGCAGAAATCATTTGTACGGTTCCAATTAAGTTCAAAGCAAAAAGATCTTGAATTTCGTTTTTTTGTGCATCTTCTATGGCACCGACCATTCCCATCCCTGCGTTATTAATCAAAACATCCACTCTTTTTTCTTTTTCTAATATAGTGGATATAGCGGAGTTAATCGCTGTTTTGCTTGTTATATCAGTTGGGATTGTTTGGAATTGTGGATCTTTGATGTCTTTACGGCTTAGACCATAGACGGTGTGCCCTTTTGTGGCGAGATACTGCGCTAAAGTCTTTCCAATTCCTGTGGAACTGCCTGTGATTATAATTACTTTTTTCAATGATACTTTTTTAGATAGGTTGGGTTACATGGTTTAAATCGCTCCAAAACTTTGGGTAAGACTTTTCCACCACCATAGGATCTATTATCTTCAAATCGCTTTGCAAAAGATACGGAGCAAAGCTCATCGCCATTCGATGGTCGTCGTAAGTTTCGATTTCAATGGTGGAGTCTGGAGTCGTGAATTCCAAAGTCTCAATAGACTCTTCAGTGAGCTTTACAATACAGCCAATTTTTTTTAGTTCTTTTTGCAGGGCTAACAGTCGGTCTGTTTCTTTTATTTTTAAAGTCTTAAGGCCGGTAAAGTAGAATGGAATCTTTAAGATCGCTGCGGTCACGCAAAGCGTTTGTGCAATGTCTGGGCTGTCGTTTAAATCGGCTGTGATAGCCTCCGGATAATTGACAAGCTCAGGTAATAAACTGATCAATGTTTCTTGGGTATCGGTCACTGTGTTGACCCCGAAGAATTCCCAGTAGTATTTTTTCAATGCGGAATCCCCTTGATAAGAATGACTCTTAAAAGTACGCAGTTTAATGGGCTGTCGTGAAATGGCTGCCAGGGAGTAAAAATATGAAGCCGATGACCAATCACTTTCTACCTCAACAAACGTTGTATTGGAAAGTTTTTCATCAAGTTTTAAAGGCTTTATATCAATTCTATTGTCAGATATTTGAATTTCTATTCCAATGTTCTTTAAGAGCCTCTTGGTTAGCAATAGATAAGGTTTAGAAGTGATTTCTCCTTCGAGTTCAATGCTAATTCCATTCCCTAGTTTCGCACCGATTAACATAAGAGAAGTTATGTACTGACTCGAAATATCGGAAACGATTCGAACTTTGCTTTTCTGGATTTTGCGACCTGTAATTTTTAAGGGAGGATACCCTTCATTTTCAAGATATTCAATTTGAGCTCCCAGTTCTCGTAGAGCATCAACTAAAGGGCCTATTGGTCGCTGTTTCATACGTGAGGATCCAGTTAAAATCTTAACCTCTCCCTCCTGAATTGCAAAGTAAGAGGTTAAAAAGCGCATTGCGGTTCCTGCATGACCGATGTCTATGGTTTGGTCTTCACTCTGAATGGCATTCAGTAAGACTTGCGTGTCTTTCGAATCCGAAAGATTTTCCATTTTTACATTATGAAAAAGTGCATTTAAGATAATAAGTCGGTTTGAAACACTTTTTGAACCGCAAATCTGTACGGTTTGATTGGGTATTAATTTGGATTGTTTAAGTAACATACTGTCAATTAAGGAATGCTTTATTTTAGTTTTGGATTGTTTTGATGTCGTTGCGCGTCGCGTTTGGTCTTCAATACCATTTTGCGATCAAAAGCGTCTTGAAGATCGATACCGGTTTGATTGGCGAGACATAGAGTGACAAAAAGAACGTCAGCCAGTTCTTCTCCTAAGTCTTTTTCCGTGTCACTTGGCTTTTCGCTTTGTTCCCCATAACGCCGAGCCATAATTCTGGCTACTTCTCCTACTTCCTCGGTAAGAATTGCCATATTGGTAAGTTCGCTGTAATAGCGAACACCTATAGTTTCGATCCATTGATCAACCCTTGTTTGTAATTGTGTGATTTCCAAATTATAAACTGTTTTATTTTCTAAAAATATCAAATATTAGGAAGCCATACTCAGTAATTTTCTCGAACCAATAACGGAGAAAAAACGAGTACATTGCAGAAACATTCCTAATTTGTCAAATGTAATAAAATCGGATTACTTTTGAGCTGATTTTTATTGCAAATCATTTTGTGTATTTGAAAAAAAATCTTAATTTTGCAGTCTAAATTTTAGCAGAGGAATACCCATTACTATTTCTGAAGCAAACCTTTAATTTTTTTAAATTTTTATTATGAAACAAGGAATTCACCCAGAAAATTATAGACTTGTTGTTTTCAAAGATATGAGTAACGACGAGATGTTTCTTTGCAAATCAACTGCAGAAACAAAAGATACAATTGAGTTCGAAGGAGAAACTTACCCATTAATCAAAATGGAGATCTCTTCTACTTCTCACCCATTTTATACTGGGAAAGTGAAATTAGTTGACACCGCAGGTCGTGTTGACAAATTCATGAACAAATATAAAAAGTTCGCGAAGTAAGCGAGTCTTTAATTTCTTTTACTTACAGAGAAAAAAGAAGTTTTTCTTATTACAAAGCTGTTCCAAGAGGAACAGCTTTTTTTGTGGTTATTTGTGGAGGATTGGAAGGAATTGCAGAATTATCGTATTTTTGATACCAAGATAATAGAATATATGATTCAATTAGTGTTTTCAGATGCCCAATACTGGGAAGATTTCCTACCCTTAACCTATACAAGGCCTGTGGCCTCGTTGCGTTGTGGTATTTATACTTTTGCGGAACGCTGGCAAAGGCTTTTGGACTCTGAAGTTTCGAGTTATGTGACGGAAGCGTATCTCGAGCAGAAGTTTCCAGGACCCGAAATGGTAGAAAGTTTATTTATAGTGCCTAATTTTTTACCCACACCAAGTGTACTAGAGCAAATAAGGTCTTTGAGTTTGGGAGAGGCGCTTGTCTACAAAAATGAACTTCTGGTTGCGAGAATAAATATGAAAGACTTCTCTCTAAATCAAATTGAGAAGATGACGGACATCACGGAAGAGCTTTTGTTCTTTACTCAACCCACAGATCTCTTTACTTTCAATAAAGAGGCTATTGATTTTGATTTCGAGCTTGCAACCAAAGGGAGAACTTCTCAGCCCCTTTCGGAGACTTGCGGACTACTCGGTGATTCCAAGGATCTATTCATTGAGCCAGGAGCAGACCTTGAATTTGCAACACTTAATACAAAAACCGGAAAGATATATATTGGAAAGGATGCCGAAGTAATGGAAGGATGCCATTTGCGCGGACCTATCGTTTTGGGGGAACATTCAAAATTCAACCTAGGAGCAAAAGTGTATGGTGCCACGACGATCGGTCCCCATTGCAAAGTAGGAGGGGAAATTAATAATATCATTATTTTTGGGTACTCGAACAAAGGCCATGATGGGTTTGTCGGAAACTCTGTGATTGGAGAGTGGTGTAATTTGGGAGCTGACACAAATTCTTCCAATTTGAAAAACAATTATGCAGAAGTAAAACTATGGAGCTACAGAACCAAAAGATTCGAAGGAACCGGGCTTCAATTTGCAGGTGTGATTATGGCGGATCATTCCAAAACCGCGATTAATACGCAGTTAAATACAGGAACTGTTATAGGTGTGGGCGCAAATATTTTCAAAAGTGGGTTCCCACCTAATTTAGTAGAACATTTTTCCTGGGGTGGAATGAAAGGAGATCCCAAGTTTAAAATAGAAAAAGCCTTTGAAGTGGCAGAAAAAGCAATGTCAAGACGCAAAATTCCACTTTTGGAAAGTGACAAAGCGATTCTAAAGCATGTGTATGAGCAGCAGTAGAACCGACTCTACAATACGAATTAAAGGAATCCGTCTTTTTTGGCGGATTTTTTTCGATTCCATGTAATGCTTTAAGGCTTATTATTGTCTTATTATTAGAACCCGAAATTATGACTCAGGACGAATTTGAAGCAACCGTATTTACGCTCAAGGATGAGATGTATCGTTTTGCCAAAAAATTCGTGCGTAGCAGTGACGAAGCACAGGATGTTGTGCAGGATTTGATGATTAAATTTTGGCAAAAACGTGAGACTCTGCATGAATATCAAAATTTAAAATCATTTGCTTTACGATGTGTGCGGAACGATTGTTTAAATAGGCTTAAGCACGAAGATGTAAAATTAGGATTTGCAAGTTTTACTTTTAGCAGAAGTGAACCGAGTAAAGTGGAGCCTAACAATCTAAAAGAGCACATATTAAAGTTTATTGATCAATTGCCGGAAAAACAGAAATTGGTTGTTCATTTAAAGGATGTCGAAGAATACGAAGTATCAGAAATATGTGAAGTGTTGCAAATGGAAGCCAATGCCGTACGCGTAAACTTAAATAGGGCACGTGAAAAGCTACGCGTCAAAATTACAGAACTGATGAATTATGAAAAAAGAGAACTATCCACAGACATATAAAGATCTATTAAAGAACCTAAAAGACGATAAGCTTGAATGGGAGTTTAAAGACTTTCTGAAAGAAGCTGAAAGTTTACCTGAAAAGGAATTACGAGTTGGCGTTCCTGTAAAACGCAAATCGAGACCTTATTTTCTTGTGGCGGCTAGTGTCGCACTTTTGGTAGCCTTTGGGATCGGCTATTTTTATCAGTCCCCAAGCGAAACCTCAATCGAGCTAGCCGATCGGCAAGTAAAGGAAGCGATCTTATCCGAAAAGCAGAATATTGAATTGGAGAACCAGGTCCAAGCCCAAGTAGAGAAGCTCGAAGAGTCTGATTCTAAACAAGATTCAATCGGACGAAATAAACAAGCCTCTAATGATGAGCAGAAGGTGCTAAATAAGATTTTACCCACCCGAGGTCGATTAAAAAAACACGGAAAAGTACGTTATGTACAAAACGAACCTAAAGTGCTGAAAACCAAAGAAATCAAGAAAAGCAGTGGTGTGGATAAGAAAGACTACCAAGACAATTATGTGATCATCAATGGTCAGAAGATTGAAAATGAAGCCGAAGCCATAGATATTACAAAATACTCCTTAAGAATTTTGTCTGACAAGGTTTCCCAAACGGTAGCCAAGGCAGATGCTACATTTGAAAATGTTGAATTTTAATTACAAAACAATGAAAAAAATAATACTAAGTTTTTTGTTCTTGGGATCCGTTCTCAATGTATTTGGACAAAAAACAAAAATCATAGAACTCTTTGATCGGTATCAAAATACCGAGGGTATCACTTCCATCAAAATTGCTAAGCCGATGTTTAGTCTTCTAAGTCAACTGGATTTACAAGATGCAGAACTCGAAACGATTCAGCCTATGCTTGGGAAGATCGACGGAATTCGGATTCTCATTATGGAGCCTTCTGAAGGCAAATCACCCTCGCATGCCAATTTGCGCCAAGGTTTAATCTCATCGATTCAAAACCTTAACTATGAGGAGCTAATTACAGTCAATAGCAATGAAAGCAAGGTGCGATTTTTGGCCGCCGATACGAAGGGAGATACCCTAAGTGATTTGCTTTTAAGTGTAACCACAGGAGACAATATGGTATTCCTTCTTCTTGATGGCAAGATCTCAATGGAGGATGTGAATAATTTAGCTACACAAAGCCAATCCTCTTTAAATTCAAATCGTAAGCAAAACGATACGCACATTACAAATTCTAGCATTTTAACTCGAGAAGTGCGTAACGTCGGGAAATTTAATGGAATTACTGCGAGTTCAGGTGTGAGAGTATCCTTTACCCAAAGTCCAGAGCAGAAGGTCTCGGTGAGCGCAGATGGCGATAAATTACAATATGTGAAGACGGAGGTAGTGGGTGGAATATTGAAAGTTTTTATTGAGTCTCCGAACAGAAAGGGAATTTCCTTCAAGAACTTGCATGTGGAGGTGTCGGCACCTAGCCTCACAGATTTGAATGTAACAGGAGGCGCAAACTTTAATGGTCTCAATAGAGTCTCAGGAAAAGATTTTGAATTAAAGATTGCGTCAGGGGCTCGTTTGTCTCTAGATCTTGATGCCATCAATAGTGTGAATTTGGATGCAGCCTCAGGTGCTAACGGGGCGATAGATTTAAATACAAAACAATTAGATGTGAAAGGCTCGAGTGGTGTGAATGTATCTATTAGCGGAGTGGCTAGCTCTGCTGCTTATGAAGTTTCGAGTGCAGCTGCAATCAATGCTCAAAACCTTAAATCAGAGGATGTACGAGTTGATGTATCTTCTGGCGGGAATTTAAAGATTAATGCGTCGAGGAGCGTAGAAGGAGAAGTAAGTTCGGGAGGATCGGTTCGATACCGTTCCAATCCAAAACCCACTTCTCATGTGAAACAAAATTCGGGAGGAAGTTATAAATCATTTTAAATAGAATCATGAAAAATTTTAAATACTTTGTTTTACTTCTTGTTTTTGGAGGAATGCTACAATCCTGTATGGTTTCGAAAAGACAGAACGCAAACTTTTTCAATGAAAATACCCCAGGCTTTAAAGACGCAAACTATGTCAAGGTAAATGTTCCAATGTGGCTGGCTAAACCTGTCGTTAAAATTGCGCTAAAAGATGAGCCCGATGGAGCAGCTATGATTGCTCTTTTGAAGAAGATATCAGACGTACAAATCTTCACCATCGAAAACTCGAGTAAGGAGTTAAACCGCAGTTTTACTCGCTATATGAATAGGAGCGACATTCAACCTTGGGTTAGCGTTAAGAAAGACTCAGAGACAATTGATTTTGGTGTGCAGCGAAAGTCAAATCAAATTCGCAAATTTTTAATTGCAGTGAAATCCGATTCAGAACTTGTGTATATAGATATAAGTGGAAAATTTACGGAGCAGGATCTTTCTGATTTAATCAACTATTCCAAAAGTCACGACGCCACGAAAACAATTTCACGTACCCGAAATTTATAATTTTCAGTAGATTAGGCGAAGATCGGATTTGACAATTTGTGTTAATTTTCAGTAACATATCCTATAAAATTTTTACTTTTCAAATAAATGCTTTAATTTTGCACAGAAAGTAAAGATGTCTATACATAACAAAATCGTGGAGGCAGCCATCACTTTCGATGACGTTCTTCTTATTCCTTCTTATTCTGAAGTATTACCTAGCCAGGTTTCTCTAAAATCAAGACTTACTGATAAAATTACGCTTAACGTTCCAATCGTATCTGCAGCAATGGATACCGTGACGGAGGCAGACATGGCAATTGCCCTAGCCCGAATCGGTGGCTTGGGATTTATTCATAAAAACATGAGCATTGAAGAGCAGGCGGGGCAAGTGAACCGCGTAAAACGCTCTGAGAATGGGATGATTGCGGATCCTGTGACTTTATCGAAAGACCATACTCTTGCAGAGGCAAGAAATTTAATGGCAAAATTCAAAATTTCAGGACTACCTGTGGTAGACTCTGACAATACCTTAATTGGAATTATCACAAATCGTGATGTAAAATACCAAGAGAATCTTGAGGTTAAAGTGGAGGAGTTGATGACCAAAGAGGATCTTATCACTTCTGACAAAAGGACTACTCTTGAGGATGCAAAAGAAATTCTACTTAAAAATAGAATTGAGAAGCTACCGATTGTAGATGAGAAATTTAAACTCGTGGGTCTTATTACAATAAAAGACATTGACAATCAACTGGAGTATCCGAATGCAAACAAAGACGAAAGTGGGCGCTTATTAGTAGGAGCAGGCGTAGGAATCGGAGAAGATACCATAGCTCGAGTACAAGCCTTAGTGGATGCCGGTGTGGATATTATCGCCGTTGATTCTGCTCACGGTCATTCCAAGGGTGTTCTTGAAAAGGTGAAAGAAATTCGTGCTAATTTCCCTGAGCTTGACATTGTAGGAGGAAATATTGTAACCGCAAAAGCCGCTGAAGAT
Source organism: Bacteroidota bacterium (assembly GCA_023387375.1). GTDB lineage: Bacteria > Bacteroidota > Bacteroidia > Flavobacteriales > Weeksellaceae > Planobacterium_A. The sequence goes on along the minus strand of JAEWIE010000007.1, from coordinate 2,921 downwards.
CTTATTGCAGCAGGAGCAAACGTTCTTAAAGTAGGAGTAGGCCCAGGTTCAATTTGTACAACTCGGGTTGTAGCGGGTGTGGGAGTTCCACAGCTTTCTGCGATTTACAATGTATTTGAGTATGCAAAAACAAAGAACGTGGCGGTGATTGCAGACGGGGGAATCAAACTATCAGGAGACATTGTAAAAGCGATTGCTAGTGGAGCTGGTGCTGTAATGCTAGGGTCTTTGCTTGCAGGAACGGACGAGGCCCCAGGAGAAGAAATTATTTTCCAAGGCCGTAAGTTTAAGTCTTACCAAGGAATGGGAAGTCTTTCCGCAATGAAACGTGGGGGGAAAGAAAGATACTTCCAAAGCGAAGCGAAAAAATTTGTTCCAGAAGGAATTGAAGGAAGAGTTCCTCACAAAGGAAAAATCGAAGATGTGGTGTTTCAGTTAACTGGAGGAATTAGAGCGGGAATGGGATATTGTGGTGCAAAAGATATTGAGGCGCTACAAAACGATACGCAAATGGTTCAAATTACGGGATCTGGTTTAAAAGAATCGCATCCACACGATGTAATCATTACGCAAGAAGCGCCAAATTATTCACTGTAAATGAGAAAGAAAAGTACCGTCTCTCTCCTTGGACTATTTCTTCTTTTGATTATTTTTTCGTGTACTCCGCGAGTGCAGCCTGCAAAGACAGAAGTAGAGCCTAGCCCAAAAGTGATTCCTAAGAAAGTAATTCGTAGCGAGTTTGAAATACTAATGGAAAGAGATTCGCTGGCCAAACATCAAACAGCAGCCGAATCCTTAGATATATTGCTGAATACGAATGACGGCGATAAAATCTCCCTCATTGTATATAACGATTCCGATTGCGATTTGATTTTGAGATTCACAGGGAAGGGAACTTACAATTTACCGATTTACAAAAGAGATAAAAATTTTATTGTTCTTGAGAAAGGCAGTTACACCTTGAAGGGTAAATTATGCCGCGCGTTCTACGATCGAAATAAAGTATTTACGCAGAGCTCAACACTTAGAATTATGGAAGCGAATTAGGTTCCTTTTCAAAAAGTAAAAACACTGCATGCGACTCGCATGCAGTGTTTTTTTTGGTGTGCCCAGCATGGGCAATAACTCTAGGGTGAAAGTCCCGAGCACGCCATTACAGTTGGAAGTGTTAGCTTAAGACAAAGGTGTCCATTGTGAGGTGGAATCTGAAGGAAGTCGGCGGCAAAACCTTGGCCTGACGCACAGAAACTACATACAAGGCCGCAAGTGCTGGATGAGGTTGCTAAACAAACCGAAGTCCTATACTGTACGGAAGCACTATGGTAAATGTAGCAGGTAGATGAGGTGAAAGTTATTGTTCTTACCTGGGGAGGTCTCACGGACGTGCGGACGTTTTTTTTTTCGGAAGCACGGACAACAGTTGCCGTGAGAAGTCAGCAGAAGCCATAGTAGTACTCACGTGGCATCCATACGAATAGTATAGAGGTTATATAAAGTACGAAGGGCTGAACCTTAGTAGATGTTAATACAATGAAAGTTACCATATGAAAGGTAGAAAGCAGAAAACCTTTGAAGCATCAAAGGCCTGGCCACAAAAGAATAAGACGGAATCCGAAGGCTATGTGGGAGGGCAGACTTTTATGTGGATAACTGAAAAGGAAAGCATCAACAAGAAATACCAAAATAGTTTTGGATTATTAGAGATGATTCTATCTCCATCAAATTTGAACGCTGCTTACCTAACGGTAAAGCGGAATAAAGGGGTAGGAGGTATCGACAAGATGGAAGTCAAAGAACTTGGGGACTATCTACGAAGACATAAGGATGAACTAATAAGTCAAATTCTTGAAGGTAAGTATCGTCCAAACCCTGTGCGCAGAGTAGAAATACCGAAGGAAAATGGGAGTAAGCGACAATTGGGAATCCCTACTGTAGTAGATAGGGTAATCCAACAATCGATCTCTCAAGTTCTAACGAAACTCTACGAGCCACAATTCTCAGATTATAGCTACGGGTTCCGACCAAAGCGGAGTGCGCAACAAGCGTTAGAACAGTGCAGAAAGTATATCACAGAAGGCTATAGCTACGCGGTTGATATGGACTTAGAAAAGTTCTTTGACACTGTAAATCATAGCAAATTGATAGAACTGCTTTCCCACACTATAAAAGATAACCGTGTCATATCATTAATACACGGTTACCTAAACGCAGGCATTCAGATAGGAGCGGGCTTCGAAGCAAGTCGAGAAGGGGTGCCACAGGGAGGACCACTGAGTCCGCTGTTGAGTAATATAATGCTAAACGAGTTGGACAAGGAATTAGAGAGAAGGGGACACAAATTTGTCCGATATGCCGATGATTTTTTAATCCTATGCAAGAGTAAACGCAGCAGTGAACGAGTAATGCGGAGCATTACACACTTCCTTGAGACTAAGCTATTCTTAGAAGTCAATCATGAAAAGAGCCAGTCTGCCAATATCCGAAACCTTAAGTTTCTAGGATACACCTTCTACAAATATAAAGGAGAAGGAAGGTTACGGGTTCATCCCAAAAGCATTGCGAAGCTGAAGGCGAAGTTAAAAGAACTGACCTCCCGTAGCAACGGTTGGGGGAACGAGAGACGTAAGGTAGCCCTATCCCAATACATACGAGGATGGGTGAATTACTTTAAGAAAGCCGAGATGAAGACGCTATTACGAGAAATCGATAAATGGTACCGCAGGAGACTGCGTATGGCTATCTGGAAACAATGGAAACGGATTAAAACCAAAGCTACCAATTTGATGAAACTCGGCGTAAATAAACCACAAGCTTTGCAGTGGTCGCACACAAGGAAGAGCTACTGGCGAACTGCAGGCAGCGCAATCTTGGAACGCACGATTACCACGGAGCGGTTACGAAAATCGGGATATATCTTCCTT
>JAEWIE010000030.1 GCA_023387375.1 Bacteroidota bacterium | reverse complement strand
TGAATTTCATAAAGTCCCCTGTTTTATCAACAATAATTTCATTTCCACGGTTTATCCCGTCTTTAACAATACCATCGGGGGAACGGAACTCAAAATTAGACGCGAGGATTTAGAAAGAGCCCTTGTGATTTTAGAAAAATATGAAAGGAAAGAGGACGGTAACGACGATGAAGAGCCTTACGATCTGGACGAACTAGAAGGTTCAAATGAATACTAACCTAAAATAACCCATCGTTTAAGTTTGTTCACCTTACTTTTAGAATGCCATCAATCCAGTATAACATTCAATGCCTCTAATAGAAAAGCCGCCCCCAAGTTTATGGGACGGCTTTCTAGTTTATAGCAATTTCTAGCGTACTTCCTTAGAGTTCTAAGACTCTAACGTCAATACGACGGTTTAGAGCTTTACATTCCTCTGTATCGTTTTCAGGACACATTGGGTGAAGTGATCCATACCCTTCCGCTTCTAAGTTCGCCGCTGGAATTCCAAGCTCTAGTAACTTTAGTTTTACGTTCTGAGCACGAAGCTGCGATAAGTTTTTATTGTTGGTTTCATTTCCAGTGTTATCGGTGTATCCTCCAATTTTTACTTTCATTGTGGGATTCGCTTTCATGATCTTTCCTAAGGCTAAAAGATTTTCTTCAGATCCTGGCAAAAGATCGCTGCTTCCAGAGGCAAAATGCAGGTTCTCAATTGTAAACCACTCGTTCTCGTTTAATAAAGTCTTGTCTTTTTTCGCATGACGCTGATAAAGGTAATTCATCTGACTTTGCGTTCCTAAAAGTACAACTTCTCCATTCGAAAGGGTAATCTCTTTCTTCTCCCCTAAATCATAGTCAAACTCTCCATCTGCATTTAATTCTCCTAAACTTTGAGGCTCTCCTGCGACGGCGTCTCCAAAAGCAAGATCAGAAGGTAATACGGCTGCACTTCCAAGCGTAAGACGATTTAGACTTTCCATTCTTTCTTTTTCAATCTTCTCTTGGTGCACTGTAGAAAGTGTAGGAGCAATCACAAGAGAAACAATACTCATGAGTTTAATAAGGATATTCATGGAAGGACCAGAAGTATCTTTGAATGGATCTCCTACGGTATCTCCTGTCACGGAAGCTTTGTGAGGATCCGATCCTTTGTAATGCATTTCTCCATTGATTTCAACTCCAGATTCAAACGATTTCTTAGCGTTGTCCCAAGCACCTCCAGCGTTGTTCTGGAACATTCCCATAAGAACTCCACTTACAGTGGCTCCTGCAAGGAATCCTCCTAATACTTCAGGGCCAAAAATAAACCCAATTAGGATCGGTGTGATAAGGGCTACCGCTCCTGGCAAAAGCATTTTACGAATAGAAGCGTCCGTTGAAATCGCCACACATTTTTCATATTCAGGTTCTGCTTTTCCTTCTAATATTCCAGGGATTTCACGGAACTGTCTTCTTACTTCCTCTACCATGGCCATAGCCGCTTGCCCTACCGCAGTAATAGCAAGGGAAGAGAAAATAAACGGAATCATTGCTCCAATTAAGAGTCCAGCCAGTACGTCAGCTTTGTAGATGTTAATTCCATCAATGCCTGCAATTCCTACAAAGGCTGCAAAGAGCGCAAGCGCTGTTAAGGCTGCCGATGCAATCGCAAATCCTTTTCCACTAGCTGCAGTTGTGTTTCCAACGGCATCTAAAATGTCTGTTCTTTCTCTAACTTCTTTAGGAAGTTCACTCATTTCAGCAATTCCTCCTGCGTTGTCTGCAATGGGTCCAAAGGCATCAATGGCAAGTTGCATGGCCGTAGTGGCCATCATCCCAGCGGCTGCAATCGCAACTCCATAGAGTCCTGCGCATAAGTATGATCCCCAAATACCTCCTGCTAAGACGAGGATAGGAAGAAGCGTAGACTCCATACCAATAGCGAGACCTCCAATAATATTGGTGGCATGTCCTGTCGAAGATTGCTTCACAATGCTTCTTACAGGTCTTTTGCCCATGGCTGTATAATACTCCGTAATAATACTCATTAAGGTCCCTACGATGAGTCCTACCATCACAGCTCCAAAGACGCCCATTTTAGTGAAAACAAAACCTCTAAGCTCCATGGTATCCGGAAGAAGGTATTGAGTTAAAAAATAGGTCACAATAGCCGTAAGAACGATACTTCCCCAGTTCCCAAAGTTCAGTGCATTTTGAACTTTGCTTGTGGTTTCTTCTCCGTCGTTATTGATTTTCACAAAAAGAGTTCCGACGATAGAGAATACGATTCCAATCCCTGCAATCATCATAGGAAGTAAAATGGGAGCAAACCCGCCAAAATTGTCATTGGAAATCGTTTCTCGACCGAGAACCATGGTAGCAAGTACAGTCGCTACATAAGATCCAAATAAATCCGCTCCCATACCTGCGACATCCCCTACGTTATCTCCTACGTTGTCCGCAATCGTAGCTGGATTTCGAGGGTCATCCTCTGGAATCCCCGCTTCTACTTTTCCTACGAGGTCAGCGCCTACGTCGGCTGCTTTTGTATAAATCCCACCGCCTACTCTAGCGAACAGAGCGATAGACTCAGCTCCAAGGGAGAATCCCATTAGGATTTCTAAGGTGCGTTCCATCTCGATTGAGTCTGTGAGCGCTCCAGGAGCAAAAATTTGTTTGATAATTAAGTAAAGGGCGCCAAGTCCTAAAACGGCAAGTCCGGCCACTCCCATTCCCATTACAGAGCCTCCCGCAAAGGAAACTTTAAGAGCTTTTGAAAGAGACGTTTTTGCAGCTTCAGCAGTACGAACGTTTGCTTTGGTTGCGATTTTCATTCCGATGAATCCCGCAGCAGCACTAAAAATAGCCCCTGCGACAAAGGAAAGTCCAATACTCCAATGCGATTTTTCGTTGCTTAGACCCATCAGAGCTAAGAGCACCGCTACAATGATGACGAAATACCCCATAACGCGATATTCTGCCTTAAGAAAGGCCATAGCCCCATCGGCAATGTGACCACTGATCAGACGCATCTTCTCATTACCGGCGTCTTGCTTACTCACCCATCGGCTTTGCAAAAAGGTATACACCAATGCAACAAGTCCTAAAAGGGGAACTAAAATGAATAAATCCATAAATAAATATTTTGTTAATAAGAGTTAAATATAGCAAAAATCTCAACTTGGAAATCATTCTTAACCCAAATACTTAAAAAAAAGAGCAGAATTCCCAGGGAACTCTGCTCTCTATATTCATTTTGTGTGCTTCTTTAAGGCTTTAGACTACCCTCCAAATTTACTGGCGTAATCTCTTTTAGAGGCTTCTATGACCTCTTTTGCATGTTCTGCACCGTACACATCATCGATTCTACATTTTGCGGGTTCGTCTGGAAGGTTCTTGTAGGTAAGGAAATAGTGTTTTAATCTTCTTACCTCCGCCTGAGGAAGCTCAGAGATGTCCCGAAAATGCCCAAATGCGTGGTCACCCACCATGACGGCTACAATTTTATCGTCCGCTTCTCCTTTGTCAATCATTTTAAATCCACCGATCGGAATCGCTTGCATTAAAAGTCCTCCTGACAAAATGTTGTGAGAAGACAGTACGCAGATATCAAGCGGATCTAAATCTCCGTCCGTTACATCTGTCGATCCATTCTCAATCGCTAAGTTCTTCACTTCGTCATGGCAGTAAGTCCTAGGAATAAAACCATACAAAGCGGGGATAATATTTGAAAATTGTTGTGGACGGTCTACTTTTAAGTATCCACTTTGTTTGTCAATTTCGTACTTAATTGTGTCACTTGGCACAATTTCAATAAAGACATTCACCACATTCGGAGAGTCTTCTCCTGCGGGAATTCCGTGCCATGGATGCGCCTGAAAATTTGGAATCATGTTTAATCTGTTATTTAAATCTTGAATAACTTAAGTTCTTTCTATTTCGAAGCCTCTTTTGCTCCTAAGCAAAGAGACAAAAAAACCTGCAAAACAGGCTTTTCCTTTGTGCGAAATTTCACGGTGCAAAATTACGAATAATATCGTTACAAAACTTAAGATTTCTCAAAAGACTTAGTATGCATTAAAGAATAAGCCCGTCTTTCATAATGAGTTTGCGATCGGTAATGTCCGCTAGTTTAGGATTGTGCGTCACAATGACAAAGGTTTGCTTGTAACGGTCTCTTAAATCAAAAAAGAGTTGATGAAGATCGTCTGCATTTTTGGAATCTAAATTCCCTGTGGGCTCATCTGCATAAATGATCTTCGGTGAATTAATAAGCGCTCTGGCCACAGCCGCTCTTTGCGCTTCTCCTCCCGACATTTGATTCGGTTTGTGGTGGATTCGGTCAATAATATTGAGCTCTTCAAAGAGTTGATAAGCTTTTTGAAGACTTTCCTTTTCATTCCTTCCACAGATTCGTGTGGGCAAGAGTACATTTTCGAGTGCGCTAAATTCGGGAAGAAGTTGATGGTACTGAAACACAAAACCAATGTTCTCGTTTCTAAACTTACTAAGCTCCTTATCATTCATAGAAAGAAAAGACTGTCCATCAATTGTAATCTCGGTATCGTAGCCTTTCGCATTGGTGGAGGAATCCAGGGTCCCTAAAATCTGCAGCAAAGTGGATTTTCCAGCACCGGACTCTCCCACAATGGAAACCACTTCTGCTTTTTTGATGTGTAAATCGACTCCTTTTAGGACCTCTAAATCCCCGTAGGATTTATGAATGTTTCTCGCTTTGATCATGGCTCAAAAATATCACTAATTTTTCAATTAAAGAAAAAACCCTTTTAGAATCTGAGGCTCTAAAAGGGTTTTCTATTTTCTCCTATTCTATCTTTGCTTAGAGTAAAATAGACATAGGTTGTTCTAAGTACTGTCTTAGGGTTTGAAGGAACTCTGCTCCCGTAGCTCCATCCACCACTCTGTGGTCACAAGCAAGGGAAAGTTTCATCATGTTTCCAACCACGATTTGTCCGTCTTTTACAATCGGTTTCTCCACAATAGCTCCTACAGAAAGGATCGCTGAGTTCGGTTGGTTGATAATGGAAGTGAAGGTATCAATTCCAAACATTCCTAAGTTAGAAACGGAGAAGGTAGATCCTTCCATTTCGTTTGCTTTAAGTCCTTTGTTTCTTGCGCGACTAGCCATATCTTTCACCGAAGCCGAAATCTGCGTGTAGTTCATTTGGTCTGCATTCTTAAGTACAGGTACCACTAGTCCGTCTGGAACGGCTACAGCCACACCGACGTTAATATTTCCGTGGTGAATGATCTTATCTCCTGCCCAAGTAGAATTCACTTGAGGGTGTTTTCTTAAAGCCATCGCAGTAGCTTTAATGATCATATCGTTAAAGGATACTTTCGTGTCAGGAATAGAGTTGATTTCTTTACGAGCCGCAATCGCTTTGTCCATATTAATATCCACAATGAGATAGTAATGAGGAGCGGTGTATTTGCTTTCCGAAAGTCTCTTCGCAATAATGTTACGAACCTGAGAGTTTGGCGTCTCTGTGGTTTCTCCTTGAATAAATTGCATTGCAGGAGCTGCAGCAGCTGCTTTTTGAGCGGCTGGGCTTGCTGCTTTGGCTTTCGAAGGAACAAATTCTTCAATGTCTTTCTTCACAATACGACCGTTTTCTCCGCTTCCTTTTACATCGGATAAAGAAATACCTTTCTCTTTTGCCATTTTTCTCGCAAGTGGAGATACAGCAATTCGATCGGTAGAACTATTCTCAGTCGTTTCAGAAGTGGATTCTGCCGTAGAAGTTTCTGTTTTTTGAGATTCTTCTTTTGCTTCACTAGAAGCCTGAGGCTTCTCTTCTTTTGCAGGTACTGGTTTTTTACCTCCAGAGGCCACGACACTAGAAACGTCTGTTCCTGCAGGGCCAATGATCGCAAGGATATTATCCACAGGAGCAGCTTCTCCTTCCGCTACACCTTGGTAAAGTAAAGTTCCATCAAATTCAGATTCAAAATCTTGAACAGCTTTGTCGGTTTCAATTTCAGCAAGAAGATCTCCTTCTTTTACGCTATCGCCTACGTTTTTATTCCATTTGGCTACTGTCCCTTCTGACATGGTATCAGAGAGTCTTGGCATAGTAATAATTTCAACACCTTCTGGAATTTCTGCGGGCGCTGAGCTTGGAGCCTCTGCACTTTTTGTTTCCTCTTTGTTTTCGGATTCTTTTGGCTCTTCTTTTGAAGAAGCGCTGCTATCATCCCCTTTGAGAGAAGAAATGTCTTCACCTTCTTTTCCCACAATGGCAAGTACGGCATCCACAGGGGCCGCATCACCCTCTGCAACGCCTACATAAAGTAAGGTTCCATCCATTTCTGCTTCAAAATCTTGCACCGCTTTGTCAGTTTCGATTTCTGCTAAAATATCTCCTTCCTTTACTGCGTCTCCTACCTTCTTGTGCCATTTTGCAACCGTTCCTTCCGTCATAGTATCGGAAAGTCTCGGCATTGTAATTACTTCAGCCATAGTCTTTGTATTGTTTAAGATTTAAAGTATCCCTAGTCCAACCTTTCTATAAATAGTTTGGGCGCCAAGAGATCTTATTATCTACTTAATTTCTAGTTATTTTCATATTTATCGATGAACGGGTAATCCTCCTGCGCATATACATACTCGTATACTTTGTTAGGATCTGGATAAGGAGAGTTCTCCATGAACTCGATGCACTCCTCTACAAAAGCGCGCGCTTCGTTGTCTTTCTCCTCAAGCTCCGCTTCAGTTGCCCATCCATTAGACAGAATTCTTTCTTTTACGAGTTCGATCGGATCGTCCTCTTTGGCCATCGCTACTTCTTCTTTCGTTCTGTACGGTTCTGCATCCGACATAGAGTGTCCTCTATAACGGTAGGTTCTAGCCTCAATAAAAGTAGGTCCATCTCCTCTTCTCGCTCTTTCGATTGCTTCGTAGGCTGCTTCCGCTACTTTTTCTGGGTCCATTGCATCGACCGCTAAACAAGGCATCTCATAGCCAAGTCCTAATTTATAGATGTCTTCGTGATTCGCTGTACGCTTCACTGAAGTTCCCATTGCATATTGGTTGTTTTCAACTACAAATACCACTGGAAGTTTCCAGTTCATAGCCATGTTGAAAGTTTCATGAAGAGATCCTTGTCTTGCGGCTCCGTCTCCGAAGAAACAGATGTTTACAGCCTTACGATCAAAGTATTTGTCTGCAAAGGCAATACCTGCTCCCAAAGGAATCTGTCCTCCTACAATTCCGTGTCCTCCATAAAAACGGTGCTCTTTGCTAAAGATGTGCATAGATCCGCCCATTCCTCCTGAAGTTCCTGTCGCTTTTCCACAAAGTTCCGCAAGGATTCTTTTTGGATCTACGCCCATCGCCATTGGATGTACGTGGCAACGGTACGCAGTAATCATACTGTCTTTGGTCATGTCCATCGCATGGGTAAACCCTGCAGGGATCGCTTCCTGTCCGTTGTACAAATGTAAAAATCCTCTGATTTTTTGCTTTAAGTATAAAGAGCGGCATTTGTCTTCAAACCGTCTCCACATCGTCATATCGGCGTACCATTTAAGGTAAACTTCTTTAGAAAATTCGTTCATTGTAATACAAAATATGACGCAAAAATAAGAAAAATACTTGGTCTTTGTAAGGAGAGTACTTAAAAAACACATTTTCATTCTAAAGAAAATAGTTTAAATTTGATTTTACAAATATGAGAATGACTTCTTTCCCTAAAAAAACGGAGCCTTGGTGGATGAACGCCTCGAAATGGATATCCAATCTATTTAACCCTTTAACCTCCTTAGTTCTTTATTTTATTTATTACGCGGCTGAGTTTTTAACCTGGAAAGAAGCCTTTAGGGAGTTCGCTCCTATTTTAGGACTTCTAATCTTGCCAATTATCCTTTGGATCGTAGCCAATGTGAGATCGGGACGTTATTCCAATATGGACGTCTCCAATCGAATTCAAAGAAAAAGCCTTTATGTCTTTATTCTTTTAGCGCTACTCACCTATTTACTTGTGAGCTATTTCCTTCTTGATACCCTTGATCTAGTCATGGTTTTTCTTCTTGCTCTGATCCTTTTGATGCAACTAAGTAATTTTTGGGTCAAAAGCTCCATGCATACGGCCTTAAATGTGTTTGCCGCTGCACTTTTCTTCTCCATTAGTCCCACCCTTGGGCTACTATGGTTAGGCATTGCCATTCTCGTGGGCATCACCCGCGTCATTCTAAAAAGACATAGTATAAAAGAAGTGCTTTTTGGGGCAGGAATTGCTCTTTTGATTAGTATTTGTTATCTTTATTTTCACATTCAAACCAATTCCCTTTTCCCTCTATGAAATTAAGTACCCTTACCTCTATGGAGGAGCAAATCATGCAACTCATTTGGTCTCTTGAGAAACCTTATCTACGCGATATCATGCAGGCTCTTCCCGAGCCTAAATCTCATCAAAATACGGTCTCGACTTACCTTAAGATCTTAATTGAGAAGGATTATTTACGAACCGAAAAAGAAGGGAGAATCTTTCGCTATATTCCAAGAGTAGACAAAGAAACTTATTTAAAAAACAAGCTTCAAGTTCTCTCGCAGGATTTCTTTGAGGGCTCCTTAAAGGAGCTTCATGCCTTTATGCAAAGAAGCCTGTTTAACGAAGAACAAATCGAAGATTCTACTATAGAGCAGGCTACTACGGCTGCGACAAAATCAGAGCAAGACCATACAAATGTAGCAAAGAAAGTAGCGACAAAGACTGAGCCTAAAAAGCCCACTCACAAAAAATACGAGCAGCAAATTGCCGCTTTTGTTTCTGGACTTGAAAAAGTAAACAAGAAGAAAAAAAGCAAAAGCAAAAAAGAAAAATCTACTTCCTCAAAAAAGAAAAGCAAAAAGGACAAAAAAGTAAAGAAAGAAAAAGACTCGAAGCAAAAATAGAGTCCCTTTCTTCTTGCGCTTCCAGTTGCTAGCAGATAAAACTTTTTTAGTCTTCCCTATTCTTTATAACCTCTAAACCCTCAAAAGATGAACTCAAAATTTCAAATGCTGCTTTCAAAAGCAAAAGAACTTTTAAGAACCAGTCCACTCGTTTTGCTTATGTCTTTCCTAGCAGCAATAAGTTCTATCGTTGCCATCGAAAATGAGAACGAGCCGTGGGCTTTTTCATTTACGGTTCTTGCCTTTGTTGCATGCCTTGGAATCTCTTTATTTTTCGCCTTACAAATGGCAGCAGAGCGTTACTCCAAAAGAGCACTACTCTATAGTCTTGGATTTTTGATTCTTTTCGGAGTTTATCTGGTCCTTCCAAAATCCCAAAAAGAGTTTGGAGCACCGAACGCCTATTTTTTGGCGGGGCTTTTTCTACTCTCCCATTTGCTCGTTTCGTTTGTAGGGTATCTAAAAGAAAGGGACTCGAAGTCGTTTTGGTATTACAACAAACAGCTGTTTTTAAATATATTTTTAACGGCGGTATTTACCTTTGTTTTAGTAGGGGGAGTGATGCTTGCAATCTTGTCAGTGGACAAACTTTTCGAGTTGGAATTTCGAGATACTCTTTACCCGGAAGTTTTTCTTTTTCTTGCCATTATAGGAAGTACCTTTATCTTTTTACTTTTTGGCTCTGGGGGTATTCGGGAACTTGAAAAACAGACACCTTATCCTTCGGCTTTAAAATTCTTTACTCAACTTATTTTAATTCCTCTTCTTCTAATTTATGTAGTAATCCTTTATCTCTATGCCTTAAAAATTGCAATTCAGTGGGAACTTCCAAGGGGATGGGTTTCTTATCTTATCTTAATTTATGCGTGCGTGGGACAGCTCGCGCTGCTGCTTGTCCATCCGTTAAAAAGCGACCAAGCAAGGTCCTGGGTAAAAATATTCAGTCGTGTTTTCTACTTTTCCTTAATACCACTTTTAGTTCTTCTATTCGTGGCTCTATTCACTAGAGTTTTAGACTATGGATACACCGAGCCTAGGTATTTTCTACTCATTCTCTCCCTATGGCTTTCGAGCGTCGTGGCCTATTTTTGCTTTAGGCAAAATGCGTCCATTAAATTCGTTCCCCTTTCTCTTTTTGCTTTTGGTGCTTTCGCCTTATTCATGCCTTATCTTAATGCATTCTCAAGTGCAAAGCGAAGCCAAAAAGCAGAACTTTCCAAAGAGTTAAGAGAAGCAAAAGTCTTACAACGCGGAAAAATTCAGTTTGAACATAAGATTACAGAAGCGCAGAGAGAGAGCATTGTGGATAAATTCCGTTTCCTAGTCGAGCGCGGTGAGTGGGAAGATATCGAGCAGTGGATTCCCAAAAAACAGCTTGCCGCATTAGCTCCTGATGTGGCTAAAAAGGACTACTGGGTTTTCGAATCCAAGCTTAAGTCGGAGTTCACAAACGTGACCGAAACGAAAGCAAACCCTCTTGATCTAGGCTTTACTCTTGATTTTGAGCCTGAACTTGTTAAGACCAAGGGATTCGACTATGTCTACTTCTTTAAGGTCCCAACCGTAGAGACTTTTACGCTTGAGAAAGATCAGTTGAGTATTGATTACAGTCCTTACGCGGCGAATCCCAAGCTTCTGTTCACCGTAAAATCAGAGAATGGCGAGTCTACTACAAAGGATTTACTTCCTACCCTACAAAGCTTACTAGAACCTTATAAGAATAGGTCGGGCACAATTGCTTCCGAGCCCCTTAGTACGGAGTTTACCTTAGCAAACTATACGTTTAAGCTTCATTTTCAAACGATCTCTGCTCGAGAAGTCAAACCAAAGGCATCAGATCTACTGCTTGACCCTTTAGAATTCACGGTTTTAATTCGGAAAAATTAAGAGAAAATGCGTATTTTTGCAGACTATAATTAAATTTCAAGCGAGAACATGGTTAAAATTACTCTTCCAGACGGAAGCCTAAAAGAATTTGAGAGCCCAGTGACTCCCCTGGAGATTGCAAAATCAATCAGTGAGGGACTGGCTAGAAACACTATTTCTGCGATCGTTAACGATCAGCAAGTAGAAGTCTCTACCCCAATCACGACGGATTCTACGGTTCAGCTTTTAACCTGGAATGATCCTATGGGCAAAAAAGCCTTTTGGCATTCCTCGGCTCACTTACTAGCCCAGGCGATTCTTGCTTATTATCCCGAAGCAAAACTTACCATCGGTCCCGCGATCGAGAATGGATTCTATTACGACGTCGATTTTGGAGACGAAGTTTTAAGCGAAAAAGACTTTGAAAAGATTGAAAAGAAAATGCTTGAAAATGCCAAGCAGAATTCTACTTTCAAACTCTACGCCGTTTCGAAAGCGGAAGCTTTAGAAGCGTACGCGGACAATCCTTTCAAAACGGAGTTAATTACAAATTTAAACGACGGTGAAATCACCTTCGTGACACATGCTGATTTCACAGACCTTTGCCGTGGAGGACACATTCCTTCTACAGGCATTGTAAAAGCGGTGAAGATTCTTAATGCGGCTGGAGCGTACTGGAGAGGAGACGAAAAGAATCCTCAATTAACCCGCGTGTATGGAATTTCGTTTCCTAAGCAAAAAGAACTTACCGAGTATCTTGAGCGCTTAGAAGAAGCCAAAAGAAGAGACCACAGAAAACTAGGAAAAGAACTAGGTATTTTTGCCTTTTCTGAAAAAGTAGGCGCTGGTCTTCCGCTTTGGCTACCCAAAGGAGCTGCGCTTCGTAAGAAATTAGAAAACTTCCTTTCCGAGGCACAGAAAAAAGCAGGCTACGAGTTTGTCATGACGCCTCACATCGGAAATGTGGAACTATACAAAACTTCTGGACACTTCCAGAAATATGGAGCAGATAGCTTCCAAACCATTAAAACTCCAAACGAGGGAGAAGAGTTCATGCTAAAACCGATGAACTGTCCTCACCACTGTGAAATCTACAAAGTAGGACAATGGTCGTATAGAGATCTACCGAAACGATTTGCAGAGTTTGGAACCGTTTATCGTTATGAGCAAAGTGGAGAACTTCATGGTCTTACCCGCGTAAGAGGATTTACCCAGGACGATGCTCACCTATTTTGTACTCCAGATCAACTTCTTACTGAATTTGAAGGAGTAATTGATTTAGTGATGTATGTCTTTAAAAACTTAGGGTTTGAAGATTTCGTAACTCAGGTCTCTCTTCGTGATCCTGACAACAAAGAAAAATACATTGGATCCGACGAAAACTGGGAAAAAGCAGAAACTGCGATTATCACGGCAGCTAAGAATAAAAACTTAACTACCGTAGTGGAATACGGAGAAGCAGCCTTCTACGGACCAAAGCTTGATTTCATGGTCAAAGATGCTCTAGGAAGACGCTGGCAGCTAGGAACCATCCAAGTGGATTACAACCTACCGGAACGTTTTGATCTAAATTACATTGGAAACGATGGGGAAAAACATAGACCGGTGATGATTCACAGGGCTCCTTTCGGATCTATGGAAAGATTCATTGCCATTTTACTTGAAAATACAGCGGGAGACTTCCCACTGTGGCTTTCTCCAGAACAATTCATACTTCTTCCCATCTCAGAAAAATATGTGGAATATGCAGAAAAAGTTTCACAATTACTAGAAAATCACGATATTAGCGGCCTAATTGACAAACGAAACGAAAAAACAGGCAAAAAAATTCGTGATGCGGAACTCGCTAAGCATCCTTTTATGCTCGTCGTAGGAGAAAGTGAAGCGGAGGCAGGAACCGTATCTGTTCGTCGCCGTGGCGAAGGAGATCTTGGAACCATGTCGGTAGAAGAGTTCATCAATTACTTTAAAAAAGCAGCAGAATTTAATGCTGAATTTGGACAAAAAGCGTAAGAGACAGCGCTAGTCCACTTAAATAGAATATAACTTAAAATTTACTACAATAGCACAGAAATTTCATTACAGAGGTAGAGGCCCACAGAGACGTCCCCAAGAGGACGCTCACCAGATTAACGACAAAATCCGAGCAAAGGAAGTTCGTTTAGTGGGCGAAAACGTAGAACCGGGAGTATATCCTCTAGCGAAGGCTCAGGCCATGGCTAGAGAGCTCGAATTAGACTTGGTAGTGATCTCCGACAAACAAGAGCCTTATATTGCCCGTATTTTAGAATACAAAAAGTTTCTCTACGAACAAAAAAAGAAGCAAAAAGAACTTAAAGCGAAACAAGTAAAAGTGACCGTGAAAGAAGTCCGCTTTGGACCTCAAACCGACGAGCACGATTACGAGTTCAAAAAGAAACATGCGGAGAAGTTTTTAGAAGAAGGATCTAAACTAAAAACCTACGTATTTTTCAAAGGACGTTCCATCATTCACAAAGACCAAGGAGAGATCCTTCTTCTTCGTTTGGCCCAAGATTTAGAACATGTAGGTAAAGTAGACCAGATGCCTAAATTAGAAGGAAAACGAATGATCATGATGATGAGTCCGAAGAAAGTAGCCAAATAAATTTCTTAATTACGAATAAACAAGAAAAAAGAGATTTCGAATCGAAGTCTCTTTTTCCCATGGTATCACGTATGGTATCAAAATATTTCGTAATTTTGCAAACTCAATATTGATAACAACAAATATTAAGCAAATGCCAAAATTAAAAACGAAATCAGGTGCTAAGAAGCGTTTTGCTCTTACCGGAACCGGAAAGATCAAAAGAAAAAATGCTTACAAAAGCCACATCTTAACAAAAAAAGAAACGAAGCAAAAGAGAAATCTTACGCAAACGTCTTATGTTGCGTCTGTGGATGAGAAAAGCGTGAAACGTCAATTAGCCATTAAGTAGTTTTTATATAACCCTTTATTAGGTTTATAAGAATTATCCAATTCAAAATTTTAACCCTGAAACGGAGCCTCTAAGCGCAGTGAAATAGTTTGCCGCCCTTTTCAAAAAAACAACAATTTAATTATGCCAAGATCAGTAAACGCCGTGGCTTCTAGAGCCCGCAGAAAAAAAGTGATGAAAATGGCTAAAGGTTTTTTCGGTAGAAGAAAAAACGTTTGGACAGTCGCTAAAAACGCCGTGGAAAAAGCGATGCAATACGCTTACCGTGGTAGAAAAGAAAAGAAAAGAAATTTCAGAGCCCTTTGGATTACCAGAATTAACGCTGGAGCTAGAGAGCACGGAATGTCTTACTCTCAATTTATGGGAGCTCTTAAAAAGAACAACATTGAACTAAACAGAAAAGTTCTTGCTGACTTAGCAATGAACCACCCTGAAGCGTTCAAAGCTGTTGTAGATCAAGTAAAATAAATGTAAAATTTTGTTATCAATAGAGAATCCTGAACTTTAGAGTTCAGGATTTTTTTTTGCCCTTTTGTTTTTAGTAGCTCTCCCACTTTCAAAAACTTTACAACGGATCTTTAACTTTCCTCTCTCAACCTTTTCTAAACCTTGAACTCTCCTTGAGAAATGATTACTTTTGCATTAGCATGAACGAAAAACCAATTGTCATTATAGGTGCGGGGCCGGCAGGCCTTATGGCTGCTCATGAGCTTGCTGTAAAGGGCAAGAAAGTTCATGTGTATGAAAAGAACAAGGCGGCTGCCCGTAAGTTTCTAGTGGCAGGCAAAGGAGGCTTTAATTTGACGCATAGCGAGCCCATTGATTCCTTTGTTACGAAGTACGACCACCCTCAAATGCAAGCAATTGTGAGAGACTTTGACAACAAGAAAGTCATCGAGTGGCTGGAGGGTATTGGAATCACAACCTACATAGGAAGTTCAGGCAAAATCTTTCCCACGAAAAACTTTAAACCCATTCAGGTTTTAAACGCTTGGCTCTCGAAGCTAGAATTGCTCGGAGTAGAAATTCATTATGAGCATCAATATATAGATTTTAAGGGCTCTAATGTCTATTTAGAACACCAAGGAAAGGACGTAATTCTTGAGTTTGGTCATCTCGTTTTAGCCTTAGGTGGAGGCTCCTGGAAAAAGACGGGATCCGATGCAAAGTGGATTAAGGCTTTAGAGGAAAAAAAGATTGAAATCATGCCGCTTGAGTCGGCAAACTCAGGATATGAGACTAGCAGTACCTTTACCGCCCTTCAAGGTCAATATTTGAAGAACACAAAGGTTAGCTTTGAATCCCATTCAAAACTTGGGGAATTAGTCTTTACAAAATATGGAATTGAAGGAAGCGCCATCTATTATATGAATCGCTTTACGCGACATAGAGGATTTCCGCTTGTACTTTCCCTAGATTTAAAACCGGGAGTATGCGAATCAGAAGTCTTTGAGGTTTTAAAAGAAGCTCCTAAGATGAGTCCGGTTTTAAAGCGACAATTAAAACTCTCCACCACCGCGCTTAATCTTCTAAAAACTTTAGATAAGGCGAGTTATCTAGATCCTATGACTCTCACAAAACACATTAAGAGTTTTCCCATTGAGATTCTTGGATATAGACCGATAGACGAAGTAATTTCTACTTCGGGAGGAGTATCCTTTTCTTCCCTTTCTCCTACTTTAGAATTAAGGGCGTACCCATATGTGTACTGCGCCGGGGAAATGCTCGATTGGGAAGCGCCCACAGGGGGCTATTTATTGCAAGGCTGTTTTAGTACTGGCGCAAGAGTGGCCAAGTCGATTTTAGAAGAATCCTAGGCTAACAGAGAGCAAAAGAACTCGGTTAAGATTGTAGAACTTCCTCGTAGACGGCAAAGGTCTGAGAAGCCACAGCTTCGTCGCAAAACTTTTGAACAAATTCAAGTCCTTTTTCAGCGCGTATTTTTCGTTCGGCTTCACGAGTCCATAAATAGTGAAGCTTCGATGCGATGTCGTTGCTGCTGTAAGGATCAATATAGAGAGAATGAGGACCTCCAGCCTCCTGCAAGCAACTATTATTGCTGGTAATTACGGGAGTTTCGCTATAAAGAGCTTCAATCACAGGAATTCCAAATCCCTCGTAAAAACTAGGATACACAAAAACGCTAGCGAATCTATAAATACAGGCTAATTCTTCCATCGTAACTCCCGATAGAAAGTGAACTCTTTTTTCAAGTCCATAACGCTTGATTGCTTTTTGAACCTTTTTTTTATACGCTGTGGGTTTTCCAATCACGACAAGCGGAATCTCCAAATCTTTTAATTCATGAAGCGCCTCAATCACGCCCAAAAGATTTTTTCTCTGTTCAATGGTT
>JAEWIE010000049.1 GCA_023387375.1 Bacteroidota bacterium | reverse complement strand
AGTACTTCCTATTTGGTTATCAATGATTTGAACAAGGAAATTGACAAATACGAAACTCAACTTGAGTATTACAAAACCGAATATGAGAAGAACGATTCGTTTTACCGAAAGTTGATGAATAACAAGGACGAAAAAGAAAAATACGCAAGGGAGAATTACTTCATGCGTAAACCCGACGAAGAGATTTTCATCTTGGTCGTCGATTCTAGTAATATTAAACCTACCACTACTCGTTAGTGTCCCTAAAGCTTAGTCAATGTCTGAACCTATAACTTTAGAAGCCTGGGAAGAGCTTGTAAAAAAACAACAAAACCTAGAGGATTTATACGAAACACTTTCCAAAGAGAATTTAGAAGGACTCGTGGTCAAACCTATCTATGCAAAGGAGCAGAAAGAAACTGTGGTATTGCCCCGTCTTGAAGAGTCAAGTAATTTGGTGGCTCCTTACCATGAAAGCCTTGAGCAGGAAGTCTATAGTTTTGTTTTGGAAAACAACGTAGAAGACCTTCAGGAGAAAACCTTGTTTGTTTCGAACAAAGAGCTTTGTGAGCATATTCTTACAGATCTAAATAGAGTCTTTCCGCTTGTCGAGCCTTTTGAGGAGTCTACTCAAAAATTAGACGAGCAGCTAGGCAAAGAGTTTTTAGCCAAAGGATTTGAAAGAGCTCTTTGTATTGATTTGACTCTGTATCAGAATGCAGGCGCGAGTATGGTACAGCAGCTTGCCGTCGGACTTGGAAAATTAAAAGAACTTGTTGAGGTATTTGGCGCAGAGTGTTTAGACCAGGTTCTATTCCGCATTTCTGTCGGGTCCAATTACTTTTTTGAAATAGCTAAAATCAGGGCTCTTAAAATTCTTTTCAATCAGTTTTGTAAAGAATACGATAAGACAGGAATCCCTTATATTTTTGCAGAGACTAGCTTTCGAAACAAATCCAAACTGGATGTAGAAAACAATTTAATTCGCTCTACGCTCGAACTTTCTTCTGCCATGATCGGGGGTGCGGATGCGCTTTATTCGAATGATTACAAGTTAGAGCAAGGCAGCGAATGGAGTCGAGAAATTGGTTTCAAACAGCAAATCGTGCTTGCTTATGAAAGTCTTATCAATGTTTTTGAAGATGCTCTCGGCGGAAGTTATTTTGTAGAAGACTTAACCGGGCAACTTTGTGAAAAAGCGTGGGCCGAATTCCTAGAAATCGAAAATGAGGGTGGATTTGAAAAAGCCTTTGAAAGTGGATCAATCACCCGAAAAATTTATGAGTCTGCCCGCAAAGAGCAAAGATGGGTAGAAGAGGGAAGAATAAAACTTATTGGCGTAAACTTGTATCCAAAACACGAAGTGGTTCGCTCCGTGGAATCTCTTTACAGCCCGACTTTACTTAAGGCAGTTCGACTACCTGAAATGTTTGAAGCCTAACAAATACGCTTCTTTTAACTCTATCTTTTTTGGCATATGGACTTTGATTCTCTTCTTGATCCTGCGGTTCAGCTGTATATAGATACACATTCTCACGACGATTTACGCTCGCTAATGCTAAAGAAATCCCCCTTCGAGAATGTGAGTATGCGAGAGATTGTCCAGCAGATTCAAGGAAGACAAGTTGCCGCAAAAAAATATCCCTTTTTACTTACAAAGGGAATTGTGTTTCCTGAGCATTTAAATCTAGAGCAGAGTTCCTCTCTTGCCACAGCAGAGTACAAAAGCATCGGACAAAAAGGCGAATCTTTTTTGGATTTAACCCTTGGGTTTGGAATGGATTCCTTTTTTTTATCGAAAGGCTTTCGACGTAGGGTTTTAATCGAACGAAATCCAACTTTACTACAAATCGTAAAACACAACTGGAATAGATTAGGGCAAAGAGCGGAATTCCACCAGGGCGATTTGCATGATTTTTTAAGTAAGTCTGAGGAGAATTTTGATTTGATTTATCTTGATCCCGCACGAAGAGATGAGCAAAAAAAGAAAGTGTTTTTGCTTGAGGATTTATCGCCAAATCTTGTAGAGATTCAATCTTTGCTTCTTAAGCGCGCAAACAAGGTGCTCGTGAAACTCTCACCCTTAATTGACCTTACGTATTTGACCGAGGTTCTCACGAATGTCACTTCAATCGAGATCGTGGCTTTAAAAAATGAAGTCAAGGAAGTTTTGGTTCACATGGAGAAAAACCAGAGTGCAAAAGAGGTTCTATTTAAATGCGTCAATTTAAAATCGGGAGAACCCGACTTTGTTTTTACGAGGAAACAGGCAGAGGGTAGCGCTCTTTATAGTGAGCCAAAAGAGTTTATCTATATCCCGAACAATGCGATTTTAAAATCAGGTGCCTTTACGCACGTGGCTACTGTTTTTGGAGTTCAAAAACTAGCCCCAAATACCCATCTTTATACCTCGGAGCATTTTATTGAAGGGTTTCCAGGACGAGTTTTACGCATGGAAATTACAAATCCCTCAAAGCTTCCAAAAGGAAGTAAGTTCAATATTATTTCCAAAAACCATCCTTTAAGGCCGGACGAAATCAAAAAGAAGTACAAAGTAAAAGACGGGGGAGAACACTATCTTATCTTTACGCAGTCTGGAAAAGGAAAAATAGTATTAAAATCAATTTAATCGTTTTGCGGAGTCTTAAGTATTTCTTACTTTTGGCGAACGAAATGCATTTGGGCCTATAGGAAACGAATTAGGCCTTAAATTTAATCCCTATTGTATGAAAAAACTAGTATTTGCTGTGGCCGTATGTGCCTTTTTGGTAAGCTGTAAAAAAATTGCAGCAGGTGGTAATAAAGGAGTATTAGCCATGGAAGACGGCGTTGAACGTTACGATTCTGAGGAAGTTCGCACCACAAAACACGAAACGGCTCAAATAGTGGAGGATACTTTGAAAAGCCCTGATGTGGCTGCAGATTCAACGAAAGTTGAGCCTAAGGCTGCTCCCACTAAGTAGATTCATTTTAAGTAAAGAGCAGTCCCTACGGAACTTATTTCCAGGCTAGGGGTTTAATCTCATAAATATTCGCAAAATGTCTTGCCCCCGCAAGGCATTTTTGCTATTTTTACACATTACGTAAATATTTGATAATGCAGAAGACCTTAAATTACATTGAGCAAAACAAAGGGCGTTTTCTAGACGAATTAATCGAACTTTTAAAAATCGCGTCCATTAGTGCTGATCCAGCGTACAACCAAGATGTTTTGGATTGTGCAGAGAAAGTGGCACAATTTCTAAAAGATGCCGGAGCCGACCAAGTCGAAGTTTGTGATACAGAAGGATATCCGATTGTCTATGGAGAAAAAATCCTCGACCCATCCTTGCCAACCGTTTTGGTTTATGGACATTATGACGTACAACCACCAGATCCCCTCGATCTGTGGAAAAAGCCACCTTTCGAGCCTTATATCGAAAAAACAGAGCTTCATCCCGAAGGCGCTATTTTTGCCAGAGGTTCTGCAGACGATAAGGGGCAATTCTTCATGCATGTGAAAGCTTTTGAAGCGATGATTCAAACGGAGTCTTTGCCTTGCAACGTAAAGTTCATTATTGAAGGAGAAGAGGAAGTGGGAAGCAAAAGTTTAGAAGGATTCGTAAAACAAAACACAGAAAAACTTGCTTGTGACTGTATCCTTATTTCAGATACCCATATTTATTCTCGAGAGCAGCCTACGGTAACCACGGGTTTAAGAGGCTTAAGTTATATAGAGGTGGAAGTAGAAGGACCGAACCGAGATCTTCACTCTGGGCTTTACGGAGGCGCTGTGCCGAATCCTATTCATGTCCTTTCTCGTATGATTGCAGGCTTGATTGATGAAGACGGGAGAATTAAAATAGACGGATTCTACGACAATGTATTAGAAGTGAGCAGCGAAGAGCGCACTGAAATGAATCGTTTGAAAGACAATCCAAAAGAGTTCATGGAAAGCATTGGACTTAAAGGAGTGGAGGGAGAAAAAGGGTTTACAACCCTTGAGCGTACCTCTATTCGTCCTACTTTAGATTGCAATGGGATTTGGGGTGGTTACACAGGAGAAGGAGCGAAAACTGTGATTCCTTCCAAAGCATTTGCGAAAATTTCTATGCGTTTAGTGCCTTACCAAACTCCTGATGAAATTACGGAGAAATTCACTGCGTATTTCAATAAAATTGCACCTGACAATGTGAAGGTGAAAATAACGCCGCACCATGGGGGTATGCCTTATGTACTGCCTAGCGATACCAAAGAGTATTTAGCCGCGAAAAAGGCCATGGAAACTGCTTTTGATAAGGAAGTTCTTCCTTACCGAAGTGGAGGGAGCATTCCCATTACAGCCATGTTTGAACAGGTGCTTGGAGCGAAGTCTGTTCTTATGGGATTCGGTCTGGATTCCGATGCGATCCATTCGCCAAACGAACACTACGGGCTCTTTAATTTCTACAAGGGAATTGAGAGTATACCTTTGTTCTTTGAAAATTATGCGAAAGGTTAAAGTTTAATTAATTTCTTGAAAAACGCCCCTTCTTTGGGGCGTTTTTCGTATTTTTAGGACATGGAAAACAAAGTGATATATATTACCGGATCCACCAAAGGGATTGGTTACGGAGTGGCGGAACTTCTGCTTAAAAGTGGATACAAAGTGGCCATTAGTGGTCGAAATGAAAAAGACGTCCAAAAAATAGCACTAGAATTAAGTCGAATATCGATGGACGTGATTGGCGTGGTATCGGATGTTCGCGATTATGAGAAGGAACAGCAGGCCGTAAAAGCGATACTTGAAAAATTTGGAAGAATTGATGTGGTTATTGCCAACGCAGGACTTGGAATCTTTAAGCCGGTAGATGAGCTCTCTACTGAGGAGTGGAATCAAATGATTGAGACCAATTTAACGGGTGCCTTTCATACTTTGAAAGCCTCTGTAGAAGCCCTAAAAGAAAGCAAAGGATATTACATTAGTATTTCTTCTCTTGCAGGAACCAATTTCTTTGAGAACGGTTCGGCATACAACGCAAGTAAGTTTGGAGTGGTGGGATTCACCCAGGCTGCGATGCTAGATTTACGAAAATACGGCATTAGCGTTTGCACGATTATGCCAGGATCTGTATCTACTCATTTTAATGGAAACGATCCCTCTCAAAAAGACCATTGGAAGATCCAACCTGAGGACATTGGAGAACTTATTGGAAATATTTTGAAAATGAACAGGCGAGCGCTTCCAAGTAAGATTGAAATTCGACCAAGTCGACCGGATTTAAAGTAAGGCATTTTGAACATAATGCACTGAATAGTAAAACTTTAATTTGCTATGCATGCATAAGACTTTTTTTATTATTTTAGCAACAATTAAAATACATATAAATACATGAAAATATTAGTCTGTATAAGTAGTGTTCCCGATACTACTTCGAAAATTAATTTTACGGCTGGAGGGGAATCTCTAGACAAGAATGGAATTCAGTTTGTAATTAATCCTTTGGATGAATTTGCACTCAGCAGAGCCATTCAACTTCAAACCAGCGTTGGAGCGGACGTTACCGTTGTAAACGTAGGGCCAGCAGAAAATGAACCTATTATTCGTAAAGCGCTTGCCACGGGTGCAAACCAAGCGATTCGCGTGAATTTAGATCCTCAAGATAGTTTTTCAACGGCAAAGGCACTTGCGCAAGTAGCAGGGGCAGGTTCCTATGATCTAATCTTATGTGGAAAAGAATCGATTGACTACAATGGAGGTTCTGTGCCAGGAATGCTTGCAGGACTTTTAAATTCTCCGTTTGTGAATGCATGCGTAGGTTTAGAGGTGGAAGAGTCTCAGTTAAAAGCCGTTCGTGAAATTGAAGGAGGAAAAGAAACGATTTCCGTGAAACTACCTGCTGTCATTGCAGGACAAAAAGGACTTGTAGACGAAAAAGAGGTGATTATACCCAATATTCGCGGAATTATGGGAGCTAGAAGCAAACCTTTAGAGGTGGTTGAACCACAGCAAAATGAGGTTCGCGTAAAAGCAGAGACCTTTGAAAGAGTAGCGCCACGTGCCGCTGTGAAATTGGTATCGCCAGACAATCTTGACGAGTTAGTAAGACTTTTGCACGAAGAAGCGAAAGCAATCTAAGCTAAGTATTAACGAAGAAAAATTAAATAAAATGGCAGTATTTGTTTACGCAGAAACAATAAATGGAGTTTATAAAAAAGCAGCTTTTGAAGCCGTCTCTTATGGAAAAGCAATTGCAGATCTAGCAGGAGAGAAAGTCACTGCAATCTCCATTAACCCAAGTGATTCTTCGGATGTGCTATACCGTTATGGCGCCTCAGAAGTAATTGAAATTAAAGACGAAGGATTAAAGAATTTTAGTGCGAAAGCCGTGGCACAAGCAATTGAAGAAGTCCTTGACGGATCCATCATTGTATTCCCACACACAACGGACGCCTCCTCCGTGGCCCCTATGCTTTCTGTAGCAAAAGAGTATAGTTTAATTACCAATGCAATTGAAGCGCCTTCAAGTGTTTCTCCTTTTACCGTGAAGCGTAAAGCTTTCTCTGGAAAAGGAATCATGAACTCTGTGGCTTCAAGTGATAAAGTAATTGTTACGGTTTCTCAAAACTCTTATGGAGTGAAAGAAAATCCAGTTGAAGGGTCAACCACACAGAAAGATTTAAGTGTACAGAACGAAGATACAAAAGTGATTTCGCACGAGCAGTCCTCTGGAAAGCTAGATCTAAAAGAAGCAGAAATTGTAGTTTCTGCGGGTCGAGGAATGAAAGGACCTGAGAATTGGGGTATGATTGAAGATCTTGCTGAGGTTCTAGGTGCGGCTACAGCTTGTTCAAAACCGGTATCTGACATTGGTTGGAGACCTCACAGTGAACACGTAGGGCAAACGGGAAAAGCCATTGCTCCGAATTTATATATCGCAGTAGGGATTTCAGGTGCGATTCAGCACTTAGCAGGTGTGAACTCCTCTAAAACCATTGTGGTGGTGAATAACGATCCTGAAGCGCCATTCTTCAAATCAGCAGATTATGGGGTAGTGGGAGATGCTTTTGAGATTATTCCAAAACTAACAGAGAAAATTAAAGCGTTCAAAGGATAAAACCGATTTGAATCTTTATTTTATAAATTGGAGACTGCGTAATTTTTATGCAGTCTCTTATTTTTTAAAGCTCTTCTTCCGCGTAATGAAAGAAACAGTCTACTTATTCAAAAATGGAAAATCGAGGAATTTCAGAGTTTGCAAATAACTTCAAAAGCCATTTCCAAAATCACTATCTTTGCAAAAATTTAAGTTAAATGCGCCAAGATCGAAATCAATCCGATAGACCTAGAAAACCAAGATCCTCCAAACCAAGTCCTTCAGGGGATCGGCGCCCTCGCACGCAGGAGTCAAGAGAATCTAATTTCGATAGAGAATCGAGAGAACCAAAGGATCCTCAAAGAGGTAGAGAGCCAAGGCTTTTCACAAAAGGAGAGGCTAAGTCTTTGAGTTCAGCACGTCCTAAAAGAGGCGGCTCAAGACCCTTTGATGCAAGAGATAAATATTCAAAAGGAGATTTGAAATATCCTAAGAAATCGTATTCAAAAGGGGACGATAGGTCGGAGGACAGAGGAAGAAATTATGTTCAACAGCGTCGTTTAAAGAAAATCGAAAAGGATATTCACAAAGAAACCATCCGTTTAAATAAATACATCGCAAACTCTGGAATTTGTTCTAGAAGAGAAGCGGACGAACTTATTACTCAGGGACTTGTGGAAGTCAATGGGAAGGTGGTGACTGAGATGGGGTACCAAGTACAAAAAACCGACAGAGTCGTTTTTGATGGACAAGGGATTACACCAGAAAAACCAGTCTATGTACTTTTAAACAAACCGAAGGGATATATTTCAACCACCAAGGATGATAAGGCCCGTAAAACGGTAATGGATTTAGTCGCCAACGCTTCTCCATACCGCCTTTTTCCAGTAGGACGCTTAGATCGTACGACAACAGGGGTTATCCTCTTAACAAATGACGGTCATTTGACTAAAAAACTCACTCACCCTTCTTTTAATGTAAAGAAGATCTATCACGTAACTTTGGATCGAAAGCTTTCCACGGAAGATCTAAGAGTGATTTCGGAAGGAGTTCGTCTCGATGAAGGGGTCGCAGAAGTGGATAGTATTTCCTTTATTGAAGGAAAACCAAAGAATGAGGTGGGAATCGAAATCCACATTGGTTGGAATCGTGTGATTCGTCGTATATTCCAAAAATTAGGATACGAAGTAGAAACCCTAGACCGAGTTGTGTTTGCGGGGTTAACCAAAAAGAATATAAAAAGAGGGCATTGGAGAATTCTTACCGAGCAAGAAGTCAACAATTTAAAAATGCTATAGGTTATAAACCTATATAAGACGAAAGAAAAATGCAGCCTGAAGGTTGCATTTTTTTATTGAACAAAAACTGTCTTTTTTTGAAAAGTATCGAAGGTATTGGAGAATGAGATACTTAAAGAGTCTTTTTAACGGCTTGCTGCTAAAATGGGATTAGTAATCAAGAAATATTACAAATCAAATAAGAAATTCCACAACGGTTCATATCGGTTTATTTCTGAGATTTGTAAACAGAGGATAGAACTAAAATTGAACACATTGGAAATGAAAAATTTTCCAATTAAAATAGGACTGAATTTAGGCAGTTTTTAACATGGTTAATTAAAAAAATATAACCCAGCCTTGCATGTACACCTGGGATTTACCTCCCATTAGGCACGCTCAAGAACTCAGCTTTATTTTGTAAAAATAGTAATATTAATCTAGCCAAAACAATTTCAAATTTTGGCGATCGCAGAAAAATTGTAAAGTGCTTAATTGAAATTTTTTAGAAGCGAAAAGTACGTTTAATTAGATTATCTATTTGTTGAGTTGAAGAGATTGGGAATACATATTAACATTTTAACTTTATTTTGTTTGGGGCTCTTTTTGATCCCAAACCAAAGTTTTGCTAGTTCGCTAAATTCTACTGTTTCTAGTGAGGTGTTGTGTTCACAAATAAAATTTGACAATTCAAATCCTGATGGCAATTGTGAAGATAAGTCCTGTCAAAATTGCAACGATAAACACGGTGAAGACGGAAATTGTAAGCACGGTTCTTGCAAATGTGTCGCTTCCTGCACGACTTTAAGCATACTCGTTCCTATTGAATTAAGAGTAAGGAATCTGAGTCCAGAATTGAGAATACAAAGATTTGCTTTCAGTGAGGTCTATGTTTTTTCGGGCTATTACTCCATTTGGCAACCGCCTAAAATAAGCTAAAACAATGGCCTATTAGCCACAGATGCGTTTTGTCGAAAAACAAAAAGGTTTTTCGATCTCCTTCGTTTTTCTTATCAGATTAAATTTTCAAAATGAATAAGCACACAAATAATAAAATGAGATTGCTGCAAGTGGCATTAATGCTTCTTTGTTCGCAGTTCCTATTAGCACAAAAAGTAACGCGGTATGATTTGTACGTTAAAGATACACTTGTAAACTACGGCGGAAAAGAAAAAAGGGCGATTGCTGTAAATGGCCAGATTCCAATGCCCACACTTACATTCACAGAAGGCGATATAGCCGAGATTGTCGTGCACAATCAGTTAAAAGAGAGCACGTCACTTCACTGGCACGGGGTATTTGTTCCCAACAAAGAAGATGGTGTGCCCTGGCTTACACAAAAACCCATTGCGCCTGGTGAGACTTACACGTATCGTTTTCCTATTATCCAAAACGGAACGCATTGGTATCATTCCCATTCTGGTATGCAGCAGCAAATTGGAATGTTTGGTAGTTTTATCATGAAAAAGAGAGAAGACGATAAAACCTTTAGAAAGGGAATCGATGATTTGCCTACCGA
This sequence comes from Bacteroidota bacterium, assembly GCA_023387375.1. Lineage (GTDB taxonomy): Bacteria > Bacteroidota > Bacteroidia > Flavobacteriales > Weeksellaceae > Planobacterium_A. Next base: position 22,433 of record JAEWIE010000049.1, on the reverse strand, counting down.
GTCTATTATCTTAAGCGAGTGGACCAATTATAATCCCAACAACATTAATCGGATGCTACACAATGCCAACGATTGGGCAGCGATTAAAAAGAATGCAACGCAGTCGTATGCAGAAGCCATTCGGGAAGGACATTTTAAAACCAAATTGACCAACGAATGGAAACGCATGATGGCCATGGACGTAAGCGATGTCTATTATGATAAAATTCTTATTAATGAAAGCAATTCGCTCGAATTGAAGTCGGTGGAGGGTAAAGCCTTAAAAGCGGGAGATAAAGTACGACTTCGCGTATCCAATGGCGGCTCCTCATCCTACTTTTGGCTTAACTATGCGGGAGGCAAAATAACCGTTGTCGCTAGTGATGGAAACGATGTAGAACCAGTCGAAGTAGATAGGCTCCTCATTGCGGTTTCGGAAACGTACGATATTGTAGTCACGATTCCGAAAGACGGAGTCGCCTACGAATTCTTAGCCACCACGGAAGATCGAACGCAATCTGCAAGCTTATTTATAGGCAATGGACAGAAACAAGTGCAACCTCCTCTTCCCAAATTGAAATATTTTGAGGGAATGAAGATGATGAATGATATGATGAAGATGAATGGAGATTTGGACGACATGGGCATGAAGATGAGCCTTGGCCAGATGGACATGAATTCTGTGATGTATCCTGAAATTTCGGGAGATGCAAGAGAAGATAAAAAAGAGGAAAAGAAATCAGAACATGGTATGCATGAGGAAATGAAGATGGATCATAGCTCCCACGATTCCCATACAATGGCTTCTGGAAAAATAAAAACACTAAACTATACCATGCTCAAATCTCCGTACGATACGACGCTTCCAAAGGATGCGCCCGTGAAAGAACTAAAATTCACCCTGACTGGAAATATGAACCGCTATGTATGGAGTATGGATCATAAAATACTTTCGGAAACGGACAAGATACCCGTTAAGAAAGGAGAGGTTTTGCGCATCACTATGCACAACAATTCGATGATGCGTCACCCGATGCACCTGCACGGTTTTGACTTTAGGGTTTTAAATGGCAAGGGAAAGAATGCTCCGCTTAAAAATGTTATTGACATTATGCCTATGGAAACAGATACGATTGAGTTTGCAGCAAATGAAGAAGGTGATTGGTTCTTTCACTGTCATATCCTGTATCATATGATGGCGGGAATGAATAGGGTTTTTGCGGTAGGTGATTATCAAAATCCTTACTTGCCCGATAAAAATAAGGCCTACAAAATGCTTCAGATGGAAAGCGATATGCCTTATTTTAGTATACAGAATGATTTTGCTACCAATGGAAACGATGGAGAGGCTACGCTTCAAAAAACAAGATGGAAATTGCAGACCGAATGGAGCTTAGGATATAAAGATTCGCACGGATACGAGGTGGAAACCCAATTAGGTAGATATATTGGCGATATGCAGTGGTTTATGCCTTTTATTGGATTCGACTGGCATTATAAGAAATTGGGCACTAATCAGCAGCATAGAAACCTCTTCGGGCAAACAAATGAAAAAGATTCTCGAGCAGCCTTTAGCTTAGGTTTTGTATACACGCTGCCGATGCTTGTAAATTTTGAGGCCGAAGTATTCCACGATGGCATTGTGCGACTCACTTTAATGAGAGAAGATATTCCGATTTCGAAAAGAGTAAGGGCCGGCTTTATGGTCAATACAGATAAGGACTATATGGGAGAATTACGATACATTCTTAATAAAAACATGAATATAAGAACGCATTACGATAGCGATAAGGGCTTTGGAGTAGGGCTTACGCTTAACTACTAGACCTTTTGTACAAAACCCCTCTGAGATTTTTTCAGAGGGGCTTTTGTTATTTGAAAATTGAAATTGGCGCTTGCGATCTTTTTTAACCAAGAATGGTTACGCCCTTTTCTAAGAGCTCATAAATCGTATCTCGTCCGTTCTCTGGTTTTACATTGACGGCTCGTGTTCCATTAAAATGAAGGCAGGTGATATAGCCTAAATCAAAAGCATCAATTGCCGTGTATTTGACGCAGTAATCAAGGGCAAGTCCTACAATTTCGACGAGTTGAATTTCGTGGTATTTAAGATAATCATCCAGTCCTGTTTTTGCAAAGTGATTGTTGTCTTGAAAAGCGCTATAGCTATCAATGTCTGGATTTTTTCCTTTCTGCACAATGTGAGTCGCTTTGGACACATCTAAGTCCGGATGAAATTCGGCTCCCTTGGTATTTTGAACACAGTGGTCAGGCCACATGAACTGATTGCTTCCATTGAGAAGGATGGTGTCGCCCACCTTTTTGCCATTGTTGGAGGCAAAACTTTTGTGATTGGCCGGATGCCAATCTTGGGAAAATACAATTTGGTCGTACTGATTTTCTTCCATGAGAAGATTGATATAGGGAATGATTTCATTGCTTTTCGGAACGGCAAGGGATCCGCCTTCGCAAAAATCATTTTGAACATCGACTACGAGTAAAGCTTTTTTCATATTCTTATTTCTTTCGGTTTTAAGGCTTTGTTAAGGAATATATCCTTTTTTATTTATAAAAATTTAATCTAATCGTGTAATTTGTTTTAAGGAATCTAAACTAACTTTACACAAATAGGCGACCAACCTCAAATCACAAGACAAATTGTCGCTTTAGCAAATTTAAGAAACATAAAATGGACATTCGATATCCCATAGGAGAATACAAACAAAGTGAAAAAATCACAGATGTTGATGTAGACAGACACCTAAAAACCTTAAAAGATTTTTATCCTAAACTAAAAAATCTAGTGGAGGGATGGACTGATGAGCAGCTCGATACACCTTTTAGAGAAGGAGGGTGGACCGCTCGTCAATTAATCAATCATTTGGCTGATAGCCATATGAATAGTTATTTGCGCTTTAAATTAGCCCTTACGGAAGACAACCCCGTAGTGAAAACCTACAAAGAAAGTGAATGGGCGGAATTGCAAGATAGTTTTGCGATTGATATTAAGCCTTCCATGCTAATACTGAAAGGGCTTCACAAACGCTGGGTTTTCGAAATTAAAGCGCTCACGAACAAAGAACTGAAACGAACGTTTTACCACTCAGAATACGATCGCTCGTTTACACTTCGAGAAAGTCTTGCGTACTATGCTTGGCACTGTGAGCATCATTTAGCGCAGCTACAAGCTCTTAAAGACAAAGAAGGATGGTAATCGATGGGGTATTGAGGCTATCGGATTTCAGGTCGCTGTGTGCTAAGTCGAGTAGGCCCTTTAGTGGCGTGCGACAAAGCGCTAGGATTTAACCTAAAATCCCGCTGCAGCCGCAATCGACTTTTGTCGTTGGTGTGTGGCAACGAATTTGCATAGACAAGAAATCCGCGAATTCAATCGATGTTCTTTGTTATTTTTTCTAGCATGATTCCTCTACCGAATTAGGGCCAATGCAGAAGTGAAAACGAGCGTTTGATTGTAAGGGACTGTAGCGGTTTAACAAAAAATACTTTAGAATATGAGTTTTTTTAATTTATTTAGTTCGGGTTCAAACCCTTCTTTTGAACTGGATGAACGTTGGATCCCTTTGCGTAGCGAAGCGGATTGGAAGGCTGCCCTAGAGACTTCGAACCACAAGAAAGTACTGGTCTTTAAACATTCCACAACATGCCATGTAAGTAAGATGGTTTTAAAGAACTTTCAGCGCGAAATGCAAGAGGAGCAGAAAGATGTGAATTTCTATTACTTGGATTTACTTCAATACCGAAAACTCTCGAACCAAATTGCAAGTGATCTAAGAATCATTCACCAAAGTCCACAGCTTCTTGTCATTGAAAATGGAGTTTGCACAGAGAATAGTTCACATCAAGCAATTTCCTTATCTTTGGTCTAGTATTAGACTATGGAAAATATTGAACACTATCTCTCCGATGTTTTAGAAATTCCTATGGAGGCTATTGGTCTTTGTGGCGCCTATTATACACTTAAGCATGTAAAAAAAGGAGAGTTTTTATTAAGGGCAGGAGAGGTTTGCCAAAGTACTTACTTTGTGGAAAAGGGCCTGCTTCGAATGTATTCGATTGATCCCAATGGCAAAGAACATATCATTCAATTTGCGCCCGAAAAATGGTTAATGAGTGACAGAAGTTCTCTTTATTTTAATGAAAAATCGAACTATTACATTGAGGCGGTGGAAGACAGTGAAATTCTTTTTTTAAGTTCAGATTTTTTCTCCAACCTAAGTATGCAGTTTCCGGGTACCATTGTCAACAATGATCTTCTTTTGCAAAAGCATATTCGCTCACTTCAAAACCGAATCAATTCTCTCCTCTCAGATACGGCGTCACAGCGTTATTTGAATTTTCTAAAAATGTATCCGAATTTGATGCAGCGAACCCCGCAGTGGATGGTGGCTTCTTACCTAGGAATCACCCCAGAGAGTCTAAGTCGAGTACGAAAAGAACTTGTAAGCAAAGATAAATAAGCATATAAAAAAACAAAGCCAATCATCGATTGGCTTTGTTTTTTATAGATTCTTTCTTGTAAAAGAATTCTTTTAAGTAGTAGAGACTACTATTTTCCTAAATAGGATTTAAGAATTTTACTTCTTGTATTGTGCTTAAGTCGTTTGATCGCTTTCTCTTTGATCTGACGTACTCTTTCTCTTGTAAGGTCAAAGGTTTCTCCAATTTCCTCTAGGGTCATTGGATGCTTACCGTTAAGTCCAAAGTAAAGTCTAACAAGATCCGCTTCTCTTGGTGTTAGCGTCTGAAGCGCTCTTTCAATTTCAATTTGCAGTGATTCTAACATCAAATCCTTGTCTGGGCTTGGAGATTCTCCCGAACGAAGTACATCGTAAAGGTTACTGTCTTCTCCTTCCACTAGTGGTGCATCCATAGAGAGGTGACGTCCACTGTTTTTCATGGATTCTTTAATATCGTCCTCGCTCATATCAAGAACTTCTGCTAGTTCCTCTGGAGAAGGAGGTCTTTCGTTCTCTTGCTCTAAGTGTGCGTAAGCCTTATTGATTTTATTGATGGATCCAATTTTATTTAAAGGCAATCTTACAATTCTAGATTGCTCTGCTAAGGCCTGCAGAATACTCTGTCGAATCCACCATACAGCGTAAGAAATAAATTTAAATCCTCTGGTTTCATCGTATCGTTTTGCCGCTTTCATTAAACCTAAGTTTCCTTCATTGATCAAGTCGGGAAGGGAAAGTCCTTGGTTTTGGTATTGTTTCGATACAGAAACAACGAAACGTAAATTGGCTTTAATAAGTTTTTCAAGGGCGATGCGGTCGCCTGCACGAATCTTCTGCGCTAGTTCCACTTCTTCGTCGGCCGTAATTAGTTCCACCTTACCAATCTCTTGAAGGTACTTGTCTAAAGACGCCGTTTCACGGTTGGTAACCTGCTTTGTAATTTTTAACTGTCTCATGTAAACTTCTTGCCCGGTATTTAATGGGCTCTACTTATATATACGTACAAGATGACTAAAAGGTTACACCTCTTTTGCTTTTCTTTTGCTTTTCCTTGAAAAAGAGTGAAAAATAACCGCTTAAAGCAGTGTTGAAGGCACGTATCCTTATGCGACTACGAGAAGATTTAACGCTAGACTCCTTTGGGTTTGCCGTACTCTATGTGGACTTATCGCGTTAAATTTCGTAATTTTGTACGATTTTGATTCTGATAGTCAAAGTCCTATAATAATGAAAGAAGAAACAGAATATATTGAAATATACGGCGCCAGAGAGCATAACCTAAAGAACATCGATGTACGTATTCCGCGTAATGAATTGGTTGTGATCACAGGACTCTCCGGTAGCGGTAAATCCTCGTTAGCTTTTGATACCATTTTTGCAGAAGGACAAAGAAGGTATATTGAAACGTTTTCTGCCTATGCTAGGCAGTTTTTAGGTGGATTAGAGCGCCCTGATGTCGATAAGATTGAAGGATTGTCTCCTGTGATTGCCATTGAACAAAAAACCACGAACAAAAACCCAAGATCCACCGTGGGTACTGTGACGGAATTATATGACTTCCTTCGTTTGCTTTTTGCTCGCGTCTCCGATGCCTATTCCCAAACGTCCGGTAAGAAGTTAGTAAGCTACACAGAAGAACAAATTTTAGAGGTTATTAAATCCAATTACGAAGGAGAGAAAGTGCTTCTTTTGGCTCCGGTAATTCGCGCCCGAAAGGGGCATTACCATGAGCTTTTCGTACAGATGGCCAAAAAAGGATATGGACAGGCACGCATTGATGGGGAGTTGCAAGACATTGAGTACGATTTAAAATTAGATCGTTACAAGACGCATGATATTGATATTGTTGTAGACCGATGGATTATCGGGGAGAATGCAACAGAAAGCCGAATGGAAAGTTCTCTTCGTACGGCGATGGAAATGGGAGAGGGCGTAATTGGAATTCAAAAACTCCATGAAACGGATATCCACTATTTTTCTAAAAAATTAATGGATGACGATTCGGGTTTGTCCTTAGCACTTCCCGAGCCTAATACATTCTCCTTCAATTCCCCGAAAGGAAGCTGTCCGGTGTGCAAAGGACTTGGAAGCGTCAAGAAAATAAACAAAGAGTATTTTGTTGAGAATCCGAAATTATCGATTGCTAGAGGCGCACTGCGCCCCATAGAGGATATTAAAAATAGCAAATGGATATTAGGTCAAATAAAATCAATTCTCGAGATCTTTGGACAAGATCTAAATACTCCTTTTTCAGAAATCTCCACGGAGGCACTAGATTATATTTACAATGGACTCCATAAAGAATTTAATAAGGATTTAAAATATGCAGGAATCTCTAAAAAGATCAAAGTGAACTTTGAAGGATTAATTCCTTATATGGAGGATCTTATTGCAAATAAAGAAAATTACGATGCCGTTCTTTTAGAGAGGCATTTTACGACTGAAGACGTGTGTCCAAGCTGCCACGGCGCAAGACTGCAAAAGGAAAGTTTGAGTTTTAAAATTGATGATTTAAACATTGCGCAGGTAAGTGCCATGTCCTTGAGTGAACTTAAAGACTGGCTTAATCAACTCGACGGAAAATTTTCAAAAACCCATACCCTTATTGCCTCCGAAATCTTAAAAGAAATCAAAACTCGTTTGCAATTTTTACTTGATGTGGGACTGGATTATTTAAGTCTAAACCGAAGTTCTCGAACGCTCTCTGGAGGAGAAAGCCAAAGGATTCGACTTGCCACGCAAATTGGCTCTCAGCTGGTCAATGTGCTCTACATATTAGACGAGCCAAGTATTGGACTTCACCAGAGGGACAACGAAAGGCTTATCGCTTCGCTTAAAAATTTAAGGGATTTAGGAAACTCCGTTTTGGTGGTTGAGCACGATAAAGACATGATTTTACAGGCGGACCACGTACTTGATATTGGACCTCGAGCCGGTAAGTATGGTGGAGAAGTTTTATGGCAAGGAGAGCCGAAGGATCTAAAAACGGCTCACACAATCACGGCGGATTATCTGAGTGGAGAGCGCAAAATTGAAGTGCCTAAAGAGAGAAGAAAAGGCAATGGGAAAATGTTAAGCCTCAAAGGCGCTAGCGGAAACAATTTAAAGAATGTCAATGTAGACATCCCTCTAGGACAACTTGTCGTCGTTACAGGGATCTCAGGAAGTGGAAAATCTTCTCTTATTAACGGAACACTTTATCCTATATTAAATAAGCATTTCTATCGAAGCCTTCAAGAGCCTTTGCCCTATAAGAAATTCACAGGAATTGAGCATATTGATAAAATTGTTGATGTGGATCAAACTCCGATTGGAAGAACGCCACGAAGCAATCCCGCGACCTATACAGGAATGTTCTCAGACATTCGTACACTTTTTTCGGAATTGCCAGAGAGTAAAATTCGGGGTTATAAACCGGGTCGATTCTCGTTCAATGTAAAAGGTGGACGCTGTGAAACGTGCCAGGGAGGAGGACTTAAAGTGATTGAAATGAATTTCCTTCCCGATGTGTACGTGCACTGTGAAACTTGCAACGGCAAGCGCTTTAACCGAGAAACGCTAGAGGTACGTTACAAAGGTAAATCCATCTCGGATGTTCTTGAAATGACCATTGATGAGGCAGTTGAGTTCTTTCAACCGATTCCTAAGATCTATAACAAAGTGAAAACTCTATATGATGTAGGGCTTGGCTATATTACCTTAGGGCAGCAGTCCACGACTCTTTCCGGAGGAGAGGCGCAAAGAATTAAATTAGCCACTGAACTTTCCAAAAAACAGACAGGAAGCACGCTTTATATTTTAGATGAACCCACAACCGGACTTCATTTTGAAGACATTCGCATTTTGATGGATACCGTGGCTAGGCTTGTGGATTTAGGAAATTCTTTTATTATCATTGAGCATAATATGGATGTTATCAAATTAGCAGATTACATTATTGATGTAGGACCAGAGGGAGGCAAGCGTGGAGGAACCATTGTCGCGAAAGGAACACCTGAAGAAATTGTAAAAAACAAGAAATCCATTACGGGGCGCTTTTTGAAAGAGGAACTTTAATTCGCTGGAGGCCGGCTAGAGCGGTTTTCGAGGAGCTATGTCTTGCATGCTTGTCATTTTAAATTTTATTGTCATTTTTAACTAATTGTTTAACAATGGTTTGTAATTATTTATTAACTTTGTGTTACACTAATGTGAACGGAATGTTAACAAATAAAAAATACAATACAATGAAAAATTACAATGGATTTAAAATTAGCGTGTTAACCTTTGCTGTTTTTGCACTAAGCACTGTTTTCTCAATGACTAATGCCCAAACAGAAAAAGCGAATAACGAAATCGCAGCTGTGGAATTGTCATCTAACGATGGATTTGATCATCTTCGAAACCTTATTATATCCCATTTTGACTTTACAAATCCAGAAATGCAGCAAGGTCTAGTGAATTCTGAGCTTTCTTTTGCTTTGTCTGAAGATGGGAAATTAACGGGAGTGAGCGCAAAAAGCGATTGCAAGTTTGTGAAAAAAGAACTGGAAACGATTCTTTCTGAGTTGCATTACAGAGTTAATATGGAAAATCTAAAAGCGGATCCAAGCTTAACCGTATTCCGTATGCCCGTGCAAGTTTTAATTGCCAGCCGTTAGGAAGAATAAGAATCGATTCTAAAAACAAAATTAGAAAGAAATCCCTACGTTCGCGTGTGGATTTTTTTTCTATTTTCGCTAGAGTCCATTTGAGACAATTAAAAGTTCAAAACAGAATATATGAATTTTACCATACGAGAAATGCAACCTATTGATGGGCAAAGAATTCTTGAGATATTTCAACAAGGTCTAGATACCGGCCTTGCAAGCTTTGAAACGCAGGCTCCGTCCTGGGAAAGCTGGGATATGAATTTCCATAAAGTGGCAAGACTTGTCTTGCAAGAGCAAGGGGGAGAGATTATTGGATGGGCTGCGTTAAAGCCTATAAGTAACCGAGCCTGTTATAATGGTGTAGCCGAGGTAAGTGTCTATGTCGATTCTATGTTCCAAGGAAAAGGGTTAGGAACGATGCTACTTCGTCAATTAGCTCAGGCAAGCGAAGAGCATCAATTTTGGACACTGCAAGCGAGCGTGTTTCCTCAGAACGAGGCCTCAATCCGAATGCATCAAAAGGCGGGTTTTAGACTTGTGGGAACAAGGAAAAAGATTGCAAAATTGAATAATACATGGCGAGATGTCTCGCTTTTAGAGCGTAGGAGCGCGGTTATTGTCTAATTCTTTCACTCCTCCGTTTTTCGGTTTGGCACATAAATTGAAATTTAGTAGGTATTCACATTAAAGACATAGTAAAATGAATACAATACTGAAAATAGTTTTAGGCGGTGCACTTGCGGTAAGTGTAGCCTCTTGTGGTGTAACAGACCCTTATTATGGAGGAAATCGATATCCTTCAGGTACCTATGGTAATGGAGGAGTGTATAGAACTCCGGAAGGAACCATTTATAGACAAGGAGATGTGTACCGAGATCGAAATGGAAACATCTATCGTAATGGACGAATCATAGATCGTACAAATGTATACGGAAGAGCGGGAATTATACGTCGTGCGCAGTCTAATAATGCAAGAAGGCTTCCACCCGGACAAGCCAAAAAAATATACGGAGGGAGAGCAACTGACTATGCGCCAGGACAAGTAAAGAAAAGACGTACCGTGTACTACAATCAGAACAATCATTCTTACAAGAAAGGAAAAAACAAGAAATACAATTCCTACTATAAGAAATCAAATAAGAAAAATAAACACTAATAAGTATAAGTTGGTGAATTACCCAACCAGAGCAAAGCAAATGGGCTAGGCTTCGGGGTCACAGACTCCCTGCTCGTTTTTGTTTTGAATCCAACTGCATCGACCAAGTCGTTAAGATCTGATGGCAGTTCGTAACAAATGGGTTTTACACATCATCCTAAAACAAATCGGTTTCCTATAAAAAGGAAACCGATTTGTTTGTTTATGATATTTCTACATTTTTTAAGGTGTTGGAAATTCGTTCCATTGCTTTTCTTAAATCGCTTTCCGAAGCTGCGTAGGAAAATCGTATGCACTCGGGACTACCAAAGGAGACTCCTCCTACGCATCCCACATGCGCGTTTTCGAGAAGAAACATTGCAAAGTCGTCAGCATTGTTAATCTTGGTACCATTGAGGGTTTTTCCAAGATAGAAGGAAATGTCTGGATAGAAGTAAAAGGCGGATTTGGGTAACAGTACTTTAAAACCAGGAATGGATTTCATCAGATCGTAGACCAAATCTCGACGAGATTTAAAGGCCTCAATCATATAGTGATACTCTTTGGGATCTGTCTTTAAAGCTGTAATCGCCGCTCTTTGTGCAATCGAGTTCGCGCCGCTTGTCATTTGTCCTTGGACTTTTTCTAGTGCGCTAGCAATCCATTGGGGAGCGGCTGAATAACCAAGTCTCCAACCGGTCATTGCATATCCTTTCGACATTCCATTAATCACAACCACTTGGTCTTTCACTTCAGGGAATACGGCGATGGATTTGTGAGAGGTTTCGTAATTGATGTATTCATAAATTTCATCGGAAATGACCACTAAATTTGGATGCTTTGCAACGACTTCTGCTATAGACCTTAGTTCATCATGGGTATAGTAGCTTCCTGAAGGATTGCAAGGAGAGCTGTAAAGCAAAACTTTTGTTTTGGGTGTAATGGCCTCTTCCAACTGCTCAGCGGTCATTTTAAAATCGTGGACGTAAGAGGTTTTGATAAAAACGGATTTCCCACCCATTAATTTCACCATCTCATCATAACTAACCCAGTAAGGAACGGGTAGAATTACCTCATCACCGTCATTTATTAAGGCGGCTAGGACATTGATAATGGCCTGCTTCGCACCGTTCGAAACACAAATTTGATTGGATTTAAACTCAAGGCGGTTGTCTCTTTGAAGTTTTTCACAAATCGCTTCTCTTAAATCAAGAAACCCTGGAACAGGGGAGTAGTGCGAAAAGTTTTGATCAATGGCGTCATGAGCCGCTTTTTTAATGTTATCAGGAACATCAAAATCTGGTTCTCCAAGGGTGAGACTAATGACATCGATGCCGCTTGCTTTCATTTCACGAGCTTTATTGGACATAACAAAGGTTTGAGAATAGCTCAATCGCTCAAGACGGTCCGAGAATTTTTTCATAATTTTTGATTCAATTCGAACAAAGATAAGAACATTTAATTTTCTAAATGACAAACTTATTGTTACTTTTACATGTGCGCTCGTTTCGCGCCTTTAAATCCGACAAAACACATGAAGTATTCCTTCAAAAACGATTATTCCGAAGGGGTTCATCCAAGAATACTACAAAAATTAGTGGAGACCAACCTTACCCAAGAGCCCGGTTACGGACTTGATCAGTATAGCACTAAGGCAAAACAATTTATAAAAGAAAGGTTAAAGAGTGAGACTGCAGAGATTTATTTTACCTCTGGGGGGACGCAGGCCAATCTACTGGTCATTGCCTCAATTCTTCGTCCTTATGAAAGTGTAATTAGTCCAGAGACAGGGCATATTTTTACTAATGAAGCGGGCGCTATAGAAGCCACCGGTCATAAAGTGCATGGAATAAAGAGTCCTGAGGGGAAGATTTCCTGCGATGTGATTGAAGAACTGCTGGAAATGCACACCAATGTACCTCATCAGGTGCAGCCCAAACTCGTTTACATTTCCAATTCCACAGAACTCGGAACTCTCTATTCAAAAAACGAATTGAGTGAGCTCTATGCGTTTTGTCAAAAGAAGAATCTTTTTCTTTTTATAGACGGGGCGAGATTAGGCCAGGCATTAACTGCGGAGCCGAATGATTTGGAATTTAGTGATTTGGCAAAGTTGTGTGATGCACTCTATATTGGAGGAACCAAAAACGGCGCGCTTATGGGAGAGGCCATCGTACTTCTACACCCTGAGATCCAAAAAAACTTTGGATTTATTCTTAAACAAAGAGGGGCGCTTCTGGCGAAAGGCCGAGCCCTAGGAGTTCAATTTCTTACCTTGTTTGAGGACCAGCTCTTTTTTGATCTTGCCTCTCACGCCAACCAGATGGCAATGAAACTTAAAAATGCATTCTTGTTTAAGGGGTATTCTTTTTTAAGTGACACGTACACGAACCAACTGTTTCCTATTTTGAAGCTTAGTGAGATTGAAAAGCTTGAAGAAGATTTTGAATTTTATCGCTGGAAGAAAATAGAAGAGGATAGATATGCCATTCGCCTTATTACCTCCTGGGCTACCCGCGACGAGAAAATTGAGGAATTTATTGCAAAACTACATCACTTGTGATAAGCGTAGAGTAGGGACTTTCCCTTTTAATTGCTATTCTTTACGAATCAAAATACAAATGGGGAACTTAAATTTTTTAAGTTCCCCATCTAATCCAAGGACACCTACAAGGTGTTTTTTTTAAAAGAGTCTTAGTTCGTTCTCTTATTAAATTCTGCTTTTGCATCCTGCGCCGCATCTTTCGCTTTGTCAGTTGCATCTTTAGCAGCATCCTTGGTGTTTTCCCATGTTTGATCGGCCCAGTCTTTGGTTTGATTCCATGCATTACTTACTGCATCTTTGGTGTCTTCCCAAGCATCAGAAACATTTTCTTTTGCTCTTTCCATCCACCCTTGTTCAGTGGGTTCTGCGTTTTTTTCTTTCTGTTCGCGAATGTAATCTTTAGCTCTGTCCGCATATTCGTTTACAGTCCATTTTGCTTTATTCACGGCGTTTTCTGCTTTGTTATAATCTTGTCTGTCCATAATCGTAAGTATTTAATTGTTATTTGGTAGCTATAGATTTGCAAGAAGTATTCCTTAGGTTGTTAATATTATGTTAAATCCGTCTCAAGTGGAAATTATGTAAATTTGAACTTATATTTATTAAAACATGAACGAAGTAAGATGCGCCTGGTGTGAAAAAGATGAACTTTACCGTGATTACCACGATAAGGAATGGGGAAAACCCGTGCGGGACGATCAGAAACTTTTTGAATTTTTAATTTTAGAAAGCTTTCAAGCCGGACTTAGCTGGTATACCATTTTATCCAAGCGAGAGAATTTCCGAAAGGCCTTTGATAACTTCGATTATAAAAAAGTAGCCAACTACAAAGAGCAGAAGGTAGAGGAGCTTATGCAAAATGCAGGGATTGTTCGAAACCGGCTAAAGATTTTGGCCACGATTAACAATGCTCGGTGCTTTATGAATGTTCAAAAAGAGTATGGGAGTTTCTCGTCTTACCTATGGTCTTTTGTGGATGGAAAGCCCATTATAAATTCCCCAAAGACACTTGATGAGGTACCCGCTACCACGGAGATTTCGGATGCGCTCTCCAAAGATCTAAAAAAGAAAGGATTTAAATTTATGGGCTCGACTGTGGTTTATGCGCATATGCAAGCAACAGGAATGGTTAACGATCATTTAGTATCCTGCACCTTTAAAAACAAATAGGGATTTCATTTTTTGAAATCCCTACGCTGCATTTAGTTAATGATTCTATCTAGTACCCATTCAATTATTTTCTTTTCGGAGGCATGATGGTCCGCGACAAATTCTCCTCGCCTGCGGTTGGCCACCACATTATTTACAGTAAGTGCTTTGTGGCCTAAAAGCGCTGATAGACCATAAATGGCCGAGGTTTCCATTTCAAAATTAGATACGCCAAGGTCATTTAGCGTTTCTAAGAATTGATCATCCACACTTCTGAGGCGTAGTTGTCTGCCTTGAGGGGCATAGAAGCCTGGAAAGGTCGCTGTATTTCCATGGTAAGGAGCATCCTTATAGTAATGGGCGATTTCTTTGGACTGCTCTGCAAAATAAAGCATTCCTTTTATTCTCTCATAAGGAAACCCTTCTAGGAACGCTTTTGAAAATTCATTCTCGAAACTATAATCAGGATAGAAATGAAGAAGACCATCAAGTCCGACCACGTTTTGAGTCACTAGCATTTGGTCTACTTCAATATCTGGATGAACCGATCCACAGGTTCCTAATCGAAATAGCTCTAAAGAGGTATGCTCTGATTTAATTTCTTTTTTCTCTAAATCGATGTTGACTAAAGCATCAAGCTCATTCATCACAATATCGATGTTCTCCGTACCAATCCCAGAAGACATTACTGTAATTCTTTCCCCACGAAGGGTACCCGTGTGCGTGTAAAATTCACGTTTGTTTTTCTTGAGTTCGATGGAATCGAAAAAAGCAGATACTTTAGGAACTCGGTCAGGATCTCCTACCAAAATGATTTTGGAGGCAATGTCCTGTGGAAGTAAATTGAGATGGTATACGCTTCCGTCTGGGTTTAAAACCAGCTCGGAGGCTGCAAGTTTGTTTATCATAAGTTAAATTGATTTTTGATTTTGATTAGAAATAAGAGTTGAGTGATCGTGTTTATCCACCCACACGTTTAGTCTTGTATCCTAATTCCTTTAGAAGAGCCATGATTTTATCGCGGTGATCCCCTTGAATAATAATCACGCCGTCTTTTTCGGACCCGCCTAATGCGAGCCTTGTTTTGAGGGTTTTGGAAAGAGCCTTTAGTTCCGACTGCGGCCCTTCAAATCCTTCAATGAGCGTGACGGGTTTTCCGGCGCGCGCTTTCTTTTCAAATTTACAGACTAGAGCGCCCTTTTGCTCAAAGACTTCAATCGGTTCTTCTATTTCCTGCTCCTCATGGTCGGGGAACAAATTTTTTAATTGATCTCTTAAATCCATTAGTCAAAATTAGGAATTAATCTGGAAAGTTCCACTTATAAATAGAGAATATCCTTTGATCAAATGCGAAAACGAACTAAAGGCATTAGGCGTGGTAAAAAGTAATTTGGCTGATTTTAAAATGATTTTTGCTCAGATTGTAGGAGGGTTGGGAATTGTTTTGGTAATTTTGTAAAAGAAAAATACGTACACAATGTCAAAAAAAGCAATACTTGCCATACTCGACGGCTGGGGTTTAGGAACGGATCCTAGTGTTTCTGCCATCGATCAGGCCTCAACTCCCTTTATGGATAGTTTATATAAAAATTTCCCACACACCACCCTTGAAGCAAGCGGTCTAGCGGTGGGACTGCCTATCGGTCAAATGGGGAATTCCGAGGTAGGCCATATGAACTTAGGCGCAGGACGAGTGGTATATCAGAACTTGGTCAAATTAAATATGGCAGTAGACAATGCGACTTTGGGAAAAGAAAATGCCATTACAGAGGCTTTTGATTATGCGAAGAAAAACCACAAGAAAATACATTTAATCGGACTTGTTTCTAATGGGGGAGTGCACTCCCATATCAACCATTTAAAAGGGCTCTTAACGGCCGTTCATGAAAATGGACTCGCTGACTTTGCTTATGTACATGCCTTTACAGACGGAAGAGATTGCGATCCGCAATCGGGAGTTCATTTCATAGATGAACTCTTAACCCATATGAAAACCACGGGCGGAAAACTAGCCACCATCACAGGGCGGTATTATGCAATGGACCGAGACAAACGCTGGGAAAGAATAAGATTAGCTTACAATGCAATGGTGAAAGGAATTGGAGAGCCTTCTTACAATGCACTTGAATCGATTCAGCATTCGTATGACAATGAAGTCACAGATGAATTCTTAAAACCGATCGTGATGCAAAAGGAAAGTCATCTGCCGGTGGCCTTAATCGAAGAGGGCGATGTGGTGATTTGTTTTAATTTTAGAACCGACCGTGGTCGGGAGATTACGGAGGCCTTAAGCCAAAGAGATTTTCCTGAGTACAATATGCATGCATTAAATTTGTATTATGTCACGCTGACCAATTACGATAAAGGATTCAAAAATGTCAAAGTAGTGTTTGACGAAGAGGTTCTACAAGGAACTCTGGGTGAAGTTCTTGAAAGGAAGGGTAAGTCTCAAATTCGCGTGGCGGAAACAGAAAAGTATCCTCACGTTACTTTTTTCTTTTCAGGAGGAAGGGAAGAGCCTTTTGCACAAGAGAAGAGAATTTTGTGCCCTAGTCCGAAGGATGTTCCTACGTATGATTTTAAACCCGAAATGTCAGCCTACGATATAACGGAGAAAATACTAGTAGAAATCAATAACGAAAGTGCAGATTTCATTTGTTTGAATTTTGCCAACACAGATATGGTTGGGCATACAGGGGTTTTTGAAGCGGCTGTGAAAGCGGCAGAAACGGTGGATTCTTGCATTGAAAAAGTAGCCACTGCGGCTTATGAACATGGATATGCAGTCTTTATACTAGCGGATCACGGCAATAGTGATGTAATGAAAAATGAGGACGGATCTCCCAATACGCAGCATTCTACTAATCTCGTCCCTTTAATCGTGATGGACAAAGACCAAGTATGGAAATTAAAACCTGGGAAACTAGGGGATGTAGCGCCGTCGATCCTAAGAGCGATGGGAATCGAAATCCCAGAAATAATGACGGGAGAGGTTCTAATTGAGCGCTAATTTTTCGTTCATTATGCTAAAAAAGATTATTAAAAAGCAAAGGTAAGCAAAACGGTTAAACCCGTTACTATACAACGCTTTATAAAAATGTAGTCTTGGTTTGGAACTCGGTGTCTGATAGGTTTTGTGCTTAAAATGACAAGGTTAGGTTACTAATTCGCTACCGATTGACACAGGTAACAATACGACTTAACAGGTTATATTTCAGTGTTTTGCTCCCTTTTTTATATTCCCTTGTAACTCAATGTAATTTAATTTTAAACATTAAACATTTGAGTTATGGAGCAGACAAAAAAATCCACGTTCAAACTACTTTTCTACCTGAAAAAGAACGAACCGAAAAAGAACGGTAATGCACCGATTGTGGCACGTATTACCATTGACGGAGTTGCTAAAACATTGGGAACAAAGTTAGAAATTAATGCAGATAATTGGGATTTAAAGTTCGGGAGAGTTTTAGGCAAGAGGACCCAAGCATTAAGCATCAACCAAAAATTAGACAACATACGGGGGCATATCGACAAGATTTATGAAGATATGCTGAAACACGAGGGTTTTGCAACAGCCCAAAAAGTAAAGCTGTCATTTTTGGGTGTCGGTGTAATGGACGATGCAATACTTAAAGTTTTCAACGACCAAAACGAAGAATTTAAAAGATTGGTCGAGAAAGAGGAACGTTCACAAGGTACTTACAACAAATACATCACGGTTTACAATCATCTTGCCACGTTTATAAAAGAACGCTATCATCGTGATGATATGGCTTTTCGGGAATTGACGGCAGATTTGATCCGTGAATTTGACTTTTACCTCCGGTACGATAAGCAATGTGCCCACAATACCGTTTGGATTTACACGATGCCTGTTTTGAGCTTGGTAGAATTAGCTATCAAAAAAGGTTTGATACGTGATAATCCGTTTGAGGATTACGAAATCAGTATGGAAGAAACCGACAGAGGTTACATACTGAAAGAAGACGTAGAAAAACCAATGATGTGCAAGCCACCGCACAAAAGGTATGAGCTTGTAAAGGATATTTTAATTTTTAGTTGTTTTACCGGACTTGCTTATGGGGATATTAAAAAATTGACAAGGTAGCTGCCGAAACCAAAGCCTATCAGAAAATACAGCAAATCCTTTCCTTTGTTGATGAGCAGGGCGAGGATAAAATGAAACAGCAGATTGAAAGCAATTACCGTCAGATAAAATCCGACATTCTGCATATCGTTGAAAGCGAATTGGAACGCATCAAGAACGACCCGAACTTACAGCATTTGGTACAGGACAACTAAAAATTAAAGAGCCAAATATTGTCCGTTTAAAAACTATCATTATCTTTGCGAGTGAATACTAACTAACATGATTGGTTAGCTAATAAATAATATGGAAAAGTTCACAGACAGGCAAATAGAAATAATGGAAGCTGCAACGGCTCGGATTGATGCGTACGGTATTCAAAACCTGACTATCAAAACGCTGGCTGCCGATATTGGTTTATCCGAACCAGCTTTATACCGTCATTTTAAAAGCAAGAATGATATTTTACTTGGTTTGCTCAACTATTTCATAACAGGAATGAAAAACCGCATAAGTAACATTCCTGTAAATCCTAACGCAACGGCAGGAGATGAATTGAGGGATATTTTTAAATCGCAACTGCAAACCTTTACAGATAAGCCTGCGATTGTTAGTGTCATTTTTGCGGAAAGTATTTTTCATTATGATGAGGTATTAAGTTATAAAGTTTCCGAAATAATGGAATTAATGCACCAATATGTCAATGCAAACATTGAAAAAGGACAAAAGGTGGGGCAATATGGCAAGCTAATCAATGCTTCCACGCTTACCACCATTATACTTGGAGGAATGAGAATGACCGTATTGAAATGGAAATTGTCAGGACATAAATCCAATCTGATGAAAGACGGAAAAGCAGTTTTGGAGGGGATTTTAAAAATGATTGAAAAAAAATAATTGAGATACGATGAGAGTTCCGAAGCTATTGAACTCAACAATGGCGAAAAATGGTTGGTAAATGAAGAAATGAAACCCTTTGTATTAAAAGGTGAAGCGTTAGTCACTGCTTACGTTCAGAATGGGCAGTCGGATTATAAAGCACTTGCCGAACAACTAAAAGACCAAAACAATCAACTCATAAAAAGCTGTACAATGCAAGGTAAAAGCCACGATGAACTGCACAAATGGCTGCACCCGCATCTTGAAATAGTGAAGGCGTTGGAAGATGAAACAGATGAAGCAAAAGCTAATCAGATCGTTTTGAGTTTGCAAAAATCGTATCAGGACTACCATCATTATTTTAATTAGTCTAAATAGCTATTTGCTTAAAAATCAAAAGAATCAGTTGATTATTTATTCAAATTGTTTATCGAACAAGTATCTTTGTAATGTGAGAAGAGTTTTGGCAATATTTTTTCTTTTTACCTTTCTGAGTGCAAATACAGCATTCGGAGAGGTACTGAAATTGCCAATGCTTGTACAACATTATCTGGAACATACCAATGAAGATAAAGATGTTACCATCTTCAAATTTTTAGTACAGCATTATACAGGAGGGGAAAATCACGACCATCGGGAAAATCACAACCACCACGACCAACTGCCGTTTAAGACTATTGATGGTCACTTCTCGTCGGTTGTTTCCATTGTTGCGCCGCCTTTTGTGATTTCTCACAACACTTTAGTTGTGACAGTTGTAAAATTACCTGCTTACAGCCAGCAAAACTATTCAAACGCATATCTGAACAGCATTTGGCATCCGCCACGCTTTAGTTAATCATTTTTTGAATGAACGATAGGCTTTTTACTGTGCCTATCGCAATTGTACATTTCTCAAAACGATTAATTAAATGAATTATGCTGAATAAAATCATTGAGTTTTCTATCAAGAACAAACTCATCATAGGGCTGTTTGTACTTGCCCTTATCGGTTATGGCATTTATGAAGTAAGAAAGCTTCCAATTGATGCCGTCCCCGATATAACAAACAACCAGGTGCAGGTGATTACGGTAGCTCCTGCATTGGGTGCTCCCGATGTGGAACGCCTCATTACCTTCCCTATCGAACAGGTCAACAACAACATTCCCGGACTGATAGAACTCCGCAGTTTTTCACGCTTTGGATTGTCCGTGGTAACGATTGTTTTTGAAGATGATATCGACATTTACTGGGCAAGACAACAGGTTTCTGAACGATTGCAACAGGCTCAGGAGCAAATCCCCAAAGGTGTTGGGACACCTGTCTTAGCACCCGTTACCACAGGATTGGGCGAAATTTATCAATACACCATTCGCCCGAAAAAAGGTTACGAAGACCAATACAATGTGATGGAATTACGAACCATTCAGGACTGGATTGTCCGGAGGCAATTGTTGGATGTAAAAGGCGTAGCCGAAGTGAGCAGTTTTGGCGGATACCTCAAGCAATACGAAGTAGCGGTCATTCCCGAAAAACTGATGGCATACAATATTACCATTGGCGATGTATTCACTGCTTTGGAAACCAACAACCAGAATACGGGTGGCTCTTATATAGAAAAAGGTCCTACCATTTTATTTATCCGCAGCGAAGGATTAGTCGGCGGTATGGAAGATATTCGGAATATCGTCGTTAAAAATCTGCCCAACGGAATGCCCTTATTAATTCGTGATGTAGGCGAAGTCCGTCTGGGGAGTGCTCCACGATACGGAGCAATGACGTATAATGGCGAGCAGGAAGTATCTGGAGCGGTAGTGATGATGCTGAAAGGCGAAAACAGCAACGAAGTCATCAAAAACATCAAAGAACGCATTACCCAGATCGAGAAAACGCTGCCCGAAGGTGTTATGATTGATGCTTTTCTGGACCGTACCAAAATGGTAAACAATTCCATCAGTACCGTAACCACTAACCTGCTGGAGGGGGCTTTGATCGTGGTTTTTGTGTTGGTGTTGTTTCTGGGCAATTTTAGGGCAGGATTGCTCGTAGCTTCGGTCATTCCGTTGTCTATGTTGTTTGCGATAATCCTGATGAACACCTTTGGCGTGAGTGGTAACCTTATGAGCTTGGGAGCCTTGGATTTCGGATTGATTGTGGATGGAGCTGTGATTATCGTGGAAGCGGTTTTACACAAGCTATCCCACAGTAAAGTATTTAAAAATGTCAATAAACTTACACAGTCCGAAATGGACGAAGAGGTGAAAACTTCTGCATCAGGAATGATGAACGCAGCTGTTTTCGGACAGATTATCATCCTGATCGTTTATCTGCCCATTTTTACCCTGCGGGGCATTGAAGGAAAAATGTTTATGCCGATGGCACAGACCGTAGTTTTTGCTTTGCTCGGTGCTTTCCTGCTTTCACTCACTTATATTCCGATGATGAGTTCCCTGGTTTTGAGCAAAAAAATCTCGCACAAAACCACATTTTCGGATAGGATGATGAACCGTTTGGAACGTTTTTATCAAAAATACCTGACCAAAATATTACGTCGTCAAAAAATGGTTTTGGCAACTGTTTTAGGATTGTTTGCGGTTGCCGTTTTCATATTCACAAGATTAGGCGGAGAATTTATACCGGCATTGCCCGAGGGCGATTTTGCAGTGGACACCCGGGTTTTGCCGGGTAGTAATCTGAATACTTCGGTTGAAGCGGTCTCAAAAGCATCTGAAATTATCCTCGAAAAATTCCCGGAAGTGGAAAAAGTAGTCGGAAAAACAGGAAGCAGTGAAGTGCCAACCGATCCGATGGCGGTGGACGCATCAGATATGATGATTATTTTGAAACCACGCAAAGAATGGACTTCCGCTAAAACCTATACCGAACTGGAAGCTAAAATGTCCGCAGCCTTGGAAGCCTTGCCGGGCGTTTCTTTCGGTTTTCAATATCCTGTGAATATGCGTTTTAACGAACTGATGTCCGGAGCGAGGCAGGATGTGGTGGTGAAAATCTTTGGTGAGGATTTGGATACACTGGCAACTTATGCAGCTCAATTGGGGAGATTAAGTAATTCAGTAGAAGGCAGTGAGGCGGTTTATGTAGAATCCATAACCGGAATGCCCCAAATAGTGATTGATTACAATCGCACTACTATTGCACAATACGGTTTGAACATCAGCGATATTAACCGGGTGGTTAATGCCGCTTTTGCAGGAGAAAGCAGTGGAATGGTTTACGAAGGCGAAAGACGCTTTGATTTGGTGGTGCGTCTGGCTGGCGAAAAACGGAAAAACTTAGAAGATGTCCGGCAACTATTGATTACTACCCCACAAGGAGCACAAATTCCGTTGAGTGCTGTTGCCAATGTGGATATTGAGGAAGGTCCTAATCAAATCCAACGGGATAATTCGCAACGCAGAATTATTGTAGGGTTTAATGTTCGGGGCAGAGATATTCAAAGCACAGTAAGTGAATTGCAGCAAAAGGTGGAAGAACAGATAAAACTGCCTCCGGGGTATTACATCACCTATGGCGGAGCTTTTGAGAATTTAGAAGCGGCAAAAGACCGGC
>JAEWIE010000045.1 GCA_023387375.1 Bacteroidota bacterium | reverse complement strand
GAATCTATTGCAATGGCTATCTCTTTAAAGAAAAACCAAAAGACAGGCATCTCAACATGGCTGAAATTTCTAAATACAAAGAGATTGAGAAATGCGATTACCATAATTTAAAGAAAGGAAAGGATTTCGAGTTAAGCGACGGCTATATCTTGAAAAATGAAATCCTTACCACTGAGCCTAGTGCGCCTGTTTCCTATGCGTTTTGCAGTGATACCCGCTTTCTAGAATCCATTATTCCTATCATTGAAGGAGTGGATGTGCTTTATCACGAATCGACCTTTTTGCACGATTTAAAAGAAATGGCAGACTACACAGGACATACCACGGCGCTTGAAGCGGCCACAATTGCAAAGAGGGCGGGTGTGGGCAAACTTATTTTAGGTCACTTTTCCAATCGATACCATGACCGTAGTGTCTTTACGCAGGAAGCAAGAAAGCTTTTTCCGGCAAGCTTTCTACCGACTCAATTAGAAAGAGTAAAAATAGGGTAGAGCTTAGTTCTTTTGGCGCTTCCTATTATTCTTACTTTTGCGTTTTAAATACCTACCGATGATCCCTTTAGACGAATTAAAATCCTTTTTAGACCAAAAAGCAGAAGAATTTCAAACTCCTGATTTCATTGAGAACGATCCGATGCAAATTCCCCATCGTTTTGAATTAAAACAAGACATTGAAATTGCCGCGTTTTTGACGGCGACCATTTCGTGGGGAAATCGAAAATCCATTATTAATTCCGCTTCGCGAATTATGAATTATCTAGGAAACAGTCCTTATGATTTCGTCCAAACTTTCAAGGAGAGTGATCTCGAGTTTTTATCAGACCAATCCGTGCATAGGACTTTTAATGGAGAAGATTTGAAGCAGTTTCTACGGAACCTTAAAACGCTTTACCAAGAAAGAGATTCGTTAGAATCTTATTTTGCGCTTGAGGAGGGAGAAACAGATTTCTACCATGGAATTGAGCGTTTTCGCTCCACGTTTTTAGGTCAAACGGCGCACCGAAGTTCGAAGCACGTGAGTTCTCCCTATAAAAATTCTGCCGCCAAGCGACTTGTTATGTATTTACGCTGGATGGTTCGATCAAATAACAAAGGGGTGGATTTTGGACTTTGGAATTCTCTTGATCCCAAATACCTATCGGTTCCGCTTGATGTCCATACGGGTACTATTTCTCGAAAACTAGGACTTGTCGAGCGCACTCAAAACGATTGGAAAACGGTCCATGAATTAGACCTTGCACTTCGAAAAATGGATGCTTCTGATCCTGCCAAATATGATTTTGCCCTTTTTGGTCTTGGCGTAACGAAGGAATTAGAGTAACAAATTAGTAGCGGATTTCTAAATATGAAGCATCATCTTTGCAATTGCAAAGTAAATGAGTACCCCAAGGATGTCATTTGAAGTGGTAATAAAGGGACCTGTAGCAATCGCAGGGTCAATTTTATTTCGGCTCAAAACAATAGGCACCACAGTTCCAATGACGGCGGCTACCATAATCACAGCTAACAAGGAAATGGAAATAGTCATTGAAATGGTAAGGTCGTGGTGATTGAAAAGAAGGTTGAAAGCAAAAATGATCATCGCTAAGATTGCGCCTGACGCAGCGGAGACGCTTACCTCTTTTAAAAGGGTTCGGAAGGTATCTTTACCAAGCGTATCGTTGGCAAGACCTTGTACGATAATGGCAGAGGCCTGTACTCCAATGTTTCCTGCGGTCGCTGCAATTAAGGGAACAAAGAACATAAGAGCTGGCTCGGTTTGCAAAGCGGATTGATTCCCTTGCAAAACGCGAGACCCGACAAGTCCTCCCACCATTCCAATAAATAACCAAGGCAGTCGCGCCTTCGTCATTTGGAAAAGGTTATCGGTGTGGTCAACGTCACTCGAGATCCCCGAAGCGAGCTGGTAGTCCTTTTCGTTTTCTTCTTTAATAAAGTCTAAAACGTCGTCAATCGTAATACGTCCTACGAGTTTGTTTAAGGAGTCTACGACGGGTACTTCAAAAAGGTCATAACGCTGCATGAAGCGAGCTACTTCTTCCGCCTCGTCGCTGTCTTTCACCCAGCGCACTTTGCTATTGTATACATCCACTACTTTGGAAGTAGAAGAAGTCGTTAATAGTCTTTTTAAACTTAAGGTGCCGAGTAGTTTGTCGGATTCATCCACAACGTAAATAGAGTAGACTTCTTCTAAGTCTTCTGCCTGCTTACGCATTTCTTTTACGGCGGCAATGATTGAGAGGTTTTGACTGACCTTCACAAGCTCTGTGGCCATTAATCCCCCGGCTGTGTCTTCGTCATAGCGAAGTAGATCCACAATGTTCTGAGCATGCTCCTCATCGTCCAGATGATTGATAATCTCGTCCTGCTGCTTCTCTGAGAGTTCCGCGATAATATCGGCCGCATCATCCGAATGAATCTCCCCAATAATCTCATCTGCAATTTCTTTGGAGGAAAGTTGGGATAAGAATTTCTTCCTTTGATCTTCGTCGATTTCAAGGAGCATCTCAGCAGACTGTTCATTGCCCATCAAATCATAAACGAACTTTTGTCCCTCCAGATCTAAGTGCTCAAAGAAATTAGCAATATCCACGGCTTCCATCTCTACCAATAAAGCAGAGACTTCACTTACATTTCGCTGGGATACGCCTTCTTTCAAAAGCTCTTTCAGATTAAGGTTTGTTTCAATCAAAATACAGTTGTTTTTTTAAGTTCAAAAGAAATTCAATGCGCAAAAATAGGCATAATGGCCTAAAAATCCTTGCGTTTTGAAATTAAATGCGCAGAAGTACTCTTTCTAAGGCGCTTTAACGCGCCTCTTTCCACAAATGGGTGAAACCCATAAAATCCTCCACACTTAGTTCCTCCGCGCGCTTGTCCATAAAGGCGTGTGATTTTAATTCTTCTGGAATCCCTAGGGTTTTTAGGGCGTTAGAGAGTTTCTTTCTTCTTTGACCAAAGCCGTTTTTCACAATTTGCTTAAATAAGACTTCGATCCCTTTGAGTTCTTCTCTCTCATTACGAACCAAACGAATGACTCCTGATTTTACTTTGGGGGGAGGATTGAATACATTTTCGTGTACGGTGAAAAGATATTCCACCTGATAGTAAGCCTGAATTAAGACAGAAAGAATCCCATAGTCTTTCGTTCGAGGAACGGCTGCGCACCGCTCAGCCACTTCTTTTTGAAACATCCCTACCATCTCAGGAACCTGGTCTACATAATCGACCACTTTAAATAGAATCTGCGAAGAAATATTATAAGGATAGTTTCCAATGACCGCAAAAGGTTTTCCTTCGGTGAACGAAAAATCGGTTTTAAGAAAGTCTCCAACGAAATTAGAATCGGTAATCTTATCAAAGTTTTGCTTTAAGTAATCGATAGATTCCTCATCAATCTCAGCCAAAAATAATTTTTGATCCTTCTCTATAAGACTCTGAGTGAGTACACCTGTCCCAGGACCTACTTCTAGCACCTGATCGTATCCTTCATAAGAAAGACTCTCTACAATTTTACGTGCGATATTTTGATCCGTGAGGAAATGTTGACCTAGGTGTTTTTTCGCTTTGACGCTCATAGTTTGAGATTAATTTTATTGAGTTTGGAATCTTACGAGGCAAAAGGGATTTTAGGATTTTTTAACATCTTTTTTTATCCCTTAATCCGGCAAATTTCGGAAGATTTTTTCTAATTTAGCCGAAAATTTTGAATTGATGGCTAAAACGGTTGATGATTTTAATAAACGAAGATTGCGTTCCAGTAATATTACCGTCGTAATTTCGATTGCGCTCGTGCTTTTTTTGCTCGGACTTATGGGGCTTATTTTAATCAATGCCCAAAAGTACTCCGATTATATTAAAGAACAGCTTGTCGTGAATGCGTATTTTAATGAAAATTACGACGCGAAAGACTCTGTGAAAATTGCAAAATTAGAACAAGAGGCGTTTAAAAAGATTCAAGTTTTAGTCCCGGTAAAACGGGCCACTTACATTTCAAGAGAAATGGCAAGTGAAGAAGCTAAAAAAAGCATGGGAATTGATAGTGAGGCTTTGTTTGACACCAACATTTTCCCTTCTTCCGTAGAAGTTGCCTTAAAACCCGAATATGTAGATCCTGCAAAAATCGACGATGCCATTAAGCAAATCTCAAGCGTTCCTGGAATCGTGGATGTAAAGAACAACAGTTCTTTAATGGTGGATGTATACAACAACTTAAATCGAATTCTAAAATGGATTTTAGGATTTTCTCTTCTCTTTTTAGTCTTGGCCGTCGTTCTAATTAACAATTCCATTCGCCTAAAAATCTTCTCCAAACGTTTCATTATTAAAACGATGCAGCTTGTGGGAGCAAGAAGGCGCTTTATCTTAAAACCTTTCATCTTAGAAGCCATGGTCCTCGGACTACTAGGATCTATCATAGGACTTCTCGCTTTGTTTGGCGTATGGTATTACTTTACCAGTCAGATTGGGCAGGCCTTTATGGAAAATGACCCTCAATACTACTGGCTCATTGCGCTTGTCGTTGCCATTGGGGTACTAATTACGGTTCTAAGTACCATCTTTGCCACTTGGAGATTCCTAAGATCAAACATTGACGATTTATACTACAGTTAAGATGACAAACAAAAAGCAAAGTAAAGTAGAAAACAACTTCTATTTTGGAAAAGAAAATTTCAAATGGATGCTTGTGGGCCTTGGGCTTATAGCCTTAGGATACATCCTTATGCTTGGACCCGATGCCAACACTGTGGACGGAAAATTTGATCCCAATGTTTGGAACGATGGAATCTTTTCCATTGTAAGAATCCGAATTGCCCCGCTTCTCATTATTCTAGGCTTTTGCGTAGAAGTGTATGCCATTTTAAAAAGAAGCAAGTAACCTGTTAGCTCTAAAAATTCGCTTTGAATAACAAAGCGAGCCCATCCCAATAATCTAACCCCTATGGATTTAATTAAAGCGATACTAATTGCGATCATCGAAGGACTGACCGAATTTTTACCTGTCTCTTCTACAGCGCACATGATTTTTACGAGTTCTCTCTTTGGAATTCAAGAAGATGAATTTGTCAAAATGTTTCAGGTTTCCATTCAGTTTGGTGCTATCCTAGCGGTCGTGTTTTTGTACTGGAAGAAATTTTTCAATTTCAAAAATTTAAATTTTTACTTTAAACTTGCCTTTGCTATTTTACCGGCGCTTGTACTTGGGTATTTGTTTGATGATAAAATTGAAGCGGTTTTAGGAGATCCTGTACCGATCGCGATAATGCTAATTGTAGGAGGGGTAATCTTACTCTTTATTGATAAATTATTCACTTCCCCAGTGATTGAAGATGAAAAAGATGTGAGCTTTAAATCCGCTTTTCTCATTGGAATCTGGCAGTGTCTAGCGATGATGCCTGGAACTTCACGAAGTGCAGCTTCCATTATTGGAGGGATGCAGCAAAAACTAACACGAAAAGCTGCAGCCGAATTCTCCTTCTTTCTAGCCGTACCTACCATGCTTGCGGTCACCGTTTACTCTTTGTTTCTAAAATCATGGACTCACTTAGGTGTAGAACAAAAAGGGTATGAAATGCTTATGACCGGAAACAACCTGATGCTCTTTTTAGTAGGCAATGTGGTAGCCTTTATCGTAGCTGTGATTGCCATTAAGTTTTTCATAGGTGTACTTACGAAGTATGGATTCAAACCTTGGGGTTGGTACCGTATCGTTGTGGGAATCGTACTGCTTATCTACTTTACCCAATTTGCGTAAAGCCAAATGACAGTTTAGACGAGCTATGACATTAGAAGATATACAAGCGGGAAAAGTTCTTTTGGTTGACAAACCTTTAGATTGGACCTCGTTTCAAGCTGTAAATAAAATTAAGTTTGCCTTAAAAAGGGAGTTTAAGCTTAAGAAAATAAAGGTGGGACATGCCGGAACTTTAGATCCAAAAGCCACAGGTCTTTTGATCGTATGTACGGGAAAAGCCACCAAAGAGATCTCAAAGATTCAAGACGCTCCGAAAGAGTACAGAGCTAGCGTGAAATTAGGAGTTCAAACGGAGTCTTATGACACAGAGAAACCTGAAATTAATCCAAAGGACATTTCTCACCTTACCGAAGCTCAAATTTTGGATGTACTTAAAACCTTTGAGGGGGAAATCATGCAAACGCCTCCTATTTTCTCAGCCCTAAAAGTGGAAGGAAAAAGAGCCTATGATTTGGCTCGAGAAGGCAAAGTAGTAGAGATGAAGTCAAGACCTACCACTATCCATTATTTAGATCAAATTGAAATTGATCTGCCGTTTGTGCATTTTAGAGTAGGCTGCTCCAAAGGAACTTATATTCGCTCTTTAGCGCATGACATAGGCCAGGCCCTTGAAGTAGGAGGTTATTTAACTTCGCTTCGAAGAACAAAGATCGGGCAGTATGATGTTGGCAATGCGCTCACCTCCATTTTAGAGCCCGAATTTGAATTTACAACTGCGTAGTGGAAGAAATTAGAATCAATAAGTATTTATCCGAAATTGGATTTTGTTCTCGTAGAGGAGCCGATCAGCTCTTGGACGAAGGACGAATCACAGTCAATGGACAAAAGCCGGAAAAAGGCACGAAAGTGACCGCTAATGACGTTATTTTAGTGGACGGTAAACCTGTGAAACCTGATACGGAGGCTCCAGTCTATATCGCATTTAATAAACCCATCGGAATTGTTTGTACAACGGACACTCGTCGGGAGAAAAACAACATCATTGACTACATTAACCATCCGCGAAGAATCTTCCCTATTGGAAGACTAGACAAGCCTAGTGAAGGACTTATTTTACTTACTTCAGATGGGGACATTGTTAACAAAATTCTTCGCTCCCGGAACAACCACGGAAAAGAATACATCGTTAGAGTAGACAAACCTATAACGCCGAAGTTCTTACAAAAAATGCGTGGGGGAGTACCTATTTTAGATACTATCACTAAAAAATGCGAAGTAGAACAAATCGATACAATGACCTTTCGAATTGTTTTAACCCAAGGACTTAATCGTCAAATTCGGCGCATGTGTGAATACCTAGGCTATGAGGTAAAGAAGTTAAAGAGAATCCGTGTGCTCAATATTCATCTGGATCTACCACTCGGAAAATGGAGAGATTTAACGCCTAAGGAATTAAGTGATCTTTTAGATATAGTCGAGGACTCCTCGAAAACAAACGACTAAAGTGGGCCTTCTACTCAATAGGAAAAAAGAAGAAGAAGAAAAAGAAGAAGAAGAATTCGTTTTCTTATTCTTCCGGCTTATCCACTAGAGAATCTTTTAGTTTTAAAAGTTCGGATTTCACGAACTCAAGTCTATCAATCATTGAGACGGTCTGCGAAATTTTAGAATTGGTCGTAAGTGCGATTCGGGCTCCATCGAGAGTGTAGCCTTTTTCTTTTACCAAGTGGTAAATGATTTTTAAATTTTTGACATCCTCTGGGGTAAAGTAGCGGTTTCCCTTTTTGTTCTTTTTAGGACGAAGAATTGGAAATTCGATTTCCCAATACCGAATAAGCGACGTATTTACATCAAAGGCCTTAGCCACTTCTCCGATGGAGTAATAAAGTTTGTCTGGTAAATTTAATTTCATTGTAAAAGAATCACAGTTTCAAAAATACATTAATTTTCAGAAAAAAGAGCTCTAATGTTTTTTAACACTTATTTTGCAAACTCAATTTTAAGCTTTTTGTTTTTCAATTTTTGTCCTGCAAGCTTTTTTAGAACCTCTAGGGTTTTCTTTCGATTGACCGCCGCATAAGAAGTCGTATCCTTTACTTCGATAAGTCCAATGTCTTTCATTTCTAGCCCGCCTTTTTTAATGAGAAAGCCGACAATGTCCCCTTTGTTTACTTTGTCTTTTTTTCCAGCGCTGAAATAAAGAGTTTGAAACGGCGTTCTAGCAGGTATTTTATAATCTTGCGTTAAACGTTCCACTTCAAGGGTTTTGTTAAGGAAAGGGAACTGCTCCTGCTCGTTCATAATTAAAAACACAAAGCCTTTTGCATGCATTCTAGCGGTTCGTCCATTTCGATGGATAAAGGCATCTTCCTTTGGAGGCAATTGGTAATGAACAATCGATTCGACTTCCGGAATATCAAGTCCTCTCGAGGCCAAATCGGTCGTAATTAGAATACGCGAAGAGTCGTTTTTGAATTTTAGAAGCGCTCGTTCTCTCTCGTCCTGTTCCATTCCTCCATGAAAAGTCTCTCGAGAGATCCCTTTTTCTCTTAATAGATTTGAAATTCGCTCTACCGCGTCCCGGTGATTGCAGAAAATAAGAGTTCTTCGATTTCCGATTTTGCACAAGAGGTTGAATAAGGTATCCAGCTTTTCTTCGGGCGTTGTGAGTACCTTTCGGTACTGCAAATCAGGTTTTACTTCTTTTGTTTTCAAATAATCCACGACCGCCTCATCTCGAAGACCTGTAAAATCTGGAATCTCTTGCATGGCAGTAGCGGAGGTAAGAATTCGCTGCTCAAGATTCGGCATTTCATTAATAATAAAATTCATATCCTCATGAAAGCCAAATTCTAAGGATTTATCAAACTCATCCAAAACCAAAGTTTGAATCGAACTTGGATCGAAACTCTCACTTTTTAGATGAAAAGCAATTCGACCAGGCGTTCCAATTAATAGGGCCGGTGGTTCAATGAAATTGTTCAATTCAATTTTCTTGTCATGACCTCCATAGCATACCGAGACTTTAAACTCCGTACCCATCGATTTAAAAACCTGCTCAATCTGTAGCGCAAGCTCGCGAGCAGGTACCAAAACAAGAGCCTGTACACCTAAGGAGTTTTTCTTTAAGCTTCTTAAAATAGGAAACAAAAAAGCAAGTGTTTTTCCAGAGCCCGTAGGGGACAAAAGAAGAAGATCTTTTGAATTCTCCGAAGCCTTATAGGCCGATTTTTGCATTTGATTCATGTCCTGAATCTGCAGGTTTTGGTAAATTGTTTTTAAATCCATTTTGCAAAGTTACTTATTTTTGCATCTGCACCACTGCTTTTCTCAGGGGAGAGGCTCTTTTATATAAGGGACAGAATACAGGTGGGTCCTTACGAAAAGGCAAAGGCCAAAAACGAAACAAAATGCGAAACTGTGAGGGTTTCGAGTCCCAAATTGAATTCCTTAAGACTCATTGAGTTGGCTATCAAAGGAAGACATTTTCTTGGCCTGCGAAAATAATTTAATTCTTGAAAGAAAAAACAAGCAAGGAAATTAAATATTTCATTGCCAATATTAAATACTTTGCGTATTTTTGCACCACTTTTTGTGGAAGCATTTGGCGCAGGTAAAACATTAACAATTAACATCTTCTCTATTTTTCATTCCACCACATTGAGCCAAAATTGAAAAATATTGAATACAAATTTTTTATTTTATGTCAGAAACGACAGACAAAGCGGAGGTTTTATTAAACCAAAACGTAGCACCGGAACAATTTGATTGGGATTCTTTTGAATCTGGATTGGATGCGGATGCAAGAAAAGAAAAAAGCGACCTTGAAGAAATCTACAACGGTTCGCTTAAAAACCTTCAAGACAATGACGTTCTTGTAGGAAAAGTCGTAAGACTTACTGACAAAGAAGCGATTGTAGACATCAACTTCAAATCTGAAGGGGTGATTTCGCTTAACGAATTCCGTTACAGAAACGACCTAGCTGTAGGTGACGAAGTGGAAGTAATGGTAGACCGTAGAGAAGACAAAACAGGACAACTTCAACTTTCTCACAGAAAAGCAAGAACGCTTAAAGCTTGGGATAAAGTGAACGAACTTCATGATACAGGTGAGGTTGTAAACGGATATGTGAAGTCTAGAACAAAAGGAGGTATGATTGTGGATGTCCACGGTATCGAAGCTTTCCTTCCTGGATCTCAAATTGATGTGAAGCCTATCAAAGACTACGATCAGTATGTAGGAAAAACGATGGAATTCAAAGTGGTTAAAATTAACCCTGAATACAAAAACGTGGTGGTTTCTCACAAAGCACTTATCGAGGCTGATATCGAAGATCAGAAAAAAGAAATCATCGCGCAACTTGAAAAAGGTCAAGTTCTTGAAGGAACCGTTAAGAACATTACTTCTTACGGAGTATTCGTGGACCTTGGTGGCGTAGACGGACTAATTCACATTACAGACCTTTCTTGGTCAAGAGTGAACCATCCATCTGAAATCCTAGAAGACGGACAAACTGTGAAAGTGGTTATCCTTGACTTCGA